>JAHDBC010000034.1:0-17905 GCA_020630595.1 Planktomarina sp.
CAACTAAATCAGCCTGTTTGAACGGCTGCTTCCGCGAAAAACGCTGCATTGCCAAGTGAGTCACGCTGCGCATGCGAAGCCGTTCTGCGCCAGCAATAGCTGCAGTTGCACAAGTCCGGTTTGTCAGTGCATCTGATTTCGCGCGGCATCGCAGCGAAAGACAGCTTTCCGCCCCCTAATCCGCTGGGGGAGGATGTGCGCCAGCTTCTGGCCCTTCCAATTCCTCTTGATCTGAAAGGCTATCGGCAATTTCGCGTAGAAGGTCTGTGATAGCCGCGTCAGTTGCCCTATCTTGTTCCGTTGCGGCCTCTTGCGTAGCAGTCACTTCCCGTAGCTGAGACGTGAGCGCGTCTATTGAGCTTTGCATTTTCTGCATAGTCTCTGCGTTCGCTCGTATAGCCGCGTCTTCATCGTCTGAAAGCCGGTCTTCTACTTCGAGCGCCACCATCATGAAGAAAGACAGGATGGTGATGATGTTGCACAGCAACAGCAATTGACGCGAAAGTTTTTGCCGTGTCGTTTCATCTACCGGCGCTTGTTCCTGTCCCGCCAATGCCTCTTGCGCGGCGATGGTGCGGGCAAGCATTTCTTCGATGTTGCCGGATAGCCCAAGTCCGATCTGGGCCGCAGCCGCGATGCTACCGATCTGCCCAAGGGCCTGCATTTGCTCAGTAAGACTAGTCGCAAGGGTGCTGAAACGGTCCCCGAACTCTACGCCAAGGCCCAGACCACGTAGGGCATTCGCGTTGTCGAAAATGCGCCCATACCTGCCAATATCCAGCGCAGCAAAGGTGTCCCCAATGCGTGGCAAGTCTAGCGCCCGTGTGATCCCAAGAGCATAGCTGGACTCGAAGTCACGCAAGATGCTGGGCACTAGTCCCATTTGTCGATCAATGCCCAGTGACAGGCTGTCAAACATCTTCGTCTGACGTTCCATATCAGCCGCCAAACGTCCAAAGGGGCTGTCTATGTGCAGGCTGTCCAGAATGGACCGCGGTATCCCCAATGACGCCCGGTCTATACCCATAGTCAAGTTTTGCAGACCAATTGGGTCCACAATACGGTTTAGGCGTTCTGCTTGGCTGGCCATATCTGCAAAGACGCCAGATGCGCCTAAGCCAAGCGCTGCTTTCTGGGCCGCTCCGATGCCACTCAAACCAGATGAAAGGTCTTTGAACTTACGGCGTAGTTTCTGGTCAGCGGCTTCGCGGTCTTGATCGCTCATTTCCACGCCTAACTTGGAAATGTCGAAACCTCTGGGTTTCTTATTTTCGGAGTCTTCATCGCTCATTGCCTATACCTTGCCTTCGCCGCGCCGCTTTCAACACAATATAGTGCCTACTGTTATCCTATTCTAGGAATGAAAAGGCGAGTTTTTGGGGCCCAACACAACGGCAGCTTTTGAGCATTTATTGGAACCATGTTGCAAGCTCAGCGAAGGTCCGCTTTCCGCCCTAAGTTCCAATGCTGACTTCACTCATCTGTTTCTCCTTCTTTCCTCGATCAACCTTTGTGCGCGTTCGAACTCTGGTGTGCCTCGGGGCACGTGATGGTCGTTATAGTCCAGTATGAGGTCCAGATCGCCTCGATCAGCGGCAGCATCCTGTGGGGCATTTAGGTTTTCGATAACGGCCTGGCGCTCGGTGTCGGTGGGGGCACCGTAGTACTGTTCAGTGGTTCGGATATCTTCGTGGCCGAGATTCATGGACCAAGCCTTATGAGCTCGCATGGTGTGGCATATCTTAGACCCCTGCGCGGCAAGTGTGTCGCGGGCGCGATGAGGGGAATAGCTTTGGCCTATTGCTTTACTGGCCCGCGAAAAGGCGCGACACAGGGCTTTGGGTGTTCGCATAAAGCGTACCTCGCCACCCAAAAGGTCTGGCATCAACAGATCATCTTGCTTGGGGAAGACTGGACCGGTTGGGGAGGCGCCCAATCTGTTGAGTTCGTTTATCCATTCAGTGAAGATGACTTCGCATGCCTCCCATTCTGGGAAAAAACAGATCTGGTAAGTCTTACCGTTCTTCGCTTTCATTCGGCGACCATCCTGCAGAACGGTGCGCTTCGCGAGGTCAACACAATCGATGGGAAGGGTAATCAAGGCAGAGGCCCTTAGTCCCGTCAGGAATGCACAAGCAACCATAGCTCTGTCCCTACGATCAAGGATCGTCTTGTCTGGCATGGCGGCAACCATCTGCAAGGCGTGTTCCTGATCAGGGAAAGACTTGTCCTTAGTGCGTTTGGACCGTGCGAGAACAGATTTCGGCAGGTCAAGATAATCGGAAAGCGTCGCATCGAGGGATTTGTATCCCGGTTGTGTCCCCAGCCATGTCAGAAAGCTGCGTACAAATGAGGCCCGATGAGTAACAGTCGAGGTCATCAATTTGCCTGTCTCAAGTTTCGCCATGAGGTCTTTTCGATAGTCCGACACCGTCATAGGCGTGAGTTTTTTGAAACAGGCACCTGCGAGAAAGTCCTCAAAATCCCGAATTGCCTGAAGATGCTGTGCCACGGTTTTGGGGTCATATCGGCCTGCATATTGCTGCCAGACGTGGATCACTCGGTCGTTCAGAAGATGGATATTTGTGTGATGCATCCTCTCTATTGTCCCAAGACAACGTTGTGGTTCTCCAATGGATTCGTCTTTTGAGTCCAACTGCGTCGTGGGATTCGTGTTGTCGTCCAGCCTGTTGCATTCTGTTGCACTTAGTAACTTTGAGATAGGCCCACGGCAGTCCGGACATATGGCTTTGCCCAACACAGGGCCCGACGACAGCCTTACTTGCTCAAGATCCTCTTTGCAGGGAAACACCGGATACTTGCAGCTCAGGCATTTGAATTCGCCTTGCGCAAGCCGCGTACTTTTGCGTTTGCGGTTTTCACCATGAAACCGTTTCAGTTCTGAACCCTGAAACACTTGGGGACGTCGAGCGTCCGAAGGCGCCAGCCCATCTTTGACCCAATTTGATAGGGTGTTGCGGCAAATGCTGTACAGCTTTAGCACTTCTTTTACAGAATAGACCCGATGAACAGATGGCCTGACCTTATGAAAAGAACGGTTCATGGCTCTGCTCTCCGGGATTTGGTCTTCACCGCACTACGTCTAGAATACTGCGTCCTCTCACTGTCATGGCGCTCCACAACTGAAGTTGACCAACGCTTCGTTTTCTTTCCGAAGATAACGGGCGCAGGGAAGGTTCCCTCATTTACCCAACGCCACAGTGTCTGCCTGCTAACTTGGTAGCGTCGCGTGAGGTCCTGTTCCGTCAGGTAGTGTTCTTCATAGGCCGTATTCGCGGCAGAGTTTCCAGAACCGGACCGCTTCTCTGAGTTGCGTTTTGGCATGCGCTCAGGTGGAGCTGTAAGACCAGGGGCGGTTCGCTTTGGATCCACCTCTTCCGCACAAGGCTGAGGTTTCGAGGCGGGTTCTTGAGAAAACACCTCGAACAAATCTGGAGTTTCGTCAGTCATCGCTGTCCCCCCTGCCAGATGCCCAGCGCCCGAGGTGAGGTGTGCAGACGAATTTTGAATGGGACCGCGCCAGCCATCACGAGGACGCCTGACTGTTTGATACGCGCTGGGCCTCAACCCAAGCATTTAGATCAGCGCCGGAATAGACGATCTTTCGGCCCAGCTTATAATAGGCAGGGCCCTTCGAATAATGACGCCATTGCGCAAGTTTATCCTTCGATCCCAGAAGCTCTAGCTCAGGATCGCCAAGGACATATGTCAGATCATTGTCAAAGAGTTTTGGCATTGCTCGTTTTGTCTCCGATTCAGTCGTTTGAGTCGGATTGCTAGAGCGTTTGTTGGCTGTTGGGACTTCCCCGATTACGAAATCGGGGAGGTTAAAGCATTGATATTTCTACAAAAGAAATTTGTTCGTGAGCTGGCACGTACGGCTTCGAAGAGTTGCGGGGACAGTTTTGGCTGAATGCCTGCTGCAAAGAGCGGGCAAAAGGTAGAAGTGGGGGTGGGTCTTCTTTCGAGTGCTTTGACAGCTCCATGGCGAGCGGCAGATGGATTATCCCGCGATAGTCGTTCCAAATGCCGCGTAGCGTATCTTTGTCTTGAGCTCCCCTTATTCCGTTTTCGCGCGCCATTTCTGAGACCTGAGAGAATATTCCATTGGGAGTGGAATAAAGGCCTCTAAATTCATTGTCGTGAGTCGTCAAAAATAGTCGCTCAGCTATGTTTATCGCTACATTGAAGCGACGCTGATGCTGTTGGCGGAACCGACCGACCGCCTCCGTAAATTCTCCGTTCCCATCCGCAATGTCCTGGTAGTCATCTTCAGTTGGCGTGAGGTAAGCCGAAGCCCTTAAATGTTGATGCGCAGGATGATCTTTCGTTGAGCGGTAACCGTCAGCAGAATATTGACGTGCCACCTGCCGAAACGCTTCCAGGGTTTTTGCTCGAAGCACTGGGTCTGGTTCCGCAAGTGGCACATAAATCAAGTCGCCAAGAAGGAGTTCATATTGGTTCAACTCAATGACGTTCGGGTTCGATATTGTCATGGCAGTTGCACCTCAGAAACAAAGTTTGACCAATCGTCCATTAGTACCCGCCTCCTGTCCAATAAATCAGATCGTGCGTAAGCACGCTCCACATCATTGCCGACCTTATGGGCCAAAGACAGCTCCGCGACCTCTCGCGGGACTTGTGCCACTTCTGACGCCCAATCTCGGAAGGTAGATCGTAGGCCATGCACCGTCGCTCCTTCAACACCCATACGGCGCAACAGCATCAGCATGGACATGTTAGACAGCGGCTGGTGGCGCTTTTGACCTTCAAACACATAGATCGATTTCAACGGTCGAACTGTGTCCAGAATGTCGATCATTGCATTCGTCAAAGGAACCCGGTGATCTTCGCCGGTTTTCATTCGCTCACCGGGAACGGTCCAGGTTTTGGCGTCCAGATCGAATTCATCCCACCTGGCCCCCAATACTTCACCCGTACGCAACACGGTGAGGCAAGTGAACATCAGCGCCTTCGCCGCCATAGCATCACGTGTTCCAAGGTCAGCGAAGAATGCAGGCACATCACGATAGTGCATTGCTGCATGGTGTTTGGGCTTTGCCTTCACCTTTGGCAGTACCCCGGCATCCTTGATCGCGGTCACGGGGTTCTCACCTTCACGAAACCCTTTCGACTTCGCCACATCCAAAACCGTCTTGATCCGCTGGGCCAATCGTTTGGCGGTTTCGTGTTTTTCTGTCCAAATCGGGGACAGACACATCATCACCTCTGGCTCTTTGACCGTGTTAATGGGCATCCGCCCAATCTTTGGGAAGGCATAGTCGCGCAAGGTGTTGATCCATTGCTGACCATGTTTGGCATTCTTCCAAGTCGGCATCCGTTCCAGATGCACTTGTTGACTGACTTCTTCGAAAGTTGGGATTTCAACGCGTCCATGGAACCGGGGATGCAGACCCTGCTTCGCCATGCGGCGATATTCCAACGCCCGGTCCCGTGCTTGGTGCAGGGTAACGATGTCAGCACCACCCAAACCGAAGTCAGTACGAAGCGGCCCGCCCTTCTTATTTTTTTGCCCTTTGACCACAACACGCACGATCCAACGGCGTGCCCCGGATGGATCAACAACCAGATAAAGCCCGTTACCGTCCCCATGCCGCCCAGCGCCGAGATTCTCGACCAGCTTCTTTGTCAACTTACCTGTCAGATGAGACGCCATTTATACCACATTATCTACCACTCAAGGTAACGATACAGGCACAAATGAGGGAAAGCGAACAAAAACGGAAAACGGAAAACGGAAAAAATATTATAAAATCATTATCTTACAGAAATATAACAACCCTACAAAAATTGATCAAAAAGGGTAAATGGCGGAGGCTCAGGGATTCGAACCCTGGGTACGCTTTCACGTACGTCGGTTTTCAAGACCGGTGCATTAAACCACTCTGCCAAACCTCCGACACGGGTGATGTAGCGGGGCAAAAATGATTCAGCAAGGGCGGTTTCAAGCCGCCAGCGCCCTTAGGGACTTTGCAGATAGCGTTGGCCACGCTAAAACATAAAAAAAGGCGCAAAAGACGCCGCGACAAAGAGCAGAAAAAAGGTGACGCCATGATGCGCGCATCCCGCAGACCCATGATATCCCTCAAACCGCTGTTGCTGTGTGCCTGTGGCATGTTGCTTGCGGCCTGTGAAAATTTTGGACAGACGCCGGAATTTCTTGCACCCGCTGCGCCCGGCACGCCAACCACGGAACTGGTTGAACGCGATGTCGAAGCCCCACAAGTGTTTCAGGTCACGGAAAACGGGCTTTGGGACGGCCGCCCGTCGCTTGGTGGTGTTTGGGTCGCGCACCCCACCGTGGGGGATCCGGAACGGGTGATCGTGCGCAATCCTGCCAATGACAAATTCGTGGTTGGCGCATTGTTTCGCAAAGAAACGAACCTGCCCGGGCCAGACCTGCAGGTCAGTTCAGATGCGGCGGCGGCCTTGGGGCTTGTCGCTGGGCAGCCACAGATTCTGAATGTCACAGCCCTGCGCAAGGAAAACGTGCCTGACCCTGACGCCGCAGCACCCGCTTCATCGGTACCAGCACCGTTGGGGGTCGATTCAACACCATTGCCCGCTGCCACCCCTGCCCCGGCCGAAACGGCCGCGCCCGCAAATGCATCACCCCTTGCCCGGCCATACATTCAGGTCGGCACCTTTGCAGTTCAGGCAAACGCAAACGAAGTGGCAGATCGTTTGATCGCCGCTGGCATCCCGGCGCGTGTGCGGTCCGACACGGCAAACGGGAAACCGGTGTGGGGGGTCTTGGCCGGACCAGCAAATTCGCGCGCGGCCTTTGATGAACTCTTGACCAAAGTGAAAGCACAAGGTTTTTCTGACGCATATGCTGTAAAGGGCTGACACGACACAGGGGGATATCATGTCGCTGCGCCACATCTTTGGCCTGTTTGTTGCAGGCACCCTAAGCCTTGGCACTGCTGTTGGCGCGTTTGAAACACGTGCGACGGCGGCCTATGTGCTGGATCAAACCACGGGCACGATCCTTCTGAACAAGAACGCCCAACAAGCCCTGCCCCCGGCATCAATGTCAAAGCTGATGACGCTTTATATGACATTCGAAGCCTTGCGCGACGGACGTCTGCGTTGGGATGAAGAATTGCGCGTGTCACAGCATGCAATGAACTATGGTGGGTCCACGATGTTTCTGGACACAACCGACCGTGTCAGCGTCGAAGATCTGGTGCGGGGCATCATCGTATTGTCAGGGAATGACGCCTGTGCGGTGCTTGCCGAAGCGTTGTCTATTGATGGAACCGAAGCCGGGTTCGCGCGGATGATGACCCAGCGGGCCCGTGATCTGGGAATGATGAATTCCACATTTGCAAACTCCAATGGCTGGCCCGATCCCAACCAGCGCATGTCAATGGAAGACCTGGGTATTCTGGCCGATCTGTTGATCCGCGACTTTCCGGCGTACTACGCGCTGTTTTCGGAACGCGAATTTGCGTTTGACGGGCGCGCGCCATCCAACACCCAAAACCGCAATCCGCTGTTGGGGTTGGGCGTCGGGGCGGACGGTCTGAAAACAGGCCACACCCGCGAAGCAGGGTACGGTCTTGTCGGGTCGGCCAAACAGGGCGACCGTCGCATTATCTTTGTTATCACTGGATTGGACAGCAATGCCGCACGTGCCGAAGAATCCGAACGCATCGTGAATTGGGCGTTTCGCCAATTCGCAGCACGATCTTTGGGCGCGCCGGGCACTGTTCTAACAGAGGCGGACGTCTGGATGGGCGCATCCCGCACTGTCGGGCTGACCATGGCAGGGGCGCCCCAAATCCTTGTGCCGACGACGGGCACCGAAAACATGGTCACGCACATCGAATACGTTGGGCCGTTGGAAGCCCCCATCGCAAAGGGCGACCAGATCGCGGAATTGGTGATCACCGCCCCGGGCCTGCCAGAAAGCCGGCTGCCACTTGTGGCTGCGGATGATGTGGCGCGCGGGGGCTTTATGCCCCGGGTTCGTACCGCCGCCAAGGTGCTGATGGGCCAGATTACAGGATCCGTGGGCGGCGCATTGTAATGCCAGCGGCGCGGTCCCGGTCGGGGCTATTCATCACGTTCGAAGGGATTGATGGGTCCGGCAAATCATCGCAGGCCCGGATGCTTGCGAAAGCGTTGCAGGATGCAGGGCACGGGGTTGTGTTGACCCGCGAACCGGGCGGTTCACCCGGCGCAGAAGACATTCGCAGCCTTGTGCTGACAGGCGATCCCGGACGATGGTCCGCAGAGACAGAGCTGTTGTTGTTCACCGCTGCCCGTCGGGACCATCTGGAAAAAACCATTCGACCCGCACTGGACGCAGGTCACATCGTTCTGTGTGACCGGTTCGCCGACAGCACTCGCGTTTATCAAGGGGCCACCCGTGGGGATTTGCGGGATCTTGTGGATCAGGTGCATTCAACCATGATTGGCATCGAACCGGATCTGACGTTTGTGTTCGATATGGACCCTGCGGTCGCGCTGGCCCGCGGTCTGGCCCGTGGCAGTGGCGAAGACCGGTTCGAAGATTTCGGCCTGACGTTCCAACAAACCTTGCGCCAAGGATTCCGGGATCTGGCCGAAACATTCGCGGATCGTTGCCAGATGATTGATGCAGAAAGAAACATCGCCGACATCCATGCGGATCTGTTGGCCCGTGTGTCTGCGGCATTGCAATGACAGACGCGCCAGAACCCGATCGTCTGCCGGACGCACCCCACCCGAAACAAACCCGCCATCTGTACGGTCATGATGCGGCCGTTGAAACGCTTCTTTCAGCCCTGAATGACGATCGAATGCACCATGCGTGGATGATCACGGGCCCCATGGGCATTGGGAAAGCGACGCTGGCCTATCAGGCTGCAGCAGCCGTTTTGGGCAAACCGGAAGACGGCGGAATGTTCGGGGCAGCCGACCCCCTGACCCGCCTTGCGCTGGCCCCCGATCATCCCATCATGGCCCGCATTTTGGCAGGGTCTGAACCCGGCCTGTTTGTTCTGCGTCGACCATTGGACGAAAAGACGGAACGGCTGAAACAGGTCATCCCCGTGGATGAAGTTCGCCGCTTGCGGAATTTTTTCGCCATGTCCGCCGGTGGGAATGGGCGGCGTGTGGTGATCGTGGACGCAGTCGATGATCTGAACACGCAGGCCGCAAACGCACTGCTGAAAATGCTGGAAGAACCGCCGGCCGGCGCGGTGATGTTTCTTGTAACCCACCGCCCGGGCGCAGTCTTGCCCACAATCCGGTCGCGTTGCCGCGTTCTGGCGCTTGACCCCTTGTCGCCAGACCATTTGCAAGCGGCTTTTGCCCAAGCCACCCCCGGGTCCAGTTTTAATCCGGGGCTTGCGGTTTTGGCACAAGGGTCCGTGGGGCGCACGATCACCCTGGCCAACCAAGGCGGATTGGACATTTACGAAGCGCTGGTTGATCTGCACCAAAAAGCCCCATCGCTGGACCGTGCCGCCTTGTTTCAATTGGCAGATGCGGCGTCGGCCCGGGGCAACGATGGGGGAATGGATCGTCTTGCCGACATGATAGACCTGTTTCTGTCGCGATTGGCCCGATCGTCCATCGCGCCGGGGGATGGCGTACAGGTCTGCAGCGGCGAACGGGATCTTTTTGCCCGGCTGAACCCATCGCTGCAAACAGCGCGGGATTGGGCCGATCATCAGCAACAGATCAGCGCAGGGCTGCGGTCCGGATTGGCCGTGAACCTTGACCCCACTGCGCTTGTCTTAGATATGGCACTAAAGACCGAAGCCCTTGCCAGCCGCACCATGCGGTAAGGAGACACCAACGTGACCGCACCGCGCATCACTGACAGCCACTGCCATCTGGATTTCCCCGATTTCGAAGGACAGCTGGACGATGTGGTCGCCCGCGCGGCTGACGCAGGTGTTTGGCGGATGGTGACGATCTGCACGAAACTGCGCACTGAACCTGACGTGCGCGCCATCGCGGACCGCTACACCCATGTTTATTATGCGGCAGGAACCCACCCGATGAGTGTCGCAAAAGAACCCATGGTCACAGCCGACGCCTTGGTGGCGCTTGCGGATCATCGCAAATTTGTGGCCATTGGCGAAACGGGGCTGGATTATCACTATACATCCGACACGGCTGATCTGCAGAAAGACAGTCTTGCCATCCATATCGAAGCGGCGCAGCGCACAAAACTTCCATTGATCATTCATGCGCGTGCCGCAGATGACGATATGGCCGATATCCTGACCGCAGAATATAAGAACGCACCTTACACATGCGTCATGCATTGTTTTTGTTCCGGTGCGGATTTGGCAAAAGCCGCATTGGCCAATGATTTTTACCTGTCGATGTCCGGGATTGCGACGTTCAAAAACAGCCAAGAGGTGCGCGATATCTTTGCTGCGGCACCCGTTGATCGTGTTCTTGTTGAAACAGATGCGCCGTATCTGGCGCCAACCCCGCATCGCGGCAAACGCAATGAGCCCGCCTATACGGCATTTACCGCGCAGGTGGGGGCAGATGTTTTTGGGTTGTCTTTGGACGATTTCGCCGCAAAGACCGAAGCGAATTTCGAACGTCTGTTCTGGAAGGCCGCGTGACGCTGCGGCTGACCATATTGGGATGCGGTTCATCCGGCGGGGTGCCCCGGCTGGGCGGTCACTGGGGGGCCTGTGACCCCCAAAACCCCAAAAACCGGCGACAACGCTGTTCGTTACTTGTGGAACAAATCGGTGATGCGGGCACAACGCGTGTTCTGATCGACACGGGCCCTGACATGCGCAATCAGCTGCTGCAGGCCGGCGTCGGGGAATTGGACGGTGTTGTTTACACCCACCCCCATGCGGATCATATCCACGGATTGGATGATCTGCGCATGATCGTGTTCAACATGAAAAAGCGGCTGACCGTCTGGGCTGATGCGCCGACCCGCGCAGATTTGGAAACACGGTTCGGATATGCCTTTACCCAACCGGAATGGTCGACCTATCCGCCGATCCTCGACATGCAAGACATAGACGGCCCTTTTGAAATTGATGGCGATGGTGGGGCCATTCCATTTGTTCCCTTTCGGGTGCCACACGGAGGCATCACCGCCTTGGGATTTCGTATTCATAACGCGGCCTATCTGCCGGATGTGGAAGATTTGGCAGATGACAGCCGCGGCTACTTGCGGAACTTGGATTTGTGGATCGTGGACGCGCTGCGTTACGCCCCCCACCCGACCCACGCGCATCTGGACCGCACATTGGACTGGATCAGCGAACTGGCCCCGAAACACGCCATTATCACCAACATGCATGTGGATATTGATTACGATACGGTGATGTCCGAACTGCCTGATGGGGTAACAGCCGCCTATGACGGTCGTGTGATTGACCTTTAGATGACCATTCTGATTTCCGTCATCGCGCCTGTTTTCCTGTTGTTGGGGTTTGGTGCGCTGTCTGTCTGGCGCGGATGGATCGCAGGGGACGCGGTTGATCATGTCATGGATTTCACGCAGAAATTCGCCATTCCCTGTCTTTTGTTTTCCGCGATTGCGACGCTTGATCTGGGGGCCTATTTCGAACCCCGCCTTTTGATCAGTTTCTACACGGGCGCACTTTCCGGCTTTGTTGTTGGGCTGTTGGGGGCAAGGTTTTTGTTCGGGCGGCCGTGGGATCATGCCGTGGCCATCGGATTTGTCGGATTGTTTTCGAATTCGGTTCTTCTTGGCCTGCCGATCATGGAACGCGCCTATGGGCCTGACGCCTTGTCCGGCAACTTTGCCATCATCGCGATCCATGCGCCGTTTTGCTATCTGGTTGGGATCACGACGATGGAAATCGTGCGCAATGCGGGATCATCTGCCCTAGACGTCGCACGCAAGACCGGACGGTCCATGTTTCGCAACGCGCTGGTTATCGCGCTTGGCCTTGGGTTCATGGTGAACCTGTCCGGTATCACGCCGCCCGAACCGTTTCTGGCTGCGGTCAACCTGTTGGCCCGTGCCGCTTTGCCTGCCGCCTTGTTTTGTTTGGGTGGAATCCTCGTAACCTATAAGCCCGAAGGCGATTTGCGCCTTGTTGGCTTTATCGTTCTGGTTTCTGTGGTGCTGCATCCTGCGGTCACCTTTGGCTTGGGCCAATCGCTGGCCCTGACGGATGATGCATTGAAATCTGCCGTCATAACCGGGGCCATGGCACCGGGCATCAACGCTTATATCTTTGCCAACATGTATGGGGTGGCCAAACGCGTGGCCGCCACCGCCGTTTTGGTGGGGACTGCGGCCAACATGCTGACAGCCTGGGCGTGGCTGACCATCCTGACCTGACTAACGCGGCAGGGGCCACACCGCCCAATTGGCACCCGGTTTTGCCCGATGTTTCGGACAACAGGCTGGTCTGGGTCACGATCCTTCTGAAATCATTCGAAAAATCACTTTTGGAAAAAAGTGCTTGATCACGGTTGCGATCATTGCAGACTGTCAAACCAAGGCACCAAATTGCCGCATCTGGGAGGATGATCATGAACAAACTTATCAAATACGCCGCCGTCGGCGTAACAACATTTGCGTTTGCCGGCGAAGCCATGGCCGTGGAATGGAACGTATCGCTGTGGGGCAAACGCCGCGCGTTTACCGAACATGTCGAAAAACTGGCCGAACTTGTCAGCGAAAAAACCGGTGGTGAATTTACCCTGAACATCTCCTACGGTGGTTTGTCGAAGAACCGTGAAAACCTTGACGGGATTTCGATTGGCGCGTTTGAAATGGCACAATTCTGCGCTGGCTATCATCGCGATAAGAACCCATCGATCACTGTTCTGGAACTGCCGTTCCTGGGCGTGTCGTCACTGGAAGAAGAACGCAAAATTTCGCAGGCCCTGTATGCGCACCCCGCTGCACAAGCGGATCTGGCCCGCTGGAATGCAACCCTGCTGATGCCATCCCCGCTGCCCCAATACAATTTGGTGGGTGTGGGCGACGCGCCGATGACACTGGCCGATTTTGATGGCCTGACCGTGCGCGCGACGGGCGGCATTGGTGCCGCAATGTCAGCCGTCAACGCGGTTCCCACGTCCATGACCGCGTCAGAAGTGCGTCAGGCGCTGGACGGTGGCGTGGTTAAGGCCGTGGCGTTTGCCCCCCACGCGCACATGTCGTTCGGCACGGTTGAATCTGGCCAATGGTGGACCACAAACCTGAACCCCGGGACCGTGAATTGCCCCGTGGTTGTGAACACAGATGCGCTGGCAGATCTGTCTGATGCGCACCGCGATGCGCTGTTGGGATCCGTGGACGAAGCATTGGATCATTACATCGCCAACTACAACGGCGCGACCATGGATGCTTGGGGCCCCGTACTGGAAGAAAAAGGCATCACGTCTGTAACGTACAGCGACACAGATCTGGCTGCATTCCGTGATGCGGTTGCGGGCCCAGCTGCCGAAGCATGGATCGCTGATAATGCGGCCCGTGGCCTTCCGGCGCAGGAACTCTATGACTTTGTGACCGGAATGGTTGGTCAATAAACTATCGTTGGGGCCGGTTCGTCCGGCCCCGATGACCTGCAAGGTCGGCGCAGCCGCGCTGACTTTGATATGACGATTTGGATAGGCGTTTAAGGCGCCACATTCCTGTTCAATATTCACACCCCAACTTCGGATCGGAGGCCCCAATGGCCAGCGCCGCCCCAGTTTTCACTGACGACACACTTCTGTCTCGTTTGGATCAACGGCTGTTCACCCTTGAAAAGATCTTTGCATTGCTGTCCGGGCTGGCAATTTTTGCCCTAATGGTTCTGGCCGTCGTGTCTGTTTCGGGGCGCCACGCCCTGAACCAACCCCTGCCCGGCTACGTTGACTGGATCGAACAGGCGATGCCACTGATCGCATTCATGGGCATCAGCTTCACCCAGCGTGTTGGCGGACATATCCGCATGGACATCGTGGTAGGGTTGTTGAAGGGTCGCGCGCTTTGGGCCGTTGAATGGCTGGGGGTGTTGCTGATTTTGATGGTGATGCTGTTGTTGGTCTGGGGCAGTTGGGCCCATTTCGAACGGTCGTTTGATATGTCCATGCCAATGTGGAGCCGTGACAGTTCCATGGATATTGCGCTGCCCCTTTGGCCTGCAAAACTGTTGGCACCTGTGGCATTTTCCGTCCTGTGTCTGCGGCTGGTGCTGCAGCTTTGGGCCTATGGCCGTGCGTTTATCACGGGCGCAGACCGCCCGGTCGCCGTGCCCATGATCGAAAGTGTCGAAACCCAAGCGGCGAAAGAAGCCGCAAGCGTGTCAGGATAAACACCCATGGAACCGTTAGATATTGGTATTGCCGTCACTGGTGTGATGTTGGTCATGGTCGTTTTGGGCCTGCGCGTGGCCTTTGCCGCTGCGATCGCAGGCGTTATCGGGCTGGTTTGGATATTCTGGGCCCGCAAGGGGTATGCCGGGGATGAATTTTTCTGGGCATTGACCATTGCGGCAAAAACCGCGGGCCAAGTTCCCCATTCCAAAGTGTCGTCACAGGCCCTGTCACTGATCCCCACGTTCATCCTGATCGGATATTTGGCCTATTACGCGGGCCTTACCAAGGCCCTGTTCGAGGCCGCCAAACGCTGGATTGCATGGGTTCCCGGTGGGCTTGCCGTATCCACCGTCTTTGCCACGGCGGGGTTTGCCGCTGTATCAGGCGCGTCCGTTGCCACGTCAGCCGTATTTGCGCGCATCGCAATCCCGGAAATGTTAAAGATTGGCTATGACAAACGCTTTGCAGCAGGGGTCGTTGCGGCCGGCGGCACGCTTGCGTCTTTGATACCGCCATCCGCAATCCTTGTGATCTATGCGATTATCGTGGAACAAGATGTGGGCAAGCTGTTGTTGGCAGGCTTTGTGCCCGGCGCATTTTCTGCATTGGTTTATGGCATTCTGATCGTTTGCCTTGCCCTGTCGATCAAGAACTTCGGGCCACCCGTTTCGGGCTATTCTTGGAAAGAACGCTTTGAAAGCCTGCCACCGGCATTGCCGATCTTCTTTGTGGTCTTTGTCATCATCTGTTTCGTCTACAATCCGTTCGGCGGTGATGCATGGGGCACACCCACCGAAGGCGGTGCCATCGGAGCGTTTGTCGTCTTCTTGATGGCCCTATACCGTGGCATGCGCTGGGATCAGTTCAAGGACGCGCTAATCGAAACCGCGCGTCTGGCCGTGATGATTTTCACAATCATTTGGGGCGTGTTGATTTACGTGCGCTTCCTTGGCTTTGCTGATTTGCCCAGCGCCTTTTCCGATTGGCTGACCGCACTGGATCAAAGCCCCTGGATCACATTGGTGTGCATCCTGTTGGCCTATGCGATCCTGGGAATGTTCATGGATGCCATCGGGATGCTGCTTTTGACGTTACCGATCACATACCCTGCGGTGATGGCCCTGAACGGGGGCGAATTTGTCAGTGCCGCCGACAGTGCCTTCGGCATGTCAGGCCCCATGTGTGGCATCTGGTTCGGCATATTGGTGGTCAAAATGGCCGAATTCTGTTTGATCACGCCGCCCATCGGATTGAACTGTTTTGTGGTCGCAGGGGTGCGCGATGATCTGAGCGTGCAAGACGTGTTCAAAGGCGTCACGCCGTTCTTCATCGCAGACGCAATCACCATCGCGCTGTTGGTGGCATTCCCGGCGATCGTGCTGTGGTTGCCGGGATTGGCGGCGGGTTAGGGAAAGGCCGCCTGTAACGCAATTTCAACCATGTCGCCAAAGCTGGATTCACGATCTTCTGACGGGAGCGCCTCGCCCGTCAGAAGATGATCCGATACGGTCACAACGGCAAGGCCACGCACCCCGTACCGGGCGCACAGATTATATAGTTCGGCTGCTTCCATTTCGACAGCCAGAATGCCGTGGCGGGTCATCTGTTCGTTCAGATCAGGGCGTTCGTCATAGAACACATCCGCCGAATAGATGCCCCCCACATGGGTCGTGACCCCTTTTTGCGACGCGGCATCGGCAGCAGCCCGCAAAAGCCCGTAATCAGCGCAGGGGGCAAAGTTCAATTCCTTGAAAATGCCCCGCGACGGGGTGCTGATGGACGATGCGGTCATGGCAATCACGACGTCACGGATTTTGACCTGCGGCGACATCCCCCCAGCGGACCCGATCCGGATCAGGGTTTTTGCGCCATAGTCACGGATCAATTCATTGGCATAGATCGACAACGACGGCATGCCCATGCCGGATCCATGGACGGTCACACGATTGCCCTGCCATGTCCCCGTGTAGCCCAGCATTCCGCGCACCTGATTGATGCAGACCGCATCGGTCAGGAATGTTTCTGCCACCCATTTGGCGCGCAAGGGATCGCCTGGCATCAGAACGGTTTCAGCAATGTCGCCCGGTTGTGCGCCGATGTGGATGGTCATGCGTTACCTCTGATATTTGATGAACGGTGTTTTCGTACCAATGCGGTCATACAACATCCGGCCTTGGTAGTTGAATTCCTGTGTGGTCCAATAGACCGACGGGCAGCCAGCTGCGTCCGCCGCGGCATAGACCGCTTCGATCAGTTTACGGCCGACACCCTGCCCCCGCACGGACGGGTCAGCGTAAAGATCTTGCAAATAAATGACATCTTGTTCGTGCCAGTTGTGCGCATGAAATATGAAATGAACCAACCCAACCAGTTGGCCGTTCCATTCGGCCACCAAACACTGCTGGGCCGTATGATCGGGGTTCATGTTCCGGGCAAACGTCAGATCATACGTCGCCACCGGCAGATCAGTTTCGTAAAACGCCAGATAGGCTTTCCACAGCTGTGTCCACCCGGCGCGATCTGCGGCCCGCAAAGGCCGGATGATCAAATCAGGCGGCATGCGCCCCATCCGCCAAAGACTTCACAAACGCCAGCACATCTTCAACAGATTTCCCTGCGGCCAATTCGCTGACGATGGCTGAACCCACGACCGCCCCATCCGCAATTTCTGCAATCCCCTGGGACATGTCCGGTGTGCGAATGCCAAACCCAACAA
The DNA here is from genome assembly GCA_020630595.1 of Planktomarina sp. Lineage (GTDB taxonomy): Bacteria > Pseudomonadota > Alphaproteobacteria > Rhodobacterales > Rhodobacteraceae > Planktomarina. Next base: position 17,027 of record JAHDBC010000034.1, read on the forward strand.
TCACGGGCAAATCTGTTGCCGCTTTGATCCGCGCCACTTCCGGCGCAACATCTGCGGGTTCGGGTGCTGCGGCTCCGGTGATCCCGGTGATGGAAACATAATAGACAAAGCCGGATGTGTTCTGCAGCACTTTGGGCAGGCGTTTGCTGTCTGTGGTCGGTGTTGCAAGACGGATGAAATTCAACCCGGCTGCCTGTGCCGGGATGCACAGTTCGCTGTCTTCTTCGGGCGGCAGGTCGACGACGATCAGACCATCAATTCCTGCATCCTTTGCATCCGCAAGAAACGCGTCGACGCCATGCGAATAAATCGGGTTGTAATATCCCATCAAAACGATGGGGGTCGTATCATCGTCTTTGCGAAACGCTTTTGCCATATCCAGCGTTTTGCGCAGGGTCATTCCGTTTTCCAATGCGCGCTGCCCGGCCAGCTGAATGGTTGGCCCGTCTGCCATCGGGTCGGTAAAGGGCAGGCCCAGTTCGATAATGTCTACGCCCGCGGCCGGAAGCCCCTTCATCACTTCAAGCGATGTCGCTTCGTCAGGATCGCCGGCCATCATATATGATACGAAGGCTTTTTTCCCGGCGGCTGCCAGCGCTGCAAACTTATCATCAATCCGGGTCATCGGTTTCCCCCATCCCAACAGTTGTGTGCTGATATGCAGCGTTTTGGGATGGGGGGCAAGGTGTTGGTCAGCTGCAGGTTACCGCCATATAGCGCGACCCATCGTCATAGCTGCGTTCTTTGTCCACGACTGCAGTTTTGTCGCCGCAAGGATCGCCTAATTCATTGAATGGTTTGTCCCGCGCCTGTGCCCAATATGCCCGATCATTCCACGTTGATCATCCAGCCGACACCGAATTTGTCGCGGCACATGCC
>JAHDBC010000034.1:18005-22922 GCA_020630595.1 Planktomarina sp.
CCGATCATTCCACGTTGATCATCCAGCCGACACCGAATTTGTCGCGGCACATGCCAAATCCCTTTGCCCAAAATGTGGGCCCGAACGGCATTCTGACTTCGCCCCCATCTGCCAACTTTTCAAACAAGGCGGCGCCCTTTTCCAAATCGTCCATGGGGATCTGCAACGTCACCCCTTCGTGGCCTTTGAACGGTTCAAAACCAGCCGTATCAGACACCATGATCAGCGCATCGCCGATCTTTAACACGGCATTTGCCAACCGATGGCGATTGGCATCGGTGATCCAATCCTGTTGATCCGGAATTTCGCCAAACGTCATTTGTGACAAAACTGTTCCCCCCAAGACTTCGGCGTAATGGGCCAACGCCTCTGCCCCGTTGCCATCGAAATTCAGATATGGATTGATTTGCATGTCAGTATTCCCCCCTTTTGCATTCACGAACATACCACAGTTCCCCTTGCCGCCCTAATGGCTTGCGCCTAGAAGGCGCGCAGCATCAGCCGACAGGAGCGTATCATGGGTTTCAAAATGGGCATTGTGGGCCTTCCGAATGTGGGCAAATCCACGCTTTTCAACGCGCTGACCAAAACCGCCGCCGCGCAGGCTGCGAATTTTCCATTTTGCACGATTGAACCCAATGTCGGTGAAGTGAATGTGCCTGATGCCCGTCTGACCACACTGGCTGAAATTGCAAAATCGGCAAATGTGATCCCCGCGCGCATGACCTTTGTCGATATTGCAGGCTTGGTCAAAGGTGCTTCCAAGGGCGAAGGGCTGGGCAACCAGTTTCTTGCCAACATCCGGGAAACAGATGCCATTGCGCACGTTCTGCGGTGTTTCGAAGATGGCGATGTGACCCACGTTGATGGACGGGTGGATCCGATTGCAGACGCAGATGTCATCGAAACCGAATTGATGCTGGCGGATATGGAAAGCATCGAAAAACGCCTGCAAGGTTTGGTGCGCAAGGTCCGCGGTGGCGACAAAGACGCCATGGATCAAGAACGGCTGTTGAACGCCGCGTTGGCCGCGCTGGAAGATGGCAAACCGGCACGTACCGTCGATGTTGATCCGGAAGATGCGAAAGTCTGGAAAAACCTGCAGCTGATCACAACGAAGCCCGTGCTGTATGTTTGCAATGTTGGCGAAGATGAAGCGTCGGAAGGCAATGCCCATTCTGCAGCTGTGGCAGACATGGCGGCGGCGCAGGGCATGCGCCACGTCGTGATCAGCGCCAAGATCGAAGAAGAAATCAGCCAGTTGGAAGACGACGAAGCGGAGATGTTCTTAACCGAACTGGGGCTGACCGAAGCCGGTCTGGATCGCCTGATCCGCGAAGGCTACGCCCTTTTGGGATTGCAGACCTATTTCACCGCCGGCCCCAAGGAAGCCCGCGCCTGGACAATCCGCAAGGGGTTTCTTGCCCCACAGGCCGCAGGTGTGATCCATGGTGATTTTGAACGCGGGTTCATCCGCGCTGAAACCATCGCCTATGACGACTATGTGGCCTTGGGCGGCGAACAAGGGGCCAAGGAAGCGGGCAAGATGCGCGCCGAAGGAAAAGGTTATACCGTCAAAGACGGCGATGTGCTGCACTTTTTGTTCAACACATAAACCAAATCAGACCGCTGGGGGCGTTCGGGACGGGTGCGGTGTCATTGTCACGGCACCAGTACCATCATTACCGCCCGTGGCTGCGATCATAGGGATTCACAGCACCACCGCGGATCTTGGCTGACAAATCTGCATCCGGGCGGAACACATCAATCTGTAACGGATAACACCGTGCCGCGTCGCTGGAATGGCTGGTCGAACAATCCCCACCGGGGCATGCAGACAGCCCAACAATAACATCCAAATGCGCCAGAAAATCAATATGATCCCCCGGGCGCACCGGGCTTGCCTTCATGAAATACTGACCCGTGTCGCGGGTGAAGCCCGTGCACATGAACACGTTCATCACGTCATGAACCAGCAGTTCCGCATCATGCAGCGCAATCCCCTGATGGTCCGCCAGCGCCCGCGTCAGGTTGGAATGACAGCAATGGTGATACTGCCCCCCGTCTGACAATAGCGCATGGGTATAAGGGTCGCAGCGCGTGCCGATCACATCGTGAACCCCGCCACCAAATTCATCAAACCCATACCAGCCCAGACTGTCGTGGATGATGGTCGCCATCGACCGCAGATGCGGGATCGTGGACCACAACCGATGACCACGGGTAACGTGGGTGCCATGCAAGGCGCGCGTTTTTCCGGTGAACAACCGTTCCGTCAAATCAGCCGCCGCCCAGACATTCATATCGCCCACCTGCGGCCCTTCCACGGATGTGACCCGCCACACATGGCCCTGTGGCACCGCGATACAACGCCCATCGCGGGGCGGCACGATCACCTGATCAACATGTGTCAGGCTGTGCATGATTTCAGCCATCACAGCCGGATCGGGTTGGGTCAATGTTTCAGGCGGGTAACAGATGACCGGGGCGATTGCGCGGCGGGCATCAGCGTCAGCAGGGGCTTTGGTCATGGGTCTGGCTTTCTTTTCTAAACGCACTGCGGCAAGGTCGTCCGTCAACCGTGCACCACGTTAAACGAAAACGACACTGAAAACTGAGGTGGTTTTTCCAATTTCGCCACGGGTCGCCAAGACAGCACGCCAAAATCATCGTTTGTTCATTTTGGCCAACATACGGTTGCAAAATTTCAGATTGATCAATTCATGTCCGGATCCGATCATGGTAATCGGAGTTTCATGAAACTTATCATCGACACAGACCCCGGCATCGATGATGCCATGGCGATTGGCTATGCCGCTGCCGATCCGCGTATTGATCTGATTGGCCTGACCACAGTTTTCGGAAATGTGCACACACCACAGGCCACGCGCAATGCGCTGCGGTTGTGTGATTGGTTGGGGCTGGACATCCCGGTCGCCAGCGGCGCGGTTCAGCCGCGTGTCCTTCCCCCGTTTCCACCATCCCATAATGTGCATGGATCCGAAGGCTTTGGCCCCATTCCGGCAGAAAATGCGCAGGCCACAGCCATCGAAGAAGCCGCCCCGGAATTTCTGGTACGCATGGCGCGCGAACACCAGGGCGCGTTGGTCCTGTGCCCGATTGGCCCGCTGACCAACATCGCAGCCGCAATTGACTTGGACCCTGATTTCACAAAACGGCTGAAAGCCTGTGTCATCATGGGGGGATCGCTGCGCGAAGGCGGCAACATCAACGCCTATGCAGAAGCCAACATTTACCACGACCCCCACGCCGCTGACGTGGTGTTTCAGGCCGGGGGCAACATCGCCATGATTGGGCTGGATGTGACCCACCGCACATTGGCCAGCCGTGCCGATTTCGACCACCTGGCAAACCGATCACCCGATTTTGGTGGCAAACTGAACGAAATGGCACAGTCTTACATCGATTTTTACGAAACTGTGGGCAAATTCGACGGATGTTCCCTGCATGATCCGGCGGCGGTGATCGCCTGCATTGATCCCGATCTGTTTGCTTATGAACCCCATCCTTTGGGCGTTGTGTGCGACGGCAAACGGTCTGGCGAAACCTGCGCGGTGCTTGACAGCCGCCCCCCGGTTCGGGTCGCCACCAAGGTCGATGCTGCAACGCTGCATGATCAGTTTTTTGAAACATTGGCCACCTTACCGTGACCCCCCTTCCCCTTTGATCCACCGTGACTAACTTACCCGAAAATGGAGAATGATCGCATGACGTATACGCCGCCAAAAATCTGGACTTGGGATCAGGAAAACGGCGGGGAATTCGCCTCAATCAATCGCCCCATTGCGGGTGCGACCCATGAAAAGCCGCTTCCTGTCGGCAAACACCCCTTGCAACTTTATTCGCTGGCCACCCCAAACGGGGTGAAAGTGACAATGATGCTGGAAGAATTGTTGGAAGCGGGGCATTCGGGCGCCGAATACGATGCATGGTTGATCAAGATTGGCGATGGCGATCAGTTCGGGTCCGGCTTTGTGGACGCCAACCCCAATTCCAAAATTCCCGCATTGATGGATCATTCCGGCGATACCCCGCAGCGCGTATTCGAAAGTGGGTCGATCCTGTTGTATCTGGCGGAAAAATTTGGGGCCTTCCTGCCCGGTGGGGCGGACCGCACGGAAACACTGAACTGGCTGTTCTGGCAAATGGGCAGCGCACCGTATCTGGGCGGTGGTTTTGGGCATTTCTATCACTATGCGCCCGAACCCATGGAATACCCCATCAACAGATTCACCATGGAAACCAAGCGCCAATTGGACGTGTTGGACCGCCATCTGGCGGGTCGGGACTGGATGGTGGGCGACGGATATTCAATCGCCGATTTCGCCATCTGGCCATGGTACGGTCAGACAGTGCTGGGCCGCCAATACGGGGCGGCGGAATTCCTGCAAGTCGAAAGTTACACGAACGTCATGCGGTGGGCAAAAATGATCGATGCCCGCCCCGCGACCCGCCGTGGCCGCATGGTCAACCGCGCGATGGGTGATTTGGACATGCAACTCCACGAACGCCACGACGCAAACGATTTTGAGACGATGACCCAAGACAAAATCGGCAACTGATCACCAAAACAACTCTGCTGCTTTGGCACAGGGGCAGGCGCATGGGGTGACAGGGCGGCCCATGCTGTTTGTTATGTGTTGCGTCAGGGATTTGACTAGGGTCGGTCCAAATCGATTGCCACGGGTTCCTGTATTCTGATTGTGTCGGTCGTATGGCCCACTTGGCGTCTGTCGCGCATCGCGCGGGCCTAGCATGGACGGGTCGCCCCAAACACGCTGACATTCCCCAAACACCCAACGCTTTTGCCCTTGCCCTTCGCCCCTGCCCCCATTATGCGGGTCGGCGGAGACGTGGCCGAGTGGTCGAAGGCGCTCCCCTGCTAAGGGAGTAGGC
>JAHDBC010000035.1 GCA_020630595.1 Planktomarina sp.
TGGGGCGCACGCGGCAATATTATTACGCCTGCGCAGCTGTGTGCGACATTTTGGTCAATCTTGATAGCGCATTGTAAGTGCAGTGGAATATTCAGATGTATACAGTGGTATTCACGTAAATATCTGTTTTTATTGACAAAATATTGATCCCCACTAGCTTTCCCATGGTGGGAGGAACGCATGCTGGCTCATGTTGATTTACAAGATTGGGTGGGGCGCACCCAGACGCTGACGGCACAAATTTCGTCCAAGGACGCAGCGGCAATTGCCGCGACCTTGGGTGGGTCGGCCCCGCGTGCAGGGGATCCGTTGCCCGGCCTTTGGCATTGGTGCGCAGATTTGCCGACGGTTCCGATGTCGGATTTGGGGACAGACGGTCATCCTGAATTGGGGGGCTTTTTGCCGCCGGTCCGTTTGCCCCGGCGCATGTGGGCAGGGGGTGCGCTGAAATTCATGGCACCGATGGTGGTCGGGCAGGATTTCGAACGCACATCAATCATTAAATCGGTCACGCAGAAATCCGGCAGCACGGGTGATATGGTGTTTGTCACTGTTCACCACACGGTCTTTCAGAACGACGTGCAGATCATGGAAGAAACGCAGGATATCGTTTATCTTGCCATGCCCACTGAATTTCGCGCGCCAAAGAAAATCCCCCCAATGGCGGCGCCCGATATTACGGCGGATGTTGCGGTGTCGACCCCGCTGTTGTTTCGCTATTCCGCCATTACATTCAACGCCCATCGCATCCATTACGATCTGCCTTATGCGCAGCAGGTAGAAAAATATCCCGGTCTTGTTGTGCACGGTCCGTTGCAGGCGATGAAGCTGATGATGTTGGCGACGGGCGCTAGGGGCCGCATGCCGGATCATTTCAAATTCCGGGGCATCCATCCGATGTTTCATACCGATGATTTTCAAGCGCAGGGCACATGGGCCGATGATCAGACATTGAATTTGTGTACCGCCGTGCTTGGGTCACATCAGGGCATGACCGCGCAAGCGGTGTGGGAGGATTAGATGGTCGCAATGTTAAAAGGAATGCGGGTGGTCGAAGGATCCGCCTTTGTCGCGGTGCCCCTGGCTGGAATGACATTGGCCCAAATGGGGGCAGAGGTTATTCGCTTCGACCGGATCGAAGGGGGGTTGGATTCAACCCGCTGGCCGATCGCCAAAAACGGCTACAGCCTGTTTTGGGCAGGGATGAACAAGGGCAAAAAGTCAGTGGCGGTCAACATGCGTTCGCCCGAAGGCAAAGACCTGATCACCCATCTGATCACTGCACCGGGCGATGACGCGGGAATATTCCTGACCAACCTACGTGTCCGCGGTTGGATGGATTACGAAACGCTGTCCCAATACCGAAAAGATCTGATCATGGTCACACTAATGGGGGATCGCCATGGCAATCCAGCGGTGGATTACACCGTGAACCCCGCCTTGGGCTTTCCTGAAATCACTGGGCCAGAAGGGCACGATGCCCCAGTGGCCCATGCCCTGCCTGCGTGGGATTGTATCGCGGGCAACATGGCTGTGTCTGCCCTGTTGGCGGCCGAACGCCATCGTCTGCGAACCGGGCAGGGGCAGGATGTTGAATTTTCGTTGAAGGATGCGGCTGCGGCGATGCTGGGGCACTTGGGCATTCTGGCGGATGTGACGCTGAACGGTGCCGATCGCCAGAAATCCGGCAACGCCCTGTACGGTGCCTATGGTCAGGATTTTGTCACAGCCGACGGTCAGCGGATCATGGTAATCGGGCTGACAGACCGCCAATGGCGCGGCATTGTGAAAACCACCGAAACTGGTGATGCAATGGCCGAACTGGAACGTGAAATTGGCAAGCCATTGTCCGATGAAGGGGTTCGGTGGGAACATCGCCATGCGATTACGGATCGTCTGAAGCCATGGATTGAAACGCGCGACTTTTCGACCGTTTCCGCGGCCTTTGACGGGGCCGGGCTGACGTGGGCCCCATTTCGCAGTTTTGCACAGGCAATGGCGCAAGACCCGGATGTGTCTGAAGCGAACCCAATGTTCAAAGAAATGACCCACCCCGGTCTGGGCACATTTCTGACGCCGGGATCCCCGATATCATCCAGCATTCATGCGCGCGATCTTCCGGGGTTGGCACCGGAATTGGGCCAACACACGGAAGAGGTGCTGGAGGGCGTTTTGGGCCTGCAAGGCAAGGCGCTTGGCCGGTTGTTTGACGACGGTATCGTTGCTTCGCCAACCTTCAACCGACAAGCGGTTGCCTGAACGATCAGGCGGCCCGCAGATTAACGCGGCTTTTCGCGATTTTGGACATGTGGCGATCACCGCCATAGTTTTCGTCCAGTTCTGACTGAAGCTGCGCGGCTTCGCGATCCAGCCCAAGTTCATTGGCGAATGCAACCAACGTGCCATAGCCCGCGATGGCGTAATGAACCATACGCTGATACTGCGAAATGATCATCGCATCGCGCGCATCGTCGCTGCCAAAATCTGTGTCTAACGCGTGGCGGCGGGCTTCGGACACCAGACCTTCCATTGCTTTGCAATGTTCTGCTTCGGGGTCCACTTTGTGGGTCGCGCAGATTGATGCCAACAGATCAATGCCGCGCGAAATGCCTTCGCTGCCGGCGATCAATGCTTTGGACAATTCTTCGTCCTTCGCCGCCCGCCCCAGTTGGGTGGTCGCGTACTGGGCCTGTCTACAGGCGCTGTACAGATCCTGTAGTTGGTGAACATAAACATCGTCCAGGCTGTTGAGTGACATGGGAACCCTCCGTCAGGTTGATATGTGTCGCCCCTCAACGCTGCACTTCACGTTTGTGTTCCCGATTGCCGCAACAGTTCCGTGAAAACCCACTGGTGAATGTCGCAAACGGCACATACATAGACGCGAAACCTGCCAAGTTCCCGCAAAACTGAAAGTGAACTGATGTCGCATTTTTTGAACCATATCGAAGCATCGTTGCAGCAGATCAGGCACGATGGTCTTTGGAAGACGGAACGCCCCATCACATCACCGCAGGCCGGGCGCATTCGCGTGGCCGAAGGGCGCGATGACACGATCAACCTGTGTGCGAACAATTATCTGGGGCTGGCCAACCACCCCGATCTGATTGCCGCAGCACAGCGGGGTCTGACGGGCGGGCTGGGCATGGCATCGGTCCGCTTTATTTGCGGCACGCAGGACCGGCACAGGGTGTTGGAACAGCGGTTGGCAGATTATCTGGGCAAAGACGACAGCATTTTGTTTGCAGCCTGTTTTGATGCCAATGGCGGATTGTTCGAACCGCTTTTGGGGCCAGAAGATGCGATTGTGTCAGACAGTCTGAACCATGCGTCGATCATTGATGGCATTCGGTTGTGCAAGGCCAAACGGTATCGATACGCAAACAACGACATGTCCGATCTGGAGGCCAAGTTGCAGGCGGCAAGGGCAGACGGGGCGCGGCACATCATGATTGCAACGGATGGTGTGTTTTCGATGGACGGGTATCTTGCGAACCTGACAGACCTGACGACGCTTGCCGAAAAATATGATGCGATCACCATGGTGGATGATTGTCATGCCACGGGGTTCATGGGGCCGCAGGGCCGGGGCACGCCGCAGCATTTTGGAGTGTCCGTCGATATTACGACCGGCACCCTTGGCAAAGCGTTGGGCGGATCAATCGGCGGGTACATCGCCGGGCCGCAGCCTGTGATCGATCTTTTGCGTCAGCGCGCGCGGCCCTATCTGTTTTCCAATTCATTGCCCCCAGCCGTGGTCGAAGCGGGGATTGCCGCCATTGATCTGGTGGAACAGGCCGATGGACTGCGGGCGCAGTTGTTTGACAATGCCGCCTATTGGCGCGCGGGTTTGACCGATGCGGGCTTCACCCTGTTGGAGGGCGAACACCCCATCATCCCGGTTATGCTGGGTGACGCAAAGCTTGCGCAGGCGATGGCGTCAAAGCTGTTCGAACTGGGCGTTTATGTCAGTGGGTTCTTTTATCCCGTTGTGCCCATGCAGACGGCCCGCATCCGCACCCAGATGAATGCTGCACTGACCCGCGATGATTTGGATCAGGCGCTGGCCGCATTCAAACGCGCGGGCAAAGACGTGGGGGCGATCTGATGGACAACCAGATGCTTGCTTTGGCCAAAACAAAACCTGAAGCCGGGCTGTGGGCTGGGCAATATCCGGTGCCCGAGATCAAACCGGACGAAGTGCTGATCAAGATCAACAAGACCGGCATCTGCGGCACAGACATGCACATTTGGGCATGGGATGACTGGGCCGCCAAAACAGTGCCGTTGGGCCTGATCACGGGTCATGAATTTGCCGGGCACATCGTCGAATTGGGCCGCGACGTGCACGATCTGAACATTGGCCAACGCTGTTCGGGTGAAGGACATCTAATCGGAAAAAAGTCGCGCCAGTCGCGGTCGGGGCGGTTCCATCTGGATCCGGAAACCCGGGGCATTGGCGTGAATGAACAGGGGGCCTTTGCACAATTCTTGGCCTTACCTGCGTTCAACGTCGTGCCATTGCCTGACAGTGTGCCGGACGAAATTGGTGCGATCCTGGATCCGCTGGGAAATGCGGTGCATACGGCGCTGTCTTTTGATTTGGTGGGTGAAGATGTGTTGATCACGGGGGCAGGCCCAATCGGCATCATGGCGGCCTGTGTCGCCCGTCACGTAGGCGCGCGCCATGTGGTGATCACAGACATCAATCAGGATCGGTTGGATCTGGCAGGGCGTGTTGCCGATGTGCACCCGGTCAATGTGGGACAGGACGATTTGACCGCGACGGCCCAATCACTGGGCATGGCGCAAGGGTTCGACGTTGGCATGGAAATGTCTGGCAACCAACGCGCCCTTGATCAGATGGTTGATAACATGGTCATGGGCGGGCGCATTGCGATGTTGGGCATCCCCCCCGGACAAAGCCCGGTGGATTGGTCCAAGATCGTGTTCAAGGCCCTGACGATCAAAGGTGTTTACGGGCGTGAAATTTTTGAAACGTGGTACAAAATGCTGGCGATGTTGGACAATGGTCTGGATGTATCTGGAATCATCACCCACGAATTCCCGGTGCAGGACTTCCAACAAGGGTTCGCCGCAATGGCATCTGGGTCAAGTGGCAAGGTTGTGCTTGACTGGTCCGGTGCGTAGGGCAACGCCAGAAAGGACATCCCATGCCATTTGCCAGCCCTGACACAAAATACCCAATCACGTTGCCCGGTGGCGCAGATGTCCACGAGGGGACTGTGTTTTTGCAAGCGGCGGTTGATCACCCAAGAATGGATGTGGGCGCATATACCTATGCCTCGGCCCACCAGCCCCCCGGTGATTGGGCATTCCATCTGGCACCTTTCTTGTACCCAAACAGCCCCGAAAAGCTGATCATCGGGAAATTCTGTCAGATTGCATCTGGGGTTCAGTTCATCACGGCGTCGGCCAATCATCGTTACGACGGGTTTTCATCCTATCCCTTTGCCGTCATGGATCAGTCTTTTGATCGGAAACGTCCGTCAATGCCGGATGCCGGGCCTGATACATGCATTGGCCACGATGTTTGGATCGGAACGGGTGCGACGGTTCTTCCCGGTGCCATAGTGGGCAATGGCGTTATTGTGGGCGCAGGGGCTGTCGTTGGGGGGCGGGTTCCTGACTATGCCATAGTGGCCGGAAACCCAGCTGTGCCAAAGCGCATGCGGTTTGAACCTGACATTGTGGACCAGTTGAACCGGATCGGGTGGTGGGATTGGCCAATTGATCACATTCTGGAACACGAAGCCGCGATTTGCGGTGCTGACATTGCGGCGTTGATCGCAGCCGCAGAAGAATTGAAGATGAAACAGGAATCCTCTTGATCCCATTCTGCGGTGCAGGTATCGGGTTCGGGTGGTATAGGGGTTTAGCTCAGTTGGTAGAGCATCGGTCTCCAAAACCGAGGGTCGTGGGTTCGAGTCCCTCAGCCCCTGCCACGAAATCCACACTGTATTTCCCACCCCGCTCAAACGACTGTCACGATCTGGCCGTTTATCCCTCGCAATGCGTTGTGGGCCGTTTGAAGCGCAGGTCCGCACAATGGTGGCGTTTTTGATCCGGACCAGACACACGCGATAGCCGTCCAAATCTGTCAGGTTCACGCGACAAATGGCGTGTCAATTGATTTGAATGTGCAGATTCGTTTTTGTGCGCTGTTGCATACAGGCGCAGTCCCGCGCTGATACAAATTTATCACCCCCGGCACGCATCTATGAAAAACTGTCAGAAATTCATCGTTTGAAGAAGATTTATGAATAATTTATATCTGAAATTGATGGTTTCATATTAGCTGACATAAGCCATTTTGTATCACCGTTAGGGTCAGGACACCCGGAGGGGTTCTGATTTCTTGGGAGGAAAAACATGAAATCTTTGTTCAACACAGTGGCGGGTATCGCCATTGCGTCTGCTGCTGTCACAACAGCATCCGCACAGGAACTGACAATCGCGATCGTAAACAACGGCCACATGATCAACATGCAAACCGTTGCCGAAGCTTACACTGCTGAAACAGGCGTTACCCTGAACTGGGTGTCCCTGGAAGAAGGTGTTCTGCGTGAACAGGTCACATCCGATACAGCCACCGGTGGCGGTCAGTACGACATCATCAACATCGGCATGCAAGAAGCACCCATCTGGGGCGCAGCAGGCTGGATCGAACCGCTGAACTTTGGCGACGATTATGACGTGAACGACATCCTGCCCGCCATGCGCGCTGGTCTGTCCCACGAAGGCACGCTGTACGCTGCACCGTTCTATGGTGAATCTTCCATGGTCATGTATCGCAAAGATCTGGCCGATGCCGCTGGCGTTACGATCAACGACAACGACAGCTGGGCCCGCGTTATGAACGCAGCCGCTGCTATGCACGACCCAGACAATGGCGTCTATGGCGCATGTTTGCGCGGTAAGCCCGGTTGGGGCGACAACATGGCATTCATCACGACTGTCGTGAACTCGTTCGGCGGCGCATGGTTCGACGCAGAAGGCCGCCCACAACTGGATTCCGCAATGTGGAACCAAGCGGTGAACTTCTACGTAGATCTGCTGGGCAACTATGGCCCTCCAGGCTCCGAAGGGAACTCTTTCAACGAAATCTTGGCTTTGTACAACGAAGACAAGTGTGGCCTGTGGATCGACGCAACGATTGCTGCATCGTTCTTGGAAAATGACAACGTCGCCTACGCACAATCACCAAACGCTGGTGTGGCTGCTGGTGCAAACTGGTTGTGGGCATGGGCGATGGCCGTACCGGCAGGTTCCCCAAATTCAGAAGCCGCAATGGACTTCATTGAGTGGGCAACGTCCAAAGAATACGTCCAAGCCGTGGGCAACCACCCAGAATTCGGTTGGGGTTCCGTGCCAACTGGTCAGCGCGCATCCACATATGCAATTCCAGAATTCCAAGCGGCTGCTGGGTTCGCTGCTGCTGAAATGGCAGCCATCGATTCCGCTGCACCTGCTGCATCTGATCTGAAGCCATACGTTGGTGTTCAGTTCGCTGCGATCCCGGAATTCCCAGAAGTTGGTTCCGCCGTGGCTCAGGAAATGGCGGCAGCATTGTCTGGTGCCAAGTCTGTCGAAGACGCACTGGCGGCTGCACAGTCTGCTGCTGACGCGATCATGCGTGAAGCAGGGTACTACGAATAATCAGGACCTCCCTGACATGGGTGGGGCGCATGGCGCCCCGCCCGCTTTCACACAGCTTATTCTTAAGGACATGATGAAATGGCCGACCGGACTTTGCCTAAACTTCTTCAGACTCCGGCCGTCATTCTGCTGCTGATCTGGATGATCGTGCCCCTAAGCATGACGCTGTATTTTTCGTTCATCCGCTATGTGTTGAACAACTTGCGTCGTCCCGAATGGACAACCCCCAGCCTGTCGAATTGGCGCGGATTTGGGAACTACGAATTCGTCATGAACAACAAGGATTTCGTCCTTGCCATGACAAACAGCCTGTTCATCGTCGGATCGATCCTTGTTTTGACGGTCATCCTTGGGCTGGCGATTGCCGTGCTGATCAATCGCAGCTTTCCGGGGCGCGGGATCGTTCGCGTACTGTTGATTTCGCCGTTTTTCGTGATGCCCGCCGTAAACGCGGTCTTGTGGATCAATATGTTGCTGGACCCAGTTCTGGGCCTGCAAGGGATCGCTGTGGGTGGCATCAACGACATGATCGATGGCCTGCGCGATTTCCCGGTTTTGGGGGCCTTCTTTTCGCTGTGGCCCGAACTTGAACCGATTTCTTTCCGTGCCACGCAAACATCAGCCTATGCCGTGATCATGATGGTCACATGGCAGTGGACGCCCTTTGCGGTGCTGATTTTTATGACGTCTTTGCAATCGGAAGATCAGCAACAGAAAGAGGCAGCGATCCTGGATGGTGCCAGCAACTGGTCGCAGTTCATCAACCTGACGGTGCCGCATCTGGCGCGCCCTATTGCGATTGTTGTCATGATCCAGTCGATTTTCCACCTGTCGCTGTATGCCGAAATTGAAATCGTCAGCCGTGGGAATGGGAACAAAAACCTGCCTTACCTGATCGGTGAGTTTGCAAATAACAACATTGGCGCGGCCAGCGCGACCGGCATCTTTGCAGTCATCCTTGCCAATATCGTTGCGATCTTCCTGTTACGGATGATCGGCAAAAGCCTGATGGATTAAGGGAAAGACAATGGCAGCTATTACCAACCAATCCCGCTTTGGCAAAATTGCTTGGCCCGTTCTGGCCTGGCTTGTTGCGCTGATCTTTTTCTTTCCAATCTTCTGGATGGTCCTGACCAGCTTCAAGACCGATGCCGATGCGGTGAAGCCAGAATTCCTGTTCAGCTTTACCCCGACGTTGGAAAATTACACCAACATGACGGACAATTACGACTATTGGAAATTCGCACTGAATTCGGTGATCACAGCAACGTTCGCGACCCTGTTTGCTTTGGTTGTTGGGGTGCCCTGCGCCTATGCCATGGCATTCAACCCGTCGCGGCACACCAAAGATGTGTTGATGTGGATGCTGTCGACCAAAATGTTGCCTGCGGCTGCGGTCCTGTATCCGATGACATTCCTGACCAAGAATTTTCTGGGCATCTATGACACCCACTTTTTGATCATTCTGGTGTTGTGCCTGATCAATCTGCCCATCGCGATTTGGATGTTGTTCACGTATTTCAAGGAAATCCCAAAGGAAATTCTGGAAGCCGCCAAAATGGATGGCGTTACCACATGGGGTGAAATCCGCGACATTCTGATCCCGCTGGCATGGGGCGGGATTGCATCGACCGCGCTGCTGACATTCATCTTTTGCTGGAACGAAGCCTATTGGACAGTGCGTTTGACCACGACCGAAGCGGCGACCCTGTCGAAACTGATCGAAGGCAACCGAGCGCCTGAAGGGTTGTTCTTTGGTCGCTTGTCTGCGGTTTCGACGGCTGCTGTCATGCCGATCGTTGTATTGGGTTGGTTCTGTCAGAAGCAGTTGGTTCAGGGTCTGACATTCGGGGCGGTCAAGTAATGTTGAATGCAGCCCCCACGGATCTGACGGGCAAAACCTGCCTTGTCACTGGTGCCTTTGGTGGCATCGGCGCCAGTGCTGTTGAACATTTCGCGGCCCTTGGTGCAGATGTCTATGCAACAGATATCGCGGATAATTTTGACGGACCCGCCGAATATCGGCGATTTGATTTGATGGACGACACCGCGTTGACAGAATGCGGCACGTGGATCGCCGATATCAAACCGGATGTGTTGTTCAACAACGCCGCGATCTTTGACATGGGGACAGTGTTGGATGCCGATCTTGCATCTTTTGACCGGCTGTTCACCGTAAATGTGCGGTCCTTTTACGCAGTGATGCAGGCCTGTGCGCAGTCAATGGTTGCTGAAGCCAAACCGGGTTCGATCATCAATCTGGCCAGTCAGGCCGGGCATCGCGGCGAAGCGTTGGTTGCCCATTACTGCGCCACAAAGGCCGCTGTCATCAGCTATACCCAATCGGCGGCACTTGCGCTGGCGGATCACAAAATTCGCGTCAATGCGATCAGCCCCGGCGTGATTGACACGCCGATGTGGGAACATGTTGACGCGCAATTCGCAAAGTTCGAAGGCAAGGAAATCGGGCAGAAAAAGCGCGAAGTCGGTGAAGCCGTGCCCTTGGGGCATATGGGGTCCCCGTCCGATGTGGCCCGGGTGGCCGTGTTTTTGGCATCAGATCAATCCGCTTATATGACAGCGCAAACCATCTGTGTGGATGGTGGAAACGTGCTGAGGTAACGCAGATGTCGATCATGATCCCCGAAATGGAATTCGTGGACCGGTCCAGCCGGTCGATCCGCTATTTGGAACATGGATGGCCCACGGAACTGTGCCGCTGGCATGCCCACGAAGAATATGAACTGCACCTGATCACAGCGACACGCGGCAAGGCCTTTGTCGGTGATTACATTGGCGATTTCAAAGCCGGTGATCTGTTCATGACCGGCCCGAACCTGCCCCATAATTGGATCACAGATCAGGTCTATTCCAAATCTGTTCCGATCAGGGACATGCTGGTCCAGTTCAGCCACGACAGCATCGAAAAGCTGGTCGAAGGCTTTCCGGAATTTTCGCAGGTGCTGCAAATGTTGCAGCAAGCGCAATCGGGAATTCATTTCGAAGGGTTCAACCCAACGTTTGCGCGTGGGCATATGGAATCCATTCGGGACAACCGCGGCGGTGAACGTATCCTGGCCTTTATCCGGTTCCTGGTGCGCCTGAACGAACATGCCGAAAAGAAGACGCTATCTGTCATAAAGCTGATCCAACCCGAAGGGGGCAGCAAACAAGCCAAGATCAGTCTGGTGGTGGATCATATCAACCGCAATTTCGACGAAGAATTTTCTGTAGGGGATGCCGCAGATATGGCGGGAATGACCAAAGTGACATTCAGTCGAAATTTTCAGGCCGTCACAGGCCACAGCTTTGTGGAATTTGTGAACCGTGTCCGTGTCGGGCAGGCGTGCAGCATGCTGTATGCCACTGACGATACGATCACCACGATTTGTCATCAGGCTGGGTTCAACAATGTTGCGAATTTCAACCGCAATTTTCTAAAGGTCAAAGGCGTGACCCCATCGCAATACCGTGAAACCGCGCGCAGGGATCTGGCCCCAACTGCGGAGAAACGCGCATGAGAGACGTGGCAAACCCAATGGTTGATGCGTCCAGTTTTGACCGAAACCGATGTGATATCGGGATCGTGCACATCGGATTTGGCGCATTCCACAGGGCCCATCAGGCCGTTTATGTCGATGATTACATGCAGCAGTCCGGTGATTTGCGCTGGGGCATTGCCGCGGTCAATCTGCGCGCTGCAGAAGCAGACCATTTCCGCGACGCCCAGCAGGACGTGGATCGCAATGATGGCTACTATCTGAAATCCTTTGCGCCTGATGCCACTGCACATTTTCAGCGCATCCGCAGCCACGTGGCGTTTTTCGACTGGTCGCAAGATGCCAATACCGCCGAAACTGTCGTGGCACGCGACACCGTCCATCTGGTTACGATAACCGTCACGGAAAGCGGCTATTACACTGATCCGGTGGGCAATCTGGATCTGGCCAATCCCTTGATCCGGGCAGAACTGGACGGGCAGGCGCCCACCACGGTCTATGGGTATTTGCGGCGGGCATTGCACCAGCGGATGAACAAAACCGGCGCGCCACTGACGATCGCGTGCTGTGACAACATTCGCAAGAATGGAAAAATGCTGTCGCGCAATCTAAAGACCTATTTGTCTGAATGCGGTGATCACCGACTGCTTGATTGGGTTGGGTCGCACGTCGCGTTTCCGTGTTCCATGGTGGACCGTATCACCCCGCGCAGCCCCGCATCACTGGCAGCTGAATTGACGGAAATGGTTGGTCAGGACGTCACCTCACCCATCATGGCAGAAGATTTTCTTCAGTGGGTTTTGGAAGACAATGCGGCAGGCCCCATGCCGGATCTGGGTGAAGTCGGTGTGACCGTTACCGATGATGTTGATCCGTATGAAGAAACGAAAATTCGTGTGTTGAACGGCGGCCATACGGCGCTGACGTATATGGCTGCATTGGATGGGTTCGAAACCTTTGACGCAGCGATGCGGTCAGATGCGCTGGCCCAGCACTTTAATGCGTTCGAAACGCAAGAAGTGTTGCCCGCAATTTCCATGGACCTGCCATTTGCGAAAACAGCGTATCTGGATCAAATCACGCGCAGGTTTCGAAATCAGGCCATCGGCGACACGGTCGCCCGGATTTGTGCAGATGGCATGGCCAAATTTCCGATCTTCATTCGCCCGACGATCAGGGGGTGCCTGCAGCAAGGCATCATACCGATCCACGCCATTCAAAGCATCGCAAGCTGGCACCAGTTTGCGCGGCATGTGCAGGCCGGAAAGATCGGATTTGAATATGTCGAACCGGCGTGGGACCTGTTGGTCGCTATGCTTGGCACTGACGAATTTGTGACCTCCCACCAATTGTGGGGCGACATTCCCAACACCCATCCAGAGTTTGCCGCGACCTTGCGGGACTCCCTTAAACAGGCGGAGATGAAATGGCCGGTCTAACCTTGCGCAATGTTGTGAAACGCTATGGCGAAGTGCAAGTCATGCACGGCGTTGATTTGGACATTGAAGATGGCGAATTCGTCGTCTTTGTTGGCCCGTCTGGATGCGGGAAATCCACGCTTTTGCGGATGATTGCCGGTCTGGAAGAAATCAGCGATGGGTCCGTTGCCATCGGCGACCGCGTCGTCAACGATGTGGCCGCCGCCAAGCGCGGCGTTGCGATGGTGTTTCAAACCTACGCGCTGTACCCGCACATGACCGTGTACAAGAATATGGCGTTTGGTCTGAAGCAGGCCAAAACCGATCCTGCAGAGATCGACCGCCGGGTCAAAGGCGCGGCCGATATCCTGCAGATCACTGATTATCTGGACCGTGCGCCCAAAAACCTGTCTGGTGGACAGCGTCAGCGGGTTGCCATTGGTCGTGCGATTGTCCGTGATCCAGAGGTATTCTTGTTCGACGAACCGCTGTCCAATCTGGATGCCGCGCTGCGCGTACAAACCCGATTGGAAATCGCACGTCTGCATGAACGCCTTGGGTCTACGATGATTTATGTGACCCACGATCAGGTCGAAGCGATGACATTGGCGGACAAGATCGTGGTGCTGCGCGATGGTCGGATTGAACAGGTGGGATCACCGATCAACCTGTACAATGAACCCAACAATATGTTCGTTGCGCAGTTCATCGGCAGCCCGAAAATGAACTTTTTCGACAGCAACGATTTGACTGCAACCGGTTCCAAGGGGCTGCAGGGGGATCAGCTTTTGGGGTGCAGACCGGAACACATGGGCCCCTGTGCACAGGCCGATGCATGGGTCAGTGGCGCGTTGGAACTGATTGAAAATCTGGGTGAATACGCGTTGGTCCATGTACGCGCATCAACGGGCAAAGATTTCATTGTGAAAATGGAAGTCGCGCCAGATGCGCCCACAGGCACGATGCTGCATTTTGACTGCCGTCCGGATCGCACACATCTGTTTGATGCAAAAACAGAACAGCGCATCGTCTGATACAGGTATCAGTGACAGTTTAACGGGTTCGGCGCAGCGTGAATGACCACGCTGCGCCGCTGTTTTATGGTGTGCCGTATCCGCCGCCACCGGGTGTGTGCATCACAAAGACATCGTTGGCCGACACTTGGGTCTGATCATTGCCATTCAGGGCATCAACGTCCCCATTCGCGCGTTCGACGCTGTTGTTTCCGGTGCCACCCGATCCGCCGCCCGCCGCGCCATGGGGCGGGATGCTGCGGTGGGAGGTCAGAACCGTAACGGTCATGTCTTCCAGGAACCGCAAACGTCGGGTGATGCCTTCGCCACCTTTGTACGCGCCATGGCCCCCCGATCCTGTGCGAATTGAAAATTCATCCAGCCGGACTGGAAAGCGTGTTTCCAGCACTTCGGGGTCGGTCATTCGGGTGTTGGTCATGTGGCTGTGCACCGCACTGGTGCCATCGAACCCGTCGCCGGCCCCTGTGCCACCACAGATGGTTTCGTAATTCTGATAGGTGTCATTGCCATAGACGAAATTGTTCATCGTCCCTTGACTGCCAGCGATCACGCCCAAGGCGCCGTACAGCGTATCGGCAATGGATTGGCTGACCTCTGTATTGCCGGAAATCACCGCCGCTGGTGCGCGCGGATTGATCATGCATCCTTCGGGAACGATCAGGTTCAGCGGCTTCATGCAGCCTTCGTTCATGGGGATGTCACTGCCGACCAGTGTGCGGAACACGTACAACACCACCGCCCGGCAAATCGCCAAGGGCGCGTTGTAGTTCAAGGCCGATTGATCCGATGTACCTGAAAAATCGAGTGTCGCGGACCGGGTGGCGTGATCTACGGAAATCGCAACCTTGATCTGTGCCCCGCTGTCCATTGGGTAGGTGAAATCGCAATCATGCAAAACATCCAGAACACGGCGCACGGATTCTTCGGCGTTGTCTTGGACGTGGCCCATATAGGCATGCACGGTGTTCAGCCCGAACTGTGCCGTGATTTTGCGTAATTCGGATGCACCGGTTTCGTTGGCGGCAATCTGGGCGGCCAGATCGGCCATATTCTGATCCACGTTGCGGCAGGGGAATTTTCCAGATGCCAACAAAGCGCGGGTCGCCGCATCGCGCAAATTGCCCTGATCCACCAACAAAAAGTTATCGATCAACACGCCTTCTTCTTCGATGTGGCGGCTGTCGGGCGGCGCGGACCCGGGGGTTTTGCCGCCGATATCTGCGTGGTGCCCACGTGATGCGACGGTATAGATGATATCTTTGCCGGCGGCATCGAACACAGGCGTAATCACGGTGACGTCGGGCAGGTGTGTCCCACCGTTGTAGGGGTTGTTCATCATGAACACATCACCGGGTCTGATCTTGCCAGCATTTTGCGTCAGCACCGTGCGGACACTTTCCGACATTGACCCCAAATGCACAGGCACGTGCGGGGCATTCGCAACCAGATCGCCATGCTGGTCAAAGATCGCGCAGCTGAAATCATAGCGTTCCTTGATGTTCACCGAATAGGCGGTGTTCGCCAGTGTTGCGCCCATTTGATCGGCGATGGACATGAACAGGTTGTTGAACACTTCCAGCATCACGGGATCGACGGTTGTGCCAATCGCCTCTGACCGTTGCAGAGGGACATCGCGGGTCAAAACCAGATTGCCGCCGGGTAGACATTCGGCTGTCCAACCCGGTTCAATCATATTGGTGCCTGTGGGTTCTGTCAGGATCGCGGGCCCTTGCACCCGTTGGCCGGGCTTTAGACGGGTGCGGTCCAACAGGGGCACCGTTGTGTCTGCGCCCTGGGTGAACATGGGCACACTGATGATATCGGACGGGACAACGTCGGTATCAGGCAGCGTGACATCTTCGCCGGTTTTGCCCACAGCCTCTGCCACCAGCATTTCGATGATCAGGGCGGATGTATCTGGCATGAAGCCGAACCGCTGTTTGTGCGCAGCGACGAAATCGTCGGTCATTTGCGCTGTGGTCGCAAAGGGCACGGGCAGGCTTTGCTGTGCATCAGCCGGGCGAATGTGCGCGGTACGGATTACATCGATATCCGCGTCCGCTACACCTTGGGCTGCGACCTCTGCCCGTGCGGCGTCAGCCAAACGGGTCAGTTCCGTGATCGCATCGGGGCTGTCTATCGGCCCTTGGAACTGATGTTCGCGGATAGCCGTGATATCGGCCAACCCCATCCCAAACGCCGACAGAACACCGGCATAGGGATGAATGAATATGCGTTCCATCCCCAGCGCGTCCGCGACAAGGCAGGCATGTTGCCCGCCCGCACCACCAAAGCAGTTCATGGTGTATTTGGTGACATCATAGCCGCGCTGCACGCTGATTTTCTTGATTGCGTTGGCCATGTTTTCGACTGCGATGCGCAGAAACCCTTCGGCCAGATCTTCAACCGATTTATCGGTGCCGATTTCGGCTTTCAGTGCCGTGAACTTTTCACGTACCACCGCCGCGTCCAGTGGTTCATCGCCGTTCGGGCCAAACACCGGTGGGAAATGATCGGGCTGCAGTTTTCCAAGAAGGACATTGCAATCGGTTACTGTCAGCGGACCACCGCGCCGATAGGCCGCCGGGCCGGGGTTTGCGCCCGCGCTTTCAGGGCCAACTTGCATGCGTCCATCGCGGAACGACAGGATCGACCCGCCGCCTGCAGCAACCGTGTGGATTGACATCATGGGTGCGCGCATGCGGACGCCTGCCACTTCGGTTTCAAAAGATCGTTCGTATTCGCCTGCATAGTGGCACACATCCGTGGATGTGCCCCCCATGTCGAACCCGATCAGCTTGTCATATCCCAGTGACGCCGCTGTGCGCACCATGCCTACAACGCCGCCCGCAGGGCCAGACAAGATCGCATCTTTGCCCTGAAACAGGGACGCATCTGTCAGGCCACCATTTGATTGCATGAACATCAACCGTCCTTGGCCCTGACCCAGCGCGCCAGCCACCTGTTCCACATATCGCCGCAGGATGGGGGACAGGTAGGCATCAACCACAGCCGTATCGCCACGCCCGACCAATTTGATCAGGGGACTGGCCTGATGGGACAGGGAAATCTGGGGAAAGCCAACGGCGGCGGCCATTTCGCCAATCTGGCGTTCATGGTCCGGCACCTTGTAGCTGTGCATCAACGCAATGGCGACAGACCGGTAGCCCTTGGCGAATGCCGTTTCCAGCGCAGTGCGGGTGGCCGCGACATCCAAAGGTGTGACGACAGATCCGTCTGCGGCCAGCCGTTCATCCACTTCGACCACGTCATCATACAGAAGTTCTGGCAGCACGATGTTCAGATCAAACAGGCGCGGGCGGTTTTGATACCCAATCCGCAATAGATCGCGCAGCCCTTTGGTGATGAACAGTACGGTCCGTTCGCCCTTGCGTTCCAGCAGGGCATTGGTGGCAACGGTGGTGCCCATCTTTACGGCCTTGATCGACCCGGGTGGGATCGCGGCATCCGCGTCCAGCCCCATCAGATCACGCACGCCTTGCACTGCCGCGTCAGCGTATCGTTCGGGGTTTTCAGACAGCAGTTTGTGCGTTTGCAAACTGCCATCCGGTGTGCGTGCGACGATGTCTGTGAATGTGCCGCCCCGATCAACCCAAAACTGCCACATTGGATAAAGCCCTTTCGTTTGCCGGAGTGCGTTCACCGGCAGGATTGTTGTGCATGTACTGCGATGTTTGACTGGGCGCTAGTAGACCAGTGACGGCAACCAAAGCGCAATTTGTGGAAAGGCGAGCAGCGCCCCAAGCATGACGAACATTGTCACCACAAACGGCAGCGCACCTTTGATCACATCGATCATTGGGCCACCTTTGCGGATGCCTTGAACCACGTAAAGGTTGATGCCGATGGGCGGCGTGATCAGCGCGGTTTCCAAAAGCACCATCAACAGGATGCCGAACCATACCGGATCAAACCCCAACGCCACAACGATGGGCGTGATCAGCGGGGCCATGGTCAACAGCATCGACAGCGTTTCCATGAAACACCCGATCAGGACCAGCACAGCAACGATCATCAGCATCGTTTGCATCGGTGTCCAGCCCAGGCCCGTCACAAAATCTGTCAGCGCTTGGGTCAACCCAATGATCGACAGAACGAAATTCAGGAACACCGCAGCGATGATAATCAGCATGATCATGGCCGTGGTGCGCATGGTGCCTTCGATGGCTTGGCGCATCATGTCGATCGACATTTTTCCGTTCATGGTGGCCAAAATCATGGATGCGACCACACCCAGTGCGGCGGCCTCTGTCGGGGTGGCGAGACCGGCGTAAATCGACCCAACGACCACGGCAAAGATGCCCAATGGGGGGATCAAGGCGGGCAGGGCGCGCAGTCGTTCAGCCCACGTATGACGCAGGGTTTCGCCACCCCATTCGGGTTTGATCATGCAGGCCACAACCACCGTTGCCATGAACAGCAGCGCCAGCAAGAACCCGGGCAAGAAACCGGCAAGGTACAGTTCCGGCACCGATGTGTTGGTCAAAAGACCATACAGGATCAGGTTGATGGATGGGGGGATCAGGATACCCAGCGTGCCACCCGCCGCAACGGTGCCCAAGAACAGGCTTTCGTTATAGCCACGCTTTTTGATCTGCGGCACAGCGACGGTGCCGATGGTGGCCGCCGTGGCAACAGATGATCCGGATGTGGCGGCAAACAGGGCAGATGATCCGATGTTGGAATGCATCAACCCGCCGGGCAGCCAACCCAACCATTTGACGATGCCGTCATACATCCGTTCCGTGATCCCGGCCCGCAGCAGGATTTCCCCCATCATCACGAACATCGGAATCGCAACCAGCAGAAAGTCAGTTGAGGTTTGCCATGCCATATCTGAAATCGCGCGGTGCAGCGGCATCGGGCTGTCTGTGTATTGCAGGATCAGGCCCAACCAGCCCAGCGATGCGGCAATCGGAACGGCAAGGCCGATCAGGGCCAAAAGAATAAGCAGCGTTTTCGTCAGCATCAGTTTATACCGTTTCGTCTTCGATTTGTTCGTCCAAGGATTTTACCCCGATCAGGTCTTGGGTGCCCTGGGCATCGCCCTTGACCATGCGCTTGATCGCAACCAGACCAATCAGCAGGCCGGAAAATACAAAGAACATCCAGCCCAACATCCAAGGGATTTGCGGGATTGCCAGCGGCACGCGCATCGGTGTGATCGACCGCGACCCGTTTTCTAGTGTGTCGCCCACCATGGATGACACGTTCCACACCACAACAGCGGCAAAGCCGATCAGCAAAGCCAGCCCCAACAGGTTTACCAGCCCATGCAGCGCCTTTGGGATCGCGCCCATCAGCGCGTCGACCCGAATGTGGGCGCGTTCGAACAGGGCGTATGACAGCGCAAGGGCCGTCGCAACGCCAAAGGCGTAACCTGAAATTTCATCAGCCCCCCCCAGCGATATGTTGAATAATTTGCGCAAGAACACTTCGACCGTGACCAAACAGGCGGACAACACGATCAGGCATCCCCCCAACCACGTCAGCCACAGACTGACTTTGCGGGTTCCATTCAAAAGACTGTCTAACATTTCGGGATGTTCCTTGCGTGGATCGCGGGGCAACAGGCGGGAGAAGTGGCTGTTGCCCCGTCAGGGTCGGCTTACTTGGCTTCGGCTGTCAGACCCAGGATCGGGCCAACGGTCGCGTTCCAGTTTGCCGCGCAATCTTCGCCGCAGCGTTCGGCCCAACGGGCCAGAACCACATCGGTGGCAATCTGATCACGCAGGGCCAGATCCGCGGCAGACGGTTCAACCAATGTCATGGACCCGGCTTCGCCAACGGAACATTCGCCGCCCGTGATACAGGAAATGGCGATGTCATCTTCGGTTGCGGTTTCGGCCCACATCGCTTCGGTCAGCGTGGCGATTTCTGTTTCCAGCAATGCCTGTTGATCCGCGGACAGGCTGTTCCATTTGTCCATGTTCATTGCACCAAAGGCCAAACCCCAACCCACACGCAGGGTGTAGGCGTGCGTGGCGACTTGGTTCCACTTGGCGGTATAGGCCGACATGGTGCCGGTGATGGCACAATCGACCACGCCTTTTTCCAATGCCGGGATCACCTCTGAAAATGCGACGGTCACGGATGTGCCGCCCACGCCTTCGACAAAATCACCAAGTGTGGTGGAATAGACGCGGATCTTTTTGCCATTCAGGTCTTCGATGCCATTCACTTCGCCGTTGCACCACAGGGTTTGTGATGGGAACGGATACAGCATCAGCAATTTCGCGTTGTAGATATCTGCAAATGCCTGTTCCAGCGTCGGAAAGTAAGCATCAGACACTTGGCGCTGGGTGTCGATATCCTGTGTCAGGGACGACAGATCGGCGCCTTCAAAAATTGCGTTTTCTGCGGCCACGTAGCCCGGCAAACCAAAGGCGAAATCGAACACGCCGTTTTTCACCAGCCGCATAATTTCAAACCCTTTCAGGCCCAAACCGGACTGTGATTGGATTTTGCCCACGATGTTGCCGCCAGACGCTTCGTTCAGGCGTTGATTGAAAAACGGTTCTTCGTGTTTCTGGAAATTGGTCAGGCTGGACCAAGTGCCGACCGCGGTCAGAACCACGGGGCTGTCTGCAACCGCCGCAGACGCGGATACGGCCAAGGCAGCCAAAGATGTTGCAAGTTTTTTCATGTGTTGTCTCCTGTTGGGTGATGGTGGGTTTGGAAAATCGGTGTTTCGGCATCGTCAGGGATGTCTGTGATCAACATGTGCCCGGGTTTGTGGGTGATGCTGATCGGTGGCTTGGCCGTCCGAATGGCCGCCTGCGGGGTTACACCGCAAGCCCAGAAAACGGCTGTGGTGCCATCAGGCACAGGGGCGGCATCGCCCCAGTCGGGCTGGTCCGTGGTGTTGATGCCGATTGCAGCGGGATCCCCAATATGCACGGGCGCACCGTGGGCCAGCGGAAACATTTTCGAAATTTCGATGACCTCGTGAATACGGTCATTTGGAATGGCCCGCATGCTAACGACCATGGGCCCCGAAAACGGACCCGCCGGAATGGTGGGGATGGACGTTTCAAACATCGGCACAGTGGTGTTGTTTTCGATGTGCCACAGGGAAAACCCCGCATCCAACAGCGCATGTTCAAAGGTAAACGAACAGCCCAACGCAAAGGATACGAAATCATCCCGCCAGATGTCTGTCAGATCTGTTTGGGTGTGTGTCAGTGTTCCGTGTTCGTAAACATAATAAGCGGGTACATCTGTTCGGATGTCGATGTCGTTCCCCAATGTTTCCATGATGGGGTTGCCCGTGTCTGACACACCGACAAGGGGGCAGGGTTTTGGGTTTCGTTGGCAAAACCGCAGAAAATCGAGGGCATATTGTTCCGGTAAAATGGCAAGGTTTGCCTGAAGCCGGGGGCCACCCAATCCAGCGGTGTGCCCATCGTAAAGGTTGGCCCGAATGGCCCCTCTGACAGATTGGGCGGAAGCGTCCAGCAATTCGGCAAATGTTTTTGACATCAGTGTCCCCACAAGCATGGGGTAACGATCCGCCGATCAAAACATAAAATCAAATTCTATGTTTTTAACAATACATATAAAAAAATCTTATGAAGATGCGGAGGCAACCGTCTGTGCGATGTTTGCGGCAGCCCCGATCATATGGTTGCGAGGCTCTCCCAGATAGGACGCTGAAAACTGCAACGGTTCCGGAACCCATCCGGGGTCAAACGACACCAGCTTGCCGGTTTCGACCAATGTGGACGCCAGCGTCATCGGCAACGCGCCAACGCACAATCCGGCCTCAACCATTCGGAAACATGATGAGAGTGACGACGATGGAAACAGCGAAATTTCAGGGCCAAAGCGTTCAAACAACGTATGCTTCAGTTCACGGTAGGGGCGTGTGTTTTTGGCGTAGGTTGCGATCGGAATTTCCGCAAGATCGATGGGTGTATCCAAATCACCTTGGGCAGACCGGAACCATGCCAAGGGGACATGGGGCAACAAGACATTGTCGACCGTATAATCAGACACAGGCCCCAACAATACCGCCAGATCAATATCACGACCCAACAATTGATCCCGCAAATTCACGGAAATATCGACGCTGATTTCAACCCTAAGCCCCGGAAAGGCGATCCGCAGCGCCCCGATGAAATCCGGCAACCAACTTTGCGCGACGGTTTCTGATACCCCCAGACGCAAAAGCTGATCAACGGACTGCGGGTCGACAACACGTTCTTCCAGAAGATCGGACAAGTGCTGAAACTGTTCTGCGTATTGCAACAGCATCGCACCGCGTTTTGTCAGCCGCATCCCTTTGGAATGGCGTTCAAATATCTGCAATCCCAGCGCATCTTCCAGTGCCTTGATCCGCGTCGTGACTGCGGGCTGGGTAAGATGAAGCGCATCGGCGGCCTTGCTGACACTTTCAAATCGCGACACGGCAACAAGTGTTTGCAACTGATCCAATTTGAAGCGGTTCACGGATTACGTTCTCGATCAAGGTCTGACCTTCGGACTGTTCGCGCCCCAACCCGGTCTGTCAAGTTTCATGCCGCGGGCGAAACATCAGAACGGTGTCGGCAAAAGATGATCGTCTGTGACGCAAAGCAACTGTTTCAGTACCATTCATCTGTCATCGACGTTTTGCGTTCCACAACAAAATCGGACAGTGCCGTTCTGATGCTGTCTTCCAACGGTGGCTGCTGGTATTGCGCAAGACTGGCTTTCCACTGATCCGCTGCACGCTGATCCGCACGTAGACTTCCACGTTCGCTCCAGGTTTCGAATGGACCGGATTCCGCAATGTCGGGTTGGAAATTTG
>JAHDBC010000007.1 GCA_020630595.1 Planktomarina sp.
GGTTGCCAGTTTGATCCAATGGATCAAACGCCGTTCAATATGATCTGGAAGGTTGGTGGGCGACCCTGGAATCGAACCAGGCGTGCGTCTCCGCGAGGGAGTTACAGTCCCCTGCCACACCTTGCGGCCTGTCGCCCAACCGTGCTGCTGACTACGGTTTCACCATGCACCCGTCAAGCCGAAATTCCCTTGCACCGCGAAACTTTCGCAGCGCATATGGGGCAGCTTAGCAGGACGGATCAAATGTCAAAAAAACCGACGTGGGTTGTGGAAAAAGAACGGGCAAAACGGGATCAGGCGAACGCCACGGTTTGGTTGTTTGGCCTGCACGCCGTGCGCGATGCACTGATGAACCCCGCACGGGAACGGTTGCGCCTGATCGTGACGAAAAACGCAGCCCACAAGTTGGAAGACGCAATCGCAACCAGTGGGATGGAACCCGAAATCGCTGACCCGCGGAAATTTTCAGCCCCCCTTGATCCCAATTCAGTTCACCAAGGTGCAGCATTGGAAGTCAAACCCTTGGACTGGGGCAATCTGGACGATGTGGTTTTGGGGCAGGGGACGGGTGCGCCCATCGTCGTGTTGCTGGACCGCGTCACCGACCCCCACAACGTTGGCGCGATCCTTCGATCAGCAGAGGTGTTTGGCGCCCAAGCGGTGATCGCCCCGCATCGCCATTCCGCGCCTGAATCAGGTGCCTTGGCCAAAACAGCCAGCGGTGCCTTGGAACGGCAACCCTACGTTCAGGTGCGCAATCTGGCCAACACAATGGATCATTTGAAATCGCTTGGCTTTACGCTTCTGGGCATGGACGGGGAGGCGACGCTGACCCTGCGCGATGGGATCAGCCAATCCCCGGGTGCCATCGGGATTGTTCTGGGCGCAGAAGGGCCTGGTTTGCGCGAAAGAACGAAAGAAACCTGTGACCATTTGGTGCGGATCGACGCAGCACGGGGATTTGGGTCGCTGAACGTTTCAAATGCTGCGGCTGTCGCCCTATATGGTATATCACAGCGATAGTCGGAGGGTTCCATGGTCGCATCAAAAGTTGCCACATGCTGCTATTGCGGCACCCGCGCTGCGTTGGTTCTAAAGGGCAAGACGCGCCACGAACTGGCCTGTTCCAGTTGCGGTGCACCCTTGCATGATTTGAAACAGCTGCCCCTGAAAACACTGGACGGCAAACACAGCACCGTGAAGCCCAGCCGTGTGCGGGTTCGGCCGGATGATCCGATTTCAGGGTACAAATGGGACCAGCCGAAAAAGTCTAAGTCCAAGAAAAAGAAGAAGAAAACACTGGGCGGATGGCTGCTGAAAGAATTGAAAGACGGGATCGAAGATATTTTTGATTGAAACAATCCAGTGTTTCAGTCGGTCACCAATGCGTGCGACATATTCCGCTGAACCGGGGCTTTGCTTACGTTCTTTTCAACATCGAAAGGAGACGACACCATGACCCCATCCCGCCGCGCTTTTCTGATTGGCCTTGCCGCTGCCCCGGCTGCCTTTGCCGCAGTGCCTGCATTTGCCGCTGAACCCCCCGTTTTCCAATCCAACGGCGTTGCCATCAATGGCTATGACCCGGTTGCATATTTCACCGATGGTCGCCCCGTTGAAGGGTCTGCGGATCACACATCAGTCTATGAAGGGGCAACGTTCCGGTTTGCGACCGCTGACAGCAAGGCGATGTTTGATGCTGACCCGGCTAGCTTTGCGCCCCAGTACGGCGGGTATTGCGCTTTTGCAGTTGCAAAGGGGTACACCGCAAAGACCGAACCCGATGCATGGTCCATTCACAATGGCAAGCTGTATCTGAATTTCAACAAGCTGATCCGGGCCCGGTGGGCCGTGTCAAAGGACGCGTTTATCGCTGATGGCGATGCCAACTGGCCGGCGGTTCTTGGCTGACCGTGATTCACAGACGTGTGAGCCCCCTTGGGTTCACGCTGTGGATGCATATGTGGATAACACAGGCGGCGATTGGAACTTCCGCCTGACATTTCACTGTCCCTCGTTCCACACTTGCCCAGGTGATGCGCCATGCGCAACCTGGGCTTTTTTATGGGGTCCGTGATGCTTTTTCCGCAATGCCGCTGGTGCCTTGTCGGCGATCCAATTCCACCATCACAGCGTCAAGCGTCACACCGCGTGACACCAACATGACGAGCAAGTGATAGATCACGTCTGCGGCTTCTGATGTCAGGGCATCGCGGTCGTTTTTGACCGCTTCGATGATCGCTTCCACAGCTTCTTCCCCGAATTTTTCGGCGCATTTTTCGGGGCCTTTGGACAGCAAATTGGCCGTCCAGCTGCTGTCGGGATCGGCATCTTTTCGGGATAAAATCGTTTCGTACAAGGCGTTTAGTGTCATGACATCCTCATCGGGATACCGGCGGCGGCCATATGCGCCTTGGCTTCGCCAATCGTGAAATCACCAAAGTGAAAGATGGATGCCGCCAACACGGCACTTGCCCCGCCTTTGGTCACACCTTCGACAAGGTGATCCAAGGTGCCGACCCCGCCAGATGCGATGACAGGCACGTTCACGGCGTCGCTGATTGCGCGGGTCAGGGGCAGGTTGAACCCGGCCCGGGTGCCATCACGATCCATAGAGGTCAGCAGGATTTCCCCAGCCCCCTTTGCCACCACGGTTTTGGCGAAATCAATGGCATCAATGCCTGTTTCACGGCGACCGCCATGGGTGAAGATTTCCCATTTTCCGGGGGCCACTGTTTTGGCGTCAATCGCCACGACAATGCATTGGCTGCCAAAGTGGTTGGCTGATTGCGCGACCACGTCCGGGTTTGCCACGGCGGCAGAATTGAAGCTGACCTTGTCTGCCCCTGCCAACAGCAACGCGCGCACATCGTCGGGCGTGCGCACGCCCCCGCCCACGGTCAGGGGCATGAAACACTGTTCTGCGGTGCGCCGGGCCAGATCGAACATCGTGCCCCGGTTTTCATGGGTCGCTTTGATGTCCAGAAAGCAAAGTTCATCGGCACCCGCCGCGTCATAGGCGCGGGCCGCTTCGACAGGGTCGCCCGCATCGATTAAATCGACAAAGTTGACACCTTTGACGACGCGGCCTTCTGCGACGTCCAGACAGGGGATAATACGTGTTTTCAACATGGCTTTGGCTTTAAGGGGGGATTGCGCAAATGGCAATTCTGACTAGCCTGTCGGCCATGCCCAGTTTTCGCATCATCACCCTGACACTCGTGTTCACACTATGCTGGTTCGGGGCAATGGCTGTGTATTTCAGTGCCTTGCCGGGCGGCGTTTCCCTGGATTTCATGTTTACACAGCGTATGATCTTCAGCGCGTTGGAAACCTTCACGCCAGCCGATGTCCAATGGCACATCTGGGGAACGATTATCGGGGATTCCGTGTTGCCCCTTGCCTACGGCACGGTGACGGTTCTGGCGATTTTGCGCTATGGGCGTGGGCGTTGGAAAACGGCCCTTCTGGCATTGATCATGCTGGGGGTCGCGTTTGATTTCCTTGAAAACGCGCTGCACATGCCCCTGTTGCGCGGGGACGTTTCGGGTGTTGGTGTGCATATCATGGCGACCTGTGCAAAGTTCGCCTGTATCTTACCACCGATGCTTTACGGTCTGATAAACTGGGCGCGCGAAGGGCTGCGCCGTTAAAGGGCCAGCGCGGCTTTCAGATCAATCGCCCCATCATAAAGGGCCCGGCCAGAAATGGCCCCGGAAATCACGCCGGTGGATTTCAACGCGCGCAGATCGTCCATGGATGACACGCCGCCCGATGCGATCACGGGGATGTTCACGGCCCGGGCCAGTGCTTCGGTTGCGGCGATGTTGGGGCCTTTCATCGCGCCATCGCGCAGAATATCGGTATAGATGATGGCGGCCACGCCGTCGCCTTCGAACGACTTGGCCAGATCCGTGACCATGATGTCGGTTTCTTCGGCCCAGCCGCGGGTTGCAACACGCCCGTTGCGGGCATCCAGCCCCACGGCAATTTTGCCGGGGTGTTTTGCCGCCGCTTCGCGCACCAGATCAGGGTTTTCCACAGCCACCGTGCCCAGGATCACGCGCGCCAAACCCAGATCAATCCACATATCAATCGTCGCCATGTCCCGAATACCCCCGCCCAGCTGACAGGGGGCCGACACGGACGACAGAATGGATTTGACCACATCCCCATTCACGGGTTCACCGGCAAACGCGCCATTCAAATCGACCAGATGAATCCATTCAGCCCCTGCATCCTGAAAGGCCAAGGCCTGCGCCGCGGGGTCATCGTTGAACACCGTGGTCTGATCCATATCCCCATGCACCAAACGCACAGCCTGACCGTCTTTCAAATCAATTGCGGGGTACAGGATCATCGGACAGCCCTTTCAAATCAGTTGGCGTTCCTATGGCATGAGCCTGCCGGCGATGCAAAGTGACCGTGGGTCACGGTTGATTGATTTTGGTGTCGGGGGCTAGGCTAACGCCAGAAAACAGGGAGAGAGAACGATGAAAAAACTGTTTGGAAGTGTTGTGGCCCTAACCATGATGGCCGGTGTTGCATCCGCTGATCCGGCATTGGGCCGGTGGCAGTCTGAACCCGGTGAAACCGGCGGCTATATTCTGGTTGATATCGCGATGTGTGGCGCACGCCTGTGCGGGACGATCGCGAATGTTGTTGGCAACGACAACACATCGATCATTGGTCGGACCATTATTGAAAACATGGGCAAGAACGGCGCAACTGAATATGCTGGCGGCACCATCTGGGCCCCCGACACAGACAAGACATACCGGTCGAAAATGGAACTTTTGAACGCGAACACACTGAAAGTTTCAGGGTGCGTCGCCGGCGGTCTGATCTGCCGCGGGCAGACATGGACACGCGTGAATTAAGGCCGCCATTTCAAGAAGTTGGAAATCAGCCTTAGCCCCGCGCTTTGGCTTTTTTCCGGATGGAACTGGGTGCCGATCATGGTGCCGGTTCCAACGATTGCCGTGACATCGCCGCCGTATTCGCAATGTGCCAAACGGTCGGCGGTGTCCGCGACCACCATCTGATACGAATGAACAAAATAGGCATGATCGCCTGTTGTGATACCGTCCAGCACCGGGTGCGTTCCGGTCACGATCAGATCGTTCCAACCCATGTGCGGGACTTTCATCGCTGGGTCTGATGGGATGATCCGGCGAATGTCGCCCGCCACCCAATTCAACCCATCGGTCCGTTCGTATTCATGGCCCGTCGTGGCCATCATCTGCATGCCGACACAGATGCCCAGAAACGGTTTCGCATCCCGTTCGACTGATTCCAGCAACGCATCAAACAGCCCGCGCCGATCTGTCAGCGCGGCTTTGCAGGCGGGAAAGGCCCCATCCCCGGGCAGAACAATCCGGTCCGCCTTGCGCACGACATCTGCGTCGGATGTGACCACCACAGTTTCGTCCGGCAGATCAGCGGCCATGCGTTCAAACGCCTTTTGCGCAGAATGCAAATTGCCGCTGTCGTAATCAATCAGCGCCGTCAGCACGTTACAGCGTCCCTTTGGTTGACGGCACGGCATCCGCTTTGCGCGGATCGGTTTCCAATGCGTCGCGCAGGGCGCGGGCGACGGCCTTGAATGCGGCTTCTGCAATGTGGTGGCTGTTGAACCCGTTCAGCCGATCCACGTGCAGGGTGATCCCGCCATGCGTCGACAGGGCCTGAAAGAATTCCCGGACCAATTCAGTGTCAAACGACCCGATTTTGGCTGTGGGGAACGCCACATTCCACATCAGGAACGGACGACCAGACAAATCAAGTGCAGCCCGCACCAGCGCGTCATCCATGGCCAGATGGCAATCGCCATAGCGCCGGATGCCTTTCTTATCCCCAATCGCCTGTGTCAGCGCCTGACCCAATGCAATGCCCACATCTTCGACGCTGTGGTGATCATCAATGTGCAGGTCGCCGTCACAGCGGATCGTCATATCAATCAGGGCATGGCGCGACAGTTGATCCAGCATATGATCAAAGAACCCGACGCCCGTTTGGTTGTCATAGGTTCCTGTGCCATCCAGATTCACTGAAACAGAAATTCGGGTTTCTGCCGTGGTCCGTTCGATCTGTGCTGTGCGCATGGTGTGACCCCTTTGCCGTTTGGGCTCCGTATAGGCAGACAGGACAATTAGGGGAAGGGGTATCGGCATTGACCATTTGTTAACCTGATGGATCATGAAGCATGCGCACGGTCTGTTACTGGGCACAAAACCAAGGGGGCACAACCTGTACACCCCCTGTACACCCCCCGTACAGACACGGGTCTGTACATCGCCGTTAACCAATCGCTGAAAATCAAAAAGGCCACCCAAAGGCGGCCTTTTGAAATTTGGAGCGGGCGATGAGATTCGAACTCACGACCCTAACCTTGGCAAGGTTATGCTCTACCCCTGAGCTACGCCCGCATCCGTGAGCCGTGAGATACGCAACAGGGCCTGACCCTGCAAGGGTAAAATGAAGCCTTTTTGCAAAAAAATCAGCCGCGCACAGCCAGAACAAACAGCCACACACCAGCCGCCGCGATGCTGGCCAGCGTCAGCCCCATGCCAAGGGTCCGAAGTTGGTGTTTGGGCGGGCTGGATGAAAATCCGTACGCATGGGCGGCCCGGGCGATCACAATATTGACGCCCATGATATGAAGACCGATGGGGGCGCCGTCCTGAATTTCGATCATGGCCATCAGGACCAGCGCAAGCGGGACCGTTTCGATGAAATTGCCCTGTGCGCGGATGCGTTTCAAAAGACTTTTGTCGCCCGCATCACCCAAACCGATTTTGTTGCTGCGGCGATACGCAATCACGCGCCACGTCAGCAGAAAATATATGGGGATCAAAAGGCTGGCGTATAAACCGGTGATCATGTCCGTTCCTTTACAATGTTTCCGTTTACTAACTGAATTTCCCGAAATTCCCAGCGTTAGTTCTGATTTGGAAACAAACTGTCCCTGTCTTCGGTTTTTGACCAATCATCTTCGCAGGGGGGCGCGCTGTTCAATCCGACGCGCACATCATGCAGAACTGGCCCGGCATCCGACAGCAAAAGCACCCCATATCCCCCCGGTTCATCGACAGACAACGCGCTGGATCCGGGGCCAAGGGCCATGGGCATCTGGTGGCACGGGCTGGTGACAAGGGCGATGGGCAAACCCTGCAAACTGCCGGAAATCATCCGATGCACATGGCCCGAAATGACCAGATCCACCTGTGCCGTTGATCGAAGGGCCTGTGCCACCGCCGCACCATTGCGCAGGGCGATGCCGTCCATTCCGTCAAACCCGACCGCGCCAAGGGGGTGGTGCGTCAACACGATGGACCGCAGATCGGTTTCGGTGATCTGTTCCAATGCCCAAGCCAGCTGTGTGTCGGAAACATATCCTGAATGAATGTCGGGTGCGTCTTCATCCAATGTGTCCATACAGACAATCCGGTGGGTCGGTGTGTCGTGAACCGATGGGCCAAAGGGATGCCCGAACACCGCTTCGAACCCGGCGCGGCGATCATGGTTGCCGGGCATCAGTGTGAACGGGGCAGGCAGATCGGTCAGGCGGTGTTGCAGACGGGCGTATTCTTCGCGGCTGCCGCGATGGGCCAGATCACCCATGAAAAAGATGTGCTCCGCGTCCGCGTGGTGCGCGCGCACATCATCCAGCACCATCGCCAACCGCTGTTCGGGATCCAACCCGATGATATCGGTTCCGGGCCGCGTGAAATGCACGTCGGAAATCAAAACAATCTTGGTCATATGGCCCCCCGAATTGTGCCGGTCCCCGCACGGCAGCGAACCGAAAAAAAACCCCTGCACAAAACTATGCAGAGGTTTCATTGTTTGAAAAGCCGGAACCGGGCAGGTCAGTCCAATTCGACCAACAGATCCTTTGCATCAATCTGGCCACCAGCGGTGACGTGCACCGCCTTGATCACGGCATCGCGGTCTGCATGCAGGCCGGTTTCCATTTTCATGGCTTCGATCGTCAACAACAGATCGCCTTCTTTCACCTCTTGCCCGGCGGCCACGGCGATGGTGGCCACAACACCGGGCATTGGCGCGCCGATATGGTTGGGGTTTGATGGGTCGGATTTTGGCCGGCTGACGGTTTCCGCCTTTACCTTGCGGTTTGGCACGCGAATGACGC
Organism: Planktomarina sp.; assembly: GCA_020630595.1. GTDB lineage: Bacteria > Pseudomonadota > Alphaproteobacteria > Rhodobacterales > Rhodobacteraceae > Planktomarina. The sequence goes on from JAHDBC010000007.1 coordinate 8,156, forward strand.
GGGGCTGACCGTTCAATTCGAAAAAGACCCGTGTGTCGCCTTCTTCGTTGGTTTCACCCACAGCCGACATGCGGATTTCCAGCGTTTTGCCGGGGTCAATTTCCGCTGTGATTTCCTGACCCGGTTCCATCCCGTAAAAGAACGTATGGGTCGGCAGCGTGCGCACGGGGCCATAGGTTTCGTGGCGCGACATGTAATCGGTAAAGACCTTTGGATACATCAGATACCCGTTCAGATCTTCATCATCGATGGTCTTGCCGTTCAGTTGGCCCGAAAGATCGGCGCGAACCGCGTCCAGATCAACCGGCGCCAGTTCCGAACCCGGGCGGTTTGTTGTTGGTTTTTCACCCTTCAACGCTTTTTTCTGCAGCGCCTTGGGCCAGCCACCGGGCGGTTGGCCCAGATTGCCGCGCAGCATGTCGATCACCGAATCCGGAAACGCCACATCTGATTTGGGGTCTTCCACATCCGCGCGGGTCAAATGCTGGCTGACCATCATCAATGCCATGTCACCCACCACTTTGGAGGATGGGGTGACCTTTACGATGTCGCCAAACATCTGGTTCACGTCCGCATACATCTGCGCCACTTCATGCCAGCGGTCTTCCAACCCCATGGACCGCGCCTGTGCTTTCAGGTTCGTGAACTGACCACCGGGCATTTCGTGCAGATACACTTCGGATGCGGGGGCCTGCAGGCCGCTTTCGAACGCGGCATAGTGCCCGCGCACCTGTTCCCAATAGTTAGAGATTTCGCGGATGGTGCCGATATCCAGACCCGTGTCGCGGTCTTGCCCTGCCAGCGATTCCACAATCGTGCCCAATGTGGCCTGCGATGTGTTGCCAGACAGGCTGTCCATCGCCGCATCCACCGCGTCGACCCCGGCTTCTGATGCGGCAAGGATTGTGGCACATGCGATGCCCGCCGTGTCATGGGTGTGGAAGTGGATGGGCAGGCCCACCTCTTCCTTCAGGGCCTTGATCAGGACACGGGCGGCGGCGGGTTTCAAAAGCCCCGCCATATCTTTCAGGCCCAGAACATGGGCGCCTGCCGCTTCCAGCTCTTTGGCCATGCCGACATAGTATTTCAGATCGTATTTGGCCCGATCCGGGTTCAGGATGTCACCGGTGTAACACACCGTGCCTTCGCAGACCTTGTTGTTGGCAATCACGGCGTCCATTGCGACGCGCATGTTTTCCACCCAGTTGAGCGAATCAAACACGCGAAACACATCAACGCCGGTTTCTGCGGCCTGTTTGACAAAGAACTGAACCACATTGTCAGGGTAATTGGTGTACCCCACGCCATTTGATGCGCGCAGCAGCATTTGCGTCATGATGTTGGGCATCCGCTGGCGCAAATCGCGCAGGCGTTGCCATGGGCATTCCTGCAAGAACCGATAGGCCACATCAAAAGTCGCACCGCCCCAGCATTCCATGGAAAACAGGCCAGACATGTCAGCGGCGTATTTTGGCGCCACCTTGATCATATCGATGGACCGCATCCGCGTGGCCAAAAGCGATTGGTGCCCGTCGCGCATCGTGGTGTCTGTGATCAGCAATTGTTGCTGATCCTTCATCCAATCCGCAACAGCCTGGGGGCCCAGATCATCCAGGATGTTCTTGGTGCCATAGGGCGCCCCTTCGGCTTTCAATGCGGGGGGGCGCGGATCTTTCAAATCGGCATGGGGCAGGGCGCGGCCTGCGGTTTCCGGATGCCCGTTGACGGTGATGTCGGCCACATAGGTCAGGATTTTTGTTGCCCGGTCGCGCCGTTTCTTGAAATCAAACAGTTCGGGCGTCGTGTCGATGAATTTGGTTGTGTATTCGTAATTCAGGAACGTCGGGTGCTTCAGCAGGTTTTCGACAAATGCGATGTTGGTCGACACACCCCGGATGCGGAATTCACGCAGGGCGCGGTCCATCCGGGCAATGGCCGCTTCGGGGGTTGGCGCCCAACAGGTCACTTTTTCCAGAAGGGAATCGTAGAACCGGGTGATGACCGCGCCGGAATAGGCGGTGCCCCCATCCAGACGCACGCCCATGCCCGTTGCCCCCCGGTACGCCGTGATGCGGCCATAGTCAGGGATAAAGTTGTTGGCGGGGTCTTCGGTTGTGACCCGGCACTGAATGGCATGACCATCCAGTTTGACATCGTATTGGGATGCGGTGCCCGTGGCTTCGACCAGTGATTTGCCTTCGGCGATCAGGATCTGTGCGCGGACGATGTCGATGCCTGTCACTTCTTCGGTGACCGTATGTTCGACCTGAACGCGGGGGTTCACTTCGATGAAATAGAATTCGCCGCTGTCCATATCCATCAGGAATTCGACGGTGCCCGCGCATTCATAGTTCACATGTTCACAGATTTTCTTGCCCAAGGCGCAAATCTGTTCGCGTTGTGTGGATGACAGATACGGGGCAGGGGCGCGTTCTACAACTTTCTGGTTGCGACGCTGCACCGAACAATCCCGTTCGTACAAATGATAGATTGCGCCGTGCTTGTCGCCCAACACTTGCACTTCCACGTGGCGGGCGCGCTGGATCATCTTTTCCAGATACCCTTCGCCGTTGCCAAAGGCCGCTTCCGCTTCGCGCCGGCCTTCCAGCACTTTTTCTTCCAATTCGTCTGGGCCCATGATGGGGCGCATGCCGCGGCCGCCGCCGCCCCAAGATGCCTTTAGCATGATGGGATAGCCAACATCCTCTGCCTGTTTGCGGATCAGATCCATATCATCGCCCAGCACGTCAGAGGCCGGAATGACGGGAACACCGGCTTCAATGGCAACCCGGCGTGCGGATGCCTTGTCGCCCAATTGGCGCATGGTTTTGGCTTTGGGGCCGATAAAGGTGATGCCATTGTTTTCACAGGCATCCACGAATTCCGGGTTTTCTGACAACAGACCATATCCGGGGTGGATCGCATCTGCGCCGGATGCCTTGGCCACCCGAATAATTTCTTCGATCGACAGATAGGCGGCAACAGGGCCCAAACCTTCGCCAATTTTATAGGCTTCATCCGCCTTGAACCGGTGCAGGCCCAACTTATCTTCTTCGGCATAAACGGCGACGGTCTTTTTGCCCATCTCGTTGGCGGCGCGCATCACACGGATCGCGATTTCGCCACGGTTGGCGATCAGGATTTTTTGAAATTCAGCCATGGATAACGTCCCCCATACAGCCAGTGGTCCTGCGGATGCGCATCCCTAAGAACGATTGACGCAGATGACAACACGTAGTTCTGGGTAGTTAGCGCCCCCATTCCAAATAAAAAGACCCAAGCCGAGGGGGTGGCTTGGGTCTTTGGTGACCTGGAAATTGGGACGAGTGACCAGGTCTGGGGATAAAAACCTATTGTGCCGGGGGTGGCACCGGGTTGGGCAATGGCACCTGACAAACGTCAGCAACATGGGCGCAAAACTGAAGTTGACTTGCCCCTGCCACCTGATCGCTTTGATCAGATGGCAGGGTCAGGGCAAGCTGAACAACACCGGTGGGGGCAAAGGTTTGCTTGGTGCCTTCAGCTATTTCGATCGCGGGGTCTTCGGCGGTCGCATAAGCGGATGCGGCTGTCATCGCACCGTAGCCCAGCAAAAATGCGGCCATGCCACCAAATGTAATCTTGATCCGATCAGACATCTGTTTCCCCTTGGTTCGATATCAAACGCACCACATCCCAAAGGGTTCCCAAAAAAATCAGAAAAAAGTTGTATCCCGCAATTCGGGGATTTTTGCGGCCCCGATCTGGACCATATTTGTGGTCAGATCATCTGCCAGCAGGGCCTGCAAATGTGCCGGACCCGCTGCACCCAATGCGCCCAGGGCATAATGCCATGCGCGTCCCAGCATGATGAAATCCGCCCCAAGCGCCAGCGCGCGCATCATATCCATCCCGCCTTCGATGCCGCTGTCAAAGATGATCGGCAAATCGGTCGCCTGTCGCACGCGGGGCAGCATCGTGATGGCAGCAGGGGCACCGGCCAGCTGACGCCCAGCGTGGTTTGACACCCAAACGGCATCCACGCCCAGCCCCGCAAGGGGGGCGGCGTCATCCGGATGCATCACGCCTTTGACAATCAACGGCCCGTCCCAATGGGCACGCAGCCAATCAATATAGCTGTGATCGGGGGCAGTGCGCAGCACATAGCCCACATGTGCGTTTGACGGCAGATTGCCCATGTCACCCAAAACCTGTTCGGCATAGGCGTCGATCATCTTCATCCGTGGCATGCCGGTTTTCAGGGTCTGGATGGCCCAGGTTGGCCGCAGTGCCACCTGTGCCAGCAAGCGCGGTGTCAGTTTGGGTGGCTGTGTCAGCCCGCCCCGGATTTGCCGTTCCCGCCGCGATGGGGCCGGAACGTCAATCGTGACCACAAGCGTTGAAAATCCCGCTGCCTTGACCCGGTTCAGCATATCGGTCCGAATGGCTTCGTCGCGCGGGGGGTACATCTGAAACCACCCGTGATCGCCCAAATATGGGGCGACATCTTCTGGGGTTTGGGTCGCCACCGTCGAAATCGCATAGGGGATGCCCGCGTCTGCCCCATGCCGTGCCAGCGTCTTTTCGGCATTGGGCCAAATCAACCCAGACATCCCGACAGGCGCAATGCCAAAGGGAACGGGATAGGATTGACCCAGAAAATCTGTCGTCAGATCCGGTGCTACTTCGCCTTTCAGACCGCGCGGACAAAACAGGATATCGTCCAGCGCAGACCGATTGCGATGAAGTGTAGATTCGTCGCCCGTCGCACTGTCCAGATATTCCCAAACAAAATGGGGAATGCGTTTGCGCGCAGCCGTGCGCAGATCAGAAACAGCGGGAAGGTTCTTTGGATGTGCCATATGTAAGCGTTTACATTTCTGCCCGCGCGCTGTCCACGGCGAAAAATTCATGCTGAACAGAAGGCGAACAAATCTTTTACTTATGCGGGATTGGCGATAGGTTGTCGGACATGAGCAGTTTTGATGAATTCGATGCGTTTGAAGCAGCCGCCAAGCCAAAGCTTTCCGAAATGGCGATGGCGGCCCGCCCAACGCGGTATCTGGACAGTTTGAACCCGGCACAACGCGAAGCCGTTGAACAGATCAACGGTCCTGTTTTGATGCTGGCAGGGGCCGGCACCGGCAAGACCAAGGCGTTGACCACACGCATCGCGCATTTGTTGAACACGGGGCATGCACGGCCCAATGAAATCCTGTCCGTCACTTTCACCAACAAAGCCGCGCGGGAAATGAAAAACCGTGTTGCCGCCCTGATCGGGCAGGTGGAAGGCATGCCATGGATGGGCACGTTCCATTCGATCTGCGTGAAACTGTTGCGGCGGCACGCGGAACTGGTGGGGCTAAAGTCCAATTTCACGATTTTGGATACTGATGATCAGATCAGATTGCTGAAACAGCTGATCGCGGCATCAAATCTGGACGAAAAGCGTTGGCCGGCCCGTCAATTGTCATCGCTGATTGATGGCTGGAAAAACCGCGCTTGGACGCCCCAACAGGTGCCCGCATCCGAAGGGTCTGCCTTTAATCACATGGGCACGGACCTGTACGAACAGTATCAGATCCGTCTGCGGGAACTGAATGCCTGCGATTTTGGTGATCTGCTTTTGCATATGGTCACGATTTTCCAGACCCGCGAAGATGTGCTGGCGCAATATCAACGCTGGTTCAAATATATCCTCGTTGACGAATATCAGGATACGAACGTGGCCCAATACCTGTGGCTGCGGTTGTTGGCACAGGGCCACCAAAACATCTGCTGTGTCGGGGACGATGATCAGTCGATCTATGGCTGGCGCGGGGCCGAAGTGGGCAACATCCTGCGCTTCGAAAAGGATTTTCCGGGGGCGCATGTGGTGCGTCTGGAACAGAACTATCGGTCGACCCATCATATTCTTGCCGCCGCGTCCGGTGTGATTGACGCCAACGAAGGGCGTTTGGGCAAAACCCTGTGGACCGACAAAACCGAAGGCGAAAAGGTTCGCCTGATTGGCCATTGGGATGGCGAAGAAGAGGCGCGCTGGATCGGGGACGAAATCGAAGCCTCGCAATCCGGGACCCGGGGCATGCGCCCCATGGGATTGGAAGACATGGCAATCCTTGTGCGGGCGTCCCACCAGATGCGCGCGTTCGAAGACCGGTTTTTGACCATTGGTCTGCCCTATCGCGTGATCGGTGGCCCGCGATTCTATGAACGGATGGAGATCAGGGATGCCATGGCCTATTTCCGGCTGGCAGTATCAACCGAAGACGATCTGGCCTTTGAACGGGTGGTCAACACCCCCAAGCGGGGACTGGGGCCCAAAGCAATCGAAAAGATCCAACAGGCCGCCCGTGCCAATGGCGTGTCGTTGTTGGAAGGCGCGCGGATCATTGTCATGTCCAAAGGCATTGGCGGCAAAGGTGGCGCGGCGCTGAAAGAATTCGTGGATGGTATCGATCGATGGCACGCCCAGGTGCGCGACGAAGCCGACACACACTATGAAACCGCGCAGATGATCCTGGACGAATCCGGCTACACCGCCCATTGGCAGAACGACAAAACGCCAGAGGCACCGGGACGGTTGGAAAACCTGAAAGAACTGGTCAAGGCGCTGGAAGAATTTGAAAACCTGCAGGGGTTTCTGGAACACGTATCGCTGGTGATGGACAATGACAAAGACGCCGATGGCGCGAAAGTCAGCATCATGACCCTGCACGCGGCCAAGGGGCTTGAATTTCCACAGGTGTTCCTGCCCGGCTGGGAAGATGGGTTGTTTCCGTCGCAACGGTCCATGGATGAAAGTGGCCTGAAGGGGTTGGAAGAAGAACGCCGGCTTGCCTATGTTGGCATCACGCGGGCCGAAGAACTGTGCACGATCAGCTTTGCGGCAAACCGCCGTGTGTTCGGCCAATGGCAATCGTCGCTGCCGTCGCGGTTTATTGATGAACTTCCCGCCGATCACGTGGATGTGCTGACGCCGCCGGGCCTTTATGGTGGCGGCTATGGGGCGGCGGGAATGGCGGGGCAGGCCAGCCCGGCCATGCAGGGCGCTGCGGCCAGTGATATCTTTGAAAAAGCCAGCAAGGCTGATGTCTACAATTCGCCGGGGTGGAAACGGCTGCAAGCCAATGCTGCAAACCGGGGCATGTCGATGCCATCGGAAGCCAAGAATATGACCATAGATATGTCCGCCATCAGCGCGTACACCGTCGGGGACCGCGTGTTTCACCAAAAATTTGGCTATGGTGAGGTGATGCATATTGAAGGCGACAAATTGGAAATTGAATTTGACAAGGCCGGGACCAAAAATGTGGTTGCGAAATTCGTGACTTCGGCCGCTGCCGCTGACGATGTGCCGTTTTGACATGATCGCAAACGAAAACCCTGTCATCGCAGATTCGCTGTGGACGGCCACGGCCAACGAAAGCCCGGTGTTTCCCAGTCTGCAAGGCGCAGAAACAGCGGATGTCGCGATCATTGGTGCGGGCTTTACCGGATTGTCTGCGGCGCTGCACATCGCCCAGTCCGGCCAATCGGTCATTGTTGTTGATGCTGAAACCCCCGGCTGGGGCGCATCGGGGCGCAATGGCGGGCAGGTCAACCCGGGTCTGATCGAAAACCCAGATGTCATTTCGCAGTATTATGGCCGGATGCAGGGGCATAGGGCGATCACCGCAGCCGGGAACGCGGGGGCCCGCGTGTTTGATCTGATCCGGCAACACGACATTGCCTGTGATCCGAAACAGGTTGGATGGGTGCAAGCCGCCCATTCAGAAGACGGGGCCGAAACATTGGCCACGAAACGGGCGGCATGGGACCGCGTTGGTGTGCCATTGCAGCATCTGGCGGGGGCTGATCTGCACACGTTGATGGGATCAGATGCCTATGTCAGCGGCATTCGCGATCCACGCGGCGGCAATCTGCACCCATTGAATTACGCGCTGGGCCTTGCACAGGCCGCGCACAAGGCGGGGGCGCAGATCTTTGCCCAGTCGCCTGTTGTCGCAATGATCCCCGAAGGCGGGGCAACGACATTGAAAACAGCCGCAGGCACAATCACAGCCGGAAAGGTGCTGATTTGCACCAACGGTTATTCCGGCAACTGGATGCCAAAGGTCGCGCAATCCGTGATCCCGGTGCGGTCGGTTCAGGTGGCAACCGCGCCCTTGGGCGACAATATTTCCGGATCCATTCTGCCCGGCGGGCATTCCGTGTCTGATACCCGGGGCCTGTTGCTGTATTTTCGCAAAGGGCCGGGGGGACGGTTCATCATGGGGGGACGGGGTGCCTATGGCAATCGCGGAACCCGTGTCGCCCAAGAAGAACTGCGTCAGGTCAGTCTTCAGATCTTTCCACAGCTAAAGGGGCAGGGGTGGGACCATGCATGGGGTGGGTTCATCGCATCCACCCCCGACCATTTTCCCCGCCTGATGGAAATTGCGCCCAATGTGATCGCCGGTTTGGGCTATAATGGCCGTGGCGTTGCGATGGCAACCGAAATGGGGGTGCAGTTGGCGCGCTGGGCCGGGGATGATGTTGAATTGGATTTCCCAATCACGGGCCCCAAACCCATCACGCTGCACCGTTTTGCAAAATGGGGTGTTACCTTCGAAGTGGCGCGGCGCAAATTTCTGGATCGGCGGGCACGTTAGTTCTGACCGGTCTGCACCATGCCTTGCAGCGCGCGCGCAGCGCCAGCCTGATCAGCGTCATGGGGAAACAGGATCGGGTACAGCGACGCCACCAGCAGGACTGCCATGGTCCAGTTGAACAGGCGCAGCCGTCCGGGCGTATTCAGATACCGACGCACCTGCACCCCCAACCATGCCCAAATCGTGATGCACGGCAGGTTGATCGCCCCAAAGACCAAAGCGACCAACAAAACCCCGACAATCCGCTGATCGTCATTGACGTAAAGCGTGATCGCGCTGAGCGCCATCATCCATGCCTTTGGATTGACCCATTGAAAGGCCGCTGCCTGCAGGAATGTGAATGGCGTGCCTGCCTCTGCCCCGCTGTCCAGTTTTGGTGCAGCGGTGGCGATTTTCCACGACAGGTACAACAGATAGATCACAGACCCGATCATCAAGACTGTGTGCATAATGGGCAGGACTTCGAATATTCCGGCCAGCCCAAAGCCCACCAGAACGATCATCACGGTAAATCCAATGGCAATGCCCAACATGTGGGGCAAGGATCGGCGCAGGCCGAAATTGGCCCCGCTGGCCAGCAACATCATGTTGTTGGGACCGGGGGTGATGGAACTGACAAAGGCAAAGCCGACAAAGGCGAATAGGATTGTGCTGGTCATGCGCTGCACTATTGCGCCACATCTGCGCGATGAAATTGCAAACAGCGGTCCATTGGCTTAAACTGCGCAATATATGATGGATATGGATCAAACAGACGCTGCAATATTGCGTGAATTGCGCCGCGATGGGCGGATCAGCAACCTGGCACTTGCGGACGCGGTGAATCTGTCGCCGTCGGCGACCTTGCGGCGGGTGCAGGCGTTGGAAAAGGCGGGGGTGATCGCGGGATACCGGGCTGTTTTGAACCCGGATGCCATGGGCAAGGGGTTTGTGGCGCTGGTGGCCGTTGGCCTGTCTGATCATTCCAAGGCCAGTCAAGATGCGTTTGAACGCGCCATGAAAGCCGCCACGCAAGTCACTGAATGCCACAATGTTTCGGGCACCATTGAATATATCATTCGGGTCGAAGTGGCGGATTTGGCGGCTTACAAATATTTTCACACGGAAATTCTGGGCACCCAGAACCATGTGAACGAAATCACGACCTATATCGTGATGGGCAGCCCCAAGGATGAACGGGCATAAAAAAACGGCGATGCCGAGGGAGGAGTGGCACCGCCGTTCAATACACAAGACCCAAGGGAGGAGAGGGTCTTGATCTGGTTTGCTTACGCGCCGTAGGCGGTTTCGTAAGCGATTTGCGAAATCTGTGCGCGCACCAGTCCAAGATCGGAAAGTTCACGATCAGACAGCGAATTCAGTTCTTCGAATGTGCGGTTGTACATTGCCCGTTTGGCGAATGCAGCGCGGATGTCGGCAACCCAATGCGTCAGCGTGGACCGCAGGGTGCCTGTTGTGTTTTGTACGTCTGTGGATAGGGCCATCGGATAGCTCCTTCGTCTGTGCTCTAGTGCCTGTGTTGTGACCCATATTTAGACATATGCTGCGTTCGCACAATGGATGATGCTGCAATGCAGCTATGCAGTTGTTGCAAACCAATTGCTTGTGTTTTTGGTGTGTGGCTGGCACTGCCATCACCGATGGATGGAGACGCGCAATGCCCGTGACAAAAGACGATATCTTGGAAACCCTGTCCCGGCTTGAATTGCCCGATGGCGGCAATCTGGTCAGCCGCGATTTCATCCGCGCCGTTGTGGTCGAACAGGGGGCTGTGCGATTTGTAATCGAAGCCCCGGATGCGCAAACCGCGCAGCGTTTGGGGGCGATCAAGCAAGCGGCAGAACAAATGGTGTCTGGGTTGGATGGGGTGTCGTCTGTCGCCGCCGTGGTCACCGCCCATGAACAAAAGGCCCCGCCCAATCTAAAGGTCGGGCGTCACCCCACACCGCAAGACGGGCCGCTTCAGATCCCGGGCGTTGACCGCATTGTCGTGATCGGATCCGGCAAGGGGGGCGTTGGCAAATCTACGGTGTCGTCCAATCTGGCCGTTGCCTTGGCCCAGGAAGGGCGCAAGGTTGGCCTGTTGGATGCAGATATCTACGGGCCCAGTCAGCCCCGCATGATGGGGGTATCCCAACGTCCGTCCAGCCCGGATGGAAAACAGATCAATCCGTTGACGGCCCATGGGGTCACGATGATGTCCATTGGGCTGATGGTCGATCCGGACAAGGCCGTTGTATGGCGTGGGCCCATGTTGATGGGTGCCTTGCAACAGATGCTGAACCAAGTGAACTGGGGCGAACTGGATGTTTTGCTGATTGATTTGCCGCCCGGCACGGGGGACGTGCAGCTGACCCTGTGCCAAAAGGCCGTCCTGACCGGGGCGATCATCGTATCGACCCCACAGGACGTCGCACTGATTGATGCGCGCAAGGCGATCGACATGTTTCATACCCTGCATACGCCCATTCTGGGCATGATCGAAAACATGAGCCAGTTCATTTGCCCCCATTGCGGCGAAACCAGTCACGTCTTTGGCCATGGTGGCGTCGCGGCAGAGGCTGACAAGCTGGGCGTGCCACTGTTGGCGCAGCTGCCCATTGATCTGGATGTCCGGCTCGCAGGGGACGGGGGCGCCCCGGCGGCAACACAGCCCGGCCCTGTGCAGGATACATATCGAAGTCTTGCCCAATCCTTGATCGGAAACGGCGTGGCCTGACGCGCCTACGGGAATTCATGGCCCCAATGGGATTATGTGGGACAAACGCGGTCTTCGGGCCGCGTTTTTTTCGTTCTGCACAGCGATTCGGGGAATATTTACCGCTGTGACAGCATGACTCATCGCCAGTTGCGGCGGAAATTTGATATTTTTTGGAAAATCTTCGCGCTATTTGGGAATACATGGGACGGTGTGCGTGCCTCAATTACCCTCCACCTAGTGTGTATTTTCTGAAATGTCACACCATATATTGTGCATCTGTGGGTAACTTTGCCGAAATGTGGCGCGAAATAGACCGCCTGCCACATTTTGAACGCTAAAATTCCCTTAAAATTCAGTTGAGTGGTGTGAATTCCCATAGTATCCAAATGACACGAAGACGGAACAATACAATCAAGCCCCACCAAGAGGGCAAAATGGCAGTAGCAGGTTTCATACAGGCCTCCGTTTTCAACCAAGATCCGGCGCGCGGGCGAGCAGACATCCCCCCAGGTGGCGCGCGCAGCTGGACATCCCGCAAGGGACGAGGGCGGCGGATTGATCAGTGGCAGCAGATCAATCCGCCGTTTCCATTTCCGGACCCCGGTTCGGCCAAAACAGTGAGGATCAGCGATTGGCTCGCAGGTTCAGAGGTGAAAGCCACCACAAGGTGGATACGAAGGGCCGGGTGTCTATTCCCGCGTCCTTTCGTCGTGTTTTGGAACAGGCTGATCCCCAATGGCGCGAAGGCGACTGCCCTGAACTGATCATTGTCTATGGCGATCACCGGCGAAATTATCTGGAATGTTACACCGTCGAAGCGATCGAAGAGGTTGACGCAAAGATCGACGCGCTGCCACGCGGGTCGATGGAACGCAAAATGCTGCAACGCCTGTTTCATGGGCAGTCTTTCCCAACGACTGTCGATGAAACCGGCCGTTTGGTTTTGCCCGCAAAGCTGCGCAAAAAGATCGATCTGGAAGGCGAGGCATTCTTTATCGCTGCAGGCGATACCTTTCAGATCTGGAAGCCTGACACCTATGAACAGGAAGAACTGTCGAAAACGGAACAATGGCTGGAAGATTTGCCAGACGATTTCGACCCATTGTCGTTCCTTGATGGACAGGCAGGGGGCTAACACATGGACGCTGCCCAAGACCTCCATGTTCCTGTTCTTTTGAATGCCATCTTGGACCGTGCAGCACCGTTGGGTGGGCATTGGGTTGATGGGACGCTTGGCGCGGGGGGCTATGCGCGGGGTCTTTTGGATCATGGGGCGGACAAAGTCACCGGCATTGATCGCGATCCCTATGCCATCGGACTGACAGAAGGCTGGGCGCAGGCCTACGGGGACCGGTTTCAGGCTGTCCAATCAACGTTTTCTGATATCGAAGAAGTCGTGTCCGGCGTTGATGGCGTGGTGTTTGATCTGGGCGTGTCGTCCATGCAATTGGATCAGGCGGACCGGGGGTTTTCGTTTCAAAAAGATGGGCCGCTGGATATGCGGATGGGGCAGGATGGACCGTCCGCCGCAGATATCGTGAATGCGGCAGGCGAAGCGCAACTGGCGGATATCATTTACCAATTTGGGGAAGAACGCGCATCGCGCCGCATTGCCCGGGCCATTGTCAAACGCCGCGCCGATGCGCCGATCACACGAACGCTTGATCTGGCTGAAATTGTGGAATCGCAACTGCCGCGCCCCAAACCGGGCCAGTCGCATCCGGCCACGCGAACCTTTCAGGCGCTGCGTATCGCGGTGAATGATGAATATGGGGAACTGTCTGCGGGTCTGTCTGGTGCGGAACAGGTGCTGAAACCGGGCGGCATCCTGGCGGTCGTCACCTTTCATTCCGTCGAAGATCGCATGGTCAAACGGTTCTTGCAGGCGCGTTTTGGCGGCCAGAAAGGATCGCGCCATCAGCCGGAACTGGCGGCTGTGACGGGATCGTTTGATCCCATCACCCGCAAGGCTGTTGCCGCCGATGCAGATGAATGTGCGATCAATCCCCGGGCGCGGTCGGCAAAGCTGCGCATGGCGCGCCGCACGGCCGCCCCGGCCTTTGCAAAAGACGACAAAAGCCTGTCCATGCCACAGGTCAAACAGGGTTTGCCCGTATGAAAAGCGTCATCGTTGCCTTTGTGATTTTGTGCACCGTGGGTTTGGCGGTCTGGTCCTATTCGGAAATCAACACGTCCAAGGAAACGCTGGATGAAATTGCCGAACTGAATGCCGATATCGCCCGGTCAAAATCACGGCTGCGCAAACTGAACGCTGAATGGGCGTATCAAAACCGCCCTGAACGGTTGGCCGCGCTTGCGCTTGAAAAATTTGAACATCTGGAACTGACGGTTCTGTCGCGTGATCATTTCGTGCCATTGGATCAGGTGCCTTTTGCAAACGTCTATGCTGCGGAACCACCGCTTGCGCCTATCACGACGCCCGTTGAAATCATGAACCGGGGGGCCGCCCAATGATCCGAACACCATTGCGCCCCTTGGCGCGCGTGATCGCGGCGCGTGCGGAAGGCGATGACCCGGATGTCATCGAACAAACGAATATCCGCGAACGCCGCCGCATCGAAGAAGGGCGCGTTCTGGCGCGCACCCGCACCCGGCTTTGGATGTTGGGGGGGCTGTTTTCGATTTGCTTTGCCATGATTGGGTTTCAAATGGTGGCGCTGGCCGTATCTCAGCCCGAAGAACCAAAAGCCCGTGTTCAAGGGACAAGCATTCTGGCGAACCGGTCTGACATTCTGGACCGAAACGGCCGGGTTCTGGCGACCAATATGGAAACCTATTCCCTGTACGCCCATCCGCAGGATGTGGTCGACCCGGTCGAAGCTGCGCTTTCATTGGCGGAAATATTCCCTGACATTGATCCTGTTCAAATGGCGGCGCGGCTATCTGGGCCGCAAAAGTTCATGTGGATCAAGCGCAGCATCAGCCCGGAACAGCAGCAGGCGGTGCATGATATTGGCGATCCGGGGCTTTTGTTCGGGCCGCGCGAAATGCGGCTGTATCCGAACGGCCAACTTGCCGGGCATGTGCTGGGGGGCGCAAGTTTCGGTGTCGAAGGCACCCACAGCGCCGAAGTGGTGGGAACAGCCGGTGTCGAAAAGGCGTTCGATACCTATCTGCGGGATCCGAAATTCGGGGGTCAGCCCCTGCAGCTGTCCCTTGATCTGACGGTTCAGGCCGGGCTGGAAGATGTGCTGTTTGGGGGAATGCGGCTGATGAATGCCAAAGCGGCCTCTGCCGTTTTGATGGATGTGCATACGGGTGAAATCATCTCGCTTGTGTCTTTGCCCGATTTTGATCCCAACCTGCGCCCCACGCCTTTGACCGAAGGCGACCGATCCGATGATCCCCTGTTCAACCGGGCGGTGCAGGGTCTGTATGAATTTGGATCAACCTACAAACTGTTCACAACAGCGCAGGCGATTGAACTGGGCTTGGTCAACCCGGGTACCATGGTCAGCACCGCAGGCCCCATGCGCGTGGGCGGCCATGAAATCGAAGATTTTTCTGACTATGGCCCGCAAATGACTGTGGAAAAGGTTCTGGTCAAATCATCCAACATCGGCACGGTCCATCTGGCCAACCAGATCGGAACCGAACGCCAAAAGGCGTTTCTGGATCGGTTGGGCCTGATGACGCCGACGCCAATCGAACTGATCGAAGGGCCAACAGGCCGCCCCCAAACGCCCGACCCATGGCGCGACATTCACCGCGCAACCATTTCTTACGGCCACGGGATGTCCACGACGCAGGTGCACATGGCCGCCGCCTATGCCAGCATTGTGAATGGTGGCACGCGGGTGACGCCGACGCTTTTGCGGCAGGATCAGACCGTGCAGGGGGCCCGTGTCATTTCCCCTGAAACATCCCGGCAAGTGACAGCGATGCTGCGCAAGGTCGTCACCGAAGGCACAGCAAGCTACGGCGAAGTTCCCGGCTATGCGGTCGGCGGCAAGACCGGCACAGCCGACAAACCAAACCCGCGCGGCGGCTATTATGACGACAAAGTGCTGTCCAGCTTTGCAAGTGTGTTTCCATCCCATGATCCGCAGTACGTTTTGATCGTCACGCTGGATGAACCCGAAGTTTTCGCCTTTGGTGAAGATCGCCGAACCGCCGGTTGGACAGCGGTTCCCGTCGCGGCAGAGGTCATTCGGCGGATTGCCCCGCTTTTGGGGGTGCGCCCGACCGTTGAACCTGACACGGAACCCGGTGTAGTGCTGACAGCGAACTGATCGCTGGAACGCTGGGGGGCCGGGTGGCACAGACAAAATCGCTTTCTGAACTTGGGCTGGCGTCACACGACGACGTTGCGGTCACGGGGCTGGCCGTCGACAGCCGTCAGGTGAAAGACGGATATCTTTTTGCAGCCTTGCCCGGCGCGCAGGTGCATGGTGGGGAATTCATTCAATACGCCCTGCGGCAGGGGGCCACTGCGGTTCTGACCGATGCGCAAGGGGCGCAGTTGGCGCAGGATCATATCGCATTATTCAAGCCTGCCGTGATTGTTGTCGATGATCCCCGTCAGGCGCTGGCTGGTGCAGCGGCCCTGTGGTTTGGCCATCAGCCGGAAACGGTGGTGGCGGTCACGGGGACAAACGGGAAAACATCCGTTTCCACATTTTGTCGGCAGCTGTGGATCGCGCTTGGGCGTTCGGCGGTGAACCTTGGCACAACCGGGGTCGAAGGGGCGTGGTCCGCGCCACTGGCCCACACGACGCCCGAACCGATCACCCTGCATCGCGCACTGGCGCAGGCCCATGAAAATGGCGTGACCCACGCCGCGATGGAAGCGTCGTCACATGGGTTGGATCAGAAACGGCTGGATGGTGTGACCCTGCGCGTTGCGGGGTTCACCAATTTCACACAGGACCATCTGGATTACCACGAAACCTTCGACGCCTATTTCGCCGCCAAAATGGGCCTGTTCACGCGGGTTTTGGATATGGACGGCACCGCCGTTATCAATGTGGATGATCCAAAGGGGGGCGACGTTGCCCGTATCGCGCAGGCCGCCGGGCACCAAACGCTTCGGCTGGGCAGGGGTGCAGACTGCGATCTTCAGGTCATCGGGCAACGCTATTTTGCTGACGGTCAAACAGTTTTGTTTGAATTCAAGGGGATACGTCGCGAGGTTCGACTTGGTCTTGTGGGTGGGTTTCAAGGCGACAATGCGCTTTTGGCGGCACTGATGCTGATTGCGGCAGGGGAAGATGCCACGGATGTCTTTGACGCTTTGCCAGAATTGCGCCCGGTGCGCGGCCGCATGGAACTTGCCGCGACCCGGTCAAACGGGGCGACAGTCTATGTCGATTATGCCCATACGCCCGATGCGGTGAAAACAGCCCTGTTGGCCTTGCGCCCCCACACGATGGGGCGGCTGGTCGTGATTGTGGGGGCGGGTGGCGATCGGGATGCCACAAAACGCGTCTTGATGGGGCAGGCTGCGGCGGCCCATGCGGATGTCGTGTTTGTCACAGACGACAATCCCCGCAGCGAAGACCCGGCCACCATCCGGCAGGCCGTGATGGAAGGTGCCCCAGACGCCACAGAAGTGCCCGACCGGGCAGAGGCGATCTTGCGCGCGGTCGATGCATTGGGGGCAGGCGATGTGCTGCTGATTGCCGGAAAAGGCCACGAAACCGGCCAAATCGTTGGCGACGCCGTATTGCCGTTTGATGATGTGGAACAGGCAAGCATTGCCGTTGCCGCGCTGGAGGATCGATTTTGACTTTGCCCCTATGGACATCCGAAGACGCCGTCGCCGCAACCGGGGGCACATCTGTCCGCAATTGGGTGGCGCAGGGCGTTTCCATCGACACGCGAACCCTGAAACCCGGCGATTTGTTTGTGGCATTGAAGGCGGCGCGCGATGGCCATGATTTTGTTGCACAGGCGTTAGCAGCGGGCGCGGCCGCCGCGCTGGTCAGCCGCGTGCCAGACGGTGTGGCGGACGACGCGCCCCTTTTGGTGGTGGACGACGTTCTGCAGGGGCTGGAACGGCTGGGTGTGGCCCGTCGCGCGGCAGTCAACGCCCGGATTGTGGCGGTGACCGGGTCTGTGGGCAAAACATCGACCAAAGAAATGCTGCGCACGGTGTTAGCGCGGCAAGGGCGAACGCATGCCTCTGTCGCGTCTTACAACAACCATTGGGGCGTTCCATTGACCCTTGCACGCATGCCTGTGGATACGCAGTTTGGTGTTTTCGAAGTTGGCATGAACCATCCGGGCGAAATCGCGCCCCTATCGCGCATGATCCGCCCCCATGTGGCGATGGTGACAACCGTGGCCCCGGCCCATTTGGAAGCGTTCGAAAGCCTGGATGGGATAGCGGTTGAAAAGGGAAGCATCGTTGCCGGGCTGGAACCGGGCGGGGCGGCGATCCTGCCTGCGGATATTCCCACGGCACCGATCCTGATCGATGCGGCGCGGCAGATGAATGCCACGCTGATTGGATTTGGCGAACGGGCAGAGGCATTCCGTTTGGTGGATGCCGCTTTGATGGGGGACGCGACGATTGTTCAGGCCTCCATGCGGGGTTTGCCATTGGCATTCAAGATCAGTGCCGCCGGCCGCCATTATGCGAGCAACGCGCTGGCCGTTCTGGCCGCAACCGAAGCATTGGGGGCCGATCCGGGCAGGGCGGCCGTTGATCTGGTGCATTGGCATCCCCCCAAAGGACGCGGCAGCCGGGAAACCATCGTTCTGGATCCCGCACAGGAAGACGGAAGTTTCGCCCTGTTTGATGGGGCCTACAATGCCAACCCAACCTCTATGGCGGCCGCGTTTGATGTGTTGGCGCATACGGCCCCGGGCGCAGGTGGCCGCCGGATCGTGTTTATTGGGGATATGTTGGAACTGGGCGATCAGGCAGAGACACTGCATGCAGCGCTTGCCGACGATGAAAACCTGAAATCTGTAGATGTGGTGCATTGCGCCGGCCCGTTGGCGGCAGCCTGCCATGCGGCATTGCCCGCCCACCAACAGGGTTTGTGCGTCGACACCGCAGCAGAATTGGCCAAACGCGCCAGCCATCTGGTGCAATGCGGCGATGTCGTGCTTGTCAAAGGGTCGAACGGTTCGAAAATTTCGGTTGTTGTTGACGCATTGCGCCATATGGGGCATCGCTGACAAAAAGACCCCGGGGGACCCACAATATGTTGTATTGGCTGACCGCTTTGTCTGATGGCGGCGACTTCTTCAACCTGTTTCGCTACATCACATTTCGGGCAGGCGGGGCTTTCATGACATCGCTTGTTTTTGGGTTTGTGTTTGGACGCCCGTTGATCGATCTGATGCGGCGCAAACAAGGCAAAGGTCAGCCCATTCGCGACGACGGGCCAGAAGGGCATTTTTCAAAA
The DNA here is from genome assembly GCA_020630595.1 of Planktomarina sp. GTDB lineage: Bacteria > Pseudomonadota > Alphaproteobacteria > Rhodobacterales > Rhodobacteraceae > Planktomarina. The sequence goes on from JAHDBC010000007.1 coordinate 26,869, forward strand.
GCAGGCACACCGACGATGGGCGGTGCGCTTATTTTGGGGGCGCTGTTGGTGTCCACGCTTTTGTGGGCACGGCTGGACAATGGCTATATCTGGATCGTTTTGCTGGTAACGGCTGGGTTTGGGGCCATTGGTTTTGCGGATGATTTCGCAAAAGTGTCCAAACAAACGGTGGCGGGTGTGTCGGGCAAGGTGCGATTGGGGATCGGTTTTCTGATCGCGGCCGTTGCAGCAATCAGCGCGTCGTATTTGCACCCGGGCGATTTGTCGAATGGCCTTGCCCTGCCGTTTTTGAAAGACGCGCTTTTGCCTTTGGGAATTTTGTTTGTGCCTTTCGCGATGCTTGTGATCGTGGGCAGTGCCAACGCAGTGAACCTGACCGATGGGCTGGATGGGCTGGCGATTATGCCGGTGATGATTGCGGCTGCCGCACTTGGGGTTTTGGCCTATGCCGTCGGCCGTGTGGATTTCACGGACTATCTGGATGTGCACTATGTGCCGGACACGGGCGAAATATTCGTGTTTTGCATGGCGCTGATCGGTGGGGGGCTTGGGTTTTTGTGGTACAATGCGCCACCCGCCGCAATCTTTATGGGCGACACGGGCAGCCTGGCACTTGGCGGGGCGTTGGGGTCCATCGCTGTTGTCACGAAACATGAATTGGTCTGGGTCATCATCGGCGGGGTTTTCGTGGTTGAAGCCCTAAGCGTGATAATCCAAGTTCTTTGGTTCAAACGCACGGGACGCCGGGTTTTCCTGATGGCACCGATCCACCATCATTTTGAAAAGAAAGGGTGGGCGGAAAGCCAGATTGTGATCCGGTTTTGGATTGTGGCCATGATTTTGGCGATGATCGGTCTGGCGACACTAAAGGTGCGCTGATCCTGTGGTGCGCCGTTCCGGCGCGCTTGATTTTGGTTCAAGCCCGCAGGGCTTGAACGTGCCTTCGGCGAGAGTATTTTGGGCAAAATGAAGATGGGGGCAGGCGCCCCGTCGGGTTGGAGATGTGCAGATGATCCCTGTTGCGGCGTGTTCTGGGCAAACGGTTATGGTTCTGGGGATGGGGCGGTCTGGCCTGTCTGCTGCGCTGGCCTTGCGGGCCGGCGGGGCCGATGTGCGGTGTTGGGATGATGGTGATGCAGGCCGCAAGCGCGCCGCCGAGGCCGGATTTGACACCCCTGATCCGCTAAAGGGGGGGCTGAATGGGGTTGATCTGCTGATCACTTCGCCCGGAATTCCGCATCTGTATCCCAAACCGAACCCTGTCATCGATGCGGCCTTGCGCATGGGGGTTATGATCGACAATGACATTGGCCTTTTTTTCCGGTCTGTCGCATCATCTGATTGGGCGCGGTTCGAAACGGTGCCGCGGGTCGTCGCGGTGACCGGATCAAACGGAAAATCCACCACGGCGGCGCTGATCCACCATTTGCTTGCCCATGCCGGGTTCAAAACACAGCTTGCCGGCAACATAGGGCGCGGTGTTTTGGATCTGGACCCCCTTGAAGACGGCGAAGTCGTGGTATTGGAACTGTCGTCGTATCAGACGGAACTGGCCCGGTCGCTGACCCCTGATATTGCCGTTTTCACGAACCTGTCGCCCGATCATCTGGATCGTCATGCGGGATATGGCGGGTATTTTGCCGCCAAGCGACGCCTGTTTGCAGAAGGCGGGCCGGACCGTGCGATAATTGGCGTCGATGAGGTTGAGGGACGGTTTTTGGCCATGCAGATGGCCGAGGCAAAGGGTGATGATCGTGTGATCCGTGTGTCTGCCGGTCAGAAGATTGCAGACGGGTGGAGCGTGACAGCCCGCAAAGGGTTTTTGGCGGAAACCCGCAAGGGGCGGCAGGCGGGATCGATTGATTTGCGCGACATGTCGAATTTGCCTGGCGCGCACAATCATCAGAACGCCTGTGCGGCCTATGCGGTCTTGCGGGCGTTGCACGTTGCGCCACGTGAGATCGAGGCGGGGCTCGCCAGTTTTGCCGGATTGCCGCACCGCAGCCAGTTGGTGCGCAGCCTGAACGACGTGCGTTATGTCAATGACAGCAAGGCCACGAACGTTGACAGCGCCGCGAAAGCCTTGGGGGCGTTCACGAACATTCATTGGATTTGTGGTGGGCTGCAAAAAGAGGGCGGCCTTGATGGGTTGGGCGACGGTCTTTCAAATGTCAGCCATGCTTATGTGATTGGTCGCGAAGCGGAAGCGTTTGCAGTGCAGTTGGATGTGCCTGCGACAGTTTGCACAACGATGGAGGCTGCGGTGGCCGCGGCGCATAGCGCAGCGGTGCCCGGCGATGTGGTGTTGTTGGCACCTGCGGCCGCAAGTTTTGATCAATATGACAGCTTTGAAACCCGCGGGGCGCATTTCACCGATTTGGTCACAGCGCTGACTTGATGGCCTGTGCCGCGACCCAGCCCGACGACCACGCCCATTGGAAATTGTACCCGCCCAACCAACCGGTTACATCGACACATTCACCAATGAAATATAGGCCCGGGTGATCTTTGGCCTGCAGGGTTTGGGAAGACAGGGCGTCTGTGTCGACGCCGCCCACCATGACTTCGGCTGTGCGATACCCTTCGGTGCCATTGGGATGCAGGGTCCAGTTCGCCATGCGATCGGTGATCGCGTCGATCTGTGCGGTCGTGATATCGCCCAATCGTTGTGGCAGGTTCAGCCCGGACAAGGCGACCGGGATCAAACGGGCGGGCAATGCCCCGTGAAATGCCGCATCCACGGACCGTTTTCCATGGGCTTGGCGGGCAGTTTGCAACAGACGCCGCGTTTCATCGGCAGACAGGATCGACAGTGAAACCGGATCGCCCGCCGACCAATAGCTGCTGGTCTGAAGTGCCGCTGGCCCCGACAGGCCCCGATGTGTAAACAGCGCCGCTTCTGTAAATGTGGCACCTGTGCGCATGGTTGATGGAAACGCCACGCCAGCCAGCGATTTGCACATATCCAGCGTGTCGCCCTGAAATGTGTAGGGCACCAACCCGGCAAAGGTTTCTGTGATCGGCAGGCCAAATTGCTGGGCCAGTTTCAATCCAAAATCCGTAGCCCCCATTTTTGGGATGGGTTTGCCGCCCGTCGCGACAACAAGGTTGCGGGTGTGGCACGGATAGGCCCCATCTGGCCCTGACAGGTGAAGGGTGTATCCCGCAGGCCCGTTTTCCACACGCTGAACAGCGGTGTTCAGGGCTGTCTGTACACCAGCCGCGCTGACCGCACTGGTCAGCATATTGATAATGTCTTTGGCGGAATGGTCGCAAAACAACTGTCCCAGGGTTTTTTCGTGATACGCGATGCCGCTTTGCGCCACCCAATCAATGAAATCCCACTGGGTGTACCGGGCCAGCGCGGATTTCACGAAATGCGGGTTGCCAGAAATATAGTTTTCGGGTCCCGCATACATGTTCGTAAAATTGCAGCGACCACCGCCTGAAATGCGGATTTTTTCGCCTGCGGCCTTTGCGTGATCGATCAACAGCGTTCGACCGGGCGCTTGCGCGGCACACATCAATCCTGCCGCACCCGCCCCAATGATGATGGTGTCGAACTGAGCCATTTTGACAGCGCCATTCCTTACTGGAAAATCGATCCGATTTCGGCTATGCATAGGTCAAGAGCCCCAAAGGGCCAAGCAGTACAGGCAGTGTCTATGACAGATATTATGCACGGGCGGACCGCAGCGCCGGTCCAAGACCCGATTTTGCCGCGTTGGTGGCGGTCGGTTGACCGTTGGACCATGGCGTCGGTCATCTTTCTTTTTGCGATTGGCATCATTCTGGCGCTGGCGTCATCGCCGCCGCTGGCAGACAAGAACAATCTGGCGAACCCGTTTCACTATTTTGAACGCCAGTTGGTGTTTGGCGGGGCCGCACTTGTGGCGATGGTGGTCATGTCGATCCTGTCGGTGGCCACCGTGCGTCGGTTGGCGACGCTGGGATTTGCCATCGCACTGGTCGGGTTGGTGTTGCTGCCTGTGTTTGGAACAGATTTCGGCAAAGGTGCGACCCGTTGGTATTCGCTGGGATTTGCGTCTGTGCAACCATCCGAATTTTTAAAGCCCGGGTTTGTGGTGTTTGCCGCCTGGCTTTTGGCGGCGACCCATGATGTGAATGGCCCCCCGGGCCGGATCATGTCGTTTGTTCTGGCCGTATTGATCGCGGCTGTGCTGGCGATGCAGCCAGATTTTGGGCAGGCATGTTTGATCCTGTTTGGGTGGGGTGTGATGTATTTTGCCGCCGGTGCGCCGTTTGTTCTTTTGCTGTCCATGGCGGGGGCTGCGGTGTTCGCGGGGTTTGTGGCCTATAACAATTCCGAACACTTTGCCCGGCGGATTGACGGGTTTCTATCTGCGGATGTGGATCCAAACACCCAGCTGGGCTATGCCGCGAACGCCATTCGCGAAGGTGGGGTGTTTGGTGTCGGCACCGGCGAAGGGTCCGTTAAGTGGCAATTGCCCGATGCGCACACGGATTTCATCATTGCGGTGGCCGCCGAAGAATATGGCGTGATCCTTGTTCTGCTTATTCTGGGTCTTTATGCGCTGATCGTCTTGCGGTCGTTTCTGCGCCTGATAGAGGAACGCGATATGTTCGTGCGCCTTGCGGGCACGGGATTGGTCGCCATGTTTGGTGTGCAAGCGATGATCAACATGGGCGTGGCCGTGCGGCTGCTGCCTGCCAAGGGTATGACGTTGCCGTTTGTCAGTTACGGTGGGTCATCGCTGATCGCAGGGGGGATTGCATTGGGCATGATCCTGGCCTTTACCCGTCGCCGTCCGCAGGGGGCCTTTGGCAACCTGATGCGAGAGTATAGATGACGACACCTCCTTTATTGGTGCTGGCCGCTGGCGGAACCGGGGGACACATGTTCCCCGCGCAGGCGCTGGCCGAAGCGATGCTGGAAAAAGGCTGGCGTGTGCGCCTGTCGACCGATGATCGCGGGGCACGCTATGTTGGCGGGTTTCCGGATGCTGTCGACATAGATGTGGTGAAATCCGCGACCTTTGCGCATGCTGGGATCGGGTCCAAGTTGCGCGTGCCGTTTCGGATTCTGTCGGGCATTCTATCAGCGCGGCGGCGTATGAAACGCGACCGTCCTGCCGTTGTTGTGGGCTTTGGCGGCTATCCTGCGATCCCGGCCATGGGCGCGGCCACATCACTGAAAATCCCGACGATGATCCACGAACAAAACGGCGTATTGGGGCGTGTGAACCAATTGTTCGCCAAACGGGTTGATACGGTGGCCTGTGGCACGTGGCCGACCGAATTGCCCGAAGGCATTGACGGCGTGCCGGTTGGAAATCCTGTGCGTGCATCCGTGCTGGCCAAACACGGGGCAGGGTACATTCCGCCCGGGGATTACCCGATGGATTTGTTGGTCATGGGGGGGTCGCAGGGTGCGCGCATCCTGTCTGATGTTGTGCCGCATGCGCTGGCTGCTTTGCCCGACGCCATGCGCGACAATTTGAAAGTGTCCCATCAGGCCCGCGCGGAAGATCATGACCGCGTCGCACAGGTTTACGAAGCGGCGGGTATCCGTGCAGATGTCAGCGCATTTTTTGATGATGTGCCCAGCCGGATCAGTCAGGCACAGCTGATCATCAGCCGATCCGGTGCGTCTTCTGTGGCGGACATCAGCGTTATTGGCAGGCCCGCACTGTTTGTGCCGTTGGCCGCTGCCATCCGGGACGAACAATCGGCCAATGCCCGCGAAATGGTTGCCGCTGGCGGCGCGCTTGTGCTGACCGAAGATGAATTTACGGTGGATGCCGTGACTGCGGCGGTATCAGATGTTTTGGGGGATGAGGCCAAGGCGAATGCGATGGCCGCTGCAGCCCTATCGTGCGCCCGGCCCGGGGCAACCGATGATCTGGTCGCACTGGTCGAACACTTGGCCGGGGGGGCCACGCAATGAACGGAATGACAAAACTGCCTGTCGAACTGGGCGCGATCCATTTTGTTGGCATTGGGGGCATCGGCATGTCTGGCATTGCCGAAGTGCTGCTGGATCATGGCTATACGGTGCAAGGATCTGACCTGAAGGCATCGAAAATCACCGGCCGACTGGAAGAATTGGGTGCGCGGATTTTCATCGGCCAATCTGCAGAAAATCTGGACGGGGCAGAGGTCATCGTGATTTCATCCGCGATCAAGCCTGGCAACGCCGAACTGGACGCCGCCCGTGCAAAAGGGTTGCCCGTCGTGCGCCGTGCGGAGATGCTGGCGGAACTGATGCGCCTGAAATCAAACATTGCCGTGGCAGGAACCCATGGCAAAACGACCACAACAACCATGGTTGCCACCGTTTTGCATCATGGCGATTTGGACCCAACGGTCATCAATGGCGGCATCATCCACGCGTTTGAATCCAACGCACGCACGGGCCAAGGGGAATGGATGGTCGTGGAAGCCGATGAAAGCGATGGCACCTTCAACCGTTTGCCCGCAACCATCGGAATTGTCACAAACATCGACCCGGAACACATGGAACACTGGGGCGATTTTGATACGCTGCGCAAAGGGTTCTTGGATTTCGTTTCCAACATTCCATTTTATGGATTGGCCGTGTGTTGCACTGACCATCCAGAGGTTCAGGCGCTGGTCGGAAAGATCACTGATCGCCGTGTTGTCACGTTCGGCTTTAACGCACAGGCCGATGTGCGTGCGGTCAACCTGCGTTATTCTGGCGGCGTTGCGCATTTCGATGTTCAACTGCAGCATCTGGACGAAGTGATCGAAGGTTGCGCATTGCCCATGCCGGGCGACCACAACGTATCGAACGCATTGTCTGCGGTCGCCGTTGCGCGGCATTTGGGAATGGCCGGGGCCGAAATTCGCGCAGCCCTCAAATCCTTTGGCGGGGTCAACCGCCGCTTTACCCGCGTGGGCGAAGTCAACGGGGTGACCATCATCGATGATTATGGCCACCATCCGGTTGAAATCGCCGCTGTCTTAAAAGCCGCGCGCCAATCCCACGACGGGCGGGTCTTGGCGGTTCACCAGCCGCACCGCTACACCCGTCTGGATGATCTGTTTGAAGAATTCTGTTCCTGTTTCAACGACGCCGATGTTGTTGGGATCATGGATGTGTTCGCAGCCGGTGAAGATCCCATCGACGGTGCGGATATGAACGGTTTGGTGGCCGGGTTAACCGCGCATGGCCATCGGCACGCGGTCGCTGTGCCTGATGAAGATGCGCTTTTGACCTTTGTGAAAGAACACGCGCAGCCGGGCGATATGCTTGTCTGTCTTGGCGCCGGAACGATCAGCGGCTGGACAAACGCGCTGCCTGCCAAACTGGCCTAGGGGGCAAGCGCCGGCATCACGTCTTGGGCAATGCGGTGCATCGTTTCTTCGATATCCGCATTGTTGTAGCGCAGATTCAGCGCGACATGGTTTACCCCCAAGTCCCGCAGCGCCAAAAGATGTTCGGACAAAAACCGGGTTCCGCATTGGTATCCCAACGCGATGGGCCGGGTTGGCCAATCGGGCTTTGCCATCAGATCAATATACAGCGACTGCAGCACCGGTTTGTCCGGCTGCCCTGCGCCAGCCAGGCGCGCCCTGTAATCAGACACCAGTCTGGCTTGAACAGCTTCGCTGCGGGGATAGGTGATCCAACCATCACCGTGGGTTGCAACCCAATCAGGGTCTTGTTGACTGCCGCCGGTGATCAACAGCGGGACCGTGCCCGATTGTGGTTTTGGCAACATATCCATGCGACCATTCAAAATGCCCTGATCGGCTTGATGTGTGGGCCAATCGGAAAAGCACGCCCGGATGTATTCAACGCTGTCGCGAAACCGCGCGCCACGCCCGTCGTAATCCATGTTCAACGCCGGATATTCTTCGGGTCGGTCGCCCGATGCGATGCCCATGATGCAGCGCCCCCCGGACAGGTGATCGACGCTTGCGATGGATTTTGCCACATGGGCCGGGTGCCGCAACGGCAGGATGACACTCGCCACCCCAAGGCTGATCGTGCGTGTTCTGGCTGCCAAAGCGCCCAAGTATACAAACGGGTCCAGCATCTGACCGACATCGCCAAAACTTGGCACGTGAAACGGAATGTCACGCAACCAAAGCGCCGAAAATCCAAGGTTTTCGGCCAATTGCGCGCGTTCGAAATGGCGTTCCAAACTTGGCAAGTCTTCGAACAGATAGGATTCAACAGGTGTCACCAATCCCAGCGACAGCCCCCCTTTCTTGAAGGTGTGACTGAAGCCGGATGAGATCGGTTGAAACCCCGCCATGATCAATGAACCGTTGATTTGGAAAACAGGTTGATGATGACAACACCTGCAATGATGAATCCCATACCGATCAACGCAGGCATATCCAGTTTTTGACCAAATATCACAAACCCGATGATCGTGATCGACACAATGCCCAGGCCCGACCATATGGCATAAACGATCCCCACTGGCATGTACTTCAGTGTCAGACCCATAAGATACAGGGCCACGACAAAGCTGACCACCGTCAGGATCGAAGGCCCAATCCGGGTGAACTGATCGCTGGCTTTCATGGCCGACGTGCCGATGGTTTCAGCGACAATCGCAAAAAACAGATAGATATAGTGGGCGGGCATGGGGCAACCTTTCAAAGCGTTGCCCCAGCCGTAGCGCGTTTTGCATTGGGCGAAAATGCCCTGCAGCGACTACTCCATCACTGGAATGGAAAATTCGCCGCCTTCCTTGATGCCCGAAGGCCAGCGGGCCGTGACGGTTTTGGTGCGCGTATAGAATTTGAACGCATCCGGCCCATGCTGGTTCAGATCGCCAAACATGGATTTTTTCCACCCACCAAAGGTGTGATAGGCCAATGGAACAGGGATCGGCACATTGACCCCGACCATGCCAATATTGATCCGGTTCGCAAAATCACGCGCCGTATCACCGTCGCGGGTGAAAATGGCCGTGCCATTCCCATATTCGTGATCAATCGCCAGATTGATCGCTTCTTCGTAGGATTGCGCACGGACCGTTGACAGAACCGGACCAAAGATTTCGGTGGTATAAATGTCCATGTCCTTGGTCACATTGTCGAACAAATGCGCGCCAACAAAGAACCCGTCTTCATAGCCTTGCAGTTTGAAATCACGCCCATCGACCACCAGTTTGGCGCCCTGATCAATCCCAGTCTGAACCAAGCGTTCGATGTTGGCCTTTGCGGCTGCGGTGACCACGGGGCCGAAATCCACATCGTTGCCAGCTGTGTAAGGGCCAACTTTCAATGCTTCGATCCGGGGCACCAGCTTTTCAATCAGACGGTCTGCGGTTTCATCACCCACGGGAACTGCAACTGAAATCGCCATGCAGCGTTCGCCTGCCGCGCCGTAGCCTGCACCCACCAACGCATCCGCCGCCTGATCCATGTCGGCATCGGGCATGATGATCATGTGGTTTTTCGCACCCCCGAAACACTGGACCCGTTTGCCGTTCGCGCAGCCACGTTCATAGATATAGGCGGCAATGGGCGTTGATCCGACAAACCCGATTGACTGGATGGTTTCATTGTCCAACAGGGCGTCGACGGCTTCTTTGTCGCCATTCACAACCTGCAAAATGCCCTTGGGCAGGCCCGCTTCTTCCATCAGTTCCGCCAGCATCAAGGGGACAGATGGATCCCGTTCCGAAGGTTTCAGAATGAATGCGTTGCCGCACACAATCGCGGGCGCAAACATCCACATCGGGATCATGGCCGGGAAATTGAAAGGGGTGATCCCCGCCGTCACACCCAACGGTTGGCGCAGGGAATACATATCAATGCCGGGGCCAGCGCTGTCGGTAAATTCACCCTTCAGCAGATGCGGCGCGCCGATGCAGAATTCGCAAACTTCCAATCCGCGAATAACGTCGCCTTTGGCATCTGGCAGTGTCTTGCCGTGTTCGCGGGATAACGCTTCTGCCAGCTTGTCCATATCGCGGTGCAGCAGATCAACGAATTTCATCATCACACGCGCCCGGCGCTGCGGGTTCACGGCGGCCCATGCGGGTTGCGCTGCGGCGGCGATGTCGACGGCTTGGTTGATTTCTGCGGCGCTGGCCAACGGCACGCTGGATTGCACTTCGCCTGTTGCGGGGTTGTAAACATCAGCCGCCCGGCCAGATGTGCCGGCAACATGTGCGCCGTTGATGTAATGGGTCAGTTCTTGCATCGGAAGTCTCCTTTGCGCGGGACCATACATTGCATTTTCAGATGAACCAGTGGACAATTGGCAAAATCATTTTGCGGAAATGCAATGACGAACTGGGATGACATCCGCGTTTTTCTGGAGGTCGCGCGCAGCGGTGGGCTGACGTCGGCCAAAGATCGATTGCGCATGGACGCGGCCACCGTGGGGCGCAGGATCACCCGGTTGGAGGCGTCACAAGGCACAGTGCTGTTTCAGCGGTCCCCGCAGGGCTATGTGCTGACCACATCGGGCCAAGCGCTGTTGGAACACGTAGAAGCGGCAGAGGCACATCTGACCCGGGGGCTGGCAGCGCTGCCGCAGCAGGATGATCAGCTGCAGGGCAGTGTTCGGATCGGGGCACCGGATGGATGTGCGAATTTCCTTTTGCCGCAGGTCTGTGCCGCGTTGCGCCAGAACCACCCGGATTTGACACTGCAAATCGTTGCGCTGCCCCGGTTGTTCAATCTGTCGCGTCGCGAAGCGGATATGGCCATTGGGGTCAGTATGCCCACGGCAAGTAGGTTGTTGGTTCAGAAAATCAGTGACTATCAATTGCACCTTGCAGCAGCCCCAGCCATCGCGACAGGGGTGACAAGGCGCGAAGATCTGAAACATCTTCCCGTGGTTGGGTACATCCCGGATATGATTTTTGATCGTGAACTGGACTACGGCGGGCACTTCGGGCTGGGCGTTGCGACGGCGTCGTCCAATTCGATTTCTGTACAGATGAACATGCTGCGCGCGGGGGCGGGGGTGGGGGTGGCCCATCGGTTTGCACTGCCGTTCTTCCAGGATCTTCAACCGGTCTTGCCCGACCTGACGTTGAAGCGCAGCTTTTTCATGATCCGCGCCGCAGAAGATAAAACAGACGCCCGTTTGACCCGCATCGCTGCGCTGGTTTCAGATGCCCTGCGTGCTGAAATCGACCGGCTAGAGGCAGTGGCCCAAGCGCACGGATCAGGGGCATGACTTGACAGAAGCAATCATCCTGCGCAACGCTGTCTGAAAACGACGCCTGATAAAGGAACCACGACATGCGCATTTCCGAAATCCTGAAATCAAAGTCTGTTGACGATATCATTACAGTTCAGCCGCAAACGACCGTTGCCGACGCAACGCTGGTTCTTGCAGACAAAGGCATCGGCACGGTTATCGTGTCGCGTGACGGCAAAGCCGCGCAGGGCATATTGTCAGAACGCGATGTGGTGCGGGCGATTGCGGCCAGTGGCCCGGGATGTCTGGCCCAACCGGTCAGTGATTTGATGACGTCGAAACTTGTGACCTGCACAACCGATGACGACGCGCAAAAAGCGTTGGGATTGATGACCAAAGGGCGGTTCCGGCATATGCCCGTCGTGGAAAACGGACAGCTGAAGGGGTTGATCAGCTTGGGCGATGTGGTCAAGGCCCGGCTGGAAGAGATCGCCCGCGAAAATGACGCGATGGCCGGGATGATCATGGGCCACTAGACCGCCCGCGCTTCAACGCCTAAAAGGCCTGCGTGTAAAGCCAACAAGGACCTTGCTATGCGCGTCGGCCTCTATCCTGGAACGTTTGATCCCATCCACATGGGGCATATCGATATCATACGCCGCAGTTGCGCATTGGTGGATCGGCTGGTTCTGGGCGTTGCCATCAACCGCGACAAGGGCCCGTTGTTTCAATTGGAAGAACGGGTCGCAATGATCGAACAAGAGGCGCAGCGGCTGACCGAACAAACGGGCACTGAAATTGTGGCCCATCCGTTTGAAAATCTGTTGATTGATTGCGCCAAAGATGTGGGTGCCACGATCATCGTGCGTGGTCTGCGCGCGGTGGCTGATTTTGAATATGAGTTTCAGATGGTCGGGATGAACCGGCAATTGGATGCCAGCATTGAAACCGTGTTTTTAATGGCCGAAGCCCAGCATCAGGCGATTGCGTCAAAGCTGGTGAAGGAAATCGCAAGATTGGGCGGGGATGTCAGTAAGTTCGTCACCCCCGCCGTCCAAATGGCCTTGGAACAGCGGCTATCGACATAGCCGAATGGGTTTAGCGGCCGTAGACTGCGCGTGCAGCGATACGTTCTGCGTCCCCTGCATACAGATCCAGATCCAGCGCTGTGTCCAGTGGCAGGGATTTCAGTTCATAGACTGTTTTTTGGTAAGCACGGCGTTTTGCATATGCGGCGGACAGGTTGGTGAGAAATGACATGGTTGCTCTCCAATAGTCAGTGTTTCGATGCTTCCAATATGTAAATGCTGCAGCGCAGAACAACTGCCGAATGCGCAAGTCAGGTTTGCGCTAACAGCAAAGGTAACAATGACTTAACAAAAAGGGGCCGCGAAATATGCGGCCCCTGACTGTTGATTGGCGATTGGATTAAAGGAATTTGGCCATCGCAATTGCCGTGTCGGACATCCGGTTGGAAAAGCCCCATTCGTTGTCGTACCACGACAGGACCCGGCACATGGTGCCTTCCATCACTTTGGTTTGGTCTGTCGCAAAGATGGATGAATGGGGATCATGATTGAAATCCTGGCTGACCAGTTTTTCATCGGTGATGCCCAGCACACCCTGCAATGCCCCGCCAGAAGCGGCGCGCATGGCGTCGTTGATTTCTTCAATTGTGGTCGGGCGCGTCGCTTCGAATGTCAGATCGACAACAGACACGTTCGGTGTGGGTACGCGGATCGCCACGCCGTCCAGCTTGCCATTCAATTCCGGCATCACCAATCCAACGGCCTTGGCCGCGCCTGTTGATGTGGGGATCATGCTAAGCGCTGCGGCGCGGGCGCGGTACAGATCTTTGTGCATTGTATCCAGCGTGGGCTGGTCACCGGTATAGCTGTGGATGGTGGTCATGAAGCCTTTGGTGATGCCCACGGTGTCGTTCAGGACCTTGGCAATAGGTGCCAGGCAGTTTGTGGTGCACGATGCGTTGGAAACGACCACATCGTCGCCCGTCAGCGTGTCGTGGTTCACACCGTAAACAATCGTCCGATCGGCGTCTTTTCCGGGGGCAGAAATCAGAACCCGGGACGACCCGTTTTCCAGATGCGCTTGGCACGCGTCTTTGCTGGTGAAAATGCCCGTGCATTCCAACACAACATCGACGTCAGACCATGGCAAATCCGCAGGGTTGCGCAGCGCCGTGACCTTCATGGGGCCGCGGCCCACATCGATTGTATCTGCGCCGACAGTGACCGGGGCCGGAAAACGCCCGTGAACGGAATCGTATTTCAGCAGATGCGCATTGGTTTCAACCGGTCCCAGATCATTGATCGCGATGACTTCGATGTCGGTGCGGCCGGATTCGATGATCGCACGCAGCACATTGCGACCGATCCGTCCAAAACCATTGATGGCAACTTTAACTGTCATGGGGCACCTCTGATCTGTTTCGCCAAGTTGTGTTGGCGCTAACATTCCTGATCATAAGGTTCAAGGGCAGGACAGGGGGGCAAACATGCTTACCGCCAGAAAGCGACCCATTCGATGAATTGTTCGCCCTTTTTCGCGATGAAAAACAGCCCGTCGCCAGAATTGAACACAAAATCCGTGATGATTGCTGCCACGATAATGATGGCAATGATCAAGGCTGTCCTGTCTGACATGCTGCGTCCGTCCTTAGTGGAGGAGCTGCCCCATTTTCGCGGCCACATCGGCCATCCGGACAGAGAAACCCCATTCGTTGTCGTACCATGCTAGAACACGCACCGTGCGACCGCCAACAACTTTCGTCTGGTCCGGTGCAAAGATCGATGAATGGGGGGTATGATTGAAATCAATCGAAACCTTGGGGTCAGGGTCATAGGCCAAAACGGCGCCCATGTGACCCGCTGCTGCTTCGGCAACGATGGCATTCACATCTTCAACGGTGACATCTTTTCCCGCTTCGAATGTCAAATCCACCGCGCTGACGTTTGGCGTGGGCACGCGCAGGGCAGATCCGTCCAGCTTGCCTTCCAATTCGGGCAGCACTTCTTTCAATGCTTTTGCAGCACCCGTCGATGTTGGGATCATCGCCATGGCCGCGGCACGCGCGCGGTACAGATCTTTGTGGCGGCGGTCCAACGTGGGTTGATCGCCTGTGTAGCTGTGGATGGTCGTCATGATCCCGCGTTCAATGCCGATCGCGTCATTCAGCACTTTCGCCAATGGGGCCAGGCAGTTCGTGGTGCATGACCCATTCGAAATCATCCGTTCGTCCGCCAGCATGTCGCGGTGGTTCACACCATAAACAACCGTGCGGTCAACGTTGGTTGCAGGCGCAGAAATCAAAACCTTTTTTGCACCCTGATCCAGATGCACGGTGGATTTAAGACCATCGTTGAATTTGCCGGTGCATTCCAGCACCACATCACAGCCAGACCAATCCAGTTCGGCAGGATCGTATGTGGAAAACACCTGCATCGGGCCGCGACCCAAATCCATCGTGTCACCATCCACCTTTACGTCACCGGCGAACCGCCCATGTACGGAATCATATCGCAACAGATGGGCGTTGGTTTCGATCGGTCCAGTCGCGTTCAGCTTCACGACCTGCACATCGTTGCGGCCGCTTTCGGCGATATGCGCCAATGTGCAGCGCCCAATCCGGCCAAAGCCGTTGATGCCAATGGTGACTGTCATGTGATCTTCCCCGCCAATTCTTGATTGAGCCGTAACAGCCAAGTGTGACGAAAGAAAGAATTTAAGCCGTTCAAGATCAATGTGTTAGCGAAAACATCGATGGATAACGCTAACAGTTAGCGCTGGCAGGCAAAATCCGCCGCCCCGAAAGACGGCGGATTTGCAATTTACAACAGGTCTTTTGCGGTCTGTGCGACGTTGGCCCCGGTGATGCCAAAGTGTTCGAACAATTCACCGGCAGGGGCGGATGCGCCAAAGCCGTCCATGCCGACAAAGGCGGCTTTGTTGTGCTTGCCGCGTTCCCCGCACAGGTATTTGTCCCATCCCAGCCGGGCCCCTGCTTCGACAGCGACACGGACAGGCCCCGCAGGCAAAACGCGTTTGCGATAGGCTTCGTCTTGCGCGTCGAACAGTTCCCAACATGGCATGGACACAACACGTGTGCCAATGCCTTGGGCCTGCAGCGCCTCCCGGGCTTCCATCGCAGTTGCGACTTCAGATCCAGAGGCCATCAGGATCACTTGCCGTTTGCCATCTGCATCGGCCAGAATATACGCGCCCTTTTCCACCATGTTTGATGATTTGAAGTCGCGGCGCAATGCGGGCAGCCCCTGCCGGGTCAGGGCAAGAACAGATGGTTTGTCGGTTGTCGTCAGCGCAACCTCCCATGCCTCTGCCGTTTCGGTGACATCTGCGGGGCGGATGGTCAGGCTGTTCGGGGTGGCCCGCATCATCGCCAGATGCTCTACCGGCTGGTGGGTGGGGCCATCTTCGCCGACGCCGATGGAATCATGCGTCATCACATAGACGACCGGAACACCCATCAGTGCAGACAGACGGATCGACCCACGGGCGTAATCGGTGAACGTAAAGAACGTCCCACCATAGGGGCGCACGCCACCATGCAGGATCATACCGTTCATCGCTGCGGCCATGCCATGTTCGCGCACGCCGTAGTGCACATACCGGCCGCCGCGATTGTCGATATCAAACACGGTCATGTCGCCCGATTTGGTATTGTTCGATCCGGTCAGGTCCGCCGATCCCCCAATGGTTTCCGGCATGATCGGGTTGATCGCGTTCAACACCATTTCCGATGCTTTGCGGGTCGCGACCTTTGGCAGGTTTGCCACCATTTCCTTTTTGAACGCTTTGATCGTGGCCGACAGTTTCTTCGGTGCTTCCCACGCAAAGGCGCGGTTGAATTGCGCCTGCTTGTTGGCAGACAAACCGGCAAAACGATCTTTCCATGCGGCGTTTGCATCGGCCCCACGCTGGCCCATTGCCTCCCATGCGGATTTCACATCGGCAGGGATTTCGAACGGACCATGTGGCCAGCCATAGGCATCTTTCGCAGCCTTCAACTGATCCATATCGGTCAATGCGCCGTGGCCTTTGGATGTATCCTGCGCTGCGTGGCCCAAAGCAATGTGGGTTTTGCAAGCGATCAGAGATGGCGTGTCGGTCTTTTTCGCGGCGGTCAATGCCTTGTCGATTGCATCTGGGTCATGCCCGTCAATGGCAACCACATCCCAACCAGATGCGGCAAAGCGGGCCAATTGATCGGTCCGGTCTGCCAGATCAACGGTGCCGTCGATGGTGATATTGTTGTCATCCCACAAAACGATCAAACGCGACAGTTTCTGGCGTCCGGCCAATGCGATGGCTTCTTGGCTGATCCCCTCCATCAGGCAGCCGTCGCCCGCAATCACATAGGTGAAGTGATCTTGGACTTTCTTGCCATACACGGCGCGCAAATGTTCTTCGGCCATGGCGAACCCGACCGAATTTGCAATCCCCTGACCCAAAGGCCCGGTTGTGGTTTCCACGCCGCTGACATGCCCGTATTCCGGGTGCCCCGCAGTGATCGCACCCATTTGGCGGAAATTCTTGATCTGATCCAACGTGACGTCGGCATAACCGGTCAGGTGCAACAGCGAATAGATCAGCATCGAACCGTGGCCAGCAGACAAAATGAACCGATCGCGGTCTGGCCACCGTGGGTCGGCCGGATCAAAATTCAGGTGCTTTTCAAACAATACAGTTGCGACATCTGCCATCCCCATTGCCATCCCGGAATGGCCCGAATTTGCGGCAGCAACCGCATCCAGGGTCAGGGCACGAATGGCGGCTGCTTTTTTCCAATGATCGGGGTTTTTGGCGGCAAGGGTTTGCAGGTCCACAGAGCAGTCTTTCTGTTTGGGGTTTCGTTTGGCTTTCCCTACCAAGTTCAGTCTGAAACGCAAGCAATCAGGCGCTTGGACGTCGCGAACGCAATCGCGTACACTGTGAAAAACACGAATCGGGCGGATTAATCGTGGAACAGAGTGTGAGTGATCTTTCGAAAGCCGAACAACGTTTGGCACAAGCGTTGAACAGGTTATCGCAGGGCATTGATCAGGTCCCTGTCCAGACAGAGGTTTTCAGCTCTGCCCGGTCGCGTCGTGCGGACCAAGATACAGACCGTGATGAACAGATCGCGGCCCTTAAAGCTGCGCTGGACGCGGCATCGGCACAATTGGAACGGTCGAAATCGACCATCGAAGATCAGGCCGCCCAGATCAGTGATTTGTCTGAAAAAATCCTGAACCGGGACAGTGAAATCGCCCGCCTGAATGAAGCGGCTGAAGCCGCGCCGCAGTCTGCCCCGGATGTCCACCGGGATGAGCTGCGACAGGTGACCGCCGTTCTTGCTTCCGTGGAAGGCAAGGCCAGCCGTTTGAAGGCGGCGAATTCCGCCCTGCGGTCCAACAACAAAGAATTGCGTCGTGCATTGAAAAAGGGGTTGGCAGACCCCGAAGCCGTGAATGCGGGACTGGAAGCAAGCCTTGCGACGCTTGTGGCCGAACGAGAGGTCGAAACCGCAGAACGGCAAGCTCTTCTTGATCTCTTGAAACCGTTGTTAGAGCAGGAGGCGTCAGATGCCTGAACTTACCATTCGCGTTGGGGGTAAATCGTATTTGGTGGCCTGCCAAGCCGGGGAAGAGACGTATTTGGAATCGGCTGCGGCCTTGCTGGATGCCGAAGCCCAATCATTGATCCATCAAATCAGGCAGCTGCCTGAAAACCGGATGCTGTTGATGGCGGGTCTGATGCTGGCTGATAAAACGGCAGCTTTGGAAGAAAAATCGCCCAGTGATGGCGCGCAAACTGCGGCCATGACAGCGCGCATCGCGGAATTGGAAGCGGAACTGGCGGCGTTGCGTTCGCGGCCGCCAGAACAGGTCAGGGTGCCCTACGTGCCAGATTCCGTGTCTGAACAATTTGCGAACCTGTCAGCCCATGCCGAAGCCTTGGCCGATCGGCTGGACGAAAAATTGGCATCCAGCCCAACCGCGCAAACAGACGACAGCTGATCAGGCGTTCGCTTCGCGGATTTTGGCGGCGGCATCTTTGTCATAGGCCACGCCATTTTCATCCAGCATCGTGTCCAATTCACCAGACAATGTCATGTCGCGGACAATGTCACAGCCGCCCACGAATTCACCCTTCACATACAGCTGCGGGATCGTCGGCCAATCGGAAAAATCCTTGATGCCTTGGCGGATGGAATCATCGGCCAGCACATTCACGTCGGCATAGTCCACGCCCATGTAGTTCAAAATGCCAGCCACCTGACTGGAAAAACCGCACTGCGGCATTTCTTTGGTGCCTTTCATGAACAGCACAACCGAATTGGTGGCAACGGTTTCGCGGATGGTGTCTTCGGCGCTCATTTCTGTGATTTCCTGTTTTTGGGCACAAAGGCCGCTGCATAGTCTTGTGGGTCGGACGGGACCGTGTAGCTGGAATATTGCCCACCACCGGCCCCGGATGAATATTCAGATATGATCGTGGCATCGCCATTTGCAGGGTCATGGCCCCGGGGCGTGTCTTTTTCGCTGCGCACGACGGCAACGGCCCGCCACACAAGAAGGCCGATGATCGCCACGGACAAAAGAACGATCAGGTCCATTTCAGCTGTCCGGTGCCTGTGTGGTCAGGGCAAGGGCGTGCAACTCTCCGTTGTTGCCGTCCATTTTGCCCTTCAACGATGCATAGACCATCCGGTGTTGTTGCACCCTGTTCTTGCCGCGGAAACTTTCATCAACGACCCGGGCGGCGAAATGCGCCCCGTCATCGCCCTGTACGGAAATGTCCGCATCCGGGAAGGCTTCGCGGATCAACGTTTCGATCTGTGTGGCCGAGATTGGCATGCGCGTCTCCTGTTTCCATCAACCTAGGCGTGGTTTGCGGGTGCTGCAAGGTCCACGAAAATGCCGGCTTCGAATGATGTTTCAAAAGCCGCCGCCAGAACGGTCAGTGGCGCATTGCTTTGCCCAAACGAAACCGTGTCGCCGCCAAAGCGCCCGATGGTTTCAATCGTGATCCCATCTTGCCCCGCAGCAATGCACAAAGCCTCTGCCGCATCAAAGGAACAGGCGACAAGGTAGCGCGCTTGATCTTCACCAAACAGGATCGGCGTGTCTGCATGATCGACGCTGACCCCGAGGCCTGCAGCGTGGGCCATTTCAAATGCGGCCAGTGCCATGCCACCATCAGAAACATCCGTACACGCACCGATCAAATGGGCATGGGCGCGAACAAACGCACCATTGGCACGTTCGGCATCAAGATCCACGGGGGGGGCATCCCCTTCTGCACGGTTGAACACCGTCGCCAAAAGGGCGGACTGCCCCAGATGACCCGTCGTTTGCCCGATGACCAGCAACAGATCACCGTCTTGCGGCACACCTGAAATGGCGGTTTCAAGATCTGCAATCAGACCAACCGCCCCAATCGTCGGCGTTGGCAAAATCGGCGCGCCGTCGGTTTCATTGTAAAGCGACACATTGCCCGACACGATGGGCATATCCAACGCAGTCACAGCCTGACCGATTCCGTCAATCGCACCAACAAATTGCCCCATGATTTCGGGCTTTTCCGGATTTCCGAAATTCATATTGTCGGTTGTCGCCAATGGCGTCGCACCCACAGCCGTCAGATTTCGAAATGCCTCTGCCACGGCTTGCTTGCCGCCTTCGACCGGGTTGGCCTGCACGTAGCGCGGCGTGACGTCTGATGTGAAGGCAATCGCCTTGTTGGTTCCGTGCACGCGCACGATACCAGCGCCCAGACCGGGGGTGCGCAGGGTGTCGGCCATGACCTGTGTGTCATATTGTTCATACACCCAGCGTTTTGATGCGTAATTCGGATCAGACAGCAGGGCCTTCAACCCGTCAATTGGATCGATCTGTGCAACATCGCCCAGCGGTTCAGCCGGTGGCGTGGCGACCCAAGGCCGATCGTATTCTGGCGCGGTCGAAGACAGCTTTGACAGCGGAAGGTCCGCCATCACCACGCCCTTATGTTCGATCACAAATCGATCTTCTTCAATGGTTTCGCCAACAATGGCGAAATCCAGATCCCATTTTTCAAACACGGCGCGGGCTGCATCTTCTAGATCAGGCTTCAGCACCATCAACATGCGTTCCTGCGATTCCGACAGCATCATTTCATAGGCGGTCATATTGGTTTCGCGTTGGGGCACGGCGTCCAGGTTCAACCGAATGCCCAATCCACCCTTGTCGCCCATTTCCACGGCCGAACACGTCAGCCCTGCCGCACCCATATCCTGAATGGAAATCACAGCGCCCGTCGCCATCAGTTCCAATGTGGCTTCCATCAGGCGTTTTTCCGTAAACGGATCGCCAACCTGAACAGTTGGGCGCTTTTCTTCGATCGTGTCGTCAAATTCCGCGCTGGCCATAGTGGCGCCACCGACGCCGTCGCGCCCGGTTTTGGCCCCCAAATACACAACCGGCATGCCGATGCCGGACGCTGCGGAATAGAAAATCTTGTCTGCATCTGCCAAACCGGCAGCAAAAGCATTGACCAGACAGTTGCCATTATACGCCGGGTCAAAGCGCACTTCACCGCCCACGGTCGGAACACCAAAGCAGTTGCCGTAGCCGCCAACACCGGCCACCACACCAGACACCAATGATTTGGTTTTTGGGTGTGTGGGTTCACCAAAAGACAACGAATTCATCGCGGCGATAGGGCGGGCCCCCATGGTGAACACATCCCGCAGGATGCCGCCAACCCCCGTTGCCGCGCCCTGATAGGGTTCGATATAACTGGGGTGGTTGTGGCTTTCCATTTTGAACACGATGGCCTGACCGTCCCCAATATCGACCACGCCTGCATTTTCCCCCGGTCCGCAGATCACTTGCGGTCCTTCTGTGGGCAGGGTGCGCAGCCATTTTTTGGAAGATTTGTAGGAACAGTGTTCGTTCCACATCGCCGAAAAAATACCCAATTCCGTGAAGCTGGGCGCGCGGCCGATAATTTCCAGAATTCGGTCGTATTCATCAGGGCTTAGCCCATGGGCGGCAATCAGGTCAGATGTGATGGCAGGTTCGGTCACTGCAGTCCCCCAAGATCAGTTGCGATGCTCTTATGCGATAAGCGCACGGGGGGAAAGACACTGGCCGAACTGGGCGTTGGCTTATGGCAAAAAAAATGCCGGGCAAAAATGCCCGGCGTTAGTCCAACAGGGAGGTATGAAGATCCGCGTTTCCGCGATCATCTTCATGCGATCAAATTAGTGGTTAAGGGTTAAGCAATCAATAAGTGTATGCCCAATTTGTGCGCAAAGCAGATATGCGCCGCGTGCATGGCTGATACTCACATTCCGGCTTCTTTGTCTGCCCGCCGCCTTGCGATGATTTCGTCCTGAACAAAATCCCGGAACGCCGCAATGCGCTGCGAATGGCGCAGTTCTTCCGGATAGGCCAGAAAAACAGGCACTTCGGCGGAATCCACTTCGGGCAGAACCCGTACCAATCCGGGAAAATCTGATGTGACATAGTCCGGCAACACCCCGACACCCAAATTGTGAATGACGCCTTGCAACACGCCAAAGTAGTTATTCACCGTAAGCGTTGAGCTGATGTCATAGGTCAAGAGTTCGCGCACAAGCGTTGCCCCTGCGTTGACCTGTGCGGCTGCGGGGTTCTGGCAGATCAGCCGGTGGCCAGCCAAATCTGCCATGTAATTGATTGGACGGTGTGATGCCAAATATTCGGCAGATGCGTACAGGCGCATGCGCACGGACATCAGCCGTTTGCGGATCAAATCCGCCTGACTGGGTTCTTTCATGCGGATCGCCACGTCTGCTTCGCGCATGGGAAGATCAAGAACCCGTTCTTCCAGCAATAAATCCACGTTCAGATCAGGATACTTTTCATAAAGATGGGGCAGGCGTGGGGCCAACCACAAGGAACCGAACCCAATGGTGGTTGTAACCTTTAGCTGGCCGAACACTTCTTCTTCGCTGTCGCGGATACGCGCGGATGCTGCATCCAGCCGCTTTGTCATGGCGCGGGTCGCATCGAACAGAAGTTCGCCCTGTTCAGTCAGGATCAAACCGCGTGCGTGGCGATGAAACAAGGTCGTGTTCAGCGATTCTTCCAACGCGCGAATTTGACGCGACACAGCCGATTGCGACAGGTGAAGTGTATCGCCCGCATGGGTCAGTGACCCGGCGTCCGCGACGGCGTGAAATATGCGAAGCTTGTCCCAATCCATTGTGTTTCCAGCTTTTTCCTTTCGGTGTGGTTAACATTAAGCGCACCGCCCGGTCATCATTTAATTGGAAAACAGGCGATTTTATCCCCTTGTCCAAAAAACTGTGCAGTGGCGTTTGGGGATTTGCCTTTTTCGGGTGCACAATTTGGACGCATGCTGTTCGGCTGTCATCGCCATGTCATCCAGACCATGCTAAAGCGCCCAAAAAGAAGGGATCGACATGACCGCGCCGCTAAGCCGCAAAGAAAAGCGCCAGATCGCCCGGGAAATCAGTTACGCCACATCTGCGCGGACGCGGGGTGGGCAGGCCCTGATCCGCTTGATGGAAAATGCAACGGGGCGTCTGAATCTGATCCGCCGTGCCGATGGGTACGAGACGGAAGTGGCAGCGGGCCGCGATTTTTGGCAAGTGATGGTCGAACGCTACGGGCTGTCATTGGAAGTGGCAGGTGGCACGTTGAATGCGATCCCGAAAGATGGCCCGTTGATCGTGATCGCCAATCATCCTTATGGTATTCTGGATGGGTTGGTTCTGGGGCATATCCTGTCTGTGGTGCGGGGCGATTTCCGTATCTTGGCGCACCGCGTTTTTCGCAAAGCCGAAGAACTGGATAAGGTGATCCTGCCCATTTCGTTCGATGAAACCAAAGACGCCATGAAGCTGAACCTGGAAACCCGCAAAACCGCCTTGTCCTATCTTGCGGCGGGTGGGGCGATTGGAATCTTTCCCGGTGGCACGGTGTCGACAGCGTCCAAACCGTTTTCGCGCCCGATGGATCCGCAGTGGCGGTCATTCACGGCCAAGATGGTTGCCAAAAGTGGCGCGACTGTTGTCCCGATCTATTTTGACGGCGCAAATTCCCGCCTGTTCCAACTGGCAAGCCATTTGCATTACACGCTGCGCATGGCATTGCTGATCAAGGAATTCCGGGCAAAGGTGGATCATCCAGTCAGACTTGTGGTCGGTTCACCGATCCCGCAATCTGAAATCGCCGCGTTTGCAAAGGATCCAAAATCCATGATGCGGTTTTTGCGCGAACAAACATATGCGTTGGCACCAACCAGAATTGACGCCACTGATGTCGGGTTCGAATTTGAAGACAAATACAGGGGCACCTGATGGCAGTAGGAATCTTTGACAGCGGATTGGGCGGATTGACCGTATATCAAGGCGTGCGGGAACGTTTGCCCGATGTGCCTTTGGTCTATTTCGGTGACAATGCGCACGCGCCTTACGGCGTGCGTGATGCCGATGATATTTACCGTTTGACCACCGCGGCCGTCGAACGGATGTGGGATCACGGGTGCGATCTTGTCATTCTGGCATGCAACACGGCAAGTGCCGCGGCCCTGCGCCGGATGCAGGAAAACTGGGTGCCACGCGACAAGCGCGTATTGGGGGTTTTTGTCCCGATGATCGAAGCCCTGACCGAACGACAATGGGGGGACAATTCCCCCCCACGCGAAGTTGACGTAAAACACGTCGCCCTTTTTGCGACCCCTGCGACCGTTGCAAGCCGCGCGTTTCAACGCGAATTGGCATTTCGCGCGATTGGTGTGGATGTCGAAGCGCAGGCCTGTGGGGGTGTGGTAGATGCCATCGAAGAAGGCGATCTGATCTTGGCAGAGGCATTGGTGTCGTCTCATGTGGATGCGCTGAAACGCAAAATGCCGCAGCCAGATGCGGCTGTGTTGGGCTGCACGCATTATCCGTTCATGAAAGATGCGTTTCAAAAGGCGCTTGGGCCCGATGTTCAGGTCTTTTCGCAGGCCGATATCGTGGCTGAAAGTCTGGCTGATTATCTTGTGCGCAGGCCCCAGATGATCGGCGCCGGTGGAACAGCCAAATGCCTGACAACAGGCGATCCGCAAAAGGTTTCGGCCCGCGCAACGCAGTTTTTGCGACAACCCATGGTGTTTGAAACAGCCTGACCTGTTGCAGGCAGGGCCATTTTTGACCATATGCGCAGGGAAACAAGAGGGGATAATATGGCCCATTCCGTCGCAATTCTGGGTGCCAGCGGATACACTGGTGCAGAACTGGTTCGTTTGATCGCAACCCACGGGGACATGCAGATTGCCGCGCTTTCCGCCGATCGCAAGGCGGGTCAGGCAATGGGCGACGTGTTCCCACACTTGCGCCATCTGGATCTGCCAGTGCTTCAAAAAATCGATGATATTTCATTCGATGGGGTCGATCTTGTGTTTTGCGCCTTGCCGCATGCAACGTCACAGGCGGTGATCAAAGCGCTGCCATCCCATCTGAAGGTTGTTGATCTGTCTGCAGATTTCCGGCTGCGGGACGAAGCGGATTATGTGAAATGGTATGGTGGCCAGCATGATGCGCAGGATTTGCAGAAAACCGCTGTATACGGCCTGACCGAATTTTACCGCGACGAGATTGCAGCGGCACGGTTGGTGGCTGGCACAGGGTGCAATGCGGCCACGGGCCAATACGCTTTGCGGCCTTTGGTGTCGGAAGGTGTGATCGATCTGGACCATATCATCATGGACCTGAAATGCGGCGTGTCCGGGGCCGGGCGGTCGCTGAAAGAAAATCTTCTGCATGCAGAATTGTCCGAAGGGTATCACGCCTATGCCGTGGGTGGCACGCATCGCCATCTGGGGGAATTTGATCAGGAATTTTCCATGATCGCGGGGCGGCCGGTGCAGGTGCAGTTCACCCCACATCTGATGCCCACCAATCGGGGTATTCTGGCAACGGTTTATGTTCACGGCGACCCGGCGCAGGTTCATGATGTATTGACCCAAGCTTACGCAGCGGAACCGTTTATCGACGTGCTTGCCTTTGGGCAGCACCCTTCGACACGGCACGTGCGCGGGTCGAATTTCTGTCACATCGGTGTAGTGGGGGACCGGATCGAAGGTCGTGCCATCGTGATCGCGGCCCTTGATAATCTGACCAAAGGGTCGTCCGGTCAGGCGCTTCAGAATGCCAATTTGATGCTTGGCCTGCCCGAAACGCAGGGTTTGATGCTGGCCCCGGTCTTTCCCTGATGCGTGGGCTGAAAAAACAACGCAGGGTGCAGGTGATCGTGCTGTCGCTTGTCTGTCTGGTCGGGGCCACTGCGCTGATCGGATATGCGCTGCGCGACGGGATCAATTTGTTCCGCAGTCCCAGTCAGGTCGTCGAAGCCCCCCCAAACCCGGAAGAAGTGTTTCGTCTGGGCGGGTTGGTTGTCGAAGGGTCCATTGCCCCGGGCGATGGGGTGCAATTCAGCTTTGCTGTGACCGATGGCGGTGACAGTGTTCCAGTGCGTTATGTGGGCGACGACATCCCGCCGGATCTGTTCGAAGAAGGGCAGGGTACGGTTGCAACAGGGCGCTATGTCGATGGCGTGTTCTTGGCCACCGAACTTCTTGCCAAACATGATGAAACCTACATGCCCGCCGAAGTTGTTGACGCCCTGAAAGAACAAGGCGTTTTCAAACCGGACGCATCGTTACAGACTGATTAACCATATCCCGCAAATCTGGGCAGGCGTCATAGCCAAAGGTGCCCCATGCGGTCTGTTCATTCCATTGCCAAAGACATCGTCGCCCGCGAAGGCGGTTTTGTGAACGATCCGGATGATCCCGGCGGTGCTACGAATTTCGGTGTGACCATTGGCACATTGCGGCGATTGGGTCTGGATTTGAACCGCGATGGTCAAACGACGGTTCAGGATGTGCGATTGCTGTCTGCGGATCAGGCGATTGAAATCTTCAAAACCCACTATTTTACAGGTCCCGGTATTTCCGATTTGCCCGAAGCCCTGCACCCGACAGTGTTTGATATGCAGGTCAATGCCGGATCAAACGCGGTCAAGCTGTTGCAGCGGTTGTTGGTCAAATTCGGGGCTTCTGTCACGGTGGATGGTGTCATTGGACCGCAAACCGCCACGGTAACGGCTGAAATCTTTGATGTGGCGCCCCATCATATCGTCGACGCCTATGGGATCGAACGGCGCAACTATTATTACGCCGTCGCAGACGCACGCCCCCAAAGCCGCAAATTCGCACGCCGCAGGGATGGTGGGAAAGGCGGCTGGATCGTCAGGGCCGAAGAATTCATCGATCCCAAATACCATTTTTCAGACGCACAACACGCGGAAAGGACAAAAGCATGGGCTTGATGGAACGGATATTCGGATGGGTGTTTGGCGGCGGGCGCAACGCTGTTGTCGAAGTGGCGCAAGTCTTTCGGGAAAACGCCGAAGCACAGGCCGTGCGCGCAGCCGATCTTCAACAGGCTGCGTTGCAGCAGATGTCCAGCGAATTCCTGCACCCAAACAAGGGGGCATTTGATCGCGTGATGGATGGGATCAACCGCATTCCCCGGCCCGCGCTGGCGCTTGGCACTTTGGGTCTGTTCATCGCTGCCATGGCCAACCCGGTTTGGTTTGCATCGCGAATGGAAGGGTTGACCCATGTTCCGGAACCCCTGTGGTGGCTGTTGGGTGCCATCGTCAGCTTTTACTTTGGTGCGCGCCACCAGTTGAAGGGTCAGGAATTTCAACGTTCCATCGCAGCGACGCTGGCCAATCGGCCACCACCCACGGTGCCAGAGGCCGCGCATTCCGGTGCGCGTTCGCCCGGACCCGCCAGTGACAACGCCGCATTGGATGATTGGCACCGTTGGCGGGCACATTCCGCCGATCATTGATCTGCTGCGACCCCCTGCCGCTTGCCCATGGGCTGTGGCGCGATATACCGCATGGTATGTGGAATGAAACGGCGCACCTTGCCCTTGTGATTGCATTGATCCTGTCGCTTGTCGGATCGGCCGCCCCATTGATTGGGGCGCATTATCGTCGCGCGGATCTGATGGAACTGGGTGCCGTCAGCATGGTGTTGCAATGCGCCTTGGTTGGATTTGCGTTTGTCGTTCTGACGATTGCATTTGTGACATCCGACTTTTCGCTTAGCGTTGTCTATCTGAACTCCCACACATTGAAACCGATGCTGTACAAGGTGACCGGGGTCTGGGGCAATCACGAAGGATCATTGCTGTTGTGGGCTTTGATCCTGACGCTTTTCGGTGCAGCGGCTGCCGTGTTCGGCAACCAATTGCCCCAAACGCTGCATGCGCGGGTTCTGGGCGTGCAATCGTTGGTATCCGCGGCGTTTCTGGCCTTTATCCTGTTCACATCCAATCCATTCGAACGGCTGCCATTTCCACCGTTTGACGGTCAGGGGCTGAACCCATTGTTGCAAGACATCGGATTGGTTTTGCACCCGCCGTTTCTGTATCTGGGCTATGTCGGGCTTTCGATCACCTTTTCCTTTGCCATTGCTGCCCTTTTGGAAGGGCGGGTCGATGCGGCATGGGGGCGATGGGTGCGCCCCTGGACGCTGGCCGCTTGGTTGTTCCTGACCATCGGAATCGGATTGGGCAGTTGGTGGGCCTATTACGAACTGGGTTGGGGCGGCTTTTGGTTTTGGGATCCCGTTGAAAATGCAAGCTTCATGCCATGGCTGATTGCAGCCGCACTCTTGCATTCGGCCGTCGTTGTCGAAAAGCGAGAGGCGCTGAAAGCGTGGACCATCTTATTGGCCATTCTGGCGTTCGGGTTTTCACTGGTCGGCACGTTCATTGTCCGGTCTGGTGTGCTGACGTCTGTGCATGCCTTTGCCAATGATCCCGAACGGGGCGTTTATATCCTTTTGATCCTTGGCTTTTTCGTGGGTGGTGCGCTTTTGCTGTTTGCGTTGAAGGCCGGCGCGATGGAAAGCCGCGCGGTGTTTGCAATTCAAAGCCGGGAAACGGCATTGGTGGCCAACAATGTTTTGTTGTCGATCAGCTGTTTTGTTGTGTTCATCGGAACCATCTGGCCGTTGGTGGCCGAACTTTTCCTGGATCGGCGTTTGTCGGTCGGGCCGCCCTTTTTCAATCAGGCCTTTACGCCGTTTGTCGTGGGGTTGGCCGCGATTTTGCCCATTGGGTCAGTGATCCCATGGAAACGGGCAAGACTGGCGGAAACACTGAAACGGGTGCTGCCCGCGTTTGTGCTGTGTGTTTCACTGGCCGGGCTGATCTATGCAATGCAGTCGGGTCAATCCCTGATCGGCCCCATCGGGCTTGCGCTGGGGGCGTGGCTTGTGTCTGGGGTGGTTTTGGAATTGATGCAGCGGTCCGCAGGCCGCGCGGCGCGTCTGGCGCGGTTGCCACGTGCGGATTGGGGCAAGGCGATTGCCCATGCTGGGCTGGGTGTGACCATCGCAGGTGTCGCCGCGCTGACCGCATATGAACGCGAAGATATTGCAGCGCTTGCCCCCAACGAAAGCACGATGGTTGGCCGCTATGAAATTACGCTGCGGTCTGTGGACCAAGTGCAAGGTCCGAATTATCTGTCCACGATGGCGCAGATCGATGTGCGACAGGACGGGCGCGGCCCTGTGCGGGTGACGCCGGAACGTCGATTCTATCCCGTATCGCAGATGCCCACGACCGAAGTCGGCATTTTGTCGGGCTTTTGGCGGGACGTTTACGTGGTCATTGGTGATCAGCAAGACGATGGACGGTGGGCGGTGCGCAGCTTTGTGAAACCCTTTGCAAACTGGATATGGGCGGGAACGATCATCATGGCTTTGGGCGGCGTGCTAAGCCTGACAGATCGTCGCTATCGCGTTGGGGCAGGGACGACATCACGGGCTATCCGCCAATGACCGCGTTGCGCCAGATCGTTTCTGTGATCCTGTGCGTCCTATTGATCGCAGGCACGCCAGCAATGGCTGTTGAACCGGACGAGGTCTTGTCTGATCCGGTTCTTGAAGATCGCGCCCGGTCAATTTCCAGTGGGCTTCGGTGTTTGCAGTGTCGCAATGAATCGATTGACGAAAGTTCAGCCCAGATCGCGCGGGATCTGCGTTTATTGGTGCGTGAACGGCTTGTGGCTGGTGACAGTGACACCGAAGTCGTCGATTTCGTCGTCGCGCGTTATGGTGAATTCGTGCTGCTGCGGCCGAATGGGACGGGCATGAACCTTGTTCTTTGGGGGGCGGGGCCCGCGCTTTTGCTGCTGACGTTGCTGGGGTTATGGTTGACCAGACGGGCTGCGCGTCCTGTGACCGACGCGCCCCTTACGCCCCAAGAAGAAAACAAATTACAAGAAGTCTTGCAGCGTCATAGTGGCAGAACCGACTAGGACAACCTATGTCGAACGCAGACGACATAAGGCCAAAGCCAATGATTTATGAAACACTGCTGGTCGACCAGACCGATCAGGTCGCAACCATCACGTTGAACCGTCCTGACAAGATGAATGCATTGAACACGCAAATGCGGGCGGAACTGACCCATGCGTTCAAGGAATTGGCGACATCCAGCCGCGCAATCGTTTTGACCGGCGCGGGCAAGGCGTTTTGTTCGGGCCAAGATCTGGGCGACGAAGCGAACCCGGCCAACATCGATTTGGAACGCACCTTGCGGGATGAATATCATCCAATGCTGGCGGCGATCAGCGACTGCCCGGTGCCAACCATCGCTGCGGTCAATGGTGCTGCCGCCGGGGCGGGGGCCAATCTTGCGCTTGTGGCTGATGTCGTGATTGCGGCGGAAAGTGCGTATTTCCTGCAGGCCTTTGCCCGCATCGGCCTGATCCCGGATGCAGGCGGCACATTCTTTATGCCACGCCAGATGGGACAGGCAAAGGCGATGGGTGCAGCCCTGTTCGGTGACCGTATCATGGCAAGGGATGCGGCAGATTGGGGTCTGATCTATGAAGCGGTGTCTGATGATGTGTTCCAAGATCACTGGCGCGCGCGTGCGAATTATCTGGCACATGGCCCCACACAGGCGTTCAAACGGATCAAATCGGTCATTCGCGCAAGCTTTGGAAATGACCTGAACACTCAGCTGGAACTGGAAGCACAGCAACAGGGTGCGTGCGGCGGCACCCGCGATTTCCAAGAAGGCGTCACCGCTTTCATCGCAAAACGGCCCCCGAATTTCGAGGGCCGCTGATCGTTTTAAATTGTGTCGGCGTGGTTAAACCACTTCGACACGCACGTCTGTTGCGGCCACATTGCCGGCTTGACCGCTGACCGTGGCAACGACCGTACCGTTTGCCAAGACCTGTTCATCCGGTCCCACTGTCTGGAACGTGATGACAGGGGCTGCTGCACCAGTCGCAAACTGAACCACGATTTCGTCCGTGCCCGGTTCAAAATCAGAAATAACGGCGGCCGTGTTTGTTCCGGATTCCGGGCTGATGAAGAATTCATCCGCGCCGGTTCCACCAATGCCCGTGTCCGCATCGCCCAAGTACAGATCGTCATCACCGCCATCACCGAACACCCGGTCCGCAACAAGATCGTCGCGTTGGGAAATCTGGCCAAGGCGTGCAATATCCGCTGGGTCATTGGGCTGACCGTTGTTCTGCAATTCTTGTGCTTCAGCGCTGGTGATCAGGCCCTGATACAGCATGTTGCCGGACACAACGTCGTTGCCCAATCCGCCACGTACGAAGTCTTCACCCCGGTGCCCCACAACGATGTCGTCGCCGTCGGCACCAAACAGCCTGTCCCCGCCGAAACCGCCGAACATCACGTCATTGCCATCCTGGCCGAACAAGCCGTCCGCGCCGTTGTCCCCGATCAGAATGTCATCGCCATCACCGCCTTGCAGAACATCACGGCCATCGCCTGTGTTCACAACGCCGGTGCCCTGATCGCCGACCAGCACGTCGTTTCCGGTTCCACCGGCCAATGTATCTGCGCCTTGATCGCCTTCCAGCGTGTCATCGCCAGCGCCACCGGACAATGAATCATTGCCCTGAAGGCCACTGATCAGATCGTCGTCGGCTGAGCCCAGATTGCTGTCATCGCCATTGGTGAGGCTGATCGTATCGTCGACCACCGGGGCTGGGCCGTTATCGTCATCGTTATCAAAGATTAGGGCAAGCAGGCCAGCACCCAGAAGCCATGGCAGTAAAAGTGCAAATTCCATCGTACATCTCCGAAACAAAAATTTGTCCAAGGTTAGTCATGTTTCAGAAGACAGCACAACAAAGACGCGATTTTAACCAATTTTCAGTCAACATTTCAGCGACTTTTAGTAGGTTTGTCTCATGTCAGCATACAATAGGCGGACAAAATGTGGCGGACAATTTGGCCGCCGAATCAAAAAGCCCCCGACATTTGCGGGGGCTTTGACAAACGTTGAAACGGGTTAGCTGCGGGTTTCGATATCCGTGTAATTCCGTTTGGTTTCGCCCTGATACAATTGACGTGGGCGTCCAATTTTCAACGCAGGATCGCTGATCTGTTCTTTCCATTGGCTGATCCAGCCAACGGTCCGGGCCAATGCAAAGATTGGCGTGAACATCGATGTGGGGAAACCCATCGCTTCCAGGATGATGCCTGAATAGAAATCCACGTTCGGAAACAGTTTCTTTTCTGCAAAATACGGATCAGCCAAGGCCGCTTTTTCCAATTCCTTTGCCACTTGCAGGATGGGATTGTTTTCAACGCCCAACAGATCCAGCACTTCGTCCGCCGATTGCTTCATCACTTTGGCGCGTGGGTCAAAGTTCTTGTAGACACGGTGGCCAAAGCCCATCAGGCGGAACGGATCGTTTTTGTCTTTCGCGCGTGCAATGAATTCGGGAATACGGTCAACCGTGCCGATTTCATTCAGCATTTCCAGACAGGCTTGGTTTGCCCCACCGTGGGCAGGCCCCCAAAGACAGGCGATCCCTGCGGCGATACATGCGAAAGGGTTCGCACCGGACGACGACGCCAGACGCACAGTCGACGTGGAAGCGTTTTGTTCGTGATCTGCGTGCAAGGTGAAAATACGGTCCATCGCACGCGACAGGATCGGGTTGACCTCGTAATCTTCAGCGGGAACGGCAAAGCACATCCGCAGGAAGTTTGACGCATAATCCAGATCATTGCGCGGATACACAAACGGCTGGCCCACGGTATATTTGTAGGCCATCGCTGCAATCGTCGGCATCTTGGCGATCAAGCGGATCGTGGCGACCTCCCGCTGGTGGGGGTCATTGATATCTGTACTGTCGTGATAGAACGCTGACATGGCACCGACCACGCCCACCATGATGGCCATGGGATGGGCATCCCGCCGGAACCCACGGAAAAAGTTGATCATTTGTTCATGAAGCATCGTGTGATGCGTGACCAGTGATTCAAACTCTTCCAGCTGCGTGGTCGACGGCAATTCGCCATAAAGCAGCAAATAGCAAACTTCCAAATAATGGCTGTTTTCAGCAAGTTGATCGATCGGATATCCGCGATGCAGCAGTTCGCCTTTCCCACCATCGATAAAGGTAATCGTGCTGTCACAAGATGCGGTCGACGTGAAACCGGGATCATAGGTAAAGACGCCGCCTTGTGAATACAGCTTGCGAATGTCGATCACATCCGGGCCGGCTGTTGGCGAATACATCGGCAATTCAACGGATGTATCATCGAAAGTCAGCGTTGCGGTGCGCGTCTTTTTGTCAGTCATCTGATCCCTCATAGTTGGGGTCCGGCAGGGGACCCGGTCGATCCCCGCACGATCCCGTGGGGCATCAGTCTTTCGTTGCGTCTTGCAAACGCGCGATGGTTTCATCGCGTTCCAAGACAAGCATCATGTCAAAAACGCTTGGGCTTACGGACCGTCCGGCCAATGCAGCGCGCAACGGCGCGGCAAGCTTGCCAAGTTTGGTGTCAAACTGTTCGGCGATGGTAGCAACAGTCGCTTCAAGCGCGTCTCGCGTCCAGCTAACAGTTTGCAACTGCGGCGTCAACGATTGCAGTATACCAATGGATACCGAATCCAGTGCCTTTGCCGATTTTTCATCCGGTTCAATTGGACGCGATTGCAGAATAAATGACGCCTTTTCAATCAGTTCGCCATAGGTCTTCGCACGATCCTTCAAACAAAACATGGCCTTCAAGATGCCGGATTTTTGTTCGTTGGTGAGCGCGGGTTGATGTGTCGCTTCCAAAAACGCTTCGATGTCATGCAGCAGTGCAGCATCTTGCGTGATAGCAATATGCTGACCGGACAGTCGATCCAGCTTTTTGAAGTCAAATCGCGCAGGCGATTTGCCAATTGATCCAAAATCAAACCAGTCTTTGGCCTGATCATCTGTGAAAAATTCGTCATCGCCGTGTGACCATCCCAACCGGGCCAGATAATTGCGCATCCCGGCGGCGCTGTAGCCCAGGGCCTGATAGTCTTCGACGCCTGTGGCGCCATGGCGTTTTGACATTTTCTTGCCGTCAGGTCCGTGGATCAGCGGGATGTGCGCATAGGTTGGAACCGTCCAACCCATCGCGTGATAGATCTGCATCTGGCGCGCCGCGTTGTTCAGATGATCGTCGCCCCGGATGACGTGGGTCACACCCATATCATAGTCGTCGACAACCACGGCCAGCATATAGACTGGCGTGCCGTCAGACCGCAAAAGGATCATGTCATCCAACGTGCTGTTCTTGATGGTCACAGTGCCCTGCACCTGATCTTCGATCAGCGTCGTCCCTTCGCGCGGCGCTTTCAGCCGCACCACAAAAGGCGCATCAGGGTGTTCAGCTGGATCCACGTCGCGCCATGGCGACAAGAAGAGGGTAGAGGTCCCCGCATCCCGGGCGGCATCTTTGAATGCCGTTATTTCATCAGGTGTTGAAAAACATTTGTAGGCGTGTCCAGTCGCCAACATTTGGTGGGCGACTTCGGCGTGGCGGTCGGCGCGTTCAAACTGGCTGAATGCCTCGCCATCGTGATCCAGACCCAACCAAGACAGGCCCTTGAAGATCGCATCGGTCGCTTCGGGGGTCGATCTTGCGCGGTCCGTGTCTTCGATACGCAAAAGGAATTTGCCACCGCGTCCGCGCGCGTACAGCCAATTGAACAGCGCGGTGCGCGCGCCGCCGATGTGCAAAGTTCCTGTCGGCGATGGCGCGAAACGAGTGACGACTGTCATGGTTAACCCTTTGATAACGGCGTGGCACGATACTGGCGCTGATTACGGTGCTGACAGGGGTTAGACAAGTGCTTGGCCGGATGGAATGGCCCGCGGCCATAAATCGCGCCTTTGCTGAACAGGTCGGTCGGTTGTTCATCTGGGCGGCCGTCGCCTTTGGGTCCGGCACGGGGGTGTATTTCCGTTTGCCTTTTGAACCACAGTTGTGGTCTGCGGTCGGGTGTTTGTGTTGTTCGCTGATCCTTACTGTCATGTCACGCCACAACCCAATCGTGATGCTGGGGGCGATTGTGGTCGTTGGCTACGGATGGGCGGCAACGGTCAGTCACTGGCACGCGGCCCCTGTCTTGGAAAAACGCATTTATGGCGACATCAGCGGCCGTGTGGTGATGATTGATGTGTCAGCATCCGGCAAGCCACGCATCACGTTGGACCGCGTCGAGACCAAGGAATTGCCCCCCTATGCGCAGCCCGAACGGGTTCGCATTGCCCTGCATGGCCCATCCGACGTGCCCCCAATCGGATCGCACGTTCAAGTTACGGCGCACGTATCCCCCCCACCGGGACCCGCAGAACCTGGCGGGTTTGATTTCCAACGCCACGCTTGGTTTCTGTCTTTGGGGGGGGTGGGGTATACCAGAAAGGTGGTCCAAATCGAAGGTGACCCTGAGGGTCAAACGGTGGCCCGCGTTCGGGCTGCCATCGGATTTTGGATCCGTGACCATGTGCCGGGTAATTCAGGTGGCATCGCCACCGCGATCACAACGGGCGATCGCGCCTATCTTGATCCATCAGATGTGACCGCCCTGCGCCAATCCAATCTTGCGCATCTGCTTGCGATTTCCGGGCTGCACATGGGATTGCTTGTTGGTTTGGTGTTCACCATTGCGCGGCTATGCTGCGTTCGCCTGAAACGGTTCGACGCCAAAAAGATTGCCGCCGGTGTCGCGATGGTTGCGGCAACGGCCTATCTGATGATTTCCGGCGCCAGTATTGCGACAGAACGGGCTTTCATCATGTCGATGGTGATCCTTGGGGCGATATTGGCGCGGCGCAGGGCCCTGACATTGCGGGCAGTTGCCTTGGCGGCGGTCATTGTCTTGATTTTGCGCCCGCAGGCAATTTTCAGCCCCGGTTTTCATATGTCTTTTGCGGCCACAACCGCGCTTGTCATTGCGTTTCAATTCGCAACGGATCGGCTGTGGTTCAAAGGCGCCGGTTGGCGGCGGGCGGTGATCGGGGCGGTCTTGTCATCAGCGGTCGCCGGACTTGCGACTGCCCCCTATGCGGCCGCACATTTCAACCAAGTGCCGCATTACGGGTTGGTCGCCAATCTTTTGGCCGTTCCCTTGATGGGGATTGTCGTCATGCCAGGGCTATTGGCGGCAGTCCTTCTTGCGCCCTTTGGGCTCGAATTCATTGGATTTTTCTTTGTGGACCAAGGCCTGCAACTGATTTCAGCAATTGCACACCACGTGGCGCAGTGGCCCGGATCCGTAAGCCAGATCAAGGCACCGTCGCCTTGGACATTGCCCCTGTTTACCCTTGGCGCGATCATCTTTCTTTTGTGGATCGGCAAGGGGCGCGTGGTGGGTGTGGCCGTTTGTGCGGTTTCACTGGTGTTGTGGTGGGATCACCGGCGCCCTGATATTCTGATTGCGGACAGTGCGTTGTTGGTTGGGGTCATGGGCCCTGCGGGGCGGCAAATGTCGCGTGATAAGGGGGCTGGATTTGCGGCCCGCATCTGGTTGGAAAACGACGGTGACACCGTCAGCCAAAGCGATGCCGCAGCGCGAAACCGTGCGGCCTCGCCCACGATTTCCGTTTTGCGCAAGGCCGATGCAATGCCGGATGTCTGTGAAAGCGACATCTATGTGGTGGCTGACTATCTGCGCAACCCACCGTGTGATGTGTTTGATCTGCGCAGATTGCGAAACACCGGAAGCGTGGCCGGATACTTGAACAATGGCCAGATTGACTGGATCAGCGCCAAGGACATCAGCGGCCGACGCTTGTGGAATGACCGATGGGTGCGGCGGGATGCGCTGGCCCTGTGGCCGTTCGCATCGGGCCGCGATGGCCTGCCGCGTTAATACGTGCGGATCAAACCCACCAACTTGCCCTGAACCTTGACCTGATCATCGCGGTACACGCGCGTTTCATAGGCCGGGTTGGCCGCCTCAAGTGCGATTGAACTGCCATTGCGCTGAAACCGTTTCAGCGTCGCTTCCTGATCTTCAACCAATGCGACAACGATATCGCCGTTTTCGGCGGTGTTCGTTTCACGAATGACCACCACATCGCCATTGTTGATACCCGCGTCGATCATTGAATCGCCTTTGACTTCAAGGGCATAGTGGTCGCCCTTGCCGCGGATCATGTCGCCGGGAACGGCAATGTTGCGGCTGAAGTCTTCGATTGCCGAAATTGGAACACCCGCTGCAATCCGCCCCATCAGTTTGACCGATGCAACGTCACCGTTATCCAGATCCAACGCGGCGGCCGGACGTCCATCCGGTTTGTCGCCCTGAATGACACGCGGTTCAAATCCACGTGGGGCGCCGATTGCATCTGGCGTCTTCAGGATTTCGATGGCCCTTGCGCGATGCGCCAGCCGACGGATAAAGCCGCGTTCTTCCAACGCGGTGATCAAGCGGTGGATCCCGGATTTGGACCGAAGGTCCAGCGCTTCTTTCATTTCGTCGAATGATGGCGATACACCATCCGCATCTGTGCGTTTCTGGATGTATTCCAAAAGCTGTAGCTGTTTTTTCGTCAACATCTGCTGCACCCCGATTAGGTCACTGTTTTGCAAATGTTCTATCGATGTTCCCTTTTTGTGTCAACTTTTTAGAAATCGATGTAGTGAACCGGGTCATCTTTTTTCAACTCAGGTGCATTTGGGGGGCGGATCAACAGGGCATTGGCCATAGGAAGCAGGTGCATCAACGATGAATCCTGACGGTCGAATGGGGTGATGATCCCATTTTGGACAAAAGCACGCATATAGTGCGCCCGGGGCCCATTGGCTGGGGCGGCGACACCAAGCTGTGCTTTCTTGTGTTCGGGATAGACGTCGGTCAACCCGAGCATTTTTCGAATAAGGGGGGCCAGATACACAACACCGCACACCAGCGCAGACACCGGGTTACCCGGCAGGCCCAAATGAACAGTGTTGGCCCGCTGACCCGCCATCAGGGGTTTACCAGGCCGCATCGCGACCTTGTAAAAATCGGAAACGAAACCGCATTTTCGCGCCACAGCCCCCACCAGATCGTGATCCCCAACGGACGCCCCGCCGATGGTGACGATGATATCTGCGTTTTCGGCCCAGCCGAACGCCTGCATCAGCGATGTTTCGCGATCCTTTGCAATGGGCAAAACCTGTGGATCTGCGCCAGCATTTCGGACCAATGCAGCCAGGGCGATGGCATTGCTGGCAATGATTTGGTCAGGGGCAGGGGATTCCCCCGGTTGCACAAGTTCATCGCCGGTGGACAGGATCACCACCTTTGGTCTGCGCGCCACTGTCACGGCGGCGGCATTCATGGCGGCAAGCAACGAAAGTTCGGCCGGGCCAATCAAACGGGGGGCTTCAAAAACAAATCCGGCTTCGAAATCGCCACCAGCGGGCCGAATATAACGGGCTGTGTCCGCGCCACCCCGCAAACGGATGCCGTCGTCGACCCGATCAACATCTTCCTGTATCACGATGCGGTCTGCACCGGGTGGTACGGGGGCGCCCGTGAAAATGCGAACCGCTTGTCCCGCACCGATTGGGTCAAAATATCCCGCACCAGCGGCGCTTTCCCCGATCACCGTCCAATGCGTTCGCCCATCATCGATGACGGCGTAGCCATCCATCGCGGATGATGCGAATGGGGGCTGGGCGCGGGACGCAACGACCGGATGCATCAAAACCCTGCCATGGGCGTCAGACAGACCAATCAATTCTTCTACCGGGGGGGGCGCAAGGGCCAACAAGCGCGATTGTGCTTGTTCGACCGAAATCACGATCCGTTAACCCACGTGCCCGATTTGCCACCCCGTTTTTCCAACAGCCGGATGTCTTGCAGCACAATGCCCTTTTCGGCGGCTTTCAACATGTCATACAGGGTCAGCGCAGCGACGGAACAGGCTGTCAACGCCTCCATCTCGACGCCGGTCTGGCCTTCGGTTTTGACTGTCGCCGTGATCGTGACACCGGGAAGCGCGTGGTCCAGATGGAAATCCACAGTGACATTCTTGATCGGCAGGGGATGGCACAGTGGAATCAGGTCGGGCGTCTTCTTTGATGCCATGATGCCAGCGATGCGTGCCGTTGCAAGGACATCCCCTTTTGCCGCAGTTCCATCCGCAATCATGGCAAGCGTGTTGCGCGACATCACCACCTGCGCCTGCGCGGTCGCCAAGCGTTGCGTGTGCGGTTTTCCGGACACGTCAACCATATGGGCATCGCCTGCGTCGTTGATGTGGTTCAGCTTTGCCACGATCTACATCTGCCCGGTTTGTTTCGGATTTGCCAAAAGCGCACGGGTTGCCGATTCGACATCGTCTTGGCGCATCAGGCTTTCCCCGATCAGAAACGTGCGCGCGCCGTACATTGCCAGATCGGCCAGATCGGCAGGCGTATACAGCCCGCTTTCCGCGACAATGGTCTTTTCTGGGGGCACATAGCGCGACAACTGGCGTGTGGTGTCCAGCGTCACATCAAACGTCTTCAGGTTTCTGTTGTTGATGCCCAGCAAAGGCGACGCCAATTGCAGGGCACGGTCCAGTTCGGGATGGTCGTGCACTTCGACCAGCACATCCATACCATAGGATACTGCAGCCGCTTCCAATTCTGATGCCTGCGTGTCTGACACAGATGCCATAATGATCAGGATACAGTCGGCCCCCATCGCCCGGGCTTCTGCAACTTGGTAGGTGTCGTACATGAAATCTTTGCGCAGAACGGGCAGGGTGGTCGCATTTCGTGCAGCCACCAGATAATCATCCGCACCCTGAAAGCTGGGGGTATCGGTCAGAATGGACAGGCACGTCGCACCGCCATTTTCATACGCCGTGGCAAGGGCAGGCGGATCGAAATCCGCACGGATCAAACCCTTTGAAGGGGATGCCTTCTTGATTTCAGCAATCAGTGCATAGCCTTCGTTGGCGGCGTCAGACAGGGCTTTTGCAAATCCGCGCACAGCGCCGGCAGATTGCGCGGCATCTTCCACCTCTGCAAGGGGGCGTTCGGCTTTGCGCTGTGCAACTTCTTCAAGTTTGTATGCCTTGATCTTGTCCAGAATTGTGTCGGTCATTGTGATGCGCCTTGCGTGATTGCGGCCAGACCCTGAACCTTGGCTTTGGCGGCGCCGGAATCAATGGCATCTGCCGCCATTTCGACACCTTCTTTCAATGACGTCACGCGGTCCGCAACCAAAAGGGCCGCGGCCGCGTTCAACAAGACGGCGTCGCGATAGGCTGACGCTTGCCCGTCCAAAAGGGCTGCAAATGCCTTACCGTTTTCTTCGGGTGTGCCGCCCATGATCGCCGCAAAGGGGTGCGGCGCAAGGCCCGCATCTTCGGGGTGGATTTCGGCAGCTTCGATGCGCCCTTCGGCCAGAACGGCGACGGCAGTCGGGCCGGAAATCGAAATTTCATCCGTCCCGTCTGATCCATGCACAAGCCATGCTTTTTCACTGCCCAATTCCAAAAGCGTTTCGGCCATGGGAAAAATCAGGTCAGGGGCAAATGCACCGGTCAGTTGACGTTTGACGCCAGCCGGATTGGTCAAAGGCCCCAGAATGTTGAATATCGTCTTGCATCCCAATTCCTGCCGCACGGGCATCACATGCCGGATGGCTGGATGGTGCATCGGGGCCATCATGAAGCCGATGCCAACTTCGGCGATGGCGCGTTCCACGACCGACGCATCGACCATGACGTTGATGCCCATCTGCCCCAAGGCATCGGCGGCCCCGGACAATGAACTGAGGTTTTTGTTCCCATGCTTGGCCACAGGCACCCCTGCGCCCGCCACCACAAAAGCGGTGGCCGTCGAAATGTTAAGTGTGCCCTTGCCGTCGCCGCCGGTTCCGACGATATCCATGGCCCCTTCGGGTGCGCTGACGGCATTGCATTTTTCGCGCATCACGGCACTGGCCGCTGCATATTCGGATACGGCTTCGCCCCGGGCCCGCATGGCCATCAACAAGCCACCCATTTGTGCCGGTGTTGCTTCGCCTTCGAACAGGATTTCGAATGCCGACCGCGCCTGTGCTTTTGACAGCGGCCCTTCTGATGCCGCGAAGATCAGCGGTTTCATCAAGTCGCTCATGCGGGCACCTTTGCGCTGTCCAGAAAGTTCTGCAGCAATTTGTGCCCATGTTCCGATGCAATGCTTTCAGGATGAAACTGTACGCCGTGGATCGGTTTTGATTTGTGCTGCAGTCCCATGATGGTGCCATCGTCCAGTTCTGCGGTGATTTCCAGTTCGTCGGGCAGGGTGGCGCGGTCCACGATCAGGGAATGATAGCGGGTGGCTTCAAACGGCGTTGGCAGGTCTTTGAACACGCCTTTGCCCGTGTGATGCATCAATCCCATCTTGCCATGCACAATCTCATGGCAGCGTTTGACGTCGCCGCCAAAGGATTCGCCGATGGTTTGATGGCCCAGGCAAACGCCCATCAACGGAATGTTTGTTTCGGCCGCCGCCGCGGTCAACGCCAGACATATGCCCGCCTGTTGGGGGGTTGCTGGTCCCGGCGACAGCAAAATTGCATCCGGGCGCATGGCCATTGCGTCTTGCACGTTCAAGGCGTCATTGCGCTTGACGACGACTTCGGTTCCCAATTCGCCCAGATAATGGACAAGATTGTAGGTGAAGCTGTCGTAGTTATCGATCAGCAGCAACATATGCGGCCCCCTTTGGATGGTCAGCCGATCAGCGAAAACAACTCTCGCCACCGGGCCCTTGGACGGGTTATAGATGGACAAGGGTGCGGGTGAAGGTCAAGGGCACATCAGAGGCGCTGACTGGAAAAGCCCACCAAACAGGGCAACAGGCGGATAAGGGCATGTTTCGGGGTTTTGTTTTCGGTGCATTCTGGGGCACGGTGTTGGGCGCAATCGTATTGGGGCTTGTGTCGCTGATCAGCGAAGTTCCCGGCCAGCGCCCCCCGCAAACCGTGATCGAAACGCCGCCAATCGAAATTCTTCCGGCTGTTCCGACAGAAACCGGCGTGTCTGTTGCGCCAAATGACAGCACGCGATCCGTGTCGCAATCTGTGCGCGCTGCTGAACCTGATGCGTCTGAAACCCCGGTGCTGGGGGAAGATGTCACAGCACCCGCCCCCCAACCAACGCCAACCATTGAAACCTCGGCGTTGGGGGACGCGCGGCTTTCTGAACCGCCAACCCAGCCGGTGATTTCGCAAGACGACGTTGAAAACAGCCCAGCCACGCCCGGGGTTCCAACCGAAGTTCCGGAAGTTTCCAGCCTCGATACAACGCCCATCGCGCCGACCCCTGCGCCCGATGAAACCACAGTTATCGCCTTGCCTGACGAAGAAATCACCCCAGCCGCCCCGGCGCAAGATGCAACACCAACCGTTTCGTTTTCGGATGCATCGGGCAGTCTGGTCGGGCTGCCGAATTCTGCGTCCGGCGTCACAACGGGTCGTCTTCCATCCATCGGTGCCGAAAGTACGACCGTTGATCCATCTGCCCCGCCCGTAGTGGCATTCGCTGCCGACGCGGCGGTTGATCCAGAACGCCCGTCGTTGGCGGTTGTCTTGCTGGATGATCCATCCGGGCAATTGGGACCAGCGGCCCTGCAGTCGCTGTCGTTTCCGGTCACGGTGGCAATATCGGGAACGGCTGAAAACGCGGCTGACCGTATGGCGGCCTATCGTGCGGCAGGGTTTGAAGTTGCGTTGAACGCCGAACTGCCGCTGCGGGCGTCAGTTTCGGATATCGAAGCGGCTTTTGATTTCTTTTTCACCACGGTGCCAGAGGCGGTCGCCGTACTTGATTCCACTGGCAGCGGG
This sequence comes from Planktomarina sp., assembly GCA_020630595.1. GTDB lineage: Bacteria > Pseudomonadota > Alphaproteobacteria > Rhodobacterales > Rhodobacteraceae > Planktomarina. The sequence continues at coordinate 69,219 of JAHDBC010000007.1, forward strand.
TTTCGGGGGGATCGCCGCATCATCAATGCCGTGAACACCATCATTGCAGAATCGGGTCATGGTCTTTTGACGTTTGACGAAGGATTAAACACAGTCCAGCAGACGGCAACCGCCGCAGGAATACCGGTGGCCACGATCATGCGCGATCTTGATGCGAACGGCCAGAACCCTGCAGTCATCCGCCGCTTTCTGGATCAATCGGCATTTAATGCACGGCAAGATGGGGCAGGGATCGTTCTGGCACGGGTGCGGCCAGATACGATCACCGCGCTTTTGATCTGGTCGCAGCAAAGCCGGGCACAGGCGTTGAACCTTGTGCCTGCATCAGCGATTTTGAACCAGTAATCAATCAGTTGCTGAAGCTGGAAAATTTGCCTGCGTTTGCGGCGGCGGTCCACACGGCTTTCGCCTTGTTGACGGTTTCTTGATATTCAGCTTCCGGGTCGCTGTCGAAAACAACGCCGCCCCCGGCTTGGCTGTACAGCTTGCCATCTTTGATTAGGGCCGTGCGCAATGCGATGCAGATGTCCATGTCGCCATTCGATGAAAGATACCCGCAGCCACCACCGTAAACGCCGCGCTTTTCCGGTTCCAATTCATCAATGATTTCCATCGCACGGACCTTGGGTGCACCCGATAGGGTGCCCGCAGGCAAGCCAGCCAACAGGGCAGACAGCGCATCTTCGCCATCTGCAAGTTCGCCCACAACATTTGACACGATGTGCATCACGTGGCTGTAACGTTCCACGGTAAATTTTTCCGTTGGTCGCACCGTGCCGATCTTTGCCACGCGCCCCACGTCATTGCGCCCCAGATCCAACAGCATCAAATGTTCGGCCAATTCTTTTTGATCCGCCATCAGATCCTGTTCAAGTGCCCGGTCTTCTTCGGGGGTTTTGCCGCGCGGGCGTGTGCCTGCGATGGGGCGAATGGTGACTTCACCATCCATCAGGCGCACAAGGATTTCCGGGCTGGCGCCGGTGATCTGAAATCCGCCCATGTTGAAAAAGAACATGAACGGCGATGGGTTGGTGCGCCGCAAGGATCGATACATCGCAAAGGGTGGTGCCGTGAAATCCTGTGACCAACGCTGCGCGGGCACGACCTGAAAGATATCGCCTGCCTTGATGTATTCCTTGGCCTTTTCGACAGCGGCCAAATAGCCTTGTTTGGTGAAATTGGACTGTGGTTCGCCAACGGTCACGTCACCGTCCAGTGACCGCCCCGACGCGGGCAGGGGGCGTTCAAGATCGCGCAGCGCATCCATCACCCGTTCTGCGGCCTGTGCATATGCCGCTTTGGCGGACAGACCAGAATTTGCCCATGCCGGCGACACCAGCGTCACTTCGCCTTTGACACCGTCCAGCACGGCAATCACGCTGGGGCGCATCATCATCGCATCAGGCAGTCCAAGCGGGTCCGGATTCACATCAGGCAAATGTTCCACCAGCCGGATCGTGTCATAGCCCAGATATCCAAAAAGGCCGGCGGCAGCAGCGGGCAAGTCTTCGGGCATATCAATGCGGGATTCGGCGACCAAAGCGCGCAGCGCGTCCAAGGGGTGACCGGGGACAGCTTCAAATGCATCCTGATCAAACCTTGCGGTCCGATTGACCTCTGACCCGGTGCCATGGCAGCGCCAGATCAGATCCGGCTTCATCCCAACAATGGAATAACGCCCCCGAATTTCGCCGCCCGTCACACTTTCTAGAATGAAGCTGTCTTTTTTGGCCGCGGCAAGTTTCAGCATCACTGAAACGGGCGTGTCGAGATCGGCCGCAAGCCGGGTGTAGACCAATTGGTTTTCGCCCTGTTCATAGCGGGCGGCAAAGTCATCGAATGTGGGTGTCAGTGTCATCGAATGCCGCCCCGCAATTGGGATGTCACGGCATTCAATGTTTGCTGATTGATGTTCACATCCAGATCACCGCGCACACCTTCGGCAAAGGCGGCAAAAATGCTGTCCCCGATTTGCCGGTTCAGATTTTCCGTGATCAGATCTGTCAGGTTTGCGCTTTCCGGGGCCGTCATGTCGGCTTCGTGAATTGCGTTCAGCCGGATCAGGATGACGCCAGTGCCGTTATCGACCGTGCGTGTTTCCCCAACGTCCATTTCAAACGCGGTCGACACCAGCGATGGGGTCACCCCTTCGATAAAGGCAGTCCGTTCGATATCGGATTCCTGAACCGTGATCATGCCAAGGGATGACAGGGGGCGATCCTCAAGCCCTGCGATCATCGCTTCGGCCTCTAACAGCAGTTCTTGCTGAACCGCTTGGCGGCGCCACGCGGCTTCGACGTCATCGCGCACCGTTTCGAATGGGCGTAACGCGGCGGGCACATCGGCCCCAAATTCTACTGCGAAATAGCCACCATCAGACAATTCCAGCAATTCCGGGAAATCAGTTGCGGTAACGTCCGACGCAGCTGTCTGGAATTCAGAATAGCCGTTGATCGCATCATCAACGCCCGGGTGCCATGTCATCTGGCCCAAAATCATCGCTGTTTCCCCGGCAATATCTTTCAACGATGCCCCTGCCGCCAAAAGATCATTCACGGCTTCCGCTTCGGCTGCGATCTGGCGTTCCGCGTCGTCACGGGCCAATTCATCGCGCAAATCCTGACGCACATCATCCAAGCTTGTGGTTTGCGCATCAAGAATGGCCCCGATGCGGAACAGTGCCGGGCCCAAATCCGTGTCCAACGGGCCAACCACACCGGGCGATGATGGAGCAAAAAGAACCGGTGCCAATTCGCCCGCTGATGCTTCGGTCACGTCACCGAAATCAACATCAGACAGCGTCAGGCCACGGTCAGTGACGGCATCTTCAAAACTGATGGTTCCCGCTTCGATGGCGTCAATGGCCGCCTGTGCGGATGCAGTGTCCGGGAAAACCAGCCGATCAATGATGCGTGTTTCAGGGACGTTGAATTCATCTGTGCGTTCATCATACAGCGCTTGAATGGCAGCATCATCCACCGAAACATCATCCAGCAGCATATCGGGCGTCACCCAAATATAGGTCAGATCTTTCGACTGCGGCGCAGTGAACAAAGCCTCGTTCTCTGCATGAAACGCGCGCAGGTCATCTTCGGATGGTTCAGGCGTTCCGGTCGACAGATCGTTTTCAGTCAATTCGACCCACGCAAAATCACGTGTTTCGCCGATAAACCCAACCAAAGCCTGCGCATAAGACGTTGGTGCGGCAATATCGCCAACGACAGCCTGCGCAAGAATATCGCGGGTCGCACCTTCGCGCAGGCTTGTTTCGAATTCGGATTCGGACAGGTTGTTGCGCTGTAACACTTCGCGGTAAGCGGCCCGGTCGAAAGTCCCAGTCAGGCCGGAAAAGGCGGGGATCGCCAAAACTTGCTTGCGCACTTCATCATCGCCGACCGAAAGTCCCAGATCCGTCGCGGCTTGGTCCAGGGACCGTTGCGAAATCAAGGTTGCAAGCGCCTGTTGGTCCAGACCAAAGGCCTGAATTTCCTGTTGGGACAGGGCGCGGCCCAGCTGTTGTTCGGCAGCGCTGACCTGTGCGTTCAGGGTGTTGTAATAGCCCTGCACGCTGACCTGTTTATCGCCAACTGTGCCAAGGCTGCGCGCGGTCCCAGACAGGCCAGCCGCGCCAAATCCCACCATGGCGAACATCAACAACCCCACGACAATCCAGATGCCAGCCTTGCTTGCTGTGCTGCGCTTGCGTTCTGCCATGGGATCCTCCACTGGGTTGGGTCGGCTTGGTTTAGGGGTTTGGTGCCCAAGGGGCAATGGGAACTAGGGCGCGAAGGCGACCAAGCGATCAAACAGTTCTTCAATCTGGCCCGTGTCGATGTTCGCATAGGCAATCCGGAACTGACGCGCGCCGTTTGGATCATCGTTTGGCACGAACATTGTGCCGGGCAATGTCAGAATCGAAAGTTCTTTGACCATCATTGGGGCAAGATCAGCCGATGACAGATCAAACGGGTGTTCGACATAGGCGAAATAGGCCCCGCACCCCAAAAGCCGCCAGCCCTTTTCGGCCAACCGGGGGAATTGGGCTTCGATTGCATCCCGTCGGGCCAGAATTTCATGGCGTTCCCCGGCGACCCATTGGGCCAAATGGCGCATGCCCCATAGGGCCGCCTTTTGTCCCAGTTGGTTCGGGCAGACGGAAACCGTATCCAGAAACTTTTCCACGCCGTCCATGCGTTCACGGCTGGTGACAATCGCGCCAACCCGGTGCCCTGTCAGCCTGTAGGTTTTGGAAAATGAATACAGCTGGATCAACGTCTGGTCCCAGCCATCGCGCTGGAACAGCCCGTGCGGCGCGCCCGTTCCACTGTGAAAATCACGATAGGTTTCATCAACAATCAACGCGATGCCATGCGCGTCGCACAAATCATAGAATGCGTCCATCACTGCAGCGGGGTATTCCACGCCGCATGGATTGTTCGGGGTTACCAGACTGATGGCGCGGGTGCGTTCTGTGATCAGGGCGCGTGCCGCTTCTGGATCTGGGATCATATCGTCGGAACAGGGCAGGGCGATGGCCTTTACCCCTTGCATATCCAGCCACATTTTGTGGTTGAAATAGAACGGGGTCGGCAGAATAACGGCATCGCCTTCTTGGCAAAGGGTTGAAATTGCCGCCGAAAACGCCTGATTGCACCCCGAAGTGATGCCAACATGATCAGATGAGATTGCGCCGCCATAGCTTGCAGAAAATTGCTGGGCGATTTCGGATCGCAGATCCGGCAGGCCCAGAACAGGCCCGTACAAATGCGTGTCCGGTTCGGCCAATGCGGCGGCCATTGCATCCAACAGGGGTTGGGGCGGCGCATCAACCGGCGCGGCCTGACTGACGTTCAACAATGGCGTTTCGGAAAAATCCTGTCCGTCCAGCCACCGCCGCGCTTCCATAACGGGTGGGCTGAACGTGGCATCTGTGCGTCCCGTCATGACAATTTCACCAAGGCGTGGCGTTTTTTGCCAGCCGACAATTTCATTGGGCTGGTCAGATCATCTGCCGTGACCATCATCCCAGCATCCGAAAGGGCTGCATCGTTCACCTTGGCCCCGTTTTCCTTGATCAGGCGCTTGGCTTCTTTGCCTGTGCCGGCCAATCCGGATTTTACCAACAGCTGAACGATCGACATCCCATCGCCAACGTCGGCGGGCGAAAGTTCCAGCGTGGGCAGATCATCACCCGCACCCCCTTTTTCAAACACTTCCCGCGCGGTTGTTTCAGCCGCCTTGGCGGCGTCGGCACCATGCAAAAGCGTGGTGACTTCGTTGGCCAAGACCACTTTGGCGTTGTTAATCTCTGATCCGGCCAATGCGCCCAGGCGGTCGCATTCATCCAAGGGCAATTCCGTATAAAGTTTGAGAAAACGGCCCACGTCGGCGTCGGTCGTGTTCCGCCAGAATTGCCAGAATTCATAGGGCGACAGCATGTCCGGGTTCAGCCAAACGGCACCGCTCGCAGATTTGCCCATTTTCTTGCCATCCGATGTGGTCAGCAAGGGTGATGTCAGCCCAAAAATCTGCTGGTCGATCACGCGCCGGGTCAGGTCGATCCCATTGACGATATTGCCCCATTGGTCTGATCCGCCAAACTGCACCAGACAGCCATACCGCCGGTTCAATTCAAGAAAGTCGTACGCCTGCAAAATCATGTAATTGAATTCCAGAAACGACAGGCTTTGTTCCCGGTCCAAACGCGATTTCACACTTTCAAAACCCAGCATCCGATTAACGGAAAAATGTCGTCCGATGTCGCGCAGAAATTCCAGATAATTCAAATCATCCAGCCATTCCGCATTGTTTAACATCAACGCACCGGACGGGCTGTCATCGTACCGAATATAGGCCGAAAAAACCTTTTTGATGCCTGCGATATTGTCGTCAATCTGCGCGGGGGTCAGCAAAGGGCGTTCGTCTGCGCGAAACGATGGATCGCCCACCTTGGTTGTGCCGCCCCCCATCAGGGTGATCGGCTTGTGCCCCGTCTTTTGCATCCAGCGCAGCATCATGATCTGGATCAAAGACCCCACATGCAGCGATTTCGCCGTCGCATCAAATCCGATATAGCCCGGCACGACCCCTTTGACCAACGCGTCATCCAGACCCTGATAATCGGTACAATCGGCCAGAAAGCCCCGTTCCATCATCACGGCCATAAAGTCTGATTTGGGGTGATAGGTCATTTCGTGCTTGTTCCCTCAATACGCTGGGGTCAGTCTATAAGCACAGGCGCAGGGCAGGGAAAGACCATGGTTCAACATCAGGCGATTTGGGTGGCAGGTTGCATGTCTGGCACGTCAATGGATGGGGTCGATGTGGCCCTGTTGAAAACCGACGGCACTGATATTTTCGAAATCGGCCAATCCGCTTATGCGGCTTTCGCGGATGACGACAGAAAATGGATCGCCGCGGCTTTGGGCCAGTGGCCGGATGGACCTGATGTTTCAAAGGCAGCAAGAATTGTGGAAGACCGCCATATCGCGCTTTTGCGCACACTGCCCAAGCCAGACCTGATCGGATTTCACGGGCAAACCTTGGCCCATGATCCCGCGAACAGACGCACCCATCAGGCAGGCGATGGCGCGCGGCTGGCCGCTGCGCTGGATGCCCCAGTGATCTGGGATTTCCGATCCGATGATGTGGCGATGGGCGGGCAAGGCGCGCCGCTGGCACCGGCCTATCATTATGCGCTTGTTCGTTGGGCAGGGGTCCATGAACCTGTGATGATCCTGAACCTGGGCGGGGTTGGAAATGCAACACTTGTTGATCCGTCCAAACCACTGGAACGTGGTGGCGTTCTCGCATTTGATACGGGGCCTGCAAATGCGCCCCTGAACGACATCATGCAGGCCCGATGCGCTCAGCCCTATGACAAGGATGCGGTGCGCACACGCGCAGGGCGGCCCGATCAGACGATTGTCGTTCAGGCGATGGCGCACCCTTATTTTGATCTGCCCGTTCCGAAATCATTGGATCGCAACGATTTTGCAGGGCTTTTGGATCTTGTGGCCGAATTGACCGTCGAAGACGCCCTTGCCACAGTGACACAGGTGATCGCACAGTCTGTTGCTGACAGCTTGAAACACCTGCCCACATCTCCCGTTCGGGTCCTTGTCACCGGGGGCGGGCGCAAAAACCCTGCCATCATGCAAGCCTTATGCGCACAAATTGATCTGCCCGTCGATCAGATCGAAGATATCGGTGCCGATGGGGATATGGTCGAAGCGCAGGCCTTTGCTTATCTTGCGGCACGGGTCAAAAACGGGTTTGCGACGTCTTTTCCCCTAACAACGGGGGTCGCGATGCCGATGGCCGGGGGAACCCTGTCGCGCCCGGACTAACGCGGAATGTCAAAACCGGGTGCGGCCAATTCAAACCCGTCAAACTGAAATCCCGGGCTGACCGTGCAACCGACCAGCGTCCAGTCACCTGTTGTGCGCGCCGCCTGCCACCAGTCTTTGGGTACAACAATCTGTGGGCGCTGACCGGACGATAGATCGGGCCCCAAGACATGATCGTGCGCGGGGCCTCTATCTGTCTGGGCCAATCCCAGAACAATGGGTGCGCCAGCATAATAGTGCCAGATTTCACCCGCATCAACGCGGTGCCAATGGCTGCTTTCGCCGTCTTTCAACAGAAAATAGATGCAGGTGCCAGCGGGCCGCCCGTCACCGTCCGCGGCCCAGGTCTGGCGATACCATCCCCCTTCGGGGTGCGGCTGCAAGGCCAGCATTTCAATAATCTGATCGCCCGTCATTGATTTCATTTTGCGAAAAATACTCCGGCAGGGGGGTGTGGGGGCGGGCCGTTCCGCCCCCAAATAGAATTCATGCCGCGGCGAAAGCCGCGCCATTCAGATCAGGTCACCCCTTCAAAATCGAAGTGCCAGCATATTGCGCAGTTTCGCCCAGCATTTCTTCGATGCGGATCAGTTGGTTGTATTTCGCCAACCGGTCGGACCGTGCAAGCGATCCGGTTTTGATCTGGCCACAGTTTGTGGCCACGGCAAGATCCGCAATGGTTGCGTCCTCCGTTTCGCCCGACCGATGTGACATCACGTTGGTGAACCCGGCCCGGTGGGCCATATCAACGGCTTTGAGTGTTTCGGTCAGCGACCCAATCTGGTTAACCTTGACCAGCATCGAATTGGCGGATCCTTTTTCAATGCCTTGGGCCAAACGCGCTGGGTTCGTGACAAAAAGGTCATCGCCGACCAGTTGGATTTTGTCGCCCAAACGGTCGGTCAGCATTTTCCAGCCATCCCAATCGTCTTCATCACAGCCGTCTTCGATCGAAATGATCGGGTAGTCGGCGACCAAAGCAGCCAGATAATCCACATTTTCTGCAGACGTCAGCGAAAGCCCTTCGCCAGCCATTTCATAGCTGCCGTTCTTGCAGTATTCCGTTGCTGCACAATCCAGCGCCAAGTACACGTCTTTGCCGGGCGTATAGCCGGCTTCTTCAATGGATTTCATGATGAAATCCAGCGCGGCGCGCGATGATGAAATGTTGGGTGCAAAGCCCCCTTCATCCCCGATACCTGTCGACAGGCCCGCCTTTTGCAAACCGCCCTTAAGTGTGTGAAAAATTTCAGACCCCATGCGGACTGCGTCGCGAATATCGTTGGCCGCAACCGGCATGATCATGAATTCCTGAATATCGATCGGGTTGTCCGCATGTTCCCCACCGTTCAGAATGTTCATCATCGGCACGGGCAATACCCGTGCAGATGTCCCACCGATATAGCGATACAGGGGCTGACCGCAGAAATCGGCCGCCGCCTTGGCCGTCGCCATCGACACACCCAATATCGCATTCGCACCCAAACGGCCTTTGTTTTCTGTGCCGTCCAGTTCAATCATGGTTTCGTCGATGCCGACCTGATCGGTTGCGTCACAATCCAAAAGCGCTTCGGCAATTTCGCCGTTGACGGCGGCGACTGCCTCTAAAACGCCCTTGCCCTTGTAACGCGCTTTGTCCCCATCACGCTTTTCGACGGCTTCATATGCCCCGGTCGATGCCCCAGATGGTACCGCCGCGCGGCCCATTGTGCCATCTTCCAATGTCACGTCCACTTCGACCGTTGGGTTGCCCCGGCTGTCCAGAATTTCGCGGGCGTGAATATCGATGATGGCGGACATGGGAAGGCTCCTGAAACAGTGAATTCGCGCGGGTCCTACCAAGCATCCCCCCGGGATGGAAGATCAACGGGCCTGAGATTCGCGCCAGAACGCATAAAGGCCTGACGCGACGATGATTCCGGCGCCAATCAGGGTCCAACGGTCCAGACTTTCGCCAAAAGCGATGACACCGACCAGCGCCCCAAAAATAAGGCGTGAATAGCGAAACGGGGTCACGGCGGAAATTTCTCCGATCCGGGTGGCGGTGATGATGCACAAATAGGCGATCACCCCAATCACAACCGCAACGGCAAAAAGCCCCCCTTCACTGGGGCTGACGGACACCCATGATTGACCAAAACTCATCAAGATCAGGCCCGCAGGCACAACTGCGCCGAACCCGATGGCGGCCATGACCAGGGTGGAAATATCCTTGGGCACCCGGCGGGTTGCCACATCGCGCACGGACAGCCCGATCACGCCCAAAACCGTCAGCAAATACGCTGGATTGAAATCCGCGGCCCCGGGGCGCAGGATGATCAACACACCGATCATGCCAATCGCGATGGCGGCCCAACGTCTGGGGCCAACGGTTTCCCCTAAAAACAGGGCCGCCCCCAATGTGACCAGCAAAGGGTTGACCTGCACGATGGCGGAAATCACAGAAATATCTGCAAGGGCAAGCGAGGCCACAAACCCACACGTCCCAATCAATTCAGCCAAAGTTCGTACGATGACAGCGGGATGAAAAACCTGTGCGCGTTGAAACCGATGACCTGCAGCAAGCGCCCAAATCGCAAAAACCGACGTGCCGCCCAAACCGATCAAAATCAGGATCTGCCCCGTCGCAATTGAACCGGCCAGATACTTGATCAGCCCGTCTTCGACGGCAAATGCCGCCATCGCGCCAATCATCAAAAGAATGCCGATCACATTTTTTCGGACCTGACTGGCATCCGTCATTTGGTGCCAGACACCTTGACGCCGTAAAGTTCCAGCCGGTGCCCTTTCAGGCGATAACCAAGCCGTGCCGCGATTTTTTCCTGCAAGGCTTCGATGTCAGGATCGACAAATTCGATCACTTCGCCGGTGGTCATATCGATCAGATGATCATGGTGGTCGCGTTCTGCATCTTCATAGCGGGCACGCCCATCGCCAAATTCCAGCTTTTCAAGGATTCCGGCTTCTTCGAACAATTTTACGGTTCGGTATACTGTCGCAATCGAAATGCCCGGATCACGGTCAACGGCGCGCGCATAAAGGGCATCCACGTCGGGATGGTCGTCTGCTTCCTGCAGTACCTCTGCGATTGTGCGGCGCTGGTCTGTCATGCGCAGGCCCTTTGCCTCGCATCGGGAAATGATGGTATCAGTCATGGGGCGTCTCGTGCGTTGATACCGTCATAACGCCAGCCGTCATGGGGTGAAAGGCTCAATCGGTTAGGTGCCGCAAAACGTGCGATGCACGATTTCTGTGGCGGTGGGCGGCAGGGTCAAATCAGCGTCATCTTCTGGAAAGCTGAAGGGCGTGGCCAACACGCGGATCATCCTGTGAAATCGGTCTTTGTGACCCGCGACAGATTCGGCGATGACCGCTTCGATCTGATGATTGCGCGGGATGACTGCGGGTGATGGGACCACCGCGCTTTGGTCAAAGCTGGCTTGCCAACGGTCCAGCCAATCGGCACCCGTGTCCGGCCAGTCCGCCGGGGTGGTGCCTTGGGACAGGGCCCAGAATGTATTTGTAAAATCAAGCTCATGCGCGGCCATCAGGGCAAACAGATCATCAATCAGAACCGCGGCCCCCGGATCATCCGCCATAATGCCCAGCTTTCCTGCGAACGTGGACTGATAGGCGGTTTCAAAGGCCGGACCAAAACCGTGCACAATCTTGGTGAACTCTTCGATGGCAGCATCGCGATCAGGCGCAAGCGGCAGCAGGGAGGTTGCAAACTGCGCCATGTTCCATGCCGCAATCTGGGGTTGATTGCCAAACGCATATCGCCCGCCATGGTCAATGGAAGAAAACACCTTCATCGGGTCAAACGCATCCATAAAGGCGCAAGGCCCGTAGTCGATGGTCAAACCGCCGATATGGGCATTATCGGTGTTCATTACCCCGTGGATAAAGCCAACCCCCATCCATTTCGCAACCAATTCGGCCTGACGTTGCACCGCATGGGCCAGCAGATCAGCCGGGGTTTGCGCATCCGGAAAATGGCGGCGGATTGTGTAATCCGCCAAGGCATCCAGCGCGGCAACATCGTTGCGTGCAGCGTGATATTGGAACATGCCAACGCGCACATGGCTTTGCGCAACCCGTGTGATGATTGCGCCGGGCAGGGGCCCTTGTTCGCGCAACACAGGTTCACCCGTAGTCACGACACCAAGCGCGCGCGTTGTTGGAATGCCCAAGGCAAACATTGCTTCGGATACGATATATTCGCGCAGGGCCGGGCCCAGCCACGCCCGCCCGTCACCACCGCGCGACCATTTGGTGCGGCCCGATCCTTTCAATTGAACATCGTGTGGCACACCGTTCAATTCAGCCTCGCCCAAAAGGACAGCACGACCGTCACCCAATTGTGGGTTCCAATGACCGAACTGATGGCCTGCATAGGCTTGGGTGATCGGGGTGGTCGAAGGGGCCAGCTGATTGCCCGAAAGGAAAAGATGCCAATTTTCATCAAGGTTGAGATGCAGATCTTTGGCCAGATCTGCATTCAGAACAAACGGGGCAGGGTCCTTCACGGCGGTCGGACCTTCGCGTTCGAACATCTGATCTGGCAAGTTTGCAAATTCAGAAGGGTTCAACTGCATGATCTATCCCAAAACCCGCGTCATCAGATGGTACCCGCTGCGCCGCACAAAGGCGCGCCGCGTATAAAGTTGGGCAGCGCGCGCGTTTTCCGTGCCCACTTCCAGATGCAGCGCGCGGGTGCCGATCCCACGCAGGTACAGCGCCACAGCTTCGATGACTTCGCCGCCAACCCCACGGCCCCGAATGGCCGGGCGGATATAGAATTCGTCGATAAATGCATCCGGACCAGCGAATTCAATGGAATAACCGTGCGATATCGCAATGTACCCGATGGGCGCACGCACGGGGCCTATGATGTGAATTTCGCCCAAGGGACTGCCGCGCAGCAGGGGGCGCACGGCGGCTTCGCGTGTGGCGTCGGACTGGGCAATGCCTTCTTCAGCATGAAATGCCGCGACAAGGGGCAGTACCTTTGGCAGATCGGTGATATCTGCTTTTGACAGGCTTGCGGGCATTAAAGTGTCGCCAAGCGGTTGGTGATCAAATCGAAATAGCCTTTTGCGTTGATGGAGCCGATGAAAAGGGCGTTTGCTGGTCGATCCGTCACCCGCCACCAGTCGGCGACTGTCATGCCCCGGGTCAAGGGCGATGCCGTTTCGATTTCCACGTTGATCCTGCGGCCCTCGAACAAATCAGGGGCGATAAGATATGCAATCACCGTCGGATCATGCAGTGGGGCACCCGAACTGCCGTATTTTGCAACGTCAAACCGTTCAAAAAATCCAGTCCAGCCCGCAACAGCGGTGCCAACAGGGGTGTTCAACCCGTTCAAACGTACAATCCAATCCGGGCTGGTTAGGGCCTTGTGGGTGACATCCAGTGGCAGGATTGTCCAATCGATGCCTGATGTGGCCACGGCATCGGCGGCTTCGGGATCAACATAGATGTTGAATTCAGCGGCGGGTGTGATGTTGCCCACTTCGAAATAGGCCCCACCCATGGACACGATCGCCTTTGCCCTGCGCATGGTGTCGGGGTCTGCGCGAAGGGCGGCGCCGATATTCGTTAAAGGCCCCAATGTGCACAGCGTGACCGTGTGTTCTGGTTCAGCGCGCAGCGTTTCTAGAATGAAATCAACCGCGTGGGTCGCCTGTGTCGGCATCATCGGTTCAGGCAAATCGGCCCCATCCAGCCCAGTCGCGCCATGGACGTGTTCCGCCGTGACAAGCGTTTGAGACAAAGGCCGGTCGCAGCCAGCAAAAATGCGCGTGTCCGTCCGATTGGCCAATTCGCAGACAACCTTGGCGTTTCGGGTGGTTTGGGCAAGGGGCACGTTGCCCGCCACTGTTGTCAGCCCCAAAACATCCAATTCCGGCGAAGCAAACGCCAAAAGGATCGCGACCGCATCGTCTTGGCCCGGGTCTGTGTCAATGATGATGCGCTGTGCGGACACGGTCGTCAGTCCGTCCCGCGGTACGGTTCAACATATTGAAGGGCCATATCCCACGGAAAAAAGATCCACGTATCTTGGCTGACTTCGGTGATAAAGGTGTCAACCTGCGGCCGCCCTTGTGGCTTTGCGTAGACGGTTGCGAAATGTGCCTTTGGGTAATGAGACCGCACCAGTTCAAGGGTTTTGCCACTGTCGACAAGATCGTCAATGATCAAGATGCCTTCGCCATCGCCCATGATATCAACATCTGGTGCTTTCAGAACCACCGCTTCGCCTTGGGATTGATGGTGATAGCTTTTGACGCTGATCGTATCCACCGTGCGCACGTCCAGTTCCCGTGCAACAATCATCGCGGGGGCCATGCCGCCCCGGGTGATCGCCACAATCGCCCGCCACGCGCCGTCGTCGGGCCCATGCCCATCCAGCCGCCACGCCAACGCGCGACTGTCGCGGTGAATTTGATCCCAACTGATGTGAAATCCTTTTTCGTGAGGAAGACGGTCAGACATGGCGGTATTACTTTCAATTAAGTGAGTGCGATTTTTGCGCCCAACAAGCCGATGATGCTGCCAAAAACACGATCAACCCATCGCTTTTGACGCGTATAGGCGTGTTTTATCGCAGCAGTCGAAAACATCCGTGCAACAAGGATATTACAGAAAAACTCGTTCATAAAGATCGCAACCAACAGCGCAGCGATCCAAGGCGGGGTTGCGCCTGCGGGCAGGGTGCCAACGAACACGGCCCCAAAGAAAACAGCGGGTTTTGGATTGGCAAGTTGTGTGACAAGGCCCAGCCACAGCGCTTTTCCTGCCGTCAAGCGTGAAGCCGGTCCGTCAGACGCGGCCAGTGGCACATCAGCGTGCCGCCACATTTGCAGGCCGATCCACAAAAGAAACACGCCCCCCGCGATCTTGAAGCCCAAAAACATTGCGGGCATCACCTTAAACAACACTGCCACGCCCAAAAGCGCCGACACGGCCCAGAACAATGCGCCAAGACCAATACCGATAGACAGGGCAAGCGCGGTGCGAAAACCGTCCGTGGCCCCGATTTTGGCGGCCATCAAAATCGCAGGTCCCGGGGATGCCGCGGCAATCAGATGCAAAAACCACGCGGCCAAGAACGCCGTCAGCGTCATTCTGCATCGTCCTGCAGGGACTTCATTCCGATGGCATGAAAGCCTGCATCCACATGGTGGATTTCACCTGTGACACCCGATCCCAGATCCGACAGCAAATAAAGCGCAGATGATCCGACTTCTTCTTGGGAAACGGTGCGACGCAGGGGGCTTGCTTCGGAATTGTGGTTCATGATGGCGCGGAAATCACCGATCCCGGATGCCGCCAGCGTTTTGATGGTTCCGGCGCTGATCGCATTCACACGCACATTTGATCTGCCCAAATCTTCGGCCAAATATCTTACGGAAGCTTCCAAGCCCGCCTTGGCGACGCCCATGACATTATAATTTGGCATCACTTTTTCGGCACCATAATACGTTAACGTCAGACAGGATGCCCCAGGGTTCAGCAATGGCTGCGCGGCCTGAAGCACGGCGGTGAACGAATAGACCGAAATGTCCATGGTCATCAGAAAGTTGTCGCGTGTCGTATCGATATACTTGCCGCGCAGCTGTGATTTATCTGAAAATCCGATTGCGTGAACAATGAAATCCAAACCACCCCAGACATCTTTGACCTGCTGCATCAACGCATCGACGTTTTCTGGATTGCCAACATCGCAATCCATCACAATCGGTGCGCCAATCTTTTCGGCCAATGGGGCGACCCGCTTTTCCATTGGGGCACCCACATAGGTCACACCGATGTCCGCACCATGGGTGTGCAACGCCTGTGCGATCCCCCAAGCAATGGATTTGTCATTGGCCAGGCCCATAACAAGGCCCTTCTTACCTGCCATCAGTTGCATCTGGGTGTCCTTTTAGCCTAATGCACTCCACACGCCTGTACGGGATGCAGGTAAGCCCATCAAGCCACGGGAGCCACCAATGTCAGACCGAACCGGTATTTTTGCGGGGGATGATCCGTTTCAGTTGGCCCGTGACTGGCTGTCAGACATGGCTGGCACTGAACCGTCTGACCCAAATGCCATAGCGCTGGCGACGGTCGATGACACCGGAATGCCCAACGTGCGCATGGTGCTTTTGAAATCGATAGATGATGACAGCTTCGTCTTCTACACGAACTATGGCAGCGTCAAAGCGCAAGAGGCCTTGGGGGCCGGCAAAGCGGCGTTTGTGCTGCATTCAAAAACCCAAGCCAGACAGATCCGTGTGCGTGGTACGATCACCAAAGAAGATGGGCCACAAGCAGACGATTATTTCGCATCAAGGTCGCTTGCATCGCGGATTGGGGCGTGGGCGTCTGATCAATCAAAGCCTCTTGCCTCTAGACAGGCGCTGATGGATCGTACACAGATGCTTTCGGAACAAATGGGATCTGCTGTTTCAAGACCACCGCATTGGGGTGGATTGCGGATCAGGCCCATGGAAATTGAATTTTGGGCCGATGGGGCGGCCCGGCTTCATGATCGGTTCCGTTGGGTGCGGGATGCGGCCGATGGAAAATGGACAATAAATCGTCTTAATCCATAGGTAACGTTGGCATCCGACAAGTAGCGTATGTGACATGTGGTGATGGGATAGACAAACAGGGGTTACGCCCCTGGATAAACGATAGGCCAAGCAAATGGCGCAAGACACTGAGCGTGGGGATGGCACGCTCTATGGCACGGTAAAGTGGTTTGACCCTGCGAAAGGGTTTGGCTTCATTGTAGCGGATGGAGAAGAAACGGATATTCTTCTTCACGCCAATGTGCTGCGAAACTTTGGCCAAAGTTCAATCGCGGACGGGGCAGGGATTTCTGTTGCGATCCAACGCACCCGAAAGGGTGTTCAGGCGACCGAGATCATCTCGATCGACCCGCCTGAAGCATCCGATTCATCGCCATTGGATGATGTGGAAGGACTGACACTGTCGGACCTTCAAGCAATGCCCTTGGTGCCAGCCCGCATAAAATGGTTCGACAAGATCAAGGGATTTGGTTTTGCGAACGCCTTTGGCGACCGTGCTGATATATTCATCCACGTCGAAGTGTTGCGCCGGTCTGGCCTTGCGGATCTGCTTCCAGGCGAAGCAGTTGCGCTGCGTGTGATGGACGGGGAACGCGGTCGCATGGCCGTCATGGTGTCCGCATGGGAAGCGGCCCAAAACAAATCAGATGGCTAGGCACGCTTTTCTTGGGGTTTTGCTGTCGATTTTGTGGGTCGGCCAAGGGCAGGCTGACTGTGATCGTGATCATGTCCATCTGCACGGCGCTTGGGGACAGGCAGAGTTTTCGGTAGAAATCGCACAAACGATCCCAGAACGTGCATTGGGTTTGATGAACCGGGATGCGCTGCCGCGCGGGGCGGGGATGTTGTTTGTGTTCGAAGACGAAGCTCCCCGCGCGTTTTGGATGAAAAACACCCGAATCCCGTTGGATATCCTGTATTTTGATGGAACGGGTCGATTGGTCAGTGTGTCAAAGGAAGCGCAACCGTTTGACCTGACGCCGCTGCCCAGCAGTGGGCCCGCCCAATACGTTTTGGAAATCAATGGTGGCCTGTTCGATCGTTTCCGAATGGATGAAACAACGGTGATCGAACATCCCGTCATAGAAAAAGATGCGCAGGCAAAGGTTTGTGCCGAATAAGGCTTTTCATTCCAAAATGAATTGCTTAAACGATGCGCGTGTCGGGGCGTGGCGCAGTCTGGTAGCGCACCTGTTTTGGGTACAGGGGGTCGTGAGTTCGAATCTCGCCGCCCCGACCACTTTTCCAACAAACTGAAAATAGCTGATCGTTCTTTGGGCGTTGGGAAATGCCGATTGCGGCCAGTTTCATAAAACTGTGACATTGGCCTGCAAGGGTGATTCTTTGGTTGGGCGTGCAGCTGGGGTATCGTTTCCGGAAACGCGGGTGTTTGTTAATGGTTCGTTAACAAAATGGGCCAAACCGCCGCAACGCTTCGAACCAATCAACAGACTTACCCACAATCCCTGCGACTCGACGCCAAGAATCAGCGAAAACCTTTCGGGTCAACACAATTAATGCACCAAAACACAACATTTAGTGTTTGACCCGCCCCCACCCCATACGTCAGTTTGTGCTTCAGGGACGGGCAGGGACTAGATGTAGTGGTCTTGCGCTGAACGAGCAGGGATCACGTAGCAATTCCCGGACGAACAGGGACTGGTGGCACCTTTGAAATTTTAATTTGGTTTGGGCTGCATTTTTGCGGCAAGCGTGGGGCTGTACACATGAAGATTGAACGTCAATTCACAACCGCTGGGCAGGACGCCTATGCAGCAGTTGAATTCACAACAACCACAAGCGAAATTCGGAACCCTGACGGGACGGTGGTCTTTCAACTGGAAAACATGGAAGTGCCAACAAGCTGGTCGCAAGTGGCATCTGATGTGTTGGCGCAAAAGTATTTTCGCAAAGCCGGGGTCCCATCTGAAACGGTGGCCGTAAAAGAAAAAGGCGTGCCCGCGTTCCTGCGCCGCGCAGAACCCACCAAAGACGCAACATTCGCGGGCGAAACATCCGCAAAGCAAGTATTCGACCGGCTGGCTGGCGCATGGGCTTATTGGGGCTGGAAAGGGGGATATTTTTCCACCGAAGCGGACGCCGAAGCCTATTTTGATGAAATGCGCTATATGCTGGCGACGCAACGGGCCGCACCAAACAGCCCGCAGTGGTTCAACACCGGCTTGCACTGGGCCTATGGCATTGATGGCCCTGCGCAAGGGCACCATTATGTGGACCACAAAACCGGCAAGCTGACAAAATCCAAATCCAGCTATGAACATCCGCAACCCCATGCGTGTTTCATTCAGTCTGTGGATGATGATCTGGTCAACGAAGGTGGCATCATGGACCTATGGGTCCGTGAAGCACGGTTGTTCAAATACGGGTCCGGAACAGGCACCAACTTTTCGTCTTTGCGCGGCGAAGGCGAATCGTTGTCGGGGGGCGGTAAGTCTTCTGGCTTGATGGGATTCTTGAAAATCGGTGACCGAGCCGCAGGCGCGATCAAGTCAGGTGGCACGACCCGCCGTGCCGCAAAGATGGTGATTTGTGATGCCGACCACCCGGACATCGAAGATTTCATCAATTGGAAAGTCATCGAAGAACAAAAGGTTGCGTCAATCGTTGCCGGTTCAAAGATGCACGAAGAAAAACTGAATGCGATCTTTGCTGCAATCAACACATGGGATGGTGCCGTTGACGATGCAACCGATCCCGCAAAGAACGCGTCACTGAAATCAGCCATCCGCGATGCGAAGAAAGTCGCAATCCCGGAAACTTATGTCAAACGCGTGCTGGATTACGCAAAACAAGGTCACACAAGCATCGAATTCCCAACATACGATACCGATTGGGATTCAGAGGCCTATAATTCCGTGTCCGGCCAAAACTCCAACAATTCGATCCGTGTGACGGATGCCTTCTTGTATGCCGTCGAAAAGGATGCCGATTGGGAATTGATCAACCGTGTTGACGGAAAGGTATCAAAAACCATCAAAGCGCGCGAATTGTGGGATCAAGTGGGCCATGCCGCCTGGGCCTGTGCCGATCCGGGCATCCAATATCACGATACGATCAACGCGTGGCACACATGCCCCGAAGATGGTCAAATCCGCGGGTCTAACCCCTGTTCCGAATACATGTTCTTGGATGACACCGCCTGTAACTTGGCGTCCATGAACCTGCTGACATTTTATAAGGATGGTGCATTCCAAGCGGACGATTACGTGCACGCCACGCGTCTTTGGACTGTGACACTGGAAATTTCAGTGTTGATGGCGCAATTCCCGTCCAAGGAAATTGCGCAGCGGTCGTATGATTTCCGCACGTTGGGTCTGGGGTATGCCAACATCGGCGGTTTGCTGATGAATATGGGGTATGGCTATGATTCCGACGAAGGTCGCGCCCTGTGTGGTGCGTTGACCGCCGTTATGACGGGCGTTGCATACGCCACATCCGCCGAAATGGCGAAAGAACTTGGGCCTTTCCCGGGCTATGCGAAGAACGCCGATCACATGCTGCGCGTGATGCGCAATCACCTGAAAGCGGCGGCTGGCGCGACCGAGGGGTATGAAAATCTGGCTGTCAAACCTGTGCCGCTGGATCATGACAACTGTCCCGATGCATCGCTTGTGGCGTTGGCCCAAACAGTATGGGACGACGCAGTTGCACTGGGCGAAGCCCACGGATACCGGAACGCCCAAACCTCTGTTATTGCGCCGACGGGCACCATTGGGCTGGTCATGGATTGTGACACGACCGGGATCGAACCGGATTTCGCATTGGTGAAATTCAAGAAACTGGCTGGTGGCGGGTATTTCAAGATCATCAACCGGTCTGTTCCCGCAGCCTTGGAAACCCTTGGCTACAAGCCGGCGCAGGTCGAAGAAATCATCGGCTATGCGGTCGGTCACGCATCCTTGGGCAATGCGCCCGGGATCAATCACACAGCATTGGTGGGCCATGGGTTTGGCAAAGCGGAAATCGACAAAATCGAAGCCGCATTGCCATCGGCCTTTGACATCCGCTTTGTGTTCAATCAGTGGACCTTGGGTGCGGAATTCTGCACGGATGTGCTGGGCATCCCACAGGACAAGCTGAACGATCCGACATTTGATCTGCTGACACACTTGGGTTTCACCAAGCGCGACATCGAAGCAGCCAACGACCACGTCTGCGGCACCATGACGTTGGAAGGCGCCCCACATCTGAAAGATGAACATCTGGGCGTGTTTGATTGTGCGAACCCATGCGGCAAGAAAGGCAAGCGTTTTCTGTCGGTTAACAGCCACATTGATATGATGGCAGCCGCGCAGTCGTTCATTTCAGGCGCAATTTCGAAAACGATCAACATGCCGAACGACGCCACGATTGAAGACTGTCAAAAGGCGTATGAACGGTCTTGGCAAATGGGCGTGAAGGCAAACGCCCTGTACCGTGACGGATCGAAACTGTCACAGCCATTGGCGGCTGCGCTGGTCGAAGATGATGAAGACGCGGAAGAAATTCTTGCAACAGGATCACAGGCCGAAAAGGCGCAGGTTCTGGCGGAAAAGATCGTCGAAAAGATTGTGATCAAAGAGATCATCAAGACCGAACGCGAAAAAATGCCAGAACGCCGCCGGGGCTATACACAAAAAGCCATAGTCGGTGGCCACAAAGTGTATCTGCGGACTGGTGAATACGAAGATGGCAAGCTGGGTGAAATCTTCATCGACATGCACAAGGAAGGCGCAGGCTTCCGTGCGATGATGAACAACTTTGCCATCGCCGTGTCTGTCGGGCTGCAGTATGGTGTGCCGCTGGAAGAATTCGTGGATGCGTTTACGTTTACCAAGTTTGAACCTGCGGGCATGGTTCAGGGCAATGACAGCATCAAGAATGCGACGTCGATCCTGGATTATATATTCCGCGAATTGGCCGTTTCTTATCTGGATCGCACCGATCTGGCCCACGTAAAGCCGGAAGGCACCAGCTTTGATGAATTGGGCCGGGGCGTGGACGAAGGGGTCGCCAACATCAAAACCCCGGGTGAGCCGCAAAAGACCAAATCGATCGAGGTTTTGAAGCAAATGGTATCAACTGGATACCACCGGAACCGCGTTCCGCAGGAATTGGTGGTCTATCAGGGTGGTCAGGCGGGTGCTGTGGCGCTGGACGGATCGGTCGATCCGGTCACCGCTCTTGCAACCTTGGTGCCCGAAACGACAACGGCGCTGGCCACGGGCACCGTTGCCCCAATGGATGAACGCGCCAAGGCCAAAATGCAGGGCTATGAAGGGGATCCGTGCGGGGAATGCGGAAACTACACACTGGTGCGCAACGGCACCTGCATGAAGTGCAACACCTGTGGGGGAACATCTGGGTGTAGCTAAAGGTTACGGGGCACCTGCGGGTGTCCCTGACGACGCTCTGGCCGCAGGCAAAAACACGGGCGGTACAATGATGAGCCGGAGTGGCGAACCTTAGAGGGGGGCTTTACGTCCCCCTTTTTCTTTTGGACGGCGTTCCCGGAATGTGCAGCCGTTCCGGCTGCGCATGATTTTGGTCCAAGCCATCCGGCATGGACGACTGTGCCTCCGGCGGGAGTATTTCAGGCAAAATGAAGTCTAAAGACGTTTGTAACGTTTGAGCCGCGCCGCCAGTTCATCGGTTGCGCTGTGGCCCAATTCCAACGCGAAGATATAGGCATAGGTCAGAAAAAAGCATTCCGCATCCACGTCTTCGGATTGGTCTGCAGCCAAAGTGTAAAGTGTGATCAGCGCGGTCTGGTCGCCGGTGTCATGGGCGCGCAGGATCTGCGTGTGCAGGTCAGTCTGGGTCACGGTAGGCGGCGATTTGGCGGGCGACCCAATCATGATAGCAATGGGTGGGGCCATCCATTGCAGGGCTGAAGCGACCACCGTCAAAGTTTGGGGCGTGGCGGCCGGCCTGCATGCCTTCGACGACAAAGATGTCTTCTTCGAAAACCTCTTTCCACAGGTCGGCATTTTTGGCGCGGCTGTCCTGAGACGTCGTGTCAGATGCATAATACAGGTGTATGTGTTCGACAGTGCGATCGTGTGCTTTGGGTTCCAGAACGATGGCAAATGCGTGGTCGCGTTGGGCGCCCAAAAGGACATTGGGATAGACCGTGATATATTCGGCCCCTTCATCCCATTTGCCTGACAGATTGGAAAAATCGGGGAAGGCCGGGGTGCCATCGTCGCCTGTGAACTGCTTGTACACAAGCGTGCCTTGGCCTGAGTAGCGCCCGTATTCGGCAATATTGTAGTGGTCTTCCAATCTGGAATAGCTGTTCAAACCGGGATGCACCCATGGAAGGTGGTAACTTTCGCAGTAATTTTCGACCGCAAGTTTGTAATTGGTTTTCACATCCAGTTGGAACCGACTGTCCGTGCCACCATGAAACATGGGTTGATCAAATTCGGACCAACGTTGGATCAATTCGGCATGGACCGTTTCGAACGGTGCGGCGGTTCCGGAAATGTTGATGAAAACGACATCGCGCCAGATGTGGCTGCGGACTTCGTTCAGGCCAAGCTCTTCTTTGACAATGGCGTCGTGCGTGTTGTGACCAGCGCCCCCAACGTGAGGTGTGGACACCAGCTTGCCCTTGGTTGAATAGCACCACGAATGATAGGGGCAGCGAATTGCGCCTTCGATTTTCTTGGGCTCTGACACCAGCTTCATGCCGCGGTGGCGACAAATATTTTCAAAAACCCGGACGGCGCCATCTTTGTCGCGGATCAACAAAAGCGGGATGCCCAGAAATTCGATTGGTTTTGCGTCCCCCGCTGCGGGGACATCTGCGCCAACTGCAAGTCCCGCCCAGTTTGCCTTCAGGACGGCATTTGATTCTTCCGCAAACACATCGGGATCGATGTAATGAGCATTGGACAGACCATTTGCCGTTTCGACAGGACGTTGGACGGAAGCGATATCGGTTTGTGCAATGTCTTTGGGCATGGCGCAGTCCTTGGGATGAGTCGCCCAATCCTTAGCCCGCGTTCGTCGCGGTGACTTTCCTCACCGCGACCAATGTTTTCTGACTGCGACTTAGCCACGCCCCAAAGCGGCGACGCCGGTGCGGGCCAGTTCGACAAGGCCCAACGGGCGCATCAAATCTGCAAAGGCATCGATCTTTTCGACGCTGCCCACAACTTCGAATGTGAAACTGTCCAGCGTGCTGTCGACAACGTTGGCGCGGAACACATCAGCCAGTCTCAGCGCCTCTACCCGTTTGTCGCCTTGGCCTTGCACTTTGAACAGGGCCAGTTCGCGTTCGATGGACGCCCCTTCGACGGTAAGGTCATGGACGTCATAAACGGGAACGATCCGCCCTAATTGCGCCTTGATCTGTTCAATGATTTGCGGCGTGCCAGAGGTTACTACAGTGATGCGGCTGGTGTGACCGTCGTGGTCAACCTCTGCCACCGTTAGGCTTTCGATGTTGTAGCCGCGGCCCGAAAATAGGCCAATGACTCGTGCCAGAACCCCAGGTTCGTTGGCGACCAGCACGGCCAGAGTGTGCTTTTCCACAACGTCACTGAACGTGGGGCGTAGATTGTAGGC
>JAHDBC010000036.1 GCA_020630595.1 Planktomarina sp.
TCGGCTTCGGCTTCGGCTTCGGCTTCGGCTTCGGCTTCGGCTTCGGCTTCGGCTATGGTTCTGCCCTGAACGTCTGAAAGTTCCTGTTCAACAGCTTCGTCTTTTACGGTGTCTTCAACGGGCGCAGGGTCTGCGGCAACTGCTTCTTCCAGAACGGGTTCAGCGTGTTCAGCGGATGGTGCGTCGTCTGCCGCTTCCTCCTCAGCCTCAACCGCTACTTCTGCATCAGCGGTTTCGGTTTCCACATCATCGTCGGCACCCATATCCACCACAGGTTCGGCAGTGGTTTCTTCTTGCGTGGCCGTTTCGATTTCGGGTTCTGGATGTGGTTCTGCAACGGCATCCACAACGGCAACAGGTTCATCATCGACCACCGCATCAATATCAGCGCGGTCTTCCACAGCGTCTGACACGGCATCAATGTCTGTCGATGCTGCGTCGTTTGTCATGGGTGTGTCTGCTGCCTGTGCCGCAGCATCCTGATCGGCGGGGGTGTCCTGATCGCCGGGGCGCAAGACGACGGCGTTGCCGTCCACACGGCCCACAACCTGCCGGGCCAATTCTTTTTGCGCAATGGCAGCCAACACGGCGGCGTCCGGTTGTGGGGGTTCGGCCCCGAAATATCTGTCATCCGCAGCCAAATCACGAAAATATTCCGCGATTGCTTTCATTGTGTCGAAACTGTCGTCGAAGCCTTCCAATGTGCAGGAAAACGTACCGTAGGAAACGGTCAGGACTTTACTGTTGCTCACCATTTTGGTGCCTCACTCATCATTAGTTCGCTTTGCGCTACAGTCTGTTTACCCTACCAGATGTGCCGAGATTCGTTCCCGCATGCGGTTTTCCCGGTGTCTTTTCGCGGCACGAATGTGGTTAACGCAGCAAATAAGGTGATTTTGCCCATGTCCCGCCCAAGTCTGCACACAACTGCACCGATTCTGCTAGTTGGTGCCGCGCCAGCCTATGACGGCATGGTTAGCAAAGTGTTGCCATATGTCGAATCGGTCATTGCCGTTGATGGGGGGCTTGGGGCGTGCCGTGCCGAAGGGGTGCGCCCGGACGCTGTGATTGGTGATTTGGATTCCGTGTCCGCAGATGATCTGGATTGGTTGGGATCGGATCGCTGTGTTCAAGCCAAAGACCAAAACCAGACGGACCTGCAAAAAGCGTTGGCGGCCACACAGGCGCCGTTGGTTCTGGCAGTTGGATTTCTGGGCGGGCGGCTGGATCATCAGATGGCGGCGATGACCGCGATTTTGCAGGCAGACAAACCGGTGATCCTGATCAATGACACCGAACTGTGTTTTGTGGCGCCGGGGCATCTGGACATGCACATCCCGGATGGTTCCCCCGTCGCATTCTTTCCGCTTGCCCCATGCCGGGTTGAAACACAGGGTGTGACCTATCCGTTGAAAGATGCTGCCATGGCCCCCGATGGGCTCATTTCCACATCCAACCATATGAATGGGGATCGGCTTCAGGTCTGGACGGTGGGGCGTGGTCTTATGGTTATTCTGCCGGTGGCGGCGTTGGACCAGGCGATTTCGGCGTTGTTGCCAACACCATAAGCCCGGCGGCAATCACCACAACGATCCCAAGGGCGGCCAACCCGTTTGGCAAATCAGCGAAGAACAAGAACCCGAACAGGGCCCCGAACGGTATTTCCAGATACTGCACCGGTGCCACAGTGGGCGGGCTGGCATAGCGCAGCGCCCAAGTCATCGACAGATGCCCGGCTGTCCCCAAAAGCCCGACCATCAACAGATAAAATCCAAAGATCGGTGTGGTCTGGACAATCGCCAGTTCAGGGTGACTGTTCATCGTGCCCCAAATCACAAACGGGCCAATGACTGCCACAGCCACGATGCCGTTGACCGCCTGTAGATCAATGGGCGAAATCAGTGGGCTGATTTTGCGTGTTATAAACAAGAACGCGGTGAACAAGACCGCAACGCCAAGCGGCAAAAGCGCAGGCCAACCGACGTTTGCAAAACTGGGTTGCACGACCATCAGCGTTCCAATGAAACCCAGAACGGCCAGACCCACTTGAACCAGTTTCAACTTTTCGCCGCCAAACCAACCCACCAGCAGGATCAGGAATGGCATGACATAGGCAATGGCCAATGCGTCGGCCAGTGGAAGAAACCGCAACGACAAAAAGAACATCGCAATCGCGATCACGTGCAAAATGGCGCGCAGGATGATCAGCGCAACCGTTCCCGGTGTCAGCCAAGGTTTGCGGCTGGTCCAGGTTTCTTTGCGCAACAGCAACAACTGTGCAGCAAAACGCGCCAAGACAACCTGTGCCAACGGCAGGGCGGCGCCAATCGTTTTGACGAACGCTTCTGAAAGGGGGGCAAGAACACAAAACCCCACCATCAAAATGATGCCAAGGCGGGCGTTGTCTTGGGATGGTGCCATCAGATCAGCAATTCGGAATGTTGACGGCCAAACCGCCAAGTGATGTTTCTTTGTATTTTTCGTTCATGTCATTGCCGGTTTGGCGCATGGTTTCGATGCAGGCATCCAAGGGTACAAGATGCGTGCCATCGCCGCGCAGGGCCAGTGACGCGGCTGATACCGCCTTGATCGCGCCCAATCCGTTGCGTTCGATGCATGGGACCTGAACCAATCCTTTGACAGGATCGCAGGTCATGCCCAGATGATGTTCCAATGCAATTTCGGCTGCATTTTCGACCTGTTGCGGGGTGCCACCCATCACCGCACACAGGCCAGCCGCCGCCATGGCGGATGCGCTGCCGACTTCTGCCTGACAGCCGCATTCGGCGCCGGAAATGCTGGCGTTGTGTTTCACCAAGCCCCCGATGGCCGATGCGGTCAGCAAAAAATCAGCCACATGGGACGGGGCTGCCCCCGGCACGTGATCCAAATAATAGCGCAAAGTGGCGGGGACGACGCCTGCGGCGCCATTGGTTGGCGCGGTCACAACCTGACCGCCTGCGGCATTTTCTTCGTTCACCGCCATGGCATAGACCGACATCCAGTCATTGATCGTGTGGGGTGCCGTCAGATTCATACCCCGTTCGGCCAGCAACGCATCATGGATGCCCTTGGCGCGGCGTTTGACGTTCAGCCCGCCGGGCAGAATGCCTTCGGCTGTAAGCCCCCGTTCGATGCAGTCGTTCATAACCTGCCACAATCGGTCGATGCCTGCGTCCAAATCCGCCATGGGCATCCGTGCCAATTCGTTGGCGCGTTTCAGGTCCGCGACGGTCTTGCCGGTGATCTGGCACATCTCCAACATTTCTGCGGCGCTGGTGAATGGATAGGGAACGGCAGGTCCCGTATCTGGCGCGGGGCCAGCGGCCAATTGATCTGCGGTCAGAACGAACCCACCGCCAATGGAATAATATGTTTCCTGCAATATCACATCGCCCTGGGCGTCGGTCGCCATCAGGATCATGCCATTGGCGTGCGCGGGCAGGGCAGGGCCGAAATCGAATTGAATGTCTTCAGCCGGATCCAGCCGCAATTCAGGCAGGCCATCGGGGTGCACAACCCGGTCTGTTTTCATGGCTGCCAATGCCGCTTCGGCTTTGTCGTTGTCATAGGTGTCTGGCATGAAACCGGCCAACCCCAGAAGCGTTGCGCGGTCGGTGGCGTGGCCCACGCCGGTAAAGGCCAGTGATCCATGCAACCGCGCCTTCAACCCAGCGGGCTTAAAAGGGGAGGCACGCAAAAGATCCAGAAACATGCCGCCGGCCACCATTGGCCCCATTGTATGGGACGATGACGGGCCGATCCCAACTTTGAACATATCGAAGACGGACAGGAACATTGCCGATTCCCTTGCAGTGGCATTTGACTGTCGCAGGTGTACTGTGCGTCCAATCCAAGCAACAGCATGAAAGCGACCCTATAATGTTGGATCACATCGGAATCGCCGTTTCTAACTTTGATCGTGCCTGCGCGTTTTACGATCATGCGCTGGCACCGTTGGGCATTACCTTGATGATGATCGTGCCCAAAGAACACACGGGCGGCGTGTCTGTTGGCGGTTACGGCCAGCATCGCCCGCAATTTTGGATCCATGAAGAAACGCAACAACATCCGGGCGTTCATGTGGCGTTCGAAGCGGCAGATCATGCGACGGTTGATGCTTTTTATCACGCAGCCCTAGCCGCAGGGGGCACAGACAATGGCGCGCCGGGCCTGCGCCCGCATTATCACGAAAGTTACTATGGCGCATTTGTGCATGACCCCGATGGCAACAACATCGAAGCCGTGTGCCACCACCCGCAGTCACAATAACCGTGATTGCCCCCTGTCACTTGCCGCATTCCGGCGCTAAGAAACCCCATACGGTGAAGGAGCGTTTCCATGTCTGCTGAATTGTCCCCAATCGACAAGGCAAAGTTCGCCGCAGCCAAGCGGGCTGTTGGCTATGTGAAGGACGGCATGAAAGTCGGACTTGGTACGGGATCAACAGCCGCGTGGATGGTGCGCTGTTTGGCAGAACGGGCGCAGCGCGAAGGATTGAAATTGCAATGCGTGCCCACATCGACGCGCACTGCGAAACTGGCCGGTGATTTGGGGTTGAAGGTGATCCCGCTGGATGAAGCCAAATGGCTGGATCTAACCATCGATGGGACAGACGAATTCGATGGGGACTTGAACCTGATCAAGGGCGGCGGTGGGGCCCTGTTGCAAGAAAAGATCGTCGCCACTGCCAGCGATCAGATGATCGTTATCGCAGATGTCTCCAAAAAAGTAGAAGCGCTGGGCGCGTTCCCGCTGCCTGTGGAAGTGATCCCCTTTGGATGGCAAACCACAAAGGCGCTGTTGGAAGAATTGCTGGAATCGCTGGATGTGATGGGGCGGTCCACGTCTTTGCGGATGAACGGTGATGCAGCCTATGTGACAGACGAAGGAAATCACATCCTTGATCTGCATCTGAACCGCATCGGCGACGCGCGGCAGTTGGCAATGGCGTTGAACCAAATCCCCGGGATCGTGGAAAACGGGTTGTTTATCGACATTTGTGATGTCGTCGTGCTTGGAAGTGGGGACGGCAGTATCCAAGTGCATGACATCAATCAGGGAACGATCGGTGAAGACAAGATCGATTTTCTGGAAACGGACAACCTGTTTACAGATTTGGCAGACTGACGATGGATTTTGATTTTGACCTTTTTGTAATTGGCGGTGGATCCGGTGGTGTGCGCGCGGCCCGCGTCGCAGCAGCGGAAGGCAAGACCGTCGGTCTGGCAGAAGAAAGCCGCATGGGGGGCACGTGCGTGATCCGGGGCTGTGTGCCCAAAAAGCTGATGGTGTTTGCATCATCGTTTGGCACCGCGGCAGATGACGCAGGCCAGTACGGATGGGACATCACAAAAGGGGATTTTGATTGGCCCAGCTTTCAATCGCGCCTTCATGGCGAATTGGACCGGTTGGAAGGGGTGTATCAATCCCTGCTGAAAAATTCCGGGGTAGAGATGTTTCACAGCCGCGCAGTGTTGGTCGATAAGCATACTGTGAAACTGGGCAATGGTGTCACCAAAACAGCGCGCCATATTCTGATTGCAACAGGGGGTCGCCCCGTTCGGCCCCAAGATGTGCCAAACGCGCATCTTGGACTGGTGTCTGATGACATCTTCAATCTGAAAGCCTTGCCCAAACGCATGCTGATCATCGGGGGCGGCTACATCGCCTGTGAATTCGCCTGCATCCTGAACGGCCTGGGTGTGGAGGTCGAGATGTATTTGCGCGGCGCGCAGATCCTGAACGGGTTTGACGACGAAGCGCGTGGGCTGGTGGCGGAAACGATGAAGCAAAGCGGCATCGTGATCCACACAGGCACCAACATTCTGGACATGTGCCCGGCAGCCGACAAAGACAATCGCGAAGCCGCATCCGGAACGAACGAAAGCATGGGCGTCGCCCCGGCCCATGGCAGCGGGCCTTTGTGGGTCAAAACGACCATGGGCGCAGAAGCGGAATTCGATGCGGTATTCTTTGCAACTGGCCGCGCCCCAAACACCAACGATCTGGGTCTTGAAGACATTGGTGTCGACACGGGCCGCAAGGGTGAAATCGTCGTGGATGATTTTTCCAAAACATCCGTCGACCACATCTATGCCATTGGGGATGTCACAGGGCGGGTTGAACTGACCCCCGTTGCCATTCGCGAAGGCATGGCATTCGTAGAAACCGTGTTCAAAGACAACCCAACCCCCGTCGATCACGATTTGATCCCGACGGCAGTGTTCACCCAACCCGAAGTTGGCACCGTTGGGTTAACCGAAGAACAGGCTGCCGCACAGGAACCGATCGACGTCTACTGCACGTCGTTCCGGCCCATGCAGGGTGCGTTCATCGAAAAGGCGGACCGGGTGCTGATGAAACTGTTGGTCAGCCAGAAAACCCGCAAGGTGTTGGGCTGTCATATCGTCGCAGATGGGGCCGGTGAAATGATCCAGATGGCAGGCATTGCCGTCAAAATGGGCGCAACCAAAGAAGATTTCGACCGGGTCTGTGCGGTGCATCCCACCATGTCCGAAGAACTGGTGACCATGAAAACCCCTGTGCGCAGCGCTTGAAAATCAGGCGTATGACCACAGGTTACACTGTAACTTTAATGACGTGAGGAAAGCTCCTTAAATGGCTGGCAACAATGGCGGCCCTTGGGGCGGCGGGGGAAACCGCGGCAACCAAGGCAATGATGACCGGGATCGGGATCGCGGCAATCAGGGTGGCAACCGTGGTCCGGATGGTCCGCAAATCCCAGAAATAGATGATCTGGTCAAAAAGGGTCAGGAACAACTGCGCGTTTTGATGGGCGGCAAGGGCGGTTCCGGCCAAGGCGGTGGCGCTGGTGGCGGCGCTGGTCTGCCAAAGGGCACCATTTGGATCGGTGTCTTGGTCGCGATTGGCCTGTGGGTGTTTTCCAGCCTGTACACCGTTCGTCCCGAAGAAAAATCGGTCGAACTGTTTTTGGGCGAATTTTCATCCGTCGGCGAACCGGGTTTGAACTTTGCCCCTTGGCCACTGGTCACGGCAGAGGTTTTGCCGGTCACCCGCGAACAAACGGTTGATATTGGCACCGGGCGCGGCGGTTCTGATGCGGGTTTGATGCTGACCGGCGATGAAAACGTGATCGACATCGATTTCCAAGTGGTCTGGAACATCTCTGACCCGGCGCTGTATCTGTTCAACCTGGCTGATCCGCCACTGGCGATTGCGGCTGTGTCTGAATCGGCGATGCGCGAAATCGTGGCACAATCGAACCTTGCACCGATCCTGAACAGGGACCGGGCCGCAATTGCGGATCGGTTGGAAGAATTGATCCAATCCACCCTTGATAGCTATCAATCCGGCGTGCGGATCGTACGTGTGAACTTTGACCGTGCCGACCCGCCTGATGCGGTGATTGATGCCTTTCTTGATGTGCAAGCGGCCGAACAGGAACGCGACCAGCGCCAGAACGAAGCGGATGCCTATGCCAACCGCGTGACCGCGGAAGCCCGTGGTGAAGCCGCCCGTGTTTTGGAAGCCGCCGAAGGGTATCGTGCCCGCGTGGTGAACGAAGCCCAAGGTGAAGCATCCCGTTTTTCTGCCGTTTTGGAAGAATATCTGAAAGCGCCCGAAGTGACCCGCACACGCCTTTATCTGGAAACGATGGAACGTGTTCTGGGTCGCGTAGACAAGGTTATTCTTGACGAACAACAGGGCGGTCAGGGTGTTGTGCCCTTCCTGCCGGTCAATGAATTGCTGCGCGGCAACCAAAATCGTGGGGGGACCCAATAATGAACCGCATGACATTTATCCTGCCCGGCATCGTTGTGGTGATCGCGCTTGTGCTGTCGTCCATCTTTATCGTGGACGAACGTGAAAAGGCGCTGGTGCTGCAATTTGGTCAGATCCGCGATGTGAAGGAAGAACCCGGTTTGGCGTTCAAAATTCCGCTGATCCAGAACGTTGTCCGGTACGATGACCGCATTTTGTCCCGCGAAGTTGACCAGATCGAAGTCACCCCATTGGATGATCGTCGTTTGCGGGTCGAAGCTTTCGCGCGTTACCGGATCGCGGATGTCGTCCAGTTCCGTCAGGCCGTTGGTACGGGCGGTATCGCGCAGGCTGACGTCCGTTTGGACAGCATCCTGCGGGCCCAGCTGCGTGAAGTTCTGGGGTCTGTGTCTTCCAACGACATTCTGTCGTCTGACCGGGCCGCGTTGATGCTGCGCATTCGCAACGGCGCGATTGAACAGGCCAACGCCCTGGGTCTGGAAGTGGTTGACGTGCGTCTGAAAGCCACAGACCTGCCACCGCAAAACTTGGATGCAACCTTTGCCCGGATGCGCGCTGAACGGGAACGTGAAGCGACCGACGAACGCGCGCGGGGCCGCGAAGCCCAGCAACGTACGCAGGCGCAGGCCGACCGGACAGTGGTTGAATTGGTGTCCGATGCGAACCGTCAGGCTGAAATCATTCGCGGTGAAGCGGACGCGGCACGGACAGCCATCTTTGCCGAAGCGTTTGGCGCAGAGCCAGAGTTTTACAACTTTGTCCGGTCGCTTACGGCATACGAACGGTCCTTGCTCGAAGGCAATTCGACTTTGATCATGTCGCCAGACAGCGAATTCTTCGACTATCTGAAAACCGCGACACCAAACGCGCAGTAACGCGAATCTGTTCTTGATTGGGGCCGGGCGTTTGTCCGGCCCTTGTCATTTTTCGGCAGTGTATCGCTGCCTCACCAAATTCTCACGGCCAAGTGACGGTTTGTGTCAGGTGATTGCGTTGTGGCGATGCAACACTACATTCATATTCGTACAGGTCGCCCCTTGGCAAAACCCAAAGGGGCGAACCGAACCCATGTTGTTGAGGAGATACCGCACATGAAGTCAATCGCCCTGTCCAAACATCAGGCACAGCCAGCATTGCGTGCCCTTGGGCTTTTTGCGGCCGCCATCACGTTGTGGGTCGCGCAGTCGATCATGGCCGCCGCCCAGATGATGCCAAACAGCTTTGCTGATCTGGCCGAACGCATCAGCCCGTCTGTCGTGAACATCACCACGTCCACGGTGGTCGCCCAACGCACTAACGAAGATGCACCGGGCATCGTCCCCGAAGGCTCCCCATTCGAAGATTTCTTTCGCGAATTTCAGGACCGTCGCGGTGAACGTGCCCCCCGCCGGTCATCTGCACTGGGATCCGGCTTTGTCATTTCCGAAGACGGATTTATCGTGACCAACAACCACGTCATCGAAGGCGCGGATGAAATCATGATTGAATTTTTCAACGGCGATGAATTGCCCGCTGAACTGGTGGGCCGCGACGAAAACACCGATATCGCCGTTCTGAAAGTCGAAGCTGATGGACCGTTGCCCTTCGTGAATTTTGGGGACAGCGACACGGCGCGTGTGGGCGATTGGGTCATTGCGATGGGCAATCCGTTGGGTCAGGGTTTTTCCGTTTCCGCGGGCATCGTGTCCGCACGGTCACGCGAATTGTCGGGGCCCTATGATGATTACATTCAGACCGATGCTGCTATCAACCGCGGCAATTCCGGTGGTCCGCTGTTCAACATGGACGGTGACGTGGTCGGCGTAAACACGGCGATCCTGTCCCCCACCGGCGGGTCGATCGGCATCGGCTTTTCCATGGCGTCAAATGTTGTGACCCGCGTGGTCGATCAGCTGCAGGAATTTGGTGAAACCCGTCGGGGTTGGCTGGGTGTCAGCATTCAAGACGTCACCGAAGACATCGCCGCCGGGATCGAAGGGTTGGACACAGCCGCAGGGGCATTGGTCACCAACGTTCCAGATGGCCCGGCCAAAGACGCAGGCATTCTGACTGGCGATGTCATCGTGACCTTCGATGGGCAGGATGTGGAAGATGTGCGTGGGTTGGTGTCCACCGTTGGCAACACCGCTGTTGGTGAAACTGTGCGGGTTGTCGTTGTACGCAACGGCGCGCAAGAAACACTGCTGGTCACGTTGGGGCGCCGTGAAACGGCAGAAGCCGCACAACCCGCATCACAGCCTGCACCTGAAACGCCGGATGAACCAAAGGAACTGGATGGTCTGGGCATCACGCTGTCCAATCTGACAGATGACATCCGCGAAGGTCTGGGTCTTTCTGCAGATGCCGAAGGCGTCATCGTGGTTGATGTGAATGAAACGTCCGAAGCTTTCGAAAAAGGATTGCGCACGGGCGATCTGGTGACAGAAGCGGGTCAAGTCAAAGTGACATCGCTGTCGGAGTTTGACAGCGCAATGTCTGCGGCAAAGGACGCGGGGCGCAAATCCCTGTTGTTGCTGATCCGCCGTGATGGCAACCCACGGTTTGTCGCCCTAAGCTTGGATTAAAGTTCAACACTTGTGTTGTTCCGATAAAGGGGCCTATGGGCCCCTTTTTTCTTGCCGATCAGAATTTTTGAATATCGTCGCGGCTATACGCAACGATCCCCAATTTGCGGGCAGCCACCAATGACAATTGGCCGCTGTTCAGATCCAATGTGCGTTGAAAAGCACGGATGCCATCAATCGTCGCCTGATCAACCATGCCTGTCGCATCGCCTGCAAAAAGGCCCCGCAGTTTCAGGGCCCGTTGCAGGGCCAAAACGAAAACCGCGTCGATCTGATCAGGGCAGGGGGTTTCGAACCAGATATCATCGCGGCCTTCGACAATGCGCTGGGATTGGACGGTGCGATAGGTCGCGGGCCGTATCAACGTTCCAGTCTCATCCCGGGTTTCTGGCGTTTGCTGAATAATCTGCGTCAGCGTTTCGACGGTCGCCGGCGTCTCATCACGGCCCCAACACGTGCCCGCCGGCGCATTGGCCGGGCCAGCCGACATCACGCCAACCACAGACGGTTCCACGAAATTGGACCGGTAGTTCGGCTGCGGCGCACATGCCACAAGGCTGATGGTGCACAGGCTGGCACCAAGGATTTTGATCATCTGCTCTGCCTCTTTGGGCGGTTTTCAGCAAAATAGCCCATATCACGGAATTCACCAAGCCAGTTTGCAAAGGGTCTGGTATTTTTGCCGCGTCGTGTTACCTCAGGCATCGAAGTTTAAAGCGGGAGGCCACAATGGCCAAAATCACATACATCGAACATGGCGGCAAAGAACATGTGGTGGACGTCGCTCCGGGGCTGACAGTCATGGAAGGTGCACGCGACAACAACATTCCTGGCATTGAAGCCGATTGTGGCGGGGCCTGTGCATGTTCAACCTGTCATGTTTATGTCGACCCTGCATGGGCTGATAAATTGCCCGCCATGGATGGCATGGAAGAAGACATGCTGGATTTTGCTTTTGAACCCAAACCCGGCCAGTCCCGGCTGACATGCCAGTTGAAAGTGACCGAAGACCTGGACGGCCTGGTCGTTCAAATGCCGGAACGTCAAATCTGATGCGGTTTGCGCTGGCCCTCGTTCTGTCTTGGGCTGGCAGCCAAGCTGCGGCTGATGTGGTATCTGCGCGTTATGGTGATCCAACGGATCGCTACGGCCATGCCATTCTGGGCGATGCCATCGAATACGGATCGCTGCGGATGCAAACGGCTGAAGGCAAAACCTTTGTTTTGACCTTGCCGCCGACCCATGTGTTCGAAGATACCGAACCGCGCATCATTGATATCGATCAAGACGGTGCGGGCGAAGTGATGGTCGTCGAAACCAGTATCGCCCAAGGCGCAAGGCTCGCGATTTATGACACAGACGGGTTGGTCGCAGCCACGCCCTACATCGGTCGCACACATCGCTGGCTCGCCCCGGTGGGGGCGGCGGATCTGGATGGCGATGGCCATATGGAAATCGCCTATGTCGACCGCCCACATCTTGCCAAAACCCTGCGGGTCTGGCGCTTTCTGGACGGGCGTTTGGTCCATATTGCCGATCAACCCGGTCTGACCAACCATCGCATCGGCGAACGGGATATAGCCGGGGGTCTTCGCGTCTGCGGTGGTGTTCCGCAAATGATCACGGCCAATGCAGACTGGACGCAGATCATGGCGTCCACATTTACCGGAACGGAAATCACCTCCCGGCCTTTGGGGCGTCACCAGAACCGCGACAGCTTTGCGGATCATCTGACCTGCCCATAAATTTCAGTTTGCCAGATACACTCTGGGGTGTGAATGCGCGCCAAGCGCAGAGAGGGGCAAAGCCCCTTTCCCCCAAATCATCGTGTCGGCCGCAGGCCGTCTGCAGGATCAGCGCAATGCGCGCCAGCCGATGTCGCGGCGACAAAACCCCTGATCCCAGTCGATCGCATCGACCATCGCATAGGCCCGCGCACGCGCTGTGGTCAGATCATCGCCGCGCGCCGTCACATTCAAAACGCGCCCGCCCGTGGCAATCAACTGCCCGCTTTCGTTGCGCCCGGTTCCTGCATGAAAGCACATTTCAGATGATGTCTGCGGCAAACCTTCGACCCCGGTGATAACTGTGCCCTTGGCGGGGGGACCGGGATACCCGTTTGCCGCCATGACCACCGTCATCGCGTGATCATCGGCCCAGTTGACTTGGGCATCGGCCAATCGCCCCTCGGCGCAGGCTTGCAACAGAT
Source organism: Planktomarina sp. (assembly GCA_020630595.1). GTDB lineage: Bacteria > Pseudomonadota > Alphaproteobacteria > Rhodobacterales > Rhodobacteraceae > Planktomarina. The sequence continues at coordinate 12,541 of JAHDBC010000036.1, forward strand.
CCAGCACCTGACCGCCCAAACGCATCATCAGCACCTGGCATTCCGGGTCGCCAAAGCGCACGTTGTATTCAACCAGACGGGGCTGGCCGTCTTTGATCATCAGCCCCGCGTACAGCACCCCTTGATACGGTGTCCCGCGCCGCGCCATTTCTGCCACGCAGGGCTTCACGATCCGGTCCAATGCAATTTGCGCAATTTCATCGGTCAGAACCGGGGCCGGGGAATATGCGCCCATGCCGCCTGTGTTTGGCCCGGTGTCGCCTTCGCCAACGCGCTTGTGATCTTGGGCTGTGCCAATGGGCAACACATCTGTGCCATCACACAACACGAAAAACGATGCTTCTTCCCCATCCATGAATTCTTCAATCACAACCTCTGCCCCGGCGTCGCCAAACGTTCCACCAAACATGTCGTCGATGGCGTCCAAGGCTGCCTGTTCGTCCATTGCCACGATCACGCCTTTGCCCGCAGCCAGCCCGTCGGCCTTGACGACAATTGGCGCGCCCTGTTGCCGGACATAAGTCTTTGCGGTCTCTGCATCCCTGAAGTGCCCATAGGCGGCCGTGGGGGCGTCAGCTGCGTCGCAAATGGATTTGGTGAAATACTTGGATGCTTCCAATTCTGCTGCGGCTTGTGATGGTCCAAAGGTCAAAACACCGGCATCCCGCAGCGCATCTGCCACCCCGGCGGCCAGCGGGGCTTCTGGGCCGATAATGACGAAATCGATGCTTTCGGTCTGCACGAAATCTAACACAGCGTCCCCGCTGCAAATGTCAAACGCGGCGCATTCCGCAACATCGGCGATCCCTGCGTTGCCGGGTGCCACGACCAGCCTGTCACATTTCGGGTTTTGGGACACAGCCCATGCCAGTGCATGTTCGCGACCGCCGCCGCCCAGGATCAGAATGTTCATCGCTTGGCCTTTCGTTTGGGGCGTCATAAGCTGCCACGTGCTTGAGGCGTCATAAGCTGACGACAACAAAGGAACAACCGCCATGGATCTGATTGACGACCCGCGACCGGGCGAAAACGCCCACGAATATTCCGTCAGTGAAATTTCTGGCGCGATCAAACGCAGCCTTGAAGCTGAATTCGGCCGCATACGGGTGAAAGGAGAAGTGGGCCGGGTCGTGCGCGCCCGATCCGGCCACATGTATTTTGATGTAAAAGATGATCGCAACGCATTGGCCTGCACAACATGGAAAGGGCAGGTCGCCCGCCTGTCTGTCATCCCCGAAGAAGGGATGGAGGTTGTCGTCACAGGCAAAATGACCGCCTATGGGGCGCAATCCAAATACAACATGAACGTCGATGACGTGGCTGTCGCAGGTGTGGGTGCGCTGATGGCGATGCTGGACAAGCGCAAGAAACTGCTTGCCGCCGAAGGGTTGTTCGATCCGTCGCGCAAACAGCCTATTCCTTTCTTGCCAGAGGTGATCGGCGTGGTCACATCCCCCACTGGGGCGGTCATCCGCGATATTCTGCATCGTTTGCGTGACCGGTTCCCCCGCAAGGTTTTGGTGTGGCCCGTTGCCGTCCAAGGGCAGAACTGTGCCCCCGAAGTGGCCCGCGCCATCGAAGGGTTCAATGCCTTGGAACCGGGCGGTTCATTGCCACGCCCGGATGTGTTGATCGTTGCACGGGGCGGCGGGTCGATCGAAGATCTGTGGGGCTTTAACGAAGAACGTGTGGCGCGGGCTGCAGCGGCATCCAAAATCCCGCTGATTTCGGCGGTGGGACATGAAACGGATACCACGCTGATCGATTTCGTATCCGATCAACGCGCCCCCACGCCCACAGCCGCAGCGGAACTTGCGGTTCCGGTCAGGCTTGACCTGATGGCGGCCAACAACAGCTTGGGCCAACGGGGACAGACGGCACTTTTGAACCTTGTGGCCCGTCAAAAACAGCGGGCCAAGGATTTGGCGCGGGCCTTTCCGCAGCCTGAAAGTCTGTTGTCTGCACCCCGTCAACGTCTGGATTATTGGGATGAAAAACTGCCCCAATCCCTGCGTCAGGTGGTGCAGCGGGGGCGGCTGGGGCTTGCGGATCTTTCGGCACGCGTGCGTCCGCAAACCCTGTTGACCTTGGTTCAGCAAAATACACGTGCGGTTGCGTCTGCCGGTGGGCGCCTGTCGCCGGCCTTGGACCGTGTGGCCCGCGACAATCGCACCCGGTTGAATGGGCTTTCTGCGCGTCTGCGCCCCGGTTTGGTTGACCGCCCCCGTGCAGATGCAGCGGTGGCATTGACCCGACTGGCAGACCGCGCACAGGCCGCACATCAGCAGCGTTTGAAAGGATTGTCAGATCGCCTGATCGCGATGGATCGGTTGCATGAAACGCTGGGGTACAAGGAAACCCTGAAACGGGGGTACGCCGTTGTGCATGCGGATGGCGCGGTGGCGACGGGAAAGGCGGCGGTGAAAACGGCAAAGCATCTTGAAATCGAATTCGCCGATGGGCGTGTTACCGTGTCAGGCGGCAAACCCAAAACGGCCAAATCGCCGCCGCCAGAACAGGGCAGCCTGCTTTAGGCACCGATAAACGGGTTGGGGCACATCATGCCGCCATCGGTTTCAATCATGCGGTAATCCCCGTCATCTTCGCCGGGCGATACGTATTCCAACAGGTGTTCGCCCCCGTCCCCTTCGAAGAAATGCCAGCATTTCGGAACGCCGGGGTCATGGTCATATTCGAAACAGATCTGGTTGTCTTGGGCGTACCAGATGCCATGCCCGCACTGGATGCCGGACAGATCATCCCAGATCACCCGGTTCCCGGGCAAATAGGTTTCGCGGCCATAGACAAACCCATTGCTGCTGAAATCAAAGGTTTTGCCATAGGTCAGTCGTTTGAAGACCTGTGGCGGTGTCGGGTCATCTGCAACGGCTGCCTGTGCTGTGAAAATCAGCAAACAGGCCAAAAAGCCCAGAAAAGTTTCCGATGTGCGGCGCGTCATAGCGCAAGATTAAACGCTGAAACGCAGAATGGGAACGGTGTGTCGCTTTTGAGTATCTGATCCCGGCATACCTTGGCCTACACATACCCCACCACAGCCGGGGAGTGTGTCAAAATGGCATTGGATGATCGCAAAGGTGTTTGGAAATCGGGTCGCGGCAAGGGCCGCACATCGACCAAGGGGCGCCAGTTGGATGATACCGCATGGGATCAAGTGCGTGATCTGCTGGGGGACCGTCCGCGCCAACGCGATTTGCTGATCGAATATCTGCATCTGATTCAGGATCAATATGGCCATCTGTCTGCTGCACATATGCGTGCCTTGGCAGAAGAAATGCGCATCAGTCAGGCCGAAGTTTATGAAGTCGCGACGTTTTATGCCCATTTCGATGTGGTGAAAGAAGGCGAAACGCCGCCACCCGCGCTGACGATCCGTGTTTGTGACAGCCTGTCATGCGAATTGGCTGGGGCGCAGCAGCTGAAAGCGGCGTTGGAAGATGGGTTGGATGCATCGCAGGTGCGTGTTTTGCGCGCGCCGTGCATGGGCCGGTGTGACACGGCCCCCGTATTGGAATTGGGCCATGCCCATATCGACCATGCCACCGTGGAAAAGGTGGAAGATGCCATTGCGCATGGCCACACGCACCCCACCATCCCCGATTACGAAGCGCTGGACGCTTACGTTGCCGGCGGCGGTTATCGTGCGCTGAAGGATTTGCGTGCAACTGGCAACTGGGAAGATGTTCAAGCGCAGATCAAGGAAAGTGGTTTGCGCGGTCTGGGGGGGGCTGGCTTTCCGTCGGGCACCAAATGGGGCTTTGTGCGTGCCAACGAAGGGCCGCGCTATCTGGCTGTGAATGGCGACGAAGGTGAACCGGGCACGTTCAAAGACCGCTATTACCTGGAACGGACCCCGCACCTGTTTTTGGAAGGGATGCTAATCGCAGCATGGGCGGTCGAAGCGGAAACCGCATACATTTATATGCGCGATGAATATCCAGCTGTGCTTCACATTCTGGCCGCTGAAATCAAAGCACTGGAAGACGCAGGCATCGTGGAACCCGGATACATTGACCTGCGCCGGGGGGCGGGGGCCTATATCTGCGGCGAAGAATCCGCAATGATCGAATCCATCGAAGGCAAACGGGGCATTCCCCGTCACCGCCCACCGTTTGTGGCACAGGTCGGCATTCATAACCGCCCCACGTTGGTCCATAACGTCGAAACCCTGTACTGGGTCGCCAAAGTGTGCCGCGAAGGGCCCGAATGCCTGAACACAACTGAACACAACGGTCGCAAGGGCCTGCGGTCTTATTCCGTATCGGGCCGTGTGGCGCAGCCGGGTGTTTATTTGCTGCCTGCAGGGTCCACTATCACTGATATCATCGCGGCGGCGGGCGGCATGGCGGATGGTCACGTGTTCAAAGCGTACCAACCGGGTGGCCCATCATCGGGCTTGTTGCCTGCGTCCATCAACGATGTGCCGCTGGATTTTGACACGCTGCAACCATTGGGCACTTTCATCGGGTCTGCCGCTGTGGTCGTTCTGTCTGATCAGGACAGCGCAAAGGCTGCGGCGCTGAACATGCTGCGCTTTTTCGAAGATGAAAGCTGCGGTCAATGTACCCCATGCCGTGTTGGCTGCGAAAAGGCGGTCAAGCTGATGCAGGCCGATACGTGGGACCAGGACCTGCTGACAGATCTGTCAACGGCCATGGTCGATGCTTCGATCTGTGGTCTGGGACAGGCGGCACCAAATCCCATCAAATCCGTCATGACACACTTTCAAGATGAAATCTGATGGCCGCCCCTGCACTGATCCTGATCGACTTTCAAAAAGGGTTTGATGATCAAGGCGCATGGGGCGGACCCCGCAACAACGATGGCGCAGAAAGCAATGCATTGGCCCTTGCTGATGCGTGGCGGCACCGGGGGTGGCCTGTGGTTTGGGTTCAACATGCGTCGCATTCCAAAGCTTCACCGTTGAACCAGACAGCGCCGGGGTTTGCATTCAAGGATGGCTTTGGCCCGTTGGATGGCGAAAAGCACATCATCAAACACGAAAATTCTGCCTTTGTTGGCACGGATTTGGATGTCTTTTTGCGGCGTTCGGGCGTGACTGAATTGGTGATATGCGGCATCACAACAGAACACTGCGTGTCCACAACAACCCGTATGGCTGGCAATTTTGGGTTCTCTGTCCGTTTGGTGGGCGATGCGGGCCATGCCTGGCCGAAAACGCGGGGTGGGGTGCGCTATGACGCGCAAACCATCCATGACACGGAATTGGCAATTTTGGATGGTGAATTTGCAACTGTGGTCAACACAGCTGATGTTCTGAAAGATCTTTAAGGGTTTCGATAAACCCTGCACGTACATCCCGCTGTGGCCAATTCGCGGCACAGACGCCCCGCCTGTTGCCGGGTGTCGCGCCCGATGTGGGCCATGAAATAGGGCGGGCGACCCCGCAACCGGTTGGGTATTTCCACCAAATCCAGCTTTTCAGGTGCAAGGATCGCGCGGCATGCAGCGGGGGCCGTATTGGTGCGATAGGCGGCCATGGCCCGATCACGGCTTGCCCCCCATGCCACACGCACAGCCCAGGGTTTCAAGGGCGGCGGCAGTGTCTTTTGCGGCGTGAATCGCCCGGTTGCCGCCATTGCGACACAGGCCGCCATGAATTCTGTGTCCCCATCCAGACGATAGTCGGCAGTGGGATAGGGTTCTTCTTTCCAGTCCTGCACCGAATGACCCGTGATGATGTTTACATAGTTGATGGTTTCGCTGGCAAAGCCACCGCCTTCGAAAAAGCGGTTCACGCGGCCTTCGCCCCCATTGTACGCCGCAGCGGCAAGGCCGTGATTGCCATATCGTTCGGTCAGTTCGGCCAGATATTGCGCGGAATGTTCCAGTGCCGCAGCCGGGTTATAGGGGTCTTCCAATCCCCGCAAATCTGCCGTGGACCGAATGAACTGTGCGATGCCCATGGCGTTCGCACGCGACAGTGCGTTGGGATCGAACCGGCTTTCCTGCCAGATCAAACGGGCAAAGAACCCACGGTTCAGCCCAAAATGATCGGCGAATGTTCGGATGGCCTGACAGGTGTCTTCCTGCCGATGGTCGTTGCGGATGCACAGCTGTGCGGACCATTTTCCGGTGCTGCAAAACCGATCTGCATCCTGCGCAGAAACCGGCGCAGACCACAGGGTGAAAATCAAAAACAACGCAACTCTGTACATGAATGCAAAGGGCCTGCGTGTGGCAATGCTGTCAAGGGGGAAGCGGGCAAGGGGCTTTCTAATTGGCGGTCAGATGTTTAGGTGGGGTGACAGACGACATGAAAGCAAAACCCGATGAGCTTTTTTTCCAAACTGAAACAGCGCCTGACCCGGTCTTCTTCCAAAATCGAAGAAGGTTTGGCTGATCTGGTCGAAGACGGGGCCGAAGAAAATGCGACTGCCGATGTCGCACCAGAACCGAAAGCCGTGGTCGAACCCGCCGCATCGACCCCAGCCGCACCTGAACCGGCTGCACCAGCGCCCGCATCACCAAAACCGCAGACGACGACGACCAAACCTGCTGCCACGCCAGTCCAATCGTCAGGTCCGCGGCGTATGGTGGATGATGACATGCTGGAAGAATTGGAAGATCTGTTGATCGCGTCCGACATGGGCGTCGATACCGCCGCGCGCATCACAGCCAATTTGGCAGAAGTGTGCCTGGGCCGTAAAATGTCGACACCGGATGTGCAATCCGCGTTGTCCGCCGAAATCGCACGTGTGATGGAACCTGTGGCGCGGCCTTTGCCAATCTATCAGAAAACGCCGCAGGTGATCTTGGTCGTGGGCGTCAACGGGTCTGGCAAAACCACAACGATCGGGAAACTGGCATCACAATTCAAGGGTGCGGGCAAATCCGTGGTCATTGCGGCCGGTGATACATTTCGCGCCGCTGCTGTCGATCAGCTAAAGGTCTGGGGCGACCGCGCCGGGGTGCCGGTTTTGACCGCACCCGAAGGGTCTGATCCGGCGTCGCTGGCCTTTGATGCCATGGGTAAGGCGGAAGAAATGGGCGCTGATCTGTTGATGATTGATACGGCGGGCCGTTTGCAAAACCGGGCAGATTTGATGGAAGAACTTTCAAAGATCGTCCGCGTCATCCGCAAGAAAGATGAAACAGCCCCCCACAACACCCTGTTGGTTCTGGATGCGACGACCGGCCAGAATGCTGTGAACCAAGTGACAGAATTTCAGAAATTGGCAGATGTGTCGGGTCTGGTGATGACCAAACTGGATGGCACGGCAAAGGGTGGCGTTCTGGTGTCGTTGGCCGACAAGTTCGGTTTGCCCATCCACGCCATCGGTGTTGGGGAACAGATTGATGATCTGGATGCCTTTGATCCCGAAGATTTCGCCAAAGCCCTGACCGGGGCCGCGTGATCACCGACACCATTCTGGCCATCGAAGGCACGCCACAGGGCAAAACTTTGGCCATGGTGTTGGCGCTGGTGTCTGCATTCCTGCACGCGCTGTTTTCGGCGCTGCAAAAGAACAAGGCCGCAGACCCGTTTATTTTGCGCGGTGCAATGGATGCCGTGTATGGTCTGATTGCCCTGCCGTTTGCGGTGTTCGTGGTGCCATGGCCGGACCCATGGATTTGGCTTTTGTTGGCGGTGTCTTGGACGATCCATGTGGCGTTCAAGCTGTTTCAGGGGCAGGCGCTGACCGTGGGTGCATATTCCGTTGTTTACCCTATTTCGCGGGGCACCAGTTCGGTCGTCATCATCCTTATGGCGTTCCTTTTGTTCGGTGAAACGTTCAATCCGGGGCAATGGGGTGGGGTTGTGGTGCTGTTGCTGGGCATGTTCGGACTGTCCGCCGTGAACATGGCCGCGCAGACCTTTGACCGTCGCCAGTTAATGATTGCGCTGGGTCTTGCTGTCATGACGGGTGTGGCCGTTGCAACATACACGGTGTTTGACGCTTATGGCATCCGCGCCAGCGCTGATCCGTTTACGTTCCTGATGTGGTTTTTTGTGGTTGATGCGTGGTTTATGCCCCTGCTGGCCCTGCGCCGCTGGAACCGGTTGACGGTGAAACCACCCGTCCGTCCCATCGTGTCGCGTGGATTGATTGGCGGTGTGGTCGCCATGGTGTCATTTGGTGCAATCATGATGGCAACCCGGTTGGACAAAGTTGGCGAAGCTGCAATTTTACGCGAAACATCTGCAGTTTTTGCGGCGCTGATTGGCTGGGCCTTGTTGAAAGAAACCATTGGCCCCATACGTGCAGGATGCATGGCGCTGATCGCGCTGGGTGCGGTGATCGTCGAATTTGCGGGGTAGGGCCAATGGCCAAAGAAAAAGCAACGCCATTGGAAAATGCCTTGGAACTGGGGCCATCATTGGCGTTTTTCGGCATTTACCTGTTTATGAAAGACAATACTTATACTGCCTTTGGCACCGAATATTCGGGGTTCATCGCGGCAACGGTGGTGTTTATCCCGATCCTGTTTTTGGCCATGGGCGCGCTTTGGTATTTGAAGGGGCGTTTGTCGCCGCTGCATATCTTTACGATGATCATGGTGGTGTTCTTTGGATCGCTGACCGTGTGGTTCAATTCAGAGGCATTCTTCAAATTCAAAACGACGCTGGTGTATTCGTTCATGGCGCTGCTTTTGGGCATTGGGCTGTTGCAGGGCAAAAGTTATCTGCAACTGGTCATGGATCGGTTTATGCCGATGGAAACCAAAGGCTGGATGATCCTCACAAAGCGGATGGTGTTGGGATTTATCGGATTGGCCGTGATCAATGAAATTGTCTGGCGGACCATGTCGGATGACACATGGGTGGTGGTGGAAACCTTTGGTTTTCCCATCGCACTTGCCGTTTACATGACATTCAACATCATGCAGCTGGAACCGTATCTGATCCAAGACGAAGACGACGCCGCCTAACGCTTGCGCCGCCCACCCGTTGTTTTTGAATGAAAGGTCGGCGGGCGTTTGGACACCCAGGCGATGAATTTTGCCAACCGCGGATGCATCTTTAGCGCGTCAATGGTCGCGAAATCCCGCGCCAGTTCCGCCTCTGT
>JAHDBC010000037.1 GCA_020630595.1 Planktomarina sp.
AATCGTGCCGATGTTGACGTGCGGTTTGGAACGTTCAAACTTTTCCTTAGCCATGTGCTGTGGCGCCTTGTATCTTGGGGGCCGCCCATGAAGGATTCCGGGCCCGGGTTAAACATGGCCGCGCAGATATTGGACCCGCCCCAGAAAATCAAGGGGGGTTTGATATCACTGTGCTGCAGTCGCAGGTTCCGGCAATCCTGCCCCTGTGCCAAAGAACCATGGTTGGGTGCGCATCCAGTTTTCCGCCTGTTGGGCGGCCCGTGCGGCCAGATCTTCGATCTGTTCGTCTTTGCTGCTGGTCAGCCCGGACCCAACGATATTTGACCCGGTGAAAGATTCGATGACGGTCAGCCGTTCGCCCGGCGCATTCAACGGCTGGCGCGTTTCATTATCGATGACGTTCAGATCGAACATCAGGATGGATTTGGGTGACAGCACGACCGGAATGCCCGGCACGGCAACGACATATCCCACAACTGTGATGCCCAGATGATACAGACGGTCCCCGTTGAATTGGGAAAACCGGCGGTCAAAGGATTTTTGCAATGCCTCTTCCCATTCGGTTTCAGTGACATCGCGTGACAGGGGGCCCTGCACATTTTCATCCAGAACCGTGATCACATTAAACCCAAGGCGAAAATTGCCCAAAGGATCAGCAGGTTGATCCAGATCAACGGGCCGCCCACACGCTGCCAGACCAAGGCACAGCACCAGCACACTCAAAACAGATTTCATCTTTCGTCCCTTTGACCCCATCGTCGCCGCGACACTAGCGGGTGGTCGGAAATGTCGCAATCACAACAGCATGGTCATTCCTTTCAATTTGCCTATGTGTCTGTAGTGCAAAAGGAGTTCCCGCATGACATCCCTGCCCGTTCGCGTCCCGCTGGTTAGCCAACCCATGGGGGTCTTGGAATCCTTGCAAACGGCACGCCGCAATGTTTTGGAGATCATCCCTGATATCGCGACCAAACAGCCGATCGTCAGTGGCAAAACGGCGACGGTGCGCTGGCACATGGTCATGGACCCCACCGCGCTGCGGCGCGTTTTGCTGGAACAGGTTGAACACTATCCCAAATCTGATGTGACAAAGAACATCCTTGAACCCGCCATTGGGGACAGTTTGTTCGTTGCAGAAGGGGCGCATTGGCGGTGGCAGCGCCGTGCGGCAAGCCCAGTGTTTTCCCACCGCAATGTTCACAATCTGGGGCCCGTCATGTCACTTGCCGCAGAACGGTCCGTGGACCGGCTGGCCGGTCAAACCGGACGGGCTGTTGATATGTTTGAAGATATGGTCGCAACGACGTTCGATGTCATTTCGGATGTGACATTTTCGGGCGATGACAGCGTTGACCGCGATGCCATTCACCATGCCATCGACCGCTACGTGGCCAGCACCGCGAAAATGAGCGTGATGGACATTCTTGGCGTCCCCACATGGGTGCCGCGCCCGGGGCGTTTTTTTTCAGGCAATGCGCTGAAACAGACAAAGCGGATCGCGGACAAGGCAATCGACGCACGCCGCACCAAAGGCCCCCGGGCGGTTCCCGATCTGTTGGATCTTTTGCTGGAAGGGGAAGACCCCAAAACCAAGCGCCAGATGAACACCGCAGAACTGCGGGACAATTTGCTGACGTTCATAGTGGCGGGCCACGAGACCACGGCGCTGACGCTTGCGTGGGCACTGTATCTGTGCGCTTTTGATCCGGATGTGCAGGACCGCGCACGCGAAGAAGCGCAACAGGTGCTGAACGGCGATATCGCGACGGCAGACCATGTGCCCCAACTGCCATTCACGCGGATGATCATCGACGAAACGCTGCGCCTGTATCCGCCTGCTGCGTTCTTATCCCGCACGGCGCGCATCCATGATGATCTGTGTGGTCGCAAAATCCAACCGGGCGATACCGTGACCCTGCCCGTTTATGCGTTGCATCGAAATTCAGTAATCTGGGAAAATCCGGATGCCTTTGATCCGGAACGCTTCGCCGATCCGAAATCGATTGACCGCTATGCATATCTGCCATTCGGCAATGGCCCACGCATCTGCATCGGCGCACAGTTCGCCATACAAGAGGCCGTGATCATACTGGCGACACTGCTAAGCCGATACCGGTTCACCAGGATCCCGGGCAAGGACCCAAAACCGGTTATGATCCTGACCCTGCGGCCCGAAGGCGGCGTGTGGCTACAGGTCGACCCGGCCTGACCTAGTCACAAATCGATTGCAGCGCCGCCCATTCGGCGTCTGTCAGAATGGCGTCATACTGGCGCGTCCCATCGACTGCGGCCCGTGCCGTATCTGCGCGCCCCCCACTGGCTGGGTGTGTGCTAAGCCATTCCAGATGGGTTTCCATATCTGCCGCATCGCCCATTTCCGCCTGCAGCGTTTCAAAGAATTCGGCGAATCCTTCGGGATTAAGATTTGCGCTGTCCATCAGGTCCAGCGCATAGGCATCCGCACGGTTTTCCGCTTTGCGCGAATAACTGGAATTGATCATCTGTTCGCCAACAACACCAATCAGCGCCCCGCCCGTGACATCCCCCAGAACAAGCGATAGCAGACCGCCGGTTCCCGCAGCGCGCAGCGCCTGTTCGATTGGATCGCGGTAATGCACATGGCCGATTTCATGGGCCAGAACTCCGGCGACCTGTTCGGGGGTGTCCGCGGCGTCAATCAAACCATCCATCAAAACGACTTGCCCCCCCGGCAAGGCAAAGGCGTTGATCATATCGACACGTGTGACTTGCACCACAAGATCATAGGGCACGGTCCGGTCCCCCAGCATGGTACGGGTCATCTTGGCCAGTGCCGCGTCCCCTTCGGGACTGGAACAGATCCATGCACCATCTTTGCCGTCCGTAAAAAACCGTTCGATCTGGCCCAGAACGGACCGCCCAACGGCGGCTTCGCGTTCCGGTGGGATCAGGGGTGCCAGCAACCCGGCCAATGACGGAATGATCACAAAAATCATCAGGCACAATGCGGCAATGGCCCCACCGGTCCAAAGACCAATTTTTCGCCAGATCACCCATGACATGTCTTTCGAATCCAGCTGGGGCGCCAGCGTTTCGATGATGGTCTTTGCCTGCCGATGGGAAATGACGACCCTTTGGGCGTCATCTTCACCGGCCTGATACAGGTGCAGCGCACCATCGGCGGTATCCCCCACCCGGCGCAAGACCGACAGGTCCCAAGCCTGAACAGCTTCGGTCTGCAAGACGGTGATCACCAATTGTTCAGCTACACGGTCTACGTACACAGCGGCGGTGTGCCGCTGTGCCGTTTGCCCGTCATAATATTGGGCTGGGTACCTGTCCTGATCGATCAGAACGCCCCCCCAACATCAAGCGCATCAGCAAACCCATCAGCATCGGGAATGCTGTCCGCAGTCCGCTGTTGGATTTCTGTCAGGTGTTCTGCGTTTTCAATGTATGTGGTCGTCACATAGTGTGCCAGCACCGGCTGTGAAATCAATGCCAACGAAGCCGCGCTGATGATCGCAAAGGCCAACAGGTAAAGCGCCACAAGCACGATCACGGACACAAAAGACCCGCCCATCGCAATCGACATTGCCAAGTCACCGGCCAAAAGCCCAACAGGCAAAAACGACACGAATGCGATCAGACCCACCAGAATGCCGCCCAAAACATAAAGCTTCGTAATTTCGCCAACGCTGGTGGTCGTTTGGAATGTGATCTGGCCATCCAGCACCTGATTTTCGGTCAGATAGCGATACGACATGACGCTGAAATAGATGCCTGCGTAAAACAGCCAAAAGTAACCAATCAGCCCCAGCAAGATCGCAAGCCCGAACGTTTCGAACACGCCCCCGATCACCCCGGCCCCGACCAAAACCAACACAGCAAACAGAAAATGTTTCATATAGCGGATCAGCGCAGTCCATTTGCCGTTCTGCACAAATTGCGCATCCCCAAACCACTGGCGATCAACCATATATTTCTGCAAGTGGAATGTCGCATATGCGAACACAACAACCGGGGCGATAATGCCCGCAATCGTGACAATCGCCATCAAGATGACCTGCATGGTATCGCCCGGGGTCATCGCAAAACCCAACAGCGCGAAAAGACCGGCAAAGATCAGGATTGGGCCCAGGAAATAAAGACACGCCCGCAGCATGTAACCCAGCGCGCCGGGCGTCATGCCAAAGCGCAGACCGCGCCACCGCGTGCGCGACAGCATATAGCGACGCCCCCGATACTGCGCAAAAAACACCAAGGGCAAAACAGCAAAGAGCGTGATGTACGTCGCTGCCACCTGCGCAATGATTTGTTCGGGTGTCGGGTTCGGATCAGCAAGGCTGCCGAACAGATTGAACCCAACGAACGACAGCAACAACTGCACAATCCCAAGGTAGACAGCCAAAACGACAACCGCGACAAGGAAACCCAGTAATTTTTCAAGGCCTGTTCCCGTATATTCTGCGGGATCGCCATCCACTTTGATGGAAGACCAAACAAACCGCCGGATACGGGTTTTGGCCCAAAAACGGTAGATTCCCAGCGTCAGAACCGTCAAAAGACCGGTGACAAATGCAAGCTTAAATATATCGCTTCCTGCGCCCAGATAGTTGGGGCGAAACGTTTTCGAAATATCGGACATCAATGTTCCCTCGGGTTTTCTTTTTTTGTTCGGTCACGCTAGCAAGACCGCGCGTTGGAATCTGTAGTTTTTAAATCACATCAGTTGAATTTGTTATCGCGCGGGAAACCCCGTGGGGCCATCCGGCCCGTTCCGGCCCGCTTTCCAATCCATTCGTGCAGTTCATCCCCCGTGACGGTACGGGTGCGGCCTGCGGGATCTTTCCATGTTAGACCGGCTGATGTGTCAAACGTTGTCACATCTGACAGACCGCCATCTTTGTATTTTTGCAGCCGCACGCCCTTGCCCCGGCCCATTTCAGGCAGTTCATCCAGACCGAACACCAACACCTTGCGGTTTTCACCCACACAGGCCACCTGATCGCCGCCAACCGCAATCGCAAGCAGGGCGTGCGTATCGCCGCGCACATTCAGCACCTGTTTGCCAGTTCGCGTCTGTGCCACAACTTCGGATTCGGCGACAATAAATCCGTCGCCCGCCGATGATGCGACCAGCCGCTTGCCATCTGGATCATGGATGAACAAATCAATGATATTGGCTTCGTTGGGCAGATCCACCATCAACCGAACGGGTTCGCCCATGCCCCGCCCCCCTGGCAGGTTTGATGCCTGAAGCGTGTAAAACCGCCCGTTTGACCCAAACATCAAAAGTTTATCGGTCGTTTCAGCGTGGAACATGAACCGGGGGCCGTCCCCGTCCTTGAATTTCAAATCCCGCGTCAGATCAATGTGACCCGACATGGCGCGAATCCAGCCCATCTGCGAACACACGACGGTGATCGGTTCCTTGTCGATCATGGCTTCCAGCGGCACATCTTCCACTTCGCCAGCTTCGGCAAACGTGGTGCGCCGCGCGCCGCCATCATAGTCCTTGCCAAATGCCTTGCGCGTGGCACGCAGTTGTTCGCTGATTTTGGCCCATTGCAGTGTTTCGTCTTCCAGCAAATCCATCAGCCCGGCGCGTTCCGCCATCAACGCATCGCGTTCGCGCCGCAGTTCCATTTCTTCCAAACGGCGCAACGACCGAAGCCGCATGTTCAAAATCGCCTCTGCCTGAACATCAGACAATTCGCCGGTGTCGGCTTTGGAATAAGTCAAAGGGGTCAGGTAGTCGGAATCCGACATGGCCTTTTTGAAGTCCCGTTCCCAAAGTTCGGCCATCAGGGCCGCTTTGGGATCATCGTCGTAACGGATAATATCAATCACACGATCCAGATTGAGAAAGGCAACGATAAGCCCTTCAAGAACTTCCAACCTGTGGTCAATTTTATCCAACCGGTGCTGACTGCGACGCACCAGTACATCTTGCCGATGATCCAGAAAGGCGCGCAGCACTTCTTTCATCGAACAGACCTTGGGCGTCAGCCCGTCGATCAGCACGTTCATGTTCAGGCTGAACCGAAGTTCCAGATCCGAAAATCTATAAAGCGTGCCCATCAGAACATCCGGGTCCACGTTTTTGGTTTTCGGTTCCAAAACAATCCGGATATCGTCCGCCGATTCATCGCGCACATCCGCCAGGATCGGCACCTTTTTGGTTTGAATCACCTCTGCCAGTTTTTCGATCAGCTTTGACTTTTGAACCTGATAGGGGATTTCCGTGACCACGATCTGCCACTGGCCCCGGTCCAGCGGTTCAACCACATAGCGGCACCTTAACCGAAATGATCCGCGGCCCGTTCGGTACGCAGTCGCGATATTTTCCGGCGGTTCAACAATGATTCCGCCCGTGGGAAAATCCGGGCCGGGCACGTATTGCAACAACGTGTCGTCGCGCGCATCGGGTGCTTTGATCAGGTGCAGGCAGGCATCACACAGTTCCGCAATGTTGTGGGGCGGAATATTGGTCGCCATCCCCACGGCAATGCCTGACGATCCGTTGGCCAACAGGTTTGGGAACGTGGCAGGCAGAACAACGGGTTCTTCCAGCGTGCCGTCATAGTTTTCCCGAAAATCAACCGCATTTTCTGTCAGCCCGTCCAACAGGGCCTCTGCCACGATGGTCAGGCGGGCTTCGGTATAACGGGATGCCGCGGGATTGTCGCCGTCGATGTTGCCGAAATTGCCCTGTCCATCGACCAGCGGGTAGCGGACGTTGAAATCCTGCGCCAGTCGGGCCATCGCATCATAAATCGCACCGTCCCCATGGGGGTGGTAGTTGCCCATGACATCGCCGGAAATCTTTGCGGATTTACGAAACCCACCAGTCGCCGTCAGTTTCAGTTCGCGCATGGCGTACAAAATGCGCCGATGTACGGGTTTCAGGCCATCCCGTGCATCCGGAAGCGCACGGTGCATAATGGTTGACAGCGCATAGGTCAGGTACCGTTCGCCAATGGCACGGCGCAGCGGTTCAGACACTTCGTTCGGCTGGATATCGTTTGGATCAATCGTATCGGACATACATGTGGTGTACCCACGTCGATTCCCGGCGTCCAGCGTTTGTCACTTCTGTGCAACAATTCCTGCAGGGGGTTAATCAATGCAACTTTTCCCCCCAGAACGCGTTCTTTCCCCATGATATACGCTTTCAGGCGCAAGATTCGGGGTGGATGTCGCGATGTATAAGTTCATGTTCTGCACGTTTGCATTTTTGGCTTGGGGTTTTTGGGAACTCAGCGGGGGGTCGGATTTCGAACCGCCTGCACCTTCGGCCCAGGGTGACCGCGTGCTTGCCACATTTGGTGACAGCGCCAGCCAGCCGGCGACCCGCAGCCGTCTTGCCGCATCGGGCCCAGCACCTGACACGGCACAAACCCAGCAGGCCGAACAGGTTGTTCCGGCGTCGCTGGAAGTCGACACCCCGGCAGAAGCACCCGACGATGCTGAAATCGTTGCGGCGCTGACATCCGGCATCAGCGCGATTCAAGCCGAAACAGAAAACGAAACCGGCGGCGAAACCTACGCCCCGACCACCACAAGTTCCGCGATTTCCGTCGAACCAATGGCAACGGGTGCCGTTTCTTCAAACAGCAACGAAGATGTGCGCCGTGTGGCAGGATCACGCGTGAACATGCGCAATGGCCCATCCACTGATTTTCAGGTTCTGGACCAGCTGGGGCGCGGCGACGAAGTGGTTGTGATTGATTCACCCGGTGGCGGTTGGGTGCAACTGCGCGTGCTTGCAACCGGGCAAATCGGTTGGATGGCAGAACGCCTGTTGACGCCAGTCACAAACTGATGTCGGGTCCCCGCAACGCGGGGACACTTCATGCCTACAAAATCTATTCTGATCACCGGCTGTTCGTCAGGCATTGGGCTTGACTGTGCAAAAACCCTGAAGGCACAGGGATGGCAGGTATTCGCAAGTTGCAGATCACAGTCAGATTGCGATGTCTTGGCCGCCGAAGGGTTCGACAGCCCACGTTTGGATCATGCCGACGCTACAACGATCGCCGCCACCTTGGATCATATCAAAGCGCAAACCGGCGGAACACTTGACGCTGTTTTCAACAATGGTGCATTCGCAATACCCGGCGCTGTCGAAGATCTTCCGACCGATGCGCTGCGCAGCATTTTTGAAACCAATCTGTTTGGG
This sequence comes from Planktomarina sp., assembly GCA_020630595.1. GTDB lineage: Bacteria > Pseudomonadota > Alphaproteobacteria > Rhodobacterales > Rhodobacteraceae > Planktomarina. The sequence continues at coordinate 8,165 of JAHDBC010000037.1, forward strand.
TATCACGAAGTGATCCGGCAGGTGATCCCGATCATGCGCGCACAGGGCCACGGGCACATTCTGAACTGTTCATCGGTTTTGGGTTTTGCCGCCATGCGCTGGCGCGGGGCTTACAACGCAACCAAATTCGCGATGGAAGGGTTGACCGACACGCTTAGGCTGGAAATGCGTGGCACGGGGATTCACATCGTGCTGATCAACCCCGGACCGATCACAACAAAGATCCGCGAAAATTCAATTCCGCACTTCGAAAAGTGGATTGATTGGGAAAACTCAGCACGGCGCGACCAGTACGAAACACTAAAGCACCGCCTGTACGAAGAAAGCGAACCCGACAGGTTTGAATTGCCCGCCAGCGCGGTCACCGCCAAGGTGATCCAAGCACTGAACAGCAACAGCCCCAAGGCACGCTATTTCGTGACAACGCCGACCTACATGATGGCCGTTTTCAAGCGCATTTTGCCGCAGCGTCTGTTCGATAAGGTCACGGGCAGCGTATAACCAACGTGGTCAGATGCGATCAGACACCTAGGTTGCGTGGCATTGGAAGGGATCACCATGACTGACAACGTATTATTCATCCCCGCCGTGATCGCATGCTTTGTGGTTCTGGGGATTTTGGCGGCGGGTATCGCGACATTCGCCAAAGGCGGCGCTGATGCGCGCAAGCAATCCAACAAGCTGATGCAATGGCGGCTTGCTGCCCAGTTCGTTGCAGTCATTTTGATATTGGCCTTTGTCGCCATTGGCAGTGGGGGAAATTGACATGGTTGTCCTGTCAAAGATTTACACAAAAACCGGTGACGCCGGTGAAACGGCCCTTGGGAATGGCAGCCGCGTTGCAAAACATTCCATGCGGGTCAGCGCCTATGGCACGGTGGATGAAGTCAACGCCGTTGTTGGTTTGGCCCGCCTGCATGCAACCGGTGAAATGGACAGCCAGTTGGCGAACATCCAAAATGACCTGTTCGATCTGGGTGCGGATCTTTGCACCCCCGACATGGACAAAGACGACACCGCCGAATACCCGCCCCTGCGCATGATCGACGCACAGGTCGAACGACTGGAAGCTGAAATCGATGCCATGAATGGCAAGTTGGAACCTTTGCGGTCGTTCATCCTGCCCGGTGGCAGTGCGTTGGCGGCACATCTTCACCAATGCCGGACCGTCGCGCGGCGTGCTGAACGGCTGAGTGTTGAACTGGCCACGGTGGAACTGATCAACCCTGCGGGAATCAAATTCCTGAACCGTCTGTCGGATTGGTTTTTCGTCGCGTCGCGAATCGCAAACAACGCTGGTGCCGACGATGTTTTGTGGGTACCCGGGGCCAATCGCTGAGTCTTTGGTCCTATCTGGGCTTTGTTATCGCTAAATGTCGCCTTCGTGAAAAAATTGCTGTTTTTTTCATGGACCCGCCGATCAGGCCCGCGTTACATAGGCCCAGTTTCTACAACTGCCCGGATCGGGCGAAATTAATGGAGTCACTCCGATGAAGGTTTTGGTGCCTGTCAAACGCGTGATCGACTATAACGTGAAAGTGCGCGTGAAAGCGGACGGCAGCGGTGTTGATCTGGCCAACGTAAAGATGTCGATGAACCCGTTCGACGAAATCGCCGTTGAACAGGCGATCCGGCTGAAAGAAGCTGGCAAGGCCGACGAAGTGATCGCCGTGTCTATCGGCATCGAAAAGTCGCAAGAAACGCTGCGCACAGCGCTTGCCATGGGTGCAGACCGCGCCATTCTGGTTGTGGCCGCGGATGATGTGCACACGGACATCGAACCGCTTGCCGTTGCAAAGATCCTGAAAGCCGTGATCGACGAAGAACAGCCCGGGCTGGTTCTGTGCGGTAAACAAGCAATCGACAACGACATGAACGCGACGGGCCAGATGCTGGCTGCGCTGACGGGTTGGTCGCAGGCAACATTCGCATCCGAAGTCGATATCGATGGCGACAGCGCCACCGTGACGCGGGAAGTGGACGGTGGTTTGCAGACGATCAAAGTGTCGATGCCAACAATCATCACCGTGGATCTGCGTTTGAACGAACCACGCTATGCCTCTTTGCCCAACATCATGAAGGCAAAGAAAAAGCCTTTGGATACAAAGACTGCGGCAGATTACGGCGTTGACGTCGCGCCACGGCTGGCCATTGTCAGCACCGCCGAACCTGAGGCGCGCGCCGCAGGGATCAAAGTTGGTTCGGTCGACGAACTGGTTGAAAAACTCAAAGAAGCAGGGGCGGTATAATGGCTGTTCTACTGATTGCAGAAGTGAACAATGGCGAATTGGCTGTGGATTCCACGGCAAAGGCGCTGACAGCGGCCAAACAGATGGGCGATGTGACTGTCTTGTGTGCCGGTGCAGATTGTGGCGGTGCCGCTGCTGCAGCCGCGAAACTGGACGGTGTGTCCAAGGTTTTGTGCGCAAAAGACGATGCCTATGGTCACGATCTGGCAGAACCAATGGCTGACCTGATCGTGGGTATGGCGGGTGATTATTCGCACATTGTCGCCCCTTCCACCGCAGCATCCAAAAACATTCTGCCGCGCGTTGCCGCGATGCTGGATGTGATGGTGATTTCCGAAGTGACCGCCGTTGTAGACGCGGATACATTCGAACGCCCAATCTATGCGGGCAACGCAATTCAAACCGTGAAATCCGCTGACGGAACCAAGGTTGCAACCATCCGGACATCCACATTTGACGCCGCAGGCGAAGGTGGTGCGGCGTCTGTTGAAGATGTGGCCGCAGCCGGCAATGCCGGGCTGTCAGAATGGGTTGAAGACAAGGTTGCCGCGTCTGACCGCCCGGAATTGACATCTGCGGGTGTTGTTGTGTCCGGTGGTCGTGGCGTCGGGTCCGAAGAAGACTTTGCCCTGATCGAAGGTCTGGCAGACAAGCTGGGCGCAGCCGTTGGCGCATCCCGCGCCGCGGTCGATTCAGGCTATGCCCCGAACGATTGGCAGGTCGGCCAAACAGGCAAAGTGGTTGCCCCTGACCTGTACGTGGCTGTGGGCATTTCCGGCGCGATTCAACACCTTGCCGGGATGAAGGATTCCAAGATCATCGTCGCAATCAACAAAGATGAAGAAGCGCCGATTTTCCAAGTGGCCGATTATGGTCTGGTTGCGGATTTGTTTGATGCCGTTCCAGAACTGACATCCAAGCTGGGCTAGCGCCCACTATCAAAATCAGGATTGGCCCGTGCACCTATGCGCGGGCCTTTTTTATGTGCGCTGCCAGAATGTCCGCTAATTCTTGGGCGGCACGATCATGGGCCGCTTGCCCTGCCCATGGCGGGGCGCAGATTGGCCCCGATCGCGTCACCGGCGTGATCCGCACGGATGGTTTGAAACGCAACGCGACCGTGTCCGGACAGAAATCATCAAATGACACTGTCACCACAGGGCTTTCAAACTGCGACACATAGGTTGTGAACCGTTGCCGGGCATCCAACTGTATATCCATCGCCATCTGCGCCGTACGGTCTGGATCGATGGTTTGACAGGCTTTCCAAACATGCCCCACATAGTGCAACGATCCTGTGTCGATCCCACGAAATGCCGCCCTGAAGGCCGCCGTCACACCAATGACGCGGTCATTGTTATAGCGGTGCACGTGGTAATAGGCATTCGTGGAATGGCGCGGATCCGGGCATTCAATCACAATGGCCTGCGCTTGCCTGGCATAGGCGGTCAACCCAATCGTGCGGTCCAAACTGTCCAAGCCGCCATGTACGGTGCCAAGGTTCATCACCTGACATCCCAACATCTGCGACAGGGTCACCGCATAGGGGGACGACATATGCCGACCATAGGTTTCCGCACCGCCCAGAACTGCGATATAAGGCCCCGCTATCGATGATGGATCACAGCGCAATCCAATGCGTTTCCACTGTGGCCTGCCCCACCTGTCGTTCTGTTCCAGTTTCAAAAATGCCATGCCGACCCCGCAAATCATCTGGGAACAAGCATAGCCAACACGTGTTTCAGTGGGCCTAAATCATTGGCAAATATGCCGACAGTTCAAGACAATCGATTAACCGGTCAGGCTTGGGTCAACCCTTGGTCGGGTTTTCGGGCAAATCCATCGTCAAATCTCGCAGATGCGCCACAAACCCACGTGGATCGTTTTTCCACTTTTCGTAATCGGCAGGGGTGATCGGCGCCCCCACTGTGGGGGCTTGCGGAATGTTTTTCTGGTTCGCGATTTCATGGATCAACAAGCCCTGCCGCAAAACTGCCGAAATCCGGTTTGCGATGTGATACCATCTGGAATTCTGGCCGGAAAATTTCACCGGGATCACGGTGGCGTTGCTGCGAAAGATCATTTTCGCCGTAAAGACATTCCATTCCCGTTCAATCGCGGGTCCGAATGCCGTGTCCGAAGATGCGACCACACCCGACGGGAAAATGCCAATCACACCACCGTCTTTCAAATGCGCCATAGAGAGCGCCCGCATTTCCAAACCCTTTTTCTGGGCATCTTCGTCATGGGGAAAGGGCACAGAAATCATGTAGGTCGCGGCGGCTTCGTGCAGCTCAACAAGAACAGACCGTGTCAGGATGCGGTAATCCGTGCGCACACGCCCCGCAAGATCCGCCAGAACCATCCCATCCACCATGCCGTGGGGGTGATTGGCCACCATCACAACCGGCCCGGATTTGGGGATCAGGTCAATCTGGTCTTGGGGGGTCAAAAGCGGGATACCCATCGTATCCAGCGCTTCGGGGAAAAAACGGTGATCCGAAATCTCCCCTTTCTTTTCGAACTTCCGAACGATCCGGATGATGGTCCATTTGCCGGTCATCCATTCCATGGCCTTGATGACCGTGCGCAAAATCGGGTTGGTAAAGGTATCGGAATAGGTCAGCCGACGAACGTCATAACCTGCCGCAACGCCGGTCATTGCATCGGAGGTGGCTTTCTTCGCAACCGCAGTTTCAGACACAGAAAAATCCACCCATCATACCGTTATGCCCGCTAGCGCGGTTCACCAAATCGGTCTGCCACCAATTGTGTCAGCGCTTCGCACAGCGCATCAGATTCCGCACCGCTGGTTTCAATTTCAATCTGGGTGCCTTGGGACGCCGCAAGCATCAATAGCCCCATGATGCTGTCCCCGGCGCTCACCATATCGTCACGGGTGACGGTCACGTCGGCGTCATATTGTTCAACAACCTCCACAAACCGTGCAGAGGCGCGGGCGTGCAGCCCTTTTTCGTTGATGATATCAAGTGACGTTTTCATTGCGCAGCCGTTTGGGGGTCCAACGCATAACAGTCAAGGTATTTCCGGCCTGCTGCGACGGCTTGCTTCACGGCCACATCCACAGGCTTGCCCCGGGATTTGGCCAGTTTCACCAGCATCGGCAGATTGGCCCCGTATAACACATGCCGGTTCTTGGATGCGCAGGCATTCACACATAGGTTTGCAGGCGAACTGCCAAACAGGTCTGTCACCAGAACAACACCATCCCCCTGATCAACGGAATCCATGGCAACGGCAATTTCGGATTGTTTGGCCGCACGATCATGATCTGCAGATATGGCAATCGCAGCAATGCCATCCTGATCGCCGACCACATGTTCCACGGCGGCCAGATAGCCGGTTGCCAAAGGCCCATGTGCCACGATCACAATCCCGATCACGCTGTATCTTTCCCATGCTGGAGGCCGCCCCGTGTGTCGGACTGCCGCTCAAGCTCCCTGTGGCGGACCGTAACACGCCAATTCTGGGACGCCAGCGTTTTAGACAGTTTTTCCGTCAAAGTGACGGATCTATGCTGACCACCGCTGCACCCGAACCCGATTGATACATGGGTGCGGCCTTCTTCGACATGGGCGGGGATGATCAATTGGGCCAACCCTTGCACATGTTCAAAGAACGCATCGAATCTTTCGTCTGACGCGACAAAGGCCTGCACCCGTTCATCCGTCCCATTCAAACCCCGCAAATCCGGATCCCAGAACGGATTGCGCAAAAAGCGGCAATCAAACATCGTATCCAACCCACGCGGAACGCCACGTTTGTAGGAAAAGGATTGGACCGTGATGGCCAACCGTTCTTCCGGCTGGGGGGCGAACCAACGTTCCACTTCGGCCCGCAATGTGTGGGGCGACATATCGGTCGTATCAATCAAAACATCGGCCCGCGCCTGAATGGGCCCCAACAGTTCCAATTCACGACGAATGCCAACGCGCGGGCTTTCGTCTGGTGCCATGGGATGGCGTCGCCGGGTTGCCGAAAACCGCTGCAGCAACGCATCCGCCCCACAATCCAGATACAGCACCTGCAAATCCAGATCCGTGCGACGTGACAAAAGGTCAATCGCTTCAATCAGGGCCGCGACGGAAAAATCGCGGTTCCGTGTGTCCACGCCCAACACCAGCGGATGATCCAGCGTGGGGCCATCCAACAATCGCGGGGCCAGCGAAAGCGGCAGGTTATCGATGGCTTCGAACCCTGCGTCTTCAAGTGCGTTGATGGCTGTTGTGCGCCCAGCGCCCGACGGGCCGGTCACGAAGATCAGCTTCATCGGTGTTTTAACGGGCAAGGGTGTCTGGGCCATGGTCTAGCAACACTTTCACAACGTCAGGCATTGATACATAAGGGGAAAAGGGGATCAGGGGAACCGTATGCCCCAGCACTTCACTATTTGTTGTTTCTGGCAGGCGTGCGCCCGGCCCAACAGTCAAATCGACTGCAAAATCCAGCGACGCCGTGGCGCAGGCCGGCAGCCGCAACAGGCCGATGCCCCGGCATTCCACCATGCCCGTTTCCACATCCGGCGCGCGCAGCATCAAACCCGAAGCCGTGCGGTCAACCCAGACCCGGTCATCGCTGACCAATGTTGCCCCCCGGGCAATCAGGGCAAGGGCCAGTGCCGATTTGCCCGTCCCAGACGCGCCAAGAAAGATGCACCCCCGCCCGGCAAGCGTGACGGCCGTGCCGTGGCAAAGGATGCTGGTTTCAAGTGATTGGGTGGTCCATGATTTCCACAGATCAGTGCCAGTCATGGTCAGGTTGGCAAACCAACGACAAACCGCGCGCCCATTGGGTCTGATGTGATGTCGGCGTCCGTTGGTCTGATGTTTTCAGCCCAGATCACACCACCATGGGCTTCGACAATCTGTTTGCTGATGGCAAGACCCAGACCGGAATTGTTGCCAAATTGGCCTTCGGGACGTTCCGAATAGAACCGCCGGAAAATCTTCGCCAAAGCCGTTTCCGGAATGCCGGGCCCGGTGTCTTCGACGACAATCAGAACCCGGTTTTCTTTCTTGCGGCACCAGACGCGAATGGCATCCCCATCCTGACAGAATGAAATCGCATTCGTGATCAGGTTCACGAAAACCTGCGCCAAACGCGCTTCCAAGCCATCCATTACGATGCTGCCATCAGGCAAATCTTCAAGGAAATCAATCCCTTTGGATTTCGCATCTTCGCCCAGATACTGGGTCAGATTGCGCAGCATGATCAAAAGATCAAATTCTTCTTCTTCTTCCTTGACCAATTCGCTGTCCAAGCGGGACGCGTTCGAAATGTCACTGACCAGTCGGTCCAGTCGGCGCACATCGTGGTCAATCACATCCAGAAGTTTTTCGCGCTGGTCGTCGCGTTTGGCAACGCGCATGGTGCCCACAGCCGATCGCAGCGACGCAAGCGGGTTCTTGATTTCATGGGCCACATCAGCGGCGAACTGTTCGTTGCCATCAATACGATCATAAAGCGCTGATACCATGCCCCGCAGCGCACCGGACAACCGGCCGATTTCATCTGGCCGCCCTGTCAGATCGGGAATGCGAATGCGCCCGGGCGACATTTTATGGGAATTGCGCGCGCGGCCCAGTTCCGCAGCCCTGGCCAGATCGGAAATGGGATTGGCAATTGTGGTTGCCAAAACAAGGCTCAGCACAATGGAAACCAAAAGGGCGATCACGAAAACCTGCAACACTTGTTCCCGTTCCTGGCGCACCAAAAGATCAATTTCACCCGCAGCAGAGCTAAGCGCGACCACACCCACTGTGCGATCGCCTTGTTGGATGGGCGTTGCCACGGCGAAGATCGTCTTACCTTCGGCGTTGGACAGGCTGCGCACTTTGGTGGTTCCGTCGATGGCCGATGCAACCAGCGGAAACACCCGTTCAGCAGTCGTGGACGGCACGTTTTCCGGCAGGGGCGCGGATGTTTGCAGACTGGAAATTCCATCCCAGATACGGTTCAGAAAATCGGTCAGAACGGTGCTGCCCAGGGTTCGGTTCAACCCATCGATTTCCGCGCCAGTCAGTGGTTGATCCCCCGTCATTTCGGCGATCAATGTGCCCCGGGGATCAAACACCAGAAGTTCGACGCCCTGACGCAATTCGATATCGGCTACGGTTTCGACGATATCAATTCCGTCGCCGGTCTGGAAATTCACCGGGGCGGTTTGGGGCATTTCCGCTTCGATAACGTCGGCAACCAGCCGCGCTTCGCTGACCAATGTGGTGGCGCGCTGATAGGCCAGACTGTCGCGCGATGGGTTCAGATACAAAACCCCGGCCACAAGGATCATCAGCGCAATCAGATTGAACATGACAATCTTGCGCGCCAATGGGGATCGATTTACGGAAATGAACCCACGGTTTTCACGGTCAATGCGCATTTCACGATCAACCGTGCTGTCCGGGGCAACCCAATCATCGCCCAGAACAACGTCTGTCGGATCCGTTGCGCGCTTTGCGGCACGCACGGATTCCAAACTGCGCACGTCAATGTCTGACGTGGCGCTCATGGGTTATTCTTCGTTGTAGCGGTAGCCGATACCGTACAGCGTTTCGATGGCGTTGAACGTGTCATCGGCGGCACGCATCTTTTTGCGCAAACGCTTGATATGGCTGTCGATCGTGCGATCGTCCACATAGACCTGATCATCATAGGCAACATCCATCAGCTGGTCGCGGCTTTTGACGAAACCCGGGCGCTGTGCCAGCGCCTGCAAAAGCAGGAATTCAGTGACCGTCAGCGACACATCGTTGCCTTTCCAGGTCACGGCATGGCGCAGGGGATCCATGGTCAGTTCACCACGCACCATGACCTTGGTTTCTTCGCTGTCTGATGTGACATCGCCCGAAATCGCTTCTTGTCGCCGCAACAGGGCGCGGATGCGTTCCACCAACAGCCGCTGGCTGAATGGTTTCTTGACGTAATCGTCCGCGCCCATGCGCAGACCAAGAACTTCGTCAATTTCGTCATCTTTTGATGTCAGGAAAATCACCGGCATGGATGATTTCTGACGAACACGCTGCAGCAAATCCATGCCATCCATGCGTGGCATCTTGATGTCCAGCACAGCCATGTCTGGCATGCGTTTGGTGAACGCATCCAGTGCTGACTGTCCGTCATTATATGTTTCAACTTCGAACCCTTCCGCTTCCAATGTCATGGAAACAGAGGTCAGAATATTTCGGTCGTCATCGACCAGTGCGATCTTAGACATGGGCCTGCCCCTTGTGTACTGCTTTGTTTTTTAGTTTTAGTATTTTGCCAAGTTTTCCGCTTTTTTGACGTCTAACGCAACATTTATCTTCGAATCACTGACAAACTGTTGCCCTGATTGTCCCATTTGTGCCGCATTTGACTGAAAGTTTTCGCGGGTTTTTGCGCTGGTTGCGCTAAACCTGATTTGGTTGCGCTAACGACCCCTCACCGCCCTATTGTTGTTAAGTTTGCCCATGTTAAGGGTCAGACAAATCAAACCAACGCGATAGATCGCAGGAGCATCCAATGACACAAGAAGGACGGGTTAACCCCAACTTCACCCTAGATGAGCAAGGCATCACAGGGTTGGGCGCGGTCTATTATAACCTGATTGAACCTGATCTGGTGTCCCATGCGTTGAACCGCAAAGAAGGTGAATTGGGCAAAGGCGGCGCATTTTTGGTGTCGACTGGCAAATTCACCGGCCGGTCCCCCAAAGACAAGCATATCGTGAAAACTGCATCGGTCGCAGACAGCATTTGGTGGGATGAAAACGCCGCCATGTCGGAAGCCGGGTTTGATGCGCTTTATGCCGACATGCTGGATTACATGAAGGGCAAGGAATTCTACGTTCAGGATTTGTTCGGTGGTGCAGATCCATCGCAGCGTCTGGATGTGCGCATGGTTACCGAACTGGCGTGGCACGGGCTGTTCATTCGCCACATGTTGCGCCGCCCCGACCGCGAAGAACTGGATGAATTCACAGCCGATTTCACTGTGATCAACTGCCCCGGATTTCAGGCCGACCCGGCAAAACACGATTGCCGGTCCGAAACCGTGATCGCGATGAACTTTGACAAAAAGGTGATCTTGATTGGCGGCACGGAATATGCGGGCGAAAACAAGAAATCCGTCTTTACCCTGCTGAATTACCTGTTGCCGGAAAAAGGCATCATGCCGATGCACTGTTCTGCCAACCACGCGCCCGGCAATCCGGTGGATACGGCGGTGTTCTTTGGGTTGTCCGGCACGGGCAAGACAACACTATCAGCAGATCCGGCACGTGTGCTGATTGGTGATGACGAACATGGTTGGTCAGATCGTGGCACGTTCAATTTCGAAGGCGGCTGTTACGCAAAGACGATCAACCTGTCGCGCGAAGCGGAACCGGAAATCTACGACACGACCACCAAATTCGGCACAGTCATCGAAAACATGGTCTATGACCCGGAAACCAAGGAATTGGATTTCAACGACGACAGCCTAACGGCCAACATGCGGTGCGCGTACCCGTTGGAATATATTTCGAACGCGTCATCGTCCGCACTGGGTGGACATCCCAAAAACATCATCATGCTGACATGTGATGCGTTTGGGGTTTTGCCCCCCATTGCACGTTTGACACCGGCGCAGGCCATGTATCATTTCCTGTCAGGCTTCACGGCAAAGGTCGCGGGGACCGAACGGGGTGTGACCGAACCGCAGCCGACATTTTCCACCTGTTTCGGCGCGCCCTTCATGCCGCGCCGCCCCGAAGTGTACGGAAACCTGTTGCGCGACAAGATCGCAAAGCACGGCGCGACATGCTGGCTGGTCAACACCGGCTGGACAGGTGGCGCCTATGGCAAGGGCAGCCGCATGCCGATCCGCGCCACCCGCGCGTTGTTGACGGCGGCACTGGATGGAACGCTGAACGAAGGAACGTTCCGTCAGGATGAATACTTTGGCTTTGACGTTCCAACGTCTGTGCCCGGCGTGGCGGATCTGCTTTTGGAACCGCGCCGCACATGGGATGATGCTGCGGCTTATGATGCGCAGGCGGAAAAACTGGTGCAGATGTTTGCAGACAATTTCGCCCAGTATGTTCCGCATATTGATGACGATGTGCGGGCCGTCGCAATCGGCTGATCGCCAAGCCTTTTCAAAAAGGGGCGCGAATCTGATGATGGTTCGCGCCCCTTTTTTGTGTTTTCCAGGGATCTGTGGCAGGCTGAACCCTGTGGCAAAACGTCTTTTGTGGCATTGGCACTTGAAATCGGGCTGGTCATTTTACTTCAAAGCAACAATTCACCACGCAATATCGTTGCGCTGCAACTGCAAAAGAAATATGCTGCAAGCCAGCAAACAAGGATCATACCATGGCCCATGACGGACAAGACATCACATTGAACGCCGACGCCCTGTTGCCCGGCTTGACCGATCTGACGAAAGCGGCGCTTCCAGCCGTTGATGCGCTGTATGACATCGCAAAGACCAAGGTGAAGGCGCAGGTGTCATTGGACGGGCGTGTATCCAACGGATTGGTCGAGGCGCACCAGACTGCGGCGCACGGGTTTGCATGGCTGGCCACATACTGCGAAGCCCTGCGGCAGATGCAGGCATGGGCTGACAAACTTCAGGATCAGGGCAAGTTTGGCGAAGCGGAACAGCTGACCTTGCAAATCGCATTCGGTGAATACCTGTGGCAGTTGTACGGCGGCATCCCGATGAACCAAGGCGAAGTGTTGCGGCTGCAGGATTTGGGCCTGTCTCAGCAGGACATGGGCGTTTTGATGAACGACGCCGTGATGACCCTGACGCAGCAAGGCAACACACAGGCCGCGCGGGTGCGGTTGGTTGAATTGATGCAGGATCAACAGGCCGAAACGATCTTTGGCGCGTCCGGTCTGGACGAAGAACTGGAAATGATCCGCGAACAGTTCCGCCGCTATTCCGTCGACAAGATCGAACCCGTGGCCCACGAATGGCACCTGAAAGACGAACTGATCCCGATGGAGGTCATCGAAGAACTGGCCGAAATGGGCGTGTTCGGACTGACCATTCCAGAAGAATACGGTGGGTTCGGCTTGTCCAAAGCATCCATGTGCGTGGTGTCCGAAGAACTGTCGCGCGGCTATATTGGTGTTGGATCGCTGGGCACCCGGTCTGAAATTGCGGCCGAACTGATCATCGCAGGCGGCACCGAAGACCAGAAACAAAAATGGCTGCCAACATTGGCGTCCGGTGAAACACTGCCCACGGCGGTGTTTACAGAACCAAACACGGGGTCCGACCTTGGATCGCTGCGCACCAAGGCTGTGCAGGATGAAAACGGCGACTGGATCATCAACGGCAACAAAACATGGATCACCCACGCCGCCCGCACACAGGTGATGACGGTGCTGGCCCGCACGATCCCAGACACAACGGATTACAAGGGTCTGTCCATGTTCCTTGCCGAAAAGACGCCCGGCACAGACGAACAGCCATGGCAAGACCCCGGCATTTCCGGCGGCGAGATCGAGGTGCTGGGATACCGCGGGATGAAGGAATACACCGTCAACTTTGATGATTTCAAAGTGAAGGGTGAAAAC
>JAHDBC010000038.1 GCA_020630595.1 Planktomarina sp.
TTCACCTTTGAAAACCATTTTCTGCTGCAGCGCTACGCGCCCAAAGATACCCACATACGACATGACACAATCCGCCCTTTTGCTTCCTGTGACTTTTATCGCAGCCGGTCATGTTCAAAATGTGATACGTCCGGCGCACAAATGTGACTTTGCAAGAAAAGGTTAATGACTCGGAAGGCTACATTCTGGTAACGCGCGGCTTATGCACCACCAACATTTATCATTAATTACAATACGTTATACCAATATTTGCCCGATTCGCGCATGGGTTGCAAAAATCGTTCGCCGCGCTTTCGCCGCATTTGCGCCCCATTTTTGAACAATCCCGCAAACATCAGCCACATTGTGGAGAAACAGGAAACGCCCCAATTCGGCCCAGAATTCGGCAGGATGTGCAGCATGCCAGCAGGCTGTTTTGCCCACGGCTGATGCGGGCATTCCCATCAAAAAGAACGACCAGCATCATCAAAATTTTGCGGAAAATTTGGTACCCAAGGCCGGACTCGAACCGGCACGCCATCGCTGGCGGGGGATTTTGAATCCCCTGCGTCTACCATTCCGCCACTTGGGCACGGGGGTCGATTAGCCTGTCGCCGAAGGGGCGTCAACTGAAAGCGCACAGGACATTTGCAATTTGTGGCTGGCACAGGACCGGGCGGCAGGGTATCGAACCCGAAACACCCAAAAGGACCCGTGATGCTGCGCAGATTGTACAACTGGACCATCTCTATGGCTGATCATCCCGCCGCATTGTGGGTGTTGTTTGCGATTTCATTTGCGGAAAGTTCGGTTTTTCCGATTCCACCCGAAGTTCTGCTGATCCCGCTGATCATTGCGACGCCGCACCGCGCATTCTGGATCGCAACCGTCTGCACCGTCGGGTCAGTTCTGGGCGGGATTGCGGGCTATGGCATCGGCATGTTCGCCTTTGAAACCATCGGCAGGCCTGTGCTGGAGGCTTTGGGAAAAGCCGATTATTTCGCTGATTTTTCTGAGACTTACAATGAATACGGTGTCGGCGTTGTATTGATCGGGGGCATCACGCCCCTGCCCTACAAAGTGGTCACGATCCTGTCGGGTGCGACGGCTTTGCCGCTGTGGACGTTCATCTTGTCATCGATTGTTGCGCGCACGTTCCGGTACTTTATCATCGCAGCGCTGCTGTATTATTTCGGTCAGCCGATCCGTGATTTCATCGAAAAACGCTTGGGGCTTGTGTTCACGGCATTTGTGATTTTGCTGATCGGCAGTTTTGTGGTTTTGCCTTACCTATGATGACACATCGACAGTGGATTTTCGCGGCGACGGCTGCATCGGCGGCCCTGTTGGCCGGGGCTTTCGTTTTTCAGGCGTTGGGATATGCACCGTGTAAGCTGTGTTTTTGGCAACGCTACCCCCACGGGGCCGCTGTCGTGGTTGGCATCTTGGCGCTGTTGGTGCCGCGTCTGTCACGCGGATTGGTCTGGATCGGCGCGGTATCGGCGCTGACAACCGCTGTTGTCGGCTTTTACCATTCCGGTGTCGAACAGAAATGGTGGCCGGGACCGTCGTCTTGCAGCGGCGGGGGATCTGGCCTGTCTGGACTGGATGGCGCATCGCTTTTGTCCACGGACATCATCGACAAGGTGGTGATGTGCGATGAAATTTCCTGGACTTTTGCAGGATTGTCGATGCCCACATGGAACGGCATCCTGTCGCTGGCCATTGTTGGGCTTTGGATCTGCGCCATACGCGCCCGTTAAAGGCCGCTGGTCAATTCTTCGACGAAAAAGCTGACAAGCTGGGCGCGATTGTTCAGCCCTGATTTCTGATAGATCGCTGTGTTCTGCGCTTTGACGGTGGCCTGACTGCGGCCGCGCAATTCTGCGATTTCAGCGATCGACATGCCCTTGATCATCAGCATGCCGATTTCCTGTTCGGCGTCAGTGAAGCCCCATTCGGTAAACTGCGCCACGATCACGTCCTGAAACCGTTGGCTGGCCGCATCAACCTGATATTCAAGACGGGATTGGCGTTTTTGAAACCCCATCACAACAAACCCGGTCAGGCAGACCCCAATCAAAAGCGCGAAAAAGGCGGCAAGTTCTGCGATTTCGTGAAACATCCAGCTGGTTTGGAAGCCAACGCCAAACACGGAAACAAAAAACTGAATGCCATACAGGCCCAGCCCGATGATTTGCGCCATCAAACAGGCAACGACCAAGACCAAGGTTGTCGTACGGGATGTCATGGCCTTGCCAAACCGATTGAAAGGCGCAGCGTCGGACCCATTGTTATTTTATCGATGAGGAGGATTGATCGGTGGACACGCGATCGGGGTCCTTTGGGTTGTCTTCAATCACTTCGTTGGAGCTGTTGGGCGATGGGGCCGCTTCCTCCCCCGTCTGAGACGGGGGTTGGGGCAAATTTCCATTCACCGCCGACGGTCCTTTGGCCGTTGCATCCAGATAATCGAACAACAGTTGCCCATTGCGGGCGACAACCAGTTCACGTGTCTTGCCGTCCCGGTTCGCAAGGATGCGAAACCGGCCCAGAAACGTCCGCGATATGGTGATGTTGGTATAGCCCAGCGACTGCAGCTGCGCGATATAGTTGTCGGTGGGTGCCTGTGCGCCTAGTGGGATAGGAAGACAAAGACACACCGAAACTGATACTATGAGGGACACTCGTCTCAAAACACCCACCTCCAACTGCATTTCGTTTCCCATACCGCGCCGGTGCTTCCTATCAGACCGGGGTCGATTTTTGCCCCGCCATACCAAAGTCGTATATCACAGCAATCTGGCAAAATACGGCGCAAATGCCAATGCCAAAGCGAAATTCTGGATAAGTTGGTTCAGGGCGTCCAGAACCATTGCCCCCTACCCCTATGATCTGATACCTTTTGCAACAACGAAATATAGAAAAATCAGGCGCTTCGGATGACGGAAGAAACCACTCAGGATACCCCCGGCGAACCCCAGGCACCGGCGTATGACGGGCCATCCATTTCCATTACGCAGGAAATGAAGACTTCGTACCTTGATTATGCGATGTCCGTGATCGTCAGCCGGGCGATTCCCGATCTGCGCGATGGGCTAAAGCCTGTGCATCGGCGAATCTTGTATGCCATGCATGAAACCGGCAACACGCACGACAAATCCTATCGCAAATCAGCGCGCCCGGTGGGCGACGTCATGGGTAAATACCACCCCCACGGGGACAGCGCGATCTATGATGCCCTTGTGCGCATGGCGCAGGATTTTTCCATGTCGTTGCCGTTGTTGGATGGGCAAGGCAATTTTGGGTCGATGGATGGCGATAACCCCGCCGCGATGCGCTATACCGAAGTGCGCATGGACAAACCCGCCGCATCCATTCTGGCAGACATCGAAAAAGACACCGTCGATTTCCAAGACAACTATGATGGCAAAGATCGTGAACCCACGGTTCTGCCGGCCCGTTTCCCAAACATGTTGGTCAACGGCGCAGGCGGCATTGCCGTGGGGATGGCAACAAACATACCGCCCCACAATCTGGGGGAAGTGGTGGATGCCACGCTGGCCCTTCTGGACGATCCGGATTTGTCGTCCGAACAGCTGATCGAATATGTGCCCGGCCCTGATTTTCCAACGGGGGGCCTGATGCTGGGCCGATCCGGGGCCCGCAAAGCCTATCTGGAAGGGCGCGGATCCGTCATCATCCGCGCCAAGACGCGCGTCGAAGAACTGCGCAAAGACCGCTATGCCATTGTGATCGATGAAATCCCGTATCAAGTGAACAAGGCATCGATGATCGACAAAATCGCCGAAGCCGCCCGCGAAAAGCGGATCGAAGGCATTGCCCATGTTCAGGATGAATCCGACCGCAACGGTGTGCGTGTGGTGGTTGAACTGAAACGCGATGCGACCGCTGAAGTCGTGTTGAACCAATTGTTCCGTTTCACCCCGATGCAAACATCATTTGGGTGCAACATGCTGGCCCTGAACGGGGGGCGGCCCGAACAGCTGACCCTGCGTCGGTTCCTGACATCATTCATCGATTTCCGGGAAGAAGTGGTCGTGCGGCGGACCGCATTCGATTTGCGCAAAGCGCGGGATCGGTCCCACATTCTGTGCGGATTGGCCGTGGCCGTTTCCAACGTCGACGAAGTTGTCGCCACCATTCGCCAATCAGCCGATGGCGCAGAAGCGCGGCACAAGCTGATGACCCGCGCTTGGCCTGCAGCGGATATTGCGGCGTATATCAAGCTGATTGATGATCCGACCCACACCATGAACGACGACGGAACCTACAATCTGTCTGAAACGCAGGCCCGTGCGATCCTTGATCTGCGTCTGCAACGCCTGACACAGATCGGCGTGAAAGAGGTGACAGACGAACTGCAGGAACTGGCGGAAAAAATCAAAGATTATCTGGCGATCCTGTCTTCGCGCGAACGCATTCTGGATATCATCCGCGATGAACTGGTCGAAGTGCGCGAAAACTTTGCCGTGCCACGTCGGACCGAAATCACCGAATGGGCCGGTGATATGATGGACGAAGACCTGATCGAACGTGAAGACATGGTCGTCACCGTGACATCAGGCGGATATATCAAACGCACACCCTTGGCCGATTACCGCGCCCAGAAACGCGGTGGCAAGGGCCTGCAGGGCATGGCCACCAAAGATGAAGACATCATCACCACCTTGTTTGTGGCCAACACCCATACCCAGCTGTTGTTCTTTACGACCGATGGCATGGCCTACAAGCTGAAAACGTGGCGCCTGCCCCAAGGCGGGCGGACCGCAAAGGGCAAGGCCATCGTGAACATCCTTCCGATCCCCACGGGGGTATCGGTCGCGGCCATCATGCCGGTCGATCGTGAAGAAAAAGACTGGGGCGATTTGCAGGTTGTCTTTGCCACGACCCAGGGTGACGTGCGCCGTAACCGGCTGTCTGATTTCACCAACGTTCGGTCCAACGGCAAAATCGCCATGAAACTGCCGGAAGACGTGGAACTGGTGAACGTGCGCATCGCCTCCGAAGACGACGATGTGATGTTAATGACAGATTCCGGGCGGGCCATCCGGTTCCCATCCACCGATGTGCGGGTCTTCAATTCGCGCGCGTCGACAGGGGTTCGGGGCATCAAGCTGACCGGACTGGACAGGGTCGTTTCCATGTCGATCATTCGCCATTTCGAAGCCAGCCCGGAAGAACGCGCCGGTTATTTGAAAATGCGCCGGGCCGTGGCAGGTGTTACGGACGACGGCGGTGAAGACGACGCCGTTGACGGTGCTATCAGCCAGGAACGCTATGCGGAAATGTCTGCTGCTGAAAACCTGATCCTGACGATCACGCGCGGCGGGGCCGGAAAACTGTCATCATCGCATGATTATCCGGTGCGCGGACGCGGCGGCATGGGGGTCACTGCAATGGACAAGGCGATGCGGGGCGGCCCCATCGTTGCCAGCTTCCCGGTTGAAATGGACGATCAGATCATGCTGGTCACAAACACCGGCCAATCCATCCGCTGCCCCATCGATGGGATCAGCTTTAGATCGCGCAGCGCCGGTGGTGTGCGGGTGTTCAACACAGCGGACGGGGAAGAGGTCGCATCGGTCGCCTATATCGCCGAACAGTCAGACGACGAAGCAGACGACGCGGAAGGCTGACGCTGAAAGGGGCTTTTGCCCCTTGGGCCCAAAAATGAAGAAACCGCCGTCCCATTTGGAACGGCGGTTTTTTTCATTTGGCAGATCCCGTTAGGATGCGCGGGGCATTAGGTGCCAGAAGACGCAGAAAGCGCCACAAGACCCAGCATCAAAAGGCCAGCGCCAACTGTCGCAGGGCCGTTGATCACGGATGTGCTCAGCTCGCCCTGTTGCACAACCACCGGTGCAGATGGATCGACGCAATACAGGTTCGGGTCATTCAGGTTCTGGCGGCAATGCACGACTTGCCCGGTGTCCAATGTCACTGCAATCGGATAGCTTGGGTTGCCAGTTTGCTGCGCAAATGCAGGGGCGGACATGCCCGCAACAATGATTGCGGCGGCTGCAAAAGTCTTTTTCATCACGACCTCATATAACTAAATTCAGGTATTGGTTCTTGCCAACCCTACCCCGCATCTTTGGTTTGAGAACCCAAAACCATCTATAGGTTGTAAAGCGTTCCAAATTTGTCACGCACATAGTGTAATAGCGGCGTTTCTGTCGGGGCCGCGCCGGTCGCGTCTTGGATGGTTTGTTTCGGTGTTTTCAGCGCGCCGTGCTGCTGTACGGCGTCGCGCAACCATCCGGTTGCCTGTGTCAGGTTCCCTGCCCCCAGCTGCGCGTCCAAATCAGGCACAGCATCGCGCAGCGCCGCATACAGACAGCCCGCATAAACATTGCCCAGCGAATAGGTCGGAAAATACCCGAACAGACCCACAGACCAATGCACATCCTGCAAACATCCGTTCGACGCGCGGTCCACCGCAAACCCGAAATCGGCCAAAAACCGATCATTCCAAGCGGCTTCCAAATCCGCGACCGCCAGATCGCCCGACACCAGCGCGCGTTCCAGATCAAAGCGCAACAGGACGTGCAGATTATACTGCACCTCGTCCGCTTCGGTCCGGATAAAGCCATCCGACACGCGGTTCACGATCGCATAGAATGCATCCGCATCGGGCACGCCAAAATCCCCGAACTGCCGGCGCATGGCGTCATACAGCCAGCCACAAAAGGCGCGGCTGCGGCCCAGTTGGTTTTCATAAATCCGCGATTGGCTTTCGTGAACACCCATCGAAACCCCGCGCCCAATCGCGGTCAGCCCATAGGCGTCATCGATGTTTTGTTCATAGCAGGCATGCCCCACTTCGTGGATGGTTGAATAAAAGCAATTAAAGGGATCGTTAAGCGCCGTTCGGGTTGTGATGCGCACATCATCGCCTGATCCGGATGAAAACGGATGCACCGCTTTGTCAATCCGCCCCTTTTTCAGGTCATAGCCAAAGACCTGCGCAAGTGTGCCAGAAAGCGCCATTTGACCGCTTTCGTCAAAATCGCAGGTCAGTTGCGGCGGGGCGGGTCGATCCAGAATGGCCGCGCGCAAGGCCACCAGTTCCGGGCGCATCGCGCCAAACATCGCGTCCAAATCCGCCGCGGTCAGCCCGGGTTCATAATCTTGCAGCATGGCGTCATAGACATCGCCCCCATCTGCAAGGGCCGCACCTTCTTCGCGCTTCAATTGCAGCACGTGATCCAATGTCGGGGCGAAGGCTGCAAAATCATCATCTGCCCGCGCCTGCGCCCAAATGCCCTGCGCCTGTGACGTGACCCGCGCAATTTCCGCGGCCAAATCTGCAGGAACTTTGGTTGCGCGGTCGAACGAAGTCTGAATCTCGCGCACCATGGCGGTTTGCGCTGCGGTGCTTGGCGTTGCAGTGGCAAGCCATTCGCCGACCCTTGGATCAGACCTGCGTGCGTGCAGAACCTTTTCCATGGCGGCCATTTCCGCGCCCCGTTGGGGGGCTGCGCCGGGCGGCATCATCGTTTCCTGATCCCATCCCAAACGCCCGGCAACCTGACCCAACGCTTGTGTGTCACGGTCAAATTCCAACAGATCTTTGATCGTCATCGTTTAGCCCCGCACCGATGAAATCACCGGATACCCTGCAAGGAACCGGCCCCGCACAACGGCAAGCCACAACAAAACGCCAACAAACTGATGCAGGATCGCAAAGTGCAGCGGCGCAGAATTCATCACGGTGACCACGCCGATGATCATCTGGATGATCATCAACAGGCCCACGGTCCCAAACGCCTTGCGCGTTTCCGTGTTCGGGGATTTCGCGGCGCGGACCCCGACAAAAATGGCAAAGATGAACAGACCATAAGCACTTATGCGGTGCATGAATTGCACAAGCCCATCATCTTCAAAGAAGTTCCGCCACCATGGATCCAGCGCGAAAAGATCAGGGGGCAAAAATCCCCCCGCCATCAACGGCCAATCTGTGAAATTGCGCCCCGCATCAATCCCCGCAACCAAGGCCCCCAACAGGATCTGAAGAAAGGTGAAATGCATCAGTCCCGTGGACAACCCGAACACCCGTTCGCGCCCGCGCCGTGCCGCGATCAGATCCGCCTCTGTCCGGCCCAGGATTTGCGCATACCACGCCACATAGCCCAACAGGGCAAACGCCGCACCCAGATGGATCATCAACCAATAGCTGGCCACATCAATGCGGGTGCCTTGCAGCCCCGAATTCACCATCAGCCAGCCAAACAGGCCCTGAACGCCGATGAATGGGCCAATCAGGAACACCGCCAGCAGACGCTGACGCGGGATTTTGCCCAACAGCCAAAAGGCGATGAAACCAACAAACCAGTACAGGCCAATGAACCGCCCCAGTTGCCGGTGCCCCCATTCCCACCAATAGATCACCTTGAATTCCGCCATGGTCATCGCAGAATTCTGCAGCGCCCATTCCGATGTGGTTTTGTACAAATCGAAAGCGGCATCCCAATCGGAGGCATTCAAGGGGGGTATCGCCCCCATCACCGGGTCCCATTCAGTGATCGACAGCCCAGAATCCGTCAATCGGGTCAGCCCACCCACGATGATCATCACAACGATCAACGCAATCAGACCCCACAGCCATTTTGCGACCGCCGACCGCCCGGTCGGGGCGACCTTTTCGATGGCGCCCGTGGCGGCGGCTTCGACTTTGGTGTCGGTGCCAACCTCTTCAAATATCGAACGTTTCCCGGCCATGGACCCCTCCAATTCTTTCGGCGAACCTACTGTGCGGCGAAGTATGCTTCAATCCCGGTCTTTCCAGCGCACCATTTGACGCATCATGCCGTGCAGCATTTGGACATCTGCGCGGGTCAGTGGCATGCGCGACCACAGATTGCGCAAGTTCAGCTTCATTCCATCTGCCTTTTCTTCGGGAAAGAAAAAGCCTGCCTGATCCAGCGTGCGTTCATAATGATCGCCCAAGGCACTGACATCTTCGCCCGTGGCCCAATCACCGCCGCGGGCAAAATCAACCGTTTCGTGCGTGACCTCTGCCACCTGCCGCTGCCATTCATACGACATCAGCAACACACATTGGGCAAGGTTCAGCGAAAAGAACTGCGGATTGACGGGAACGGTCACAATCGCAGACGCGCGGGCCACATCATCATTTTCAAGGCCCGATCGTTCTGGGCCAAACAGGACGGCGACCTTTTGACCGGCGGCGATGCGGGTCGCGGCCTCTTTCATCGCGAATTCGGGGGACAGCACCGGTTTGGTCAGCCCCCGCATTCGCGCCGTTGTGGCCAGCACGTATTCCGCATCGGCCAATGCATCCGGAACGCTGTCGAAATGGCGCGCTTCATCCAGCAGCCTTCCCGCGCCCGAGGCCATCGCAACAGCCTTTTGGTTGGGCCATCCGTCACGGGGGGCAACGACGCGCATATGGTCCAGCCCAAAGTTCCACATCGCACGGGCCGCAGCCCCAATATTTTCGCCCATCTGGGGCCGGACCAGCACCATGGCAGGTTGTTGCATCACATCTGTCATGACGCCCTGTTACAAACGCTGATCCACTTGCACAAGCGCCCTGCCCCCAGCTATATCCGGCACAACGAAAAGGACGCACCATGTCAGACCAAGACCTGCCGCAAATTTATCTGGTGACGCCTCCGACGCTGGAACTGTCCAGCTTTCCCGATCTGCTGGCACGGGCATTGGATGCGGCAGATGTTGCCTGTTTGCGGCTGTCTTTGGCCACACAGGACGAAACAACCCTTTCGCGCAGCGCCGACATGTGTCGCGACATTGCCCATGCCCGTGACATTGCGATTGTCATTGATCGCCATGTTCAGCTGGTGGAAAATCTGGGATTGGACGGGGTGCATCTGCCCGATGGCGGGCGCAGCGTTGGCCAAATGCGCAAGGACATGGGCGAAGATGTGATTGTCGGCACATTTTGCGGCGCATCCCGCCACGATGGCATGAATGCTGCCGAAGCTGGGGCCGATTACGTCAGCTTTGGTCCGGTGACATCCAGTCTTTTGGGGGATGGGTCATTGGCCGAAGAAGACCTGTTTGCATGGTGGTCGGCCATGATCGAAGTGCCCGTCGTGGCCGAAGGCGGCTTGGACGCGCAAATGATCCGCACCCTGTCGGACAAGGTCGATTTTCTAAGCTTTGGGTCAGAAGTGTGGGACACCGAAGATCCCATTGCCGCGCTGACATCCCTGGCCCAAGCCCGGGGATAATCCCTTAATCCGTGATTTTGCGGTCCGACAGCAGACTGCCCCTTACAGTCTGTTCCAGTTGCGCCGCCAGCGTTTTGCGATTTGGCAGATCGCGGACCGCGACGGGATCGTGATATGCAACCACAACACGCCCATGGCGCGGCGTTGCCAGCGCCTTTAACAGATGCAGCGCGAAATCCGTATCGCCCCACCAGCCATAAAATCGCGGGTCTTCGCCCTTTGGCGCGTAATAGGACACGGTGATGGGTTGGATGTGCATTTCGTCGCGCAGCCCATCGGCCAGAAATGATTGAAACAGGGTGGGCTTGAAGGGCAAAACCCGTTGCCCATCGGTCGAAGTGCCTTCAGGAAAAAACAGCAACCGGTGGCCCACACGCAGCCGTTGTTCCATCGCCGCAGTCTGGCGCACCGCTTCGGCACGGTCGCGGATGACAAACATCGTGCCCGTCGCCCGGGCCAACCACCCAATCGCAGGCCACCGCGCCACTTCTGATTTGGCGACAAAATAAATCCGGTCGCGGGCGTTCAGCGCAAAAATATCCAGCCATGATGCATGGTTTGCCACCGCAGCCCCCATGTCATTCATCGGTGTTCCCCGCACTTCGTGCCCCATGCCCAGAATGCGAAATGCGGTTTGACAGACAAACTGCGTGATGCGGGGCGTCCACGGGCGGCGCGGTCCGTGAATGGGTCTTTCCACCAGACGCACAATCAACAAGATGATCAGACAACCGAACGTAACAACGGCCAGCGGCACACCACGCACAAGGACCCGCACCCATCCCATCAGGCCAATACGACCGATGGGCGGTTCTTCGTCAGACATCCATGTCATATCCGTCACGAGCGTTCCCTTTTTTCATAGAATTTGCGGTGTTTGGCGTTCATTTGTGCCGTGTCCATCACCAAACAAACATCGGTCGTGTTAAACGCGTGATCCACATAGGCCCCATCCCCGACGAACCCGCCTAACCGCAGATAGGCTTTGATCAAGGCAGGGGTGTTCAGCATCGCGGCCTTGCGATCGATCGCATCCGCAGGCAGCAAATCCATTTTCTGGTAATGCGCGTCGTGGGATCTGACCCGCAAGTCAGCGGGGGCCAGATGGTTTTGATGCAAATAGCTTAATGGTTGGGCCAGTGACGCAATATCGGTGCCGTGAAAGCTGGCCGTTCCAAACAGAACATCAATATCGTGCGCCAGCACATAGTCTGCCAGCCCATTCCACAAATGAAACAGGGCTGTGCCGCCGCGATAGTCAGCATGGACGCAGGACCGGCCCAATTCCAGCAGATTGCGCCCAGACGATAAAAGCGCAGACAGATCATATTCGCTGTCTGAATAGAACCGCCCGACCCGAGACATCGCATGCAGGGGCAACAGCCGGTAAACGCCAATCACAGCATCCGTTTCCCGCGCGTGGTCCAAAAGCAAAAGATGATCAAAGAACGGGTCCAGCTCATCTTTTTCAAGTTTTGCATCGTGATCAATCAGCGGTCCGTCCGCCCCCAATTCACGTACGAAAACATCATAGCGCAGCCGTTGCGCGGCTTGAATGTCATCAGGCCCGCTTGCAAGCCTGCATTCGAATTGCTGTGCCATCTGTCTGACCGCCCCCCTGACCTGCGATGTAAGACGGACGCCCCAGCAATGCAATCATCCCGAAACTTGACCGGGCATTGGGTTTAATCTACCCTTGGTTGCATGTTTGCAGGTTTCGTTTCAGTCAGTCCTAAAAATTGGCGTCAGCATGATGAACCGACTGTCGATGACAACCTTTCCGGCATCAGGGAAATTGACGGTCACCCGACCCCCGATATTGGATTGCACCTGACCAATGCCCCAGTCGGGTTGCGTTGGGTGCGCAACACGTTGGCCGGGTTCCAGCAATGCGTTCAAATCTTCCATCTTTCCCCTATAATTCGGAGACGCCCCCAATGACAGGTGATTTCGCCGCCCGGCTGACTGCGCGTTTGTGCCACGATCTGGCCAACCCACTGGGGGCCATCGGCAACGGTATGGAACTTTTGACCATGTCCGATATGCAGCCATCCCCTGAGCTGGACTTGATCCAAGACAGCCTGGATCAGGCAAACGGTCAGCTTAGGTTGCTGCGACTGGCCTTTGGCCCGGCATCTTCTGGGGCGGATGCCCGAACAGAAACGGCACAGCAGTTGGCGTCGATTTGGAACGCTGTTGGGCGCACAAAGGTGCAGATTGCACCTGATGCTGCGTTGGACGCAGGTCAAGCCCGGCTTTTGGCACTGTGCCTGATGTGTTTGGACAATGCCCTGCCCGCAGGGGGCACAATCACGGTAACGCCCGAACCCAATGGGTTTGTTCTGGTCGGACAGGGGCGCAAGACCATGGCACTGGATGATCTGTGGCCGCATCTGGTGGGCAATGCCCCGCAGGCCGATGTAACATCGTCACGGATACATTTTCTGGTTGCTGGATCCGAATTGGCAGCACGGAGCCTGACCGCAACCGTCGAAACGACAGACGCGCAGGTGTCATTGACCCTGCGCGGTTAGGCCCGTGTTGTCCCGTTGCCCCGCACCAGATATTTGAAGCTTGTCAGTTGTTCCGCCCCCACGGGACCACGCGCATGCATCTTGCCCGTCGCAATGCCAATTTCTGCACCCATACCGAATTCACCGCCATCCGCGAACTGGGTCGATGCGTTGTGCATCAAGATCGCACTGTCGAGCCGTTCAAAGAAATGCGCGGCGGCAGTCGCGTCTTCGGCCATGATGCAATCGGTGTGGTTCGATCCATAGGTGCGGATATGGGTGATGGCCGCATCAATATCATCGACGGTTTTGGCGGCGATATGCATATCCAGATATTCCTTGCCCCAATCATCGGCCTTGGCTGGGGTTGTTCCTGACAAACCGTCGGCATGGACGGTCACGCCCGCATCCATCAACATATCGACAACAGCCTGACCCAATTCAATCGCATCCTTGTGGATCAACAGGCATTCGGCTGCGCCACAAATCCCGGTGCGCCGGGTTTTGGCGTTCAACACCACATCCATTGTTTTTTGGGGATCGGCAGAGGGATCGATGTAGATATGAACAATGCCTTCCAGATGCGCGAAAACCGGAACCCGCGCTTCGCGTTGGACCAGCCCCACCAAACCCTTGCCCCCCCGGGGGACGATCACGTCAATGTGGTCTGCCATGGTCAGCATTTCGCTGACAGCCGCGCGGTCGCGTGTGGGCACAAGCTGGATTGATGCCGCAGGCAGGCCCGCATCACGCAGACCCGCGACCATCGCGGCGTGAATGGCCCCCGATGAATGCAGGCTTTCAGACCCACCGCGCAAGATCACCGCATTGCCCGCTTTCAGACACAGTGCGCCCGCGTCCGCTGTGACATTCGGGCGGCTTTCATAGATCACGCCAATCACACCCAAGGGCGTACGGACGCGCTGGATGTTCAGACCGGTGGGCCTGTCCCAGTCTGCCAGGACTTCGCCAACGGGGTCTTTTTGTTCGGCGACTGACCGCAGGCCATCAACGATGCCGCGAATGCGGTCTTCGTCCAGCATCAGGCGATCCATCATGGCATCCGACAGCCCCTTGTCGCGCCCAAAATCCAAATCCTTGGCATTGGCGGCAATGATATCAGCGCGGGTTTTCCACACATACTCAGACGCGCCAATCAGGGCTGCGTGTTTGCGTTCTGCACTGGCAAAGGCCAATTCCGCAGCAGCGGCCCGGGCAGCAACGCCCATATCGTTCATCTGGGATTTGATATCAGTCATTGGTCGGTTCCTTCCCTGCCCCCGTGCAGCACCATGTCATCGCGGTGGATCAGCGCAGCACG
Source organism: Planktomarina sp. (assembly GCA_020630595.1). GTDB lineage: Bacteria > Pseudomonadota > Alphaproteobacteria > Rhodobacterales > Rhodobacteraceae > Planktomarina. Next base: position 14,055 of record JAHDBC010000038.1, read on the forward strand.
GCCAGCATAACCCAACAGGGCTTCAAATTCATCAGTGTGACGGCCCTTGATCAAATCCGCCTCTGCGTGGGTGAACCGCGCAAGGCCCGACCCAAGATCGGCGCCATCCGTGGCTTGAATGCGAATGGGGTCGCCGCGATCAAATTCGCCCCAAACCGCCGTCACACCGGCAGGCAGCAAACTTTTCCCACGGCCCAGTGCCCCAGCGGCCCCGCGATCAATCACAACGGACCCGCGTGGTTTCATCGCCGCAATCCAGCGTTTGCGGGCGGCCTGCGGATCTTCGGAGGCTGTGAACCACGTGGCGTTCGCCCCATCCTGCAAAGCCCTTAGCGGATGCAAAGGCGACCCCAACGTGATGGCCATTGCACAGCCGGCCCCCGTCGCCATCTTGGCCGCCATCAACTTTGTTTTCATGCCACCCTTGGACAGGCCAGTGCCCGCATCACCTGCCATGGCTTCGATCGCCGGGGTGATGGTTTCAACGACATCAAACCGCGTTGCATTTGGATCATCCGCGGGATTGGCTGTGTAAAGCCCATCGATATCTGACAGCAAAACCAATTGATCCGCGCCAACCGTCACGGCGATCTGCGCGGCAAGACGGTCATTGTCGCCATAGCGGATTTCGTCTGTCGCAATCGTGTCATTTTCGTTCACAATCGGCACAACACCCAACGACAACAATTGTGCAAGCGTCGCACGGGCATTCAGATACCGGCGCCGATCTTCGCTGTCTTCAAGGGTCAAAAGAACCTGCCCTGTGGTGATCGCGTGGCTGCCCAAACAGCCCTGATAGGCCTGCGCCAATCTGATCTGACCGACCGATGCCGCCGCCTGCGATTGTTCCAGCGTCAGCGCACCGGCCCCCAGCCCAAGCACAGACCGGCCCAGTGCGATGGACCCCGAAGAAACGATCACCACGTCCGCGCCGGATGCTTTCAGCCACGCCACATCCGCGCACAGGCTTTCCAACCACGCCGTGCGCAAATCACCTGTGTTCTGATCGACCAGCAGTGCTGATCCGATCTTTATGACGATCCGTTTGGCGTCTGTCAGGGGTGCCATGCCTTTGCATCCTTGTCGGCGGCGTCGCGTGCGCGCGCATCTTCAACCATCTCACCCAATTTTTCCAAAATGGGCTGCGTGCCGTCGCCCAGACCGCCAGACATGACCATCACATCTGCGCCCGATGCGCCTTTCAAGGCGCCGACTGCGAAGTCCAGATCGTCTTCGTCCAGTTCATCGGATTTGTTCAAAACGACCAACCGCGGTTTGTCCATCAGATCTGCGCCATAGGCTTCCAGTTCCTGCAGCACAGTCACATAGTCCTGACCGATGGAGTCTGACGAACCATCGACGATATGGCACAGAACACCGCAGCGTTCGATATGGCCCAGAAACTGATCGCCCAGCCCCCGCCCTTCGCTGGCGCCTTCGATCAGGCCGGGAATATCGGCAATGATGTATTGCGTGCCCGGCAGGCTGACGACGCCCAGATGGGGATACAGCGTCGTGAACGGATAATCACCAATCTTGGGCTTCGCATTGGTCACGGTGCTGAGAAACGACGATTTGCCGGCATTGGGCAACCCGACAAGCCCCACATCGGCGATCAGCTTCATGCGCAGCCAAAGGGTGCGTTCAACGGCTGGTTGGCCGGAATTGGCGCGGCGCGGCGCTTGGTTGGTTGAGGTTTTGAATTGCAGATTGCCCCAGCCGCCATTGCCGCCCCTGGCGATGATGGTGCGGGATCCGGGTTCCGTCAAATCAAACAGAACCGTTTCGCCGTCTTCGTCGATGATTTCAGTGCCGGGTGGGACACGCAGGATGATGTCATCCCCGTCTTTGCCGGTCTTTTGCTGACCTTTGCCGTGTTCGCCGTTTTTCGCAAAATAGTGCTGCTGGTATTTGAAATCGATCAGGGTGTTCAGATTGTCGACCACTTCGACAATCACGTCGCCGCCGCGCCCCCCGTCACCGCCATCGGGGCCACCAAATTCAATGAATTTTTCGCGCCGAAACGAAATGCATCCCGCGCCACCGGCACCAGACCGAACATGTACTTTGGCAAGATCCAGAAATTTCATCGCTTTGCATTCCAATCAGCCTTTGTCAGCACACAGCGGATCGAAGGCAGGTTTTCCCCAGCCGCCCGGCTGGAACAGGTTGAGGCCCCAATTTCACGAAAACCGAGTTTGGACAAGACACGGGCGGACCCAGTGTTGCCGTTCAGGTATTGGCTTTCGACCGTTTCGTCGGATTGACCGAAATGCCAGGCCAGTGCGGCCTGCCCCGCTTCGGTCGCGAACCCCTGCCCCCAAGCCGTTGGCGTCAGCCAATACCCAAACCCGTTGGCAATGCCGGTGCCCCCGATCAGGGCGTGGTCTTGAAAGATCATCCAGACACTGCGGCCATCGGCTGTGATCGCGGTGATGTAATCGTGCGCATCTTGCAGCGTATAGGGATGCGGCACACCCGACACCCAGCGCGCAACATCCCAGTGGTTGATCGCAGCCACAATCGCAGGCCCGTCTGCCATCTGCGGACGGCGCAAGATCAATCTGTCCGTCCGCAATTCCATCAGGTCAACCGTTTCGAATAGGTCCATGTGTCCATGGTCTTGTGACGGGCCACGCAATAGGCCTCTGCTTCGCCAAGATAAGCGAACCCATTGTCTGTCAGAATCTTGGCCGATCGGGCATTGTCTGTGAAAATTTCGGCAAAGACGGCATCTGCCCCTTGGGGGTTTTCAGACAGGATGCACTGCAGGGCTTCGCGCGCATATCCTTGCATCCAGAACGCAGGCGCCAACCATGACCCCAGTTTCGACTGATTGCGATCCAGCCGTTCCAGACTGACAACGCCCATGACCTCTGGCAGGGTGGATTTGGTCCCGTCCATGACCCAGACATCCTCTGTCCGGTCGGATTTCTGGGCCTTTTCCACAAAGGCTTCGGCGGCACCGGGGGGCAACGGATGTGGGATGGAACGCGTTGGACCCGCAACGCGAATGTCATTGGCATACACCCCAATCAGGCCCACATCTGATGTGCGCACCGGGCGCAGCGTCAAACGGTCGGTTTCAAAAACAGGCTGGTCCAAGACAGTCCGGATCATATTCATCTGTTTATTCCCCAAATGGCATAGACAACGGATGCGACGGTCAGCACCGCCAATCCAATAAACAACCCACGTTCGTATCGGGTTCCCTTGATCGTTCGGGTGATGATTTCCCCCGCGACACCCCACATGGGCTGCAAAACCAGCTGGCAGGCCAGCAACACGCCGGCCACCCATGCTGTGGCTTCCAACTGCGCCATTGTATCGGGCACAAAGGTAAAACTTGCGGTAATCATCGCCCAGGCTTTTGGGTTCATCGGGTGCACAATCAACCCATTCGCAAACCCCGGTACGCGGTCCACCGACGTGTCTGTGGTCAAAGACATCCGTGCGACCCGCCATGCCAGATAACATATATAAAGCGCGGACACGACCGTCATGGCCTGAAACACCAACGGGGCGGCCTGTGCCAATTGCATCAGACCAAACCCCAACGGCCAAATGATCGCCTGTTTTCCCAGAATGACGCCCAGTGTGAACGGCAATGTATCACGAAAGCCAAAGCGGGCCGACGTTGCAAGGATCGCCATATTCGCGGGTCCGGGCGTGCCCACTTGGCTGACGGCAAAGACTATGAATGGAACGATTGGAAAGCTCATTCTTGCGCCCAATCATCAGCCAACAGGCCCAGCAAAATGTCATCCTGATATCCGTCGCCGACCCGGGCAGAATTGCGTTCGCGCCCTTCTTGCACAAAGCCCAGCCGGTCAAAAAGGCGCAGGCCTCTGCTGTTGGTTGACAGGATGCGCGCGCCGATGCGGTGCAGGGCCAACGCTTCGAACCCGTATTGCAGCACCGGTCCCAAAGCCTCTGCCGCAAGGCCGATGCCCTGTAGGGTGTCATCCAAAAGGATCACGCCCACGTCGGCCCGGTTGTCGTAACGGTTCAAGGAATGCAGTTTGACCGATCCAATCAGGCGGCCGTCATACACCATGACCCATGTCCATCGTTCCGCCATGCGGTCGTTGACCCAACGCTGGGCCAGATGATCACCAAAGGGATCGGGCCATGTCTGATCTTCGCCATAGATCACCTGTTTGTCCCGGTCATATCCCAGCGCCAACCGACCCGGCACATCTGCCTGCACCGCACGGCGCAGCAACAACCGGGCGGTTTCGAATTGCGGGATATCCTGTGACAGGCGCATCGGGGGCGCATCCTTCGGATCAGAAACGAAAAAGGGACCGGCTGTTTCAGCCGATCCCCTTGTTTGGAAAACCTATGTCAGGTTCGGCTTATTCAGCGGCCTCTGCCACCGGCATAACGGAAATAAACTTGCGGCCCTTCAGACCGGTGTGGAATTTCACGTTGCCTTCGACAGTTGCGAAAATCGTATGGTCTTTGCCCATGCCAACGCCGTTGCCCGGCCAGAACTTTGTGCCGCGCTGACGCACGATGATGTTGCCGGGAATGGCTTCCTGACCACCGTACAATTTCACACCCAAGCGGCGACCGGCTGAGTCGCGACCGTTACGGGATGAACCACCTGCTTTTTTATGTGCCATCTGGGTCTCTCCTTATTTCGCGTTTGCGAATTCGGTTGCTTGCGCAATCCAGTTATCACGTTCGATGCGGCCTTTGAACGACAGCTTGTCATCCATATAGGCAATTTCTGATGCACCCCAAGCGGCGATCTGATCGAAGTGGAACACGCCGTTTTCGTGCAACAGCCCTTCCAGTTTTGGACCAACACCAGAAATCTTTTTCAGATCGTCTGGCCCACCTTCACGCGCTTCGGTCAGAAGGTTCGCGGGGCGTGTGCCTTCGTCTGCTGCTGCGGCGGCAGGTGCGTCCGCCTTCGGAGCTTCTTTTTTGGGGGCTGCTTTTTTGGCAGCAGGCTTGGCAGTCGCGGCAGCAGCGGCGGCTGCAACGGCAACGCCGGCCACGGACCCTGCGCCAACTGCGGCTTTCACACCGGAATTGCCCGCGCCACTTTCCAAGATTTCTGTGATCTTGACGAGTGTCAGTTGCTGACGATGGCCCTTGGTCCGTTTGGAGCCATGCTTACGACGGCGCTTGACGAAGTGAATGACCTTTTCGCCTTTGATCTGGTCAACAACTTCGGCCTGAACGCCGGCGCCATCCACCAAGGGCGCGCCCACAGTGGACCCGACCATCAACACTTCGTTGAATTGAACTGTTTCGCCAGCGTCTGCCGCCAGCTTTTCGACGCGCAGCATGTCACCGGACTGTACCCGGTACTGCTTGCCGCCTGTTTTCATCACCGCAAACATTTGCGTATCCTTTGTTTCCCGCGTCTTGGGGTCCCCGTTTCGGGAGTTTTGGCAAGTGCCACCGCAGACAGCGCGTCCGTTTCGGACCGTATTTCAATAGAAAATCGGGACACGAATGCCCCGATGCGCGGCTGATAAAACCGGGCGATTGGGAAGTCAAGCAACCATTACAACGATTGGCTGGGGGTCAGCTCTGCCAAACGGGCGGCCAGTTGTTCATAACGGTCGGCCATAATGGTATACTGGATTGCGTTCATCAGATCATAGGCACGGCGCATTTTCGGATGCGACAAGGCATCAAGATAGGCCACCATTTCATCATCCGTGAACCCATCATAGGCAAAGGCAGAGGCTGAAATGATATTGGCCGCCATCGCTTCTTTGACCTGATCATCCTTTGACGCCAGCACCTGCCGCAGTTCGGTTTCGGTGAATCCCTTTTCAAAAGCCCCGGCCGATTGCGCAGACAGAATAAAGCGCACTTGCACTTCCCGGTATGATTTCAACGATTGGTCAATCGCGCCCACCGCATCGGCCATCCGCAAAAAGATATCCGGTTGAATGCTGCCAGCCGCCGACAATTCGGCCGCCAGATATGCCCCCTGTTCCTTTTTCAGGGTGTCATCGGCCACGTGGCTCGCGTTTTCTGCCGCGACCAGACGCTGACCCAGATCTGATGCGTAAAACGCTGCAGCATGGGACAGCGTGTCGTCTTCCATTGCCTTTTCCAGAAAAGTCAGCGCGTCGTCCATCAACGTGTCAGGATCAAACACATCGTCCGCGGCCAGCGTCCATGCCAATCCGAAATCATCGGCAGACAGGCCCAACATTTCCGGCGCAGTTCTGGCGTTTTGGCGCATCCCTTCCAAAGACACATCAAACCCGGTGATTTCCATGAACGCCCGCAGTTTGTCACGATCCGCGCCCAGCGCAGGCAGGGCCATCGTGCAAACAGCGGCGGCCGCAAAAGTTACGTGTTTGAAAAAGCCCATGATAATCCCCCCAGCTTGTGCAAGCTCGCCTTGCCCGTGCAAGAATGCACAGGCGCTGTGCCAAAGGAACAGTGACATTTCCGTGAACGCCTCTTGCGAACAGAAAACTGCCCATCGCACAGATGCATTGACTGCAGAATCCAGCACGTTTTTTCCGCTTGCGGGTTGCCGCCCGTCTGCTAAACCCCGCCCACCACAAGCGCGCGGAGAGGTGCCGGAGTGGTCGAACGGGGCGGATTCGAAATCCGTTGTACCTTCACGGGTACCCGGGGTTCGAATCCCCGTCTCTCTGCCATATTCCC
>JAHDBC010000039.1 GCA_020630595.1 Planktomarina sp.
CACGAGGATTTTCAATCCACTGCTCTACCCCTGAGCTACCCGGGCACGGGAAGGCGAATGCCTTTGGGTAGCGGGGGTGTAGGACAGGCGGCTGAGGGTGTCTAGAGGGATTCTTGACTAATTTAGCGTCCGGTCTTCTGGCGCATCATCAAGGGTTGCTTCTTCGTCTGACGCCATAGTGTAAGTGCCATCAAACCACTTGGCCAGATCCACATCAGCACAGCGTTTTGAACAGAAGGGACGGTATTTCTGATCCGTGTCTTTTCCGCATTGTGGGCAGGGCATCATAAGTCTTTCAATAAAGGCGCAACGGGTGCGCGTTCGCGTTTGCGCTTTAATTCAATATGGCCCAGCGGCGTCCATCCCACGAATTCTGTGTCCACCGGGCAGTGCCGCAAGGCGTTTTTGATCGTGGTTTCCAATTGTTTGCGGTCGCGTTTCATCACTGGTGCAAGATCAACCGTGATCTGCCCCCCAAGCCCACGCAAACGCAGCTGACGCGGCAAATCCTTGATCGCGTTGATGTTGGTTTCCAATGGCCCGGATTGACCGGTGTTGACATCAACGGCCACCAATGCGCGGGTTGGTTCGATGAACATGCTGCCAAATGTCAAATCAGCCAGAACGCCGGTGGCAGTGACCAGATCATCCAGCGCACCTGTGTCCGTCAAATCCGTAGGACCGGTCAGGACGCTGGCAATATCCGCCCATTCCCGCCATGCCAACACATGCGGGTCGTCCCCTTCGATGATCAGTTCGGGCGTGGTCCCGGATTCCGCCATCACCGCTTCTGCGCGGGCCATCATGGTGTCCAGATCGTCCAGGACATCTTCGATATTTGCATCCGCTGATGCAGACCTGAAAATCAGGCCATATCCATTGTCCGTAACAGAGGCTTTGCCAGCAACCATCAATTCGTCACGTTTGTCTTCATCGCGGATCTGACGGGAAATATTTACGCCCGGGGCATAGGGGGTGACGATCACGTAGCGCGATTTAAACAGAACGCGGTCTGTCAGCGGCACCGCTTTCCCCGGTTCCGCATATCCCGACATCTGCACCGTAATGGGCAGGCCAGGTGACAGGCCTTTTGCACCGCGCAAGAACCCTGTGCCGCCTTCGGGCAGCTTGACCATAACGGCGCCCATGCCCTTTTGCGGGCGATCCACGATCCCCCTAAAAATCGTGCCCAGCGCAGGCGCATCCAGATCGGGCACCAATACGTCATCTAATCGCCCATCCACATATCGTACCGCGATGGGATGTTCGCCAATATGGCCCAGAACTGCCTGCTTGCCCTTCATGCCCAGACCTTGATCCCTGCTGCAGTCAGCAGATGCGCTGTTTCGGCAAGCGGCAGGCCCATGATTGCAGGATAGCTGCCAGAAATCCACGGAATGAACGCACCAGCCGGGCCCTGAATGCCATAGCCGCCCGCCTTGCCTTGCCAATCCCCAGTGGCCAGATAACCTTCGCGTTCTTGATGGCTTAATCGTTTCATCTTCACATCGCTGACCACATCTTTCAGCCACACCCGATCCGGCGTTTTGACCGCAACACAGGTGATCACCTTGTGCCTGCGGCCCGACAACAGGTCCAGAAACGCGCGCGCTTCATCCATGTTGGCGGGTTTGCCCATGATGCGCCGGCCCAGCGCCACCGTTGTGTCAGCGCACAGCGCCACGTCATCAGGGCCAACCGCCATCACAGCCGCCTTTGCCGCCGTGATCCGCTTGCAATAGGCCCGTGGCAGTTCCCCCTTTTGCGGGGTTTCATCAATATCGGGCGATCGCACATCAGACGGTTCAACGCCCAAAACCCCCAACAGTTCACGTCTGCGGGGGCTTCCGGATCCAAGGATCAGGCGCTTACTTGAAACGGTAATTGATCCGACCCTTTGACAGGTCATAGGGGGTCATTTCGACCTGCACTTTGTCGCCCGTCAAAACACGGATGCGGTTCTTGCGCATCTTGCCTGCCATTGTTGCGACGATTTCATGGCCGTTCTCCAGCTCGACCCGGAATGTCGCATTTGGCAGGAGTTCCTTAACGACACCAGGAAATTCGAGTGGTTCTTCCTTCGCCATGTTTTCTCCTTCATATGCCCCGAAATTGGGGCTGCCCTTAAATGAGGGGGGAATGGCTGGATTTCAAGGGTTAATCGGAGTGTTGTTCGGCCCAGTGTGCGAAGTTCAACACCTGACCGTCGTTGCGCACATCCTGAACCAACTGTGCCGATACATCCCCAAAGACCCAGCCCGGCGCATTCAACACCCCTTCGGCCAGAACCCCATTGGCAGGAAAGCCCCTGTCCGGTGGACCATAAATCGCCGCAGCCCCCACATTTTCATCTACCGCGGGCGACCACGGCGCATCGCCAACGGTCGGGGCATGCACGACATAACACTGCCCTTCCAAGGCGCGGGCCATCGCACCGATCCGCACCCGTGTGTACCCGGCCAGCGCATCCGTACACGATGGGGCAAGGATCAAATTGACGCCCTGTTCGATCAGTTGGCGCCCCAAAAGGGGAAATTCAGCATCATAGCAAATCAGCACCCCAATGGTGAAACCCCCAAAGTGCAAAACCCGCAGCGGATCACCCGACACCACGTTCCATGTTTCGCGTTCAAACCGGGTCATGATCTGCTTGTCGACTGTCTGGGCCTGTTGACCGGGTGCAACAAAAACAGCCCGGTTCACCGGGCGGTTGCCTGCGTGTCGTGCGGGGCCGGACGCTGATAAAATTGCCACCTGAAACGTATCGGCCAACATTTGATGCGCCGCCACGATATCCGGCCACAAATCTGCCACGGCCCATAGCGATTGTTCCAAATCGCCAGCGTGTCCACTGATATGCGCCAATTCCATCAATCCGTATTCAGGAAAGACCAGCAAATCTGCCCCCTGCCCGGCCGCATCTGCCACCCAAAGGCGCAGCTTTGCCAGATACCCATCCCAGCTTTCCAGTGGATCAAGGGGGTATGCAGCGGCGGCTATTTTCACAGATCCCGCGCCCAGAATTGAAGCGATTTTTGTGTTTCGTGGGTCATCCCGCGATCTTTCCAAGCGAACTGGGCAATTGCGCCGGGCACGGGTTCATATCCGCGCTTCTTCCAAAACGCATTCAGCGGCCTGTATCCCGCAGGCCGCATGGGATGATCATCGGGGCGCATGACGCTGCAAAAACAGACCTTTGTGCGCTGCAATGCCCGGGCATGATCTTCGCGCAGGTCAAAAAACCTGTGACCGATGCCATGGCCACGATAATCCGCCAACAGCACGCTTTCAGCACAATAAAATACATCCGTATGCCGCCAATCGCGGGGCAAACCATCGGCAAAATCCGTTGCGTGATCTTCCATGGGTGCACCGGTCGATGCCCCCACCATGCGCGCACCATCAAAGGCGGCCACAACAATCGCACCGGGTTTCAGATAGGCTTTCAAATAATTGGCTTCGTAATCCAGATCACCCTGATACAGATAGGGCCAATCCCAAAACACCTTGATCCGCAGGGCCGCCACATCGGGCAACGCGGCTTCCAATGCCGGCCCGGTCAAAGGGCGCACGTCGATCATGAAACCTGCCTGATCCAATCGGCAAGATTGTAATAGGTGGTGACCCGCGCGATCTTGCCATCGCGCAACGTAAAGAAAGACCCCGCAGGCAATACATAGGTTTGCCCCGCCGCATCTGGCAGGCCATCATCCGTTTGAAGATATGTGCCATTCACCGTGAATTCGGCGGCACCCCGATCCCCGGTTTGGAAATACACCAGATCCGTCAGCGTTTCGCGGTAGCAGCGGTTCATATGATCACAGAACGCACGAAATTTGTCTTTGCCGATACGGATCTGACCTTCGTTCACGTGATGGGCAACATCATCCGTCAGGCAAGCCAACATCCCATCCACATCTTGGGCATTGAATGCGTCAAAATAATCTTCGATCACCCCAGTCATCTAGGCCCCCTTTGGCGGTCCGAATTTTTCAGTTATTTTGGCCGCAATCTGATCACGCGCCTGACGATAGGATTGCAGCTTTTCTTCGCGAATATCACCGATCCCGGTGGGGTCGATAATCGGCCAATATTCAACCGTCAATGAATAGAACTTTGTCAGATCCAACGCCTTTTTCTGGCTGGTCGGCGACAGGGCGACGATCAGATCAAAAGATGACAGTTCATCGCCCAGTTCGCTCATCTCATCAAAGCTGCGCGATCGGTGGCGGGACAGTTCGACCCCCATTTCCTTGCACACGGCGATGGAAAATCCATCGATGTCCATATCAGACATAACCCCGGCGGACTGGACGTACGTATCCATGCCGTAGAACTGTTTCATCAACCCTTCCGCCATGGGAGAGCGCACGGCGTTGTGGTCGCAGCAAAACAACACGGATTGGGGCAGATCAACCATGTGTGCCCCCGAAATGCAGAACGCAAATCAGCGTGAACAATCGCCTTGCCGTGTCATTGTCGATGTCCGCTTTGCCTTCCAAGCGTTCGATCAACACACGCGCGCCTTCGTTGTGGATCCCACGCCGGGCCATATCGATGGTTTCAATCTGACCTGCGGTCTGGGTTTTCACGGCTTCAAAATAGCTTTCGCAGATTTGAAAATAGTCTTTCACCACTTGGCGGAATGGGCCAAGTGCCAGATGAAATTCCGCTGCTTTTTCACCCTGTTCGGTGTTGATATCAAAAACCAGCCGCCGTTCTTTGATCGCCAGATCCAGCTTATACGGGCCCGACGGGCGGTCATCTTGCGGCAGGGTGAAGGAATTGTCTTCCAACAGATCGAACACCGCCACTTTGCGTTCATTTTCGATCTCTGCCGTTGGGGTCGGCAGATTGCTGTCATCCAGATTGATGTGAATCAGGCGTGTCATTCAGCGTCTCCTTACCCCGGGGTTTATCCCGCAGATTGCGCCAGTGGAAGTCACCCGACGTCAGTCGTTCAGCTGATCCAGACGCGCCTGAACGCTTAACCCATGGGCCTGCAGGCTTTCGGATGTGGCCAATGCCACGGCAGACGGTCCGATGGCCTTCAACGCTTGTGGTGTCATCTTGGCCAAGGTTGTGCGTTTGACAAAATCCATCACAGACAAACCGCTGGAAAACTTGGCCGACCGTGCCGTTGGCAGCACATGATTGGGGCCACCGATGTAATCGCCAATCGCTTCTGGCGTCCATTGCCCCAAAAAGATTGCACCTGCGTGGGTGATTTTCGCGGCCAGCGCATCGGGATCTGCCGTACAAATTTCCAAATGTTCCGGGGCAATGCGGTCTGTTAATGCTACAGCCTCATCCATGTTTTGGACCGTGATGATCGCGCCGTAATCGCGCCACGACGGCCCCGCGATATCGCGGCGATCCAGCGTTTCCAACTGGCGGGCCACTTCGTCGGCGACCGCTTGACCAAAGGTGGCGTCATCGGTGACCAGAATGGATTGCGCACTTTCATCGTGTTCCGCCTGCGACAGCAAATCCGTGGCAATCCATGCCGGGTTGTTGGCGGCATCCGCAATGACCTGAATTTCGGATGGGCCGGCAATCATATCAATGCCCACCTTGCCAAACACCCGCCGCTTGGCCGCCGCGACAAAGGCATTGCCCGGCCCGGTGATTTTGTCGACCGGGGCAATGGTTTGTGTGCCGTAAGCCAACGCTGCCACAGCCTGCGCCCCACCGATGCGGTACACTTCATCGACACCTGCGATTTTGGCGGCCAACATCACCAGCGGGTTCACCACGCCGTCCGGCGTCGGAACAACCATGGCCAACCTGCCAACACCCGCCACTTTGGCCGGGATCGCGTTCATCAGAACAGATGAGGGATACGACGCAAGCCCGCCGGGAACATACAATCCAGCTGTGGAAACCGGCGTCCAGCGCCAGCCAAGTTCAGCCCCGGTTTCGTCTGTCCAACGATCGTCTTGTGGCATCTGGCGGGCGTGATAGGCGCGGATACGGTCCGCTGCCAGTTCCAACGCGGCGCGTTCCCCATCAGGCACCTGTGCGCAATAGTCATCGATCTGGGCGTCGGTCAGGCGCATGTCGGCGGCGGCCATCGTCAAACGGTCAAATTTTGCCGTCAATTCGAGAACCGCGTCGTCCCCACGGGCCCGGACATCTGCAATGATGCCCGCGACGACAGCATCCACATCCGGGCTGTCTTCACGTTTGGCATTCAACAGCGCCGTGAACTGGGTTTCAAAATCTGGGTCGGTGGTGGAAAGAAACTGTACCATGGCGGGGCATGTAGCGCGGGTGGCCCGAACCCTCAATGCGGCAGTTCAAGACAATAGTAGAAATCATCATAGACCACACCATCCACAACCGTCGCCGCTGGCATGCGGCCTTCGTATTGAAAGCCGTGGCGTTCATAGAACCGGATGGCACGTGGATTGTCCGCCGCCACATAAAGTTCGACCATCCATGCGCCCTTGGACCGCGCCAACGACAGGCATCCCTGCATCAGCGCGTCAGCCGCACCAGTTCCATGGCATTCGGACATGACAAAAAACGGGCCAAGCGTGGCCCGGTGTCTGGTCCGCACCAATGGACGTTGCCCAATGCCCGCAAAACCGATCAGGCCATTGTGAAACACACCCATCAGTCGACCCGCCGCAATCATATTGACCAGCTGGTCATCGGTCACCGCGGCCACTTCCGCGGGTTCCATAAGAAATGCCAACGGAAATTCCGTCACAGCCCGGATCCAAAGGGCGTGATATTCCTGTGCATCTTCTGCCGTGATCAGGCGGGTTTCCATGACTGAAACCCTTGCCGCGCGGCCCCGGGAAGTGCAAGCAGATCGAAAGATGAAAAGGGACACGCATGTCAGGCGAACACGATTTACAAAAACTGCTGGCCGGGATGTCGGCCACGTTGCACCCGGACACATTTGTTTTCACAACATTTCCGGTCGGTGCAGAGGTGCCGGAAATCCCTTACCGCATGTGTTTTCACGAAATGGAAGGGACGACCCTGATCGTGTCACACACTGACGTGGCCGGAACCGACATTCCGTTCGAATTTCCAAGTCGCATGATCACGCTGAACGTACATTCAGCATTAGACGCGGTGGGGTTCATCGCACGGGTTGCAACCCGGCTTGCTGATCTGGGGATGGGCGTGAACCCCGTCGCGGGGTTTTATCACGATCACCTGTTTATCCCCGAAGATCGCGCCGATGATGCAATGGCGGCCCTGCAAGCCATGGCAGCCGAAGCCGCAGACACCTAGTCTGGATGCCGGGGTTGGGATTTTGATGGTGCCACATAGGGGCGGGTCACATCGCGCAGCTGCGCTTCGATGGTTTCAACCTCCAGCGCGATGGCGCCATCCCCTGCAAGGGTCAGCGTAATGCGCCCCGTGCCATCTTCACCGGGTTCAAAGTCGACCGCCAGCAGCGACAAAACCGAATCCGCGTCACGTGAAATGCCCTGCGATTGCACTTTGGTCACATCGTCAAACGTCAACACGGCCTGCACCCGTTCGTAAGGGCGTTTGCGGGTTTCGGCGTTTTCGGCATCTTCCCAACGGAACCGATTCAACAGAATTGCAAATCGGCGGTCTTGGGCGACCCACTTCATTTCAGACCCGGGAAACACGGCATCCTGAACCAATGCCGACACGACCCTTAGATCATCGGCATCTACGGCATGCAGGCGCAGCGGTTTTTCCGCGCCATCGTTGAAACTTGCGTCTTGGGTCATTCGCCTTTGATCCGTTCAATGGTTGCACCCAGGTTAGATAGTTTTTCTTCCACCCGTTCGTAACCCCGATCCAGATGATAAACTCTGTTCACGCGGGTTTCACCTTCGGCGGCCATCCCGGCAAGGATCAACGACACAGATGCGCGCAGGTCTGTTGCCATGACCGGCGCGCCCTTCAGGCGTTCAACGCCCGTAACCGTCGCAGTCCCGCCATGCACGTCAATCTGTGCACCCATGCGGATCAATTCAGGGGCATGCATGAACCGGTTTTCAAAGATTTTTTCTTCCAGAACACTGGTGCCATTAGCGGTACACAGCATCGCCATCATCTGCGCCTGCAGGTCCGTTGGAAAGCCGGGAAAGGGTTCTGTGGTCACATCAATGGCAGCCACGCGGCCATTGGCGCGGCTGACCCGGATCCCACGATCGGTTTGTTCGACCCGTGCCCCAACGGCATCCAGCTTTTCGCAAAACGCCGCAACCAGATCAATGGTGCCGCCCAGACATTCCACACTTCCGCCCGCAATCAACGGGGCCAGCATATAGGTGCCCAGTTCAATCCGGTCCGTCACCACCCGGTGCGTCGCCCCGCCCAAGCGGTCAACGCCCTGAACGGTGATCGTCGATGTGCCTTCGCCATCGATCTGTGCGCCCATGGCCTGCAAACAATGGGCCAGATCAACAATTTCGGGTTCACGCGCTGCGTTTTTCAGAACCGTCGTTCCTTTGGCAAGGGTCGCCGCCATCAGCGCGTTTTCCGTAGCCCCGACAGAAACAAAAGGAAATTCAACCGTGCCGCCCTTGAGGCCACCCGATGCCTTGGCATGAACATAGCCGTCTTTCAGTTCGATTTCGGCACCCATCGCCTCCATCGCTTTCAGGTGCAGATCAACCGGACGGGCGCCAATCGCGCAGCCACCGGGCAATGACACAACCGCCTGCCCTTCGCGGGCCAGCATCGGACCCAGAACGAGAATGGACGCCCGCATTTTACGAACAATGTCATAGTCCGCAGTCAGGTTCGTCAGCTTGTGTGACGACATCGCCAACACCTGACCATCCTGCATGGATGTGACTTCGGTACCCAAAGATTCCAAAAGGGTTGTCATCGTTTTAATGTCTGACAGGCGCGGGGCGTTGGTCAGCGTCAGCGGGTCTTCACTTAACAAAGTGGCCGGCATCAACGTCAGACAGGCGTTTTTGGCCCCTGCAATCGGGATGTCCCCGTTCAGTTCTGACCCACCGGTGACGATAATCGAATCCATTTAAGTGCCTTTCCCCTGATCCCCATCTGCCTTGGCCGCGCGGGCGCGTGCTTGCGCCTTTCTGCGGCCCATATTGGCCTTTAACGCCGCTTTCAAACGGGCCTCGCGGTCATTCGCGGGGGCCTTTGGTTTAGGCGTTTTCTTTGGGGTGTCGTCTGTCATACCGCGCCTTAGCCCATCCCGCCGGAACGGTCCAGATTGCACTTGCAGTGTGGGCTATGGTTCGCTATGCGACCGCACATGTGCTGCTGTAGCTCAGTGGTAGAGCGCACCCTTGGTAAGGGTGAGGTCGGGAGTTCAATCCTCCCCAGCAGCACCAGACCTTCCTGACCCGACATCCGCGAACAGAACGTTGCCCGACGTTCCCGTTTTCGACCACCGCAATCGGCAGGCTACATGGCCCACAGCATATAGACTGCCATACCGATCATCATGATGTTTTCAGTCAGCGAAACAAATCCCAGCGGCACCCGGCTGTCACCACCGACACAGGCACATTTCAATTCGCGGCGATCCACATACACCGCCTTGAAGACGCTGACGGCACCGATGCCCGCAACAAACAATGCGGCCGGTGCGGACAACCACGTCAGGACCCCGGCCAGCATCAAAAGACCCGCCCCGGTTTCCACGAAGGGATAGATATAACCATAGGGCACCCAACGTTGCGCCAACAAATCGTAATTCAGAAACATGGTCGCGAACCGATCAACATCCTGTAATTTTTGAAGTCCCAGCAAAACCATGGCTATGGCAATGAACCACCCCACGGTCTGGCCCACGAAAAACGTGTCGCGCACCAGCCACGTGACCGCGACAGCCAGCAAGGCCGCCACCGCGAACAGGGCCATCACGGGCCGATAGGTCACCCCGTCCTTGCGGGCAACGGGTTTGCCCAAGAACGCTCGCAGATCGTCGTGCCCCCCGATGCGTTTCCCATCGATAAAGACTTGCGGCGTGGTCTTCACATCGTGCTTGGCTTTGAAATCGTCTATGGCGTCACGCGTCGTCAGCGGCGCGTCGTCCACAGCATAACCCGCGCGTTCCAACAGATGCTTTGCCTTCAACCCGTGCGGACAGGTGTGTTTTGGCATGACCATACGGTAAAGCGTTGCTGTTTTGGTCATGTGCTTGTCCTGTCCGTTCACTTGAAACCTTGTCAAAAGATGACCTAATGCTTCCAGTAACTGGAGGGTCAAGGGAGATTGCGTTGAATATTTCACAAGCGGCAAAGGCATCAGGGCTGGCCACAAAAACAGTGCGCTATTACGCGGATATCGGACTGGTGAAACCCGCCGGACGATCAGCATCCGGGTATCGCACATACACTGACCCGCAGGTCCGCAAGCTGAACTTTGTGCGGCGTGCACGGGCCTTTGGCTTTTCCATCGAAGACTGCCGTGGTCTGTTGGGCCTGTACGAAGATCACGAACGATCCAGCGCTGATGTCAAACACATCGCGTCAAAACGGCTGGACGATATCAAGGCCAAACAACGCGAACTGCAAACGCTGCACGACGAACTGGCCCATCTTGTGAAATCCTGCCGTGGCGATCATCGGCCCGATTGCCCGATCATCGATTATTTCGGTTAAGGTTGATCTTGGTTGGGATCAGGTCCAGCCGAAACGCACCAGATGGAAAAACACAGGGGCGGCAAAGATCACGCTGTCAAGGCGATCGATAAAGCCGCCTTGTGCCTGTTGCACGACCATCGGCCCCCATTCTTTGATCCCACGGTCGCGTTTGATGGCGGCCATGACCAAGGATCCGCAGAACCCGGCAACGGATAAAACACCAGCCATCGCTGCAGCACCAAACACACCGAACGGCGTGATGAACGACAACAGCGCACCAACAACGCAACTTGACAGCACACCGCCAATCAACCCTTCCAAGGTTTTGGAAGGCGAAAGGTTTGGTGCAATCTTCCGGCGCCCCAGGATCATTGACCAGATGTATTGAAGCGTATCGGATGACTGCACGACAATGACCAGAAACAACACAAGCAGCAGGGTTTTTCCTTCGAAGCCAGCAATGTCCAACGTCAACAACGCGGGCACATGGCTGATGCAGAAAATACAGATCATCAGCGACCACTGCGTTTCCGCAACCCGGATCAGAAAGCTGTGCGGTTCCCCCCGCAATGCGGCCAGCATGGGCATTGCCAAGAACGCGTAAACCGGAATGAACAATTCGTAGACTTCGAACCATCCCATGCCCACGGCCAGATACTGAAACGGCAAAACGAAAAAGAATGCCGCCGACAACGCCCAGCTGTCCGCCAGCCGCGTGTTTGTCAGGGTCAGAAATTCGCGCAATGTCGCAAAACTGCAGAAGATGAACAGCGCCAACACCCCGAACGATCCCAGCGCCACCGCAATGGCCAGAACGACGATCATGACCCACCAAGCCTTGATCCGGTTATCAATGTTGCGAATGGCCTGATTGCGGCGCACGCCAAAGCGGCCATCCAATACTTCGCAAATCAATGGCAGGATCAGCAGCACCAGCAGCAGATACCCCAAAAGTTCCCAGAATTCGGTGCTGATATGGGTCATGGGCGCACCCGTTCATGAATGGCTGCCATATCCAAAAGCCCTTGTCGGGCGCGTTCCAAAAATGCGTCTTTGCCTTCGTCTTGGCCCAATGTGATGGGGGGCCCAAAGGTGACGGTGCAAATCAGCGGGATCGGCAGCAGCGTTCCTTTGGGCAGCACCCGGTTCAGATTTTCGATCCAGCAGGGCACGGCTTCGACATCCGGATTTTGGGACAGAACATGATACAGGCCCGTTTTGAACGGCAGGGCTTTTTCTTCGGTCTGGTTGCGAAGACCTTCAGGAAAGATGATCAGGCTGGATCCTTCGCCCAAGGCTTGCCCCATCAGTTCGACCGGGTTTTCTTCGCGGGTTTCCGCGACGCGATTGATCAGTACCGCATTGATCACGCTTTCGGCGATGAACTTCCGGATGCGGGTCTTGAACCAATAATCCAACGCCGCGACGGGGCGCGTCTTTTTGCGAAGATCAGGCGGCAGCGCCGTCCAGATCAGCACGAAATCCCCGTTCGATGTATGATTGCCATAATAGATCCGGGGACGGTCAACCGGTTCGTTGCCGACCCAAAGTCCGCGCACCGCCGTCAAAGCCCGGGCCAAAAGCTGAAGCCCGATCCCGAACACCTCTGCCGCGAAACGATGCAGCAATGTTCCTTTTCCCCAAAGCCAATTCATCAGCCCCACACACCCTGTTCAACAAACGCGATATGCTGACGATGTGGCGAAGCCGGAAATTTGTAAACCGCTTGCCCCCGCGCCTGCGCTGAAAACTGTTACAATGATCAAATCAAGCGTGATGTTCGGTACGAATGTTACAGTTTTGGCAATCACACCTGCCTTTTTCTTTCAAAATTGGGCTTCCAAAGGCCGGGTTTGGCACCGTTTTCCGAATTTTCGTACACCACGCCGTGATACACCAACCGGTGATTGGAAGGTGAACGGGGTGCGCGATTAGGTTTTGTTCAACGCAAAGACGCGTTGCTGAAAACACTTTTGAGACGGAGTTCCCAATGTCCAACATGAAAACCACAATGGTTGTCGCATCCGCATTCGCCGCAGCCCTGACAGCAACATCCGGCCACGCAATGGGTCAGGAAAAATGCTTTGGCGTGGCACTGGCTGGTGAAAACGGCTGTGCCGCAGGCCCCGGCACCACATGCGCTGGCACATCCACAGTGGATTATCAGGGCAATGCATGGTCGCTGGTAGATGCTGGCACATGCGAAGACATCACAATCGCGGGCGCAGATGGCGTAGAACGCAAGGGGTCCCTGATGGAACTGGACCGCGATCTGCCTGCATAAGCCGTTCCCTCTGGGTGGGTCCGGGGTCCGGACCTGCCCGCATTCCCCAAACGAAAGACGAACCGATGGCCCCTTACGCCCCTACCCTGCCGCTTGGTGTTGGTGTCGGCTACAAGCCACAGCATTTCGATGACCTGCAGGCCGAACCGGGGCAATTGGCATGGCTGGAAATCCACGCCGAAAACTACATGGGCGCAGGCGGGCGCCCGCATGCGCATATGCGCCATCTGTCAGAAACATTTGCGATTTCCTGCCATGGGGTGGGCTTGTCCATCGGTGGCGAAACACC
This sequence comes from Planktomarina sp., assembly GCA_020630595.1. Lineage (GTDB taxonomy): Bacteria > Pseudomonadota > Alphaproteobacteria > Rhodobacterales > Rhodobacteraceae > Planktomarina. The sequence goes on from JAHDBC010000039.1 coordinate 13,139, forward strand.
ATTGGACCAAGACCATCTGGACCGGCTGAAAGCGCTGATCGCTTGGCTGAAACCGGCACAATTTTCTGAACATCTGGCATGGTCCAGCCATGGCATGAACTTTTACAACGATCTGCTGCCTGTCCCCTACAATCAGACGACCGCGGACCGGGTTGTCGATCACATCAATCAGGTTCAGGATCACCTGAACACCCGCATGCTGTTGGAAAACCCATCGAACTATCTGGCGTTTTCAGACAGCGACATGGCTGAGGTGGATTTTTTGCGGCATGTGTCAGACCGCACGGGCTGTGGGCTTTTGCTGGATATCAACAATGTCTTCATCTCTGCCACCAATCAGGGCTATTCCGCTGAAGGTTATATCGATGCATACCCGTTGGACCGGGTCGGTGAAATTCATCTGGGTGGCCATGAAGGCGATGTGGACGACCGCGGCGATACCCTGCTGATCGACAGCCATTCACGCCCCGTGGTGGACCCGGTTTGGGATTTGTATGCCTATACTTTGGCCAAGGCTGGCCCCCGCCCCACGCTGATTGAATGGGACAATGACGTGCCCGAATGGGGCGGATTGGCCGCAGAGGTTGCGGCGGCAGACGCCATTCTGGCCAACCATCTGAAAGCCGCAGCCGAATGACCGGGCAGATTTCTTTTTCCGACGCCCTGTTGGACCCCAGCAAGACCGCACCTGTCGGGCTGGTGCACCCCGATGGGGGGCCCGCTGGCAAACGGTTCGACGTATACCGCAATAATGTGACCAGCAGCCTGATCGAAGCGATGCGCACAGGGTTTCCCGTGATTGAAAAGCTGATTGGCGCACGAAATTTTGGGACCTTGGCGGTGATGTATGTGCGCCAGCATCCACCAACATCGCCGGTGCTGATGTTTTATGGCGATGCATTTCCGACATTTTTGGCTGCTTTCGAACCCCTGCAACATTTGATGTATCTGCCGGATGTTGCGCGTTTGGAATTGGCCCGGCGCAGGGCGTATCACGCTGCGGACAGCAACGTGATGACACCGGATGATTTTGCAACCTTGGGTGACGCCGGGCTGATGGCCCTGAATATCACCACCACCCCTGCCACGACGATCGTCGCGTCCGCCTACCCAATCCATGACATTTGGCTGCGCAACAGCGGGTTGCCCGATCACCCCATCGGGCAGGGCGCACAACATGTGTTGCTGACCCGCCCGGACATGGATGTGCAGATGGTCGCGCTGACCCCGGCCTTGGCCGCGTTTTTCGCCAGTTTGACCGAAATGGCGGTTGGCACCGCGATCGAAACCGCGCTGGCCCAGACCCCCGATTTTCCATTGTCAGAGGCATTCGCCATTCTGATGCAATCCGGCTTTGCCGCACGACCCGAAGTGGACTGACCCATGACCCGTTTGATTTCCCTGCATGATTCTGTGTTCGGTGGACTGCAATCTGCCCTTGAAGGGTGGTTCTTGCCGCTGTTGGCCCGCTTTGCCTTCGCCGCTGTCTTGTTGTTTTATTTCTGGAACTCCGCCCTGACCAAACTGGGCGACGGGGTTTCCGGGCTGCTTTCACCTTCGCTGAATGCCTACATCCAGATCTTTCCCAAAAAGACAGAAGCATTGGGCTACGACGCCAGCGGGTTTTCATGGTTTGACTGGCTTGTGGTGATGGCTGGCACCTATGGCGAATTTATTCTGCCCGCCCTGATCATCGTTGGCCTGTTCACGCGCATCGCGGCCATTGGAATGATCATCTTTGTGATCGTTCAGTCCGTTGTCGATGTGACCGGCCACGGGGTCGGCGGCGCCGATTTGGGGGGATGGTTCGATGGTCCTTCGGGCAGCTTGATCATGGATCAGCGCCTTTTGTGGATCACGCTGTTTGCCACACTTGTCGTGAAGGGTGCCGGTGCAGTGTCGTTGGATGCCGTTTTGGCATCCCGGCGGGCACCCTGATCCGGATGCGCGCCGTTGGCGCACGCGATGATGGGATCAGGGCGTTGCCCTCTGGGGCCTATGGCCCCATTCACCCAGAGTATTTTCGGCAAACTGAAACCTAGCCGCGCCAGGTGAAAAAATCTGCGCCAGCCTGCGACAACAGTTCTTTGGCAAGATCAGCGCCCATGGCTGCGGCGTCGCTTTGCACGCCACGCCGTTCGCCTGTCAGGCGTTCAGAACCATCTGGCCGCAGAACTTCACCGCGCAACCAAAGGTGATCGCCGTCCAGCTGGGCCAGACCAGCAATTGGCGTTTCACATGATCCATCCAATGCCGCCAGAAAGCTGCGTTCCGCCGACAACCGGGTTGTCGTGTCGCGGTGTCCAAGTGGCGCAAGCAATTCGGCAGTGTCATCATCATCTGCGCGGCGTTCGATGCCAATGGCCCCCTGTGCCACAGCTGGCAGCATATCATCCACTTCAATCGCGGATTGCGCGACATCTGACATGCCAAGACGGTTCAGCCCGGCCATGGCCAGAAACGTGCAGTCGGCAACTTTGTCTTCCAGCTTTTTCAGGCGGGTTTGCACGTTGCCGCGAAATTCCACGACGTTCAGATCAGGGCGCACGTATTGCAACTGGGCGCGCCGGCGCAGGCTGGATGTTCCGACAACGGCGCCCGCGGGCAAATCAGCCAATGCCCCATGGGTATGGGACACGAACGCATCGCGCACATCTTCGCGCGGTAGAAAAATATCAAGGATCAGGCCATCGGGTTGCGCAACAGGCATGTCTTTCATCGAATGAACAGCGATATGGATGTCACCATTCAGCATCTGGTCTTCGATTTCTTTGGTAAACAGGCCCTTGCCGCCAACCTCTTTCAAGGGGCGGTCCAGAATGCGATCGCCAGACGTTTTGATGATCACGATTTCAAACGCGTCTTCGCTCAGGTCATGGGCCGCCATCAATCGACGGCGCGTTTCATGGGCCTGGGCCAAGGCAAGGGGGGACCCTCGGGTCCCGATCTTAAGCGGGGTGTCTGCGGACGGTGTCATAGGGCTAGCCTTACATATGTCAATTTAATCTGACAAGTCATACTGTCTTGACTTCCTGACAGTTGCGGTAAAGGTGGTTCTTATGAAAGACAGCCTTATGACCGCAAGTACCGAAAAGACAATCCTGCGCGCCCTTCGTGGCGAAGCGCAACACACGCCCCCGATCTGGATGATGCGCCAAGCCGGGCGTTACCTGCCCGAATACCGCGCCACGCGGGCGCAAGCCGGCGATTTCCTGTCGCTGTGCTATAATTCTGATCTCGCGGCAGAAGTGACGCTGCAACCGATCCGAAAGTATGGCTTTGACGCGGCGATCCTATTTGCCGATATCCTTTTGCTGCCGCAGGCTTTGGGTGCGGATTTGTGGTTCGTGACCGGCGAAGGGCCGCGTTTGTCAACGATTACCGGTCCAGATGGGCTGCAGGCCCTGAAGGGCAAAGACGACATCCATGACCATCTGGCCCCCGTCTATGAAACTGTTCGCATCCTGTCGCGTGAACTGCCTGATGAAACCACACTGATTGGTTTTGCAGGCGCGCCCTGGACGGTTGCGACATACATGATCGCGGGTCGCGGCACCCCGGATCAAGGCCCCGCCCATGCGTTGAAAGCGGAAAACCTGCCTGTGTTCGAAGCCATCATCGACCTGTTGACAGATGCAACCATCGAATACCTGTCGATGCAGATCGATGCCGGGGCCGAAGTTGTGAAGATTTTCGACAGTTGGGCCGGATCGTTGAAAGGCGAAGATTTCCGCAAATACGCGCTGGAACCCGCCCGCAAGATCACGCAGGCCATCAAGGAACGCCACCCGGGCATTCCCGTGATTGGGTTCCCCCGCGAAGCCGGGGATGGATACATTGGATTTGCTAAGGCGACTGGCGTTGATTGCGTGGCGTTGGACAATTCTGTTTCAGCACACTGGGCTGCGCAACATGTGCAGGTCGATGGCTGCGTGCAGGGCAATTTGAAATCGTCACATATGGTCACGGGGGGGCAGGCTTTGGTCGATGAAACCCGCGCCATCGTAGAGGCGTTCCGTGGCGGACCGCATATCTTCAATCTGGGCCATGGCATCACCCCAGACGCGGATCCCGAAAACGTGCATTTGATGATCGATACCGTACGTAGCGTCTGAAACAAGCGCCGCTGTACAATGATCAAAGGCCCACGCTTTTCGTGGGCCTTTTCAGTCTTTCAATCGGTACACTAAATCGGCAGCGTCGGGCCGGCTGGATCATCATTTGACCTGATGCGGAACATGGAGGCTTCGCCTGTCATCGCGGGGGCCAAACTGTGGGACACACCGGGCGGCACCGCACATGTATCGCCAGGGTTCAGCGCCGTTGTGCCCCCATCCCAACTCAGCCGCCAGTGCCCACGCATCGGCATCAGGATTTCGTGCTGGTCGACAGAATACATTTCCGCCGGAATCGAACACCCGTTGATGAAATCCACATCAAATCCCGGCTTGTCGCGCAACATCGCATCCGGGCCAATCACCTTTGCCGGTTGGCGATCCGCAAGCGCCATCATATCCCAATAGCGCGCCACATAGTTGGGCACGACCTCTGCGGTGGTGGGTTCGGGCATTCTGTCCAACACCTCTGGCAGCAAAAGCGGCATGGGGTTTACACCGTCGGGCAATTGGATGCCCTGTTTGCTGTCATACAGTTTGCCGTTTTCCCCCAGAACCAACCCATGGGCCATGGCATCTTCGATCACTTGCGGGGCCCACAGCACCCCACCGCCGGCATCGTCACCACCTAGGATCGCCATGATCATCCCATAGTCCGTGCCGATGTTTTCAAAACCGCGGAAAATGCCCGTGGGGATGTTGAAGATATCACCTTCTTCCAACACGACTTCGCCTGCCGTGCCATACCGCCCCCAGAAAAACCGCCAACGCCCTTTCAAGACGAAAAACACCTCTGCCGTGCGGTGGCTGTGCAGGGAATTGCGGCATTTGGGCGGCTGACCCGCCGCACCGATGTTGAAACCGGGCGTATCCTTGATGTGCACATGCTGATCGGCACTTTCCGAAACGCCGCCACCAATAATGGTGAAATTCTCTTTCTGATCACTGCCGGGGGTGTGCGCATCGATAAATGCCGTTTTGCAGGGTTTCAAATCACCGTAGCGGACAATGCGGGCTTCCATTTCGGCGGGTGTCATACGCGGATTCCTTTATTTTTGCACACGTGTGCAATAAAGCGACGGTATGCGATGGAACGCAAGGGGTTTATTTGAACGTCAGTTGCCACATGCCAATGTCATGCCACATATCGAACTTGCGCCCCACTTCAGGGGTGGTGCCCACGTGGTGGAACCCAAACCGTTCATGCAGCCGCTGACTTGCAGCATTCGGAAGGGTCACAACAGCCATAAGGGCATGATACCCACTGGCCTTCATGTGCGGAATCAAAACATCGTACAGCGCTGATCCAACGCCCTTTCCGCGACCTGCATCCGCGACATAGGCGCTGACTTCCGCTGTATATTGATACGCCTTGCGCGCGCGGTATTGGCTGCCATAGGCATAACCCAGAATTTCGCCCGCTTCATCTTCTGCGACGAAATAACCATATGTCTTTTGGACGCTTGCAATACGATCCGCCATATCATTGACGGATGGCACGACCTCTTCAAATGAAATCGCGGTATCTGTCACGTAGGGCGCATAGATCGCTTGAATGCGGGCAGCATCGTCCAACGTGGCGGGGCGAATGATCATGGCAACCTCCATCAGCGCATCAAGACACTGACGAAGCCTGCGCAAAGACGCAATCCCCTTTTCATTTTGCGAAAAATACTCTCGGGATGGGTTTGGGAAGGGCAGACCGCCCTTCCCATCACAGTCTCATGCGCGGCGGTCACGCCGCACAATCAGGTCAGCGCTTGCCGTAATACAATCCAACGACGTGTTCGGCTTCTGCAAAAAACAACCACCGTTGCGTCAGGGTTCCGGCGACGTGGATCACTGCGGCAAGGGCCACAACCACCCATCCACCGGGGATCAGCAACAGCAAAACAGGCACCAAGACCATCAAGGCCAGCGCAATCAGACGCAGTTTTTGCGCATGTTTTCGGCCAATCTTGTGCACCATTTCTTTCAGCAAATAATTGTTGCCCGTATGGGGGGGCTCAAACGCCTTAACGATGCCACGCACGCCCAACCCGGTGGCCGTGCCGATGTCTGTGCCCGATTGCGCCAACGCCATGTCCCCACGCGACCAGCTGCTGACTTGCAGCAACCCGGCGATTGCCAGCATCACAACGGCGACCAAGACCTGCCCTGCAAGCAAGGCACCGCCACCCACAGCCAACACCATAAACAAAGCCGGGGTGGACCAGTGGTTCCAGCGCGGCACTGTTTTCATCTGGGCATAGATCATGGATGTGGCGAAGACAGTCGCCAGCGCCAGAACGGCACCAATGATGCCCAGAACCGTTAGCGTCTGACCAAAGAACACGGCAAACAGCGCATAGACCCCCATAACGAGGCAAGTCGCAACGGCCAAAACCCCTTCACGGGACAACCAGGATGATCGCCATTGGGAAAATGCCCGCCATGCACGCTGCGGATTGCCCAAATGGAAGGTCGATGAAATCAATCCGCCCACTGCCAGCGCAAAGGCCAAAGCGAAATACCAGAATGCGGCCGCGCCTGTGACAGCCGGTTGGCCCAAGCCCAACCAAGCCAGCAAACCGAAGCCCAGACCAGATGTAACAGTAAAGATGATGATGGAATTGGCGGGATGCATCAGATTTTCTCCAGCGCTTTATCAAGCCAGCTTAAAAAGCCTTTTTGATCTGTTGCAACAGGTTCCAGATATGGGGCCAGGATATCGAATTCCGGTTCCACATCTTTGGGCCGTGGCGGCAGGTATTTGTTGACGGGCTTGGTGCCTTGTTCCGGCATCAAATCCATCCCACCGCGTTCCGCAACCAGTTTAGAGACTTCGGAATTTTCGTCGCCCAGATCGCCAAAGTGCCGCGCGCCCGCCGGACAGGTCCGCACGCAAGATGGCACACGATCAACTTCGGGAAGATTCTCGTTATAGATCCGGTCCACACACAGCGTGCATTTCTTCATGACACCGGCGGCAGCGTCCATTTCCCGCGCGCCATAGGGGCATGCCCAGGCACACAGGCCACAACCGATGCAGGCGTCTTCGTTGACCAGAACAATCCCGTCTTCCTGCCGTTTATAGCTGGCCCCGGTTGGGCAAACCGTCACACATGGCGCGTCTTCGCAATGCAGGCAGGATTTCGGGAAATGGATCAACTGCGCCGGGCCCGTTTCCGGCTGCACTTCATATGAATGCACCCGGTTCAGGAACGTGCCCGTCGGGTCGCTGCCATAGGCGTCCTGATCCGACAGCGGTGCGCCATAGTTTTCGGTGTTCCAGCCTTTGCAAGACACGACACAGGCATGACAGCCCACACAAGTGTCCAAGTCGATGACAAGGCCAAGTTT
>JAHDBC010000040.1 GCA_020630595.1 Planktomarina sp.
CCCATGCACAGACGTCTGTTCCTCCAATCCCTTTCTGCCCTTGCCGCGACCCCTGCGTTGCCGGCTATCCCGGCGGCTCCCGTTGCCAATGCCGCCCCAAGGCTGACAATTGCCCAACAGCTTTGGGCGTCGTATTTCAAATCGGCCAAGGGGCAGGCGGCGATCCATCGGGTTCAAACCACGCTGGGCCTGCCGACCGCGCAGGCCAAACAGATCGTCATGCGATCCGTCGCGCAGGGGCGCGGGCCGTTGGCTGTTGTGGCGCGGGGGGCAGGGGTGGCGGCGTCTGCGCCACGCGCCCCGATGCCCAAAATCACCAATCACCTAACCCATCTGATGCAGGATCGCGTGCCGGATGCCCTGCGCAACCTACGGGCGATAACGCAATGTGATTGTGATGGCCCGGAACAAAAGCCTGAACCTTTGGACCCGACGCCGCTGTCGTAGGGTGGGTGCACCCCACCGCACGCCCAAACACCCCTGCACAAAAAACGCCTTCCCAAACCCCTGCCGCGATGGATAAGCTGGCGGTGTTTATTGAAAGGTCAGTCTATGCCGAAATCTATTCTTCGCACATTGTTGTTGTCTGCGGCTCTTGTTGTGCCTGCGGGGTTTGCCAGCGCCCAGAATTTATGTGGCGGCATGGGTGGCAATGGGATTTGGCTGGGCGGTGCGGAAGACGCATCTGACATTTCCACCAGCGACACGCATCTTCAGCAGCTTGCCCTGATCCTGGGCAATCAGGGGCATGTGGGGCTGTTTTCGGTCAGCGAACAGACAACCGTGCGCGTCGAAGCCGAGGGCATGTTGAACGGCGACACGGTGCTGCGTTTGATTGATGCCACCGGGCGCGTGATTGATGAAAACGATGACTGGGGCAATTCGGTATCGTCGCGTGTGGAACAAACACTGTCCCCCGGCACATATTGCGTCAGCACGACCAGCTTTGCGGAAACCGGAATGTCGGCATCCGTGCGTGTCAGCCGTGCACAGGATCATGAACCGCTTTTGCCGGATGCAGCAGCGGGTGGTGGTGCCAACAGCGCGGAAGGCTGCGCAAGCGCCCCCGACATGGGCGTTCTGTCGGACCCGATCACCTACAATGCATCGGCCAATGATGCGCCCTACCTGCGCTTCACCCTGCCCGAAGATGGGCCAATTTCTTTGACGGCAGAAAATTCTGATGCGGACCCGACCTTGGCGTTGATTGACCCGGATGGTCGGGAAATCGCATCCAACGATGATGCCGACGGTTTGAATTCGCGCATCGATCAGCAAACCCCCCTTGCGGCTGGGGAATACTGCCTCAGCGTTGGGGCAATTGGCGATGCAAGCTTGCCCATCTTGGTGACCGCTGCGCCCTTTGATCCGCTGGCGGCCATGATGATCAGCGTCAACGCTGGCGAAGCGGCACCACCATTGGATGGAACGGTTCCAATCGAACCCCTTTCGGATGTGGCCAATTCCGTGCGCTTTGACCGGGTCACATCGTCGGATGCGACATGGTACGAAGTGTCCATCACGCAACCCGGTCTGTGGGTGATTGATGCCATTTCGGTGGATGGGTCCGGCGATCCATGGATTTCGCTGTTTGATGATTTTGGGCGGCGCTTGGCGTCCAACGATGATGTGAACGGCACCCGGGATTCCCAAATCGTGCTGCAACTGAACCCGGGCACCTATTATTTCGCGTTGAAAGAACTGTCGGATGGGGAAACCAACAGTTTCCGCGTTCGGTTCGAACGCTGGGTCAAGGCGCAATAAATGATGAAACGGCGGGCGTTCTTGCAATCCCTTGTCGCGCTGGCAACGGTGCCTGCGGTGCCGGGGGGCGTGCGATTGGCGGCCGCCGGGACCGCCGGTGTGCCGGAATTGGCCCGGTTCTGGGCCGGTGCGATGGCAAAGATGGGGGCGCAATGCACGCCCCTGATGCTGCAGACGGCCCTGAACATTTCAAAGGCAGACGCGGCATCCCATGTGGCGGTTCTGACCCGCGAAGGGGTGATCCCCCACCGCACTCAGCGCGGGCAGACGTTCCGCCCCCGGCCAAGGATGCAGCGTGCGGCGCGGCGCATGGGCATCGTGCTGGACAACCACGCGCGGATGGTCGACCCACCAGTCGGATTTGCCTAGCCCCGGCGAAACGTGCCGCTGTCAGGCAATGTGGTTGACCCGCTGAACGCCCCAAACATCACCGTAATCCACAAGTGTGGTCACAGACAGATTGTCGATCTTGAACTTCAGCGCCTGTTGCGCTGTGCAGCCCAAGGCGCGTTGCACCTGTGTTAGGATCGTGCCGAAATGTGCGGCAACAATGATGTCCGTGCCCCCGTGCAGTGCAATCAGATCATCCACGGCCGCGTTGATCCGCGCGGCTGCATCGTTCCAGCTTTCGCCGTTCGGGGCGGCCACATCACCAGGCGTTTCCCAGTATGCGCGTGACAGTTCCGGGTCGCGGTCTGCGACAGCATCAAATCGCATGCCATCCCAAATGCCAAAGTCAAATTCCCGCAGGCGCGGGTCATTTGCGATCCGTGTCCGCCCTAACGTATCGGCGGTGTCTGACGCCCGCATAAGATCTGATGCCGCAACGATTGCCGCATCGGGCAGGGCGCGGTTCAACCGTGCGATCTGCGCGGTATCCGACAAATCAGCTGGCACATCCCGCCATCCGACAAATGTTTTTTCATGGGTTGGGCCGTGCCGCACCCAGTGCAATGTCGTGATCATGGCGCGCCTTTCAAAACGTGCGGGATCCCGGCAGTTACGAAAACCGCATGGTCACAGGCCGCCGCAATCCGCTGATTGGCGCGCCCTTGGATGCCCACAAAACGCCGCGCCATGGCATTATCGGGCACCACACCCTGACCAATTTCATTGCTGACCAGAACCAAGGGGCCGGAATGTGTGGGAATATGGTGGGCCAAGGCATCGACGGCTGCGTCAATGTCAGCCTCTGCCAGCATCAGGTTGGTCAACCACATGGTCAGGCAATCGACCAGCGTCGCGTGGCCTTTTGGAATGGTTTGCAGCGCAGGGATCAAATCAATCGGGGCTTCGATTGTTGTCCAATCCGGCCCACGCATGTGTTGGTGATCGGCAATTTTTCCCCGCATTTCATCATCCCATGCCTGGGCCGTAGCCACATAGGATCGCGGGCAACCCGTTGAAAGAACGATACTTTCTGCATACGACGACTTGCCAGAACTTGCGCCACCTAAAATGAAAGCCGATCCCGTCAATACTTTTTTCATGAAATCTCTGATCCAAACCCGGGCTGCATCCGTACCTAAGACATAACAAAAAAACACTGGGAACTGCCACACTCTTGGGGGGTCTGACATGGCTCTAGACGGATTTGATCAAAGTTTATCGCGGATCGCAATGAAAGCGGAATTGCTGGACGCGGAAACGGAACTGCAACTGGCCTATGCTTGGCGCGACCAACGCTGTGAAAAAAGCCTTCACCGCCTGATCACAGCGTACATGCGGCTGGCGATTTCGATGGCGTCCAAATTCAAACGCTATGGCGCGCCCATGAACGATCTGATCCAAGAAGCGGGCCTTGGCCTGATGAAGGCAGCAGATAAGTTCGACCCTGATCGCGGCGTTCGGTTTTCGACCTATGCGGTGTGGTGGATCAAGGCATCGATCCAAGATTATGTGATGCGCAACTGGTCGATGGTTCGGACCGGGTCGACATCATCGCAGAAATCCCTGTTTTTCAACATGCGGCGCGTTCAGGCACGGCTAGAACGCGAAGCGGCATCATCCGGCGAAACGCTGGACAGACATCAGCTGCGCCAGATGATTTCGACAGAGGTCGGCGTGCCCCTGCACGACGTGGAAATGATGGAAGGGCGGCTGTCCGGGTCAGATTTTTCGTTGAATGCGACGCAGTCGGTCGATGAAGATGGCCGTGAATGGATCGACACAATCGAAGATGAAAATGCAGCATCGTCCGAACATGTCGAAGCCAACCACGACACAGCGACCCTGCGCAATTGGCTGGTCGAAGCGATGTGTGCCCTGAATGACCGCGAACAATTCATCGTGCGCGAACGCAAACTGATCGATCAGCCCCGCACTTTGGAAAGTCTGGGTCAGGAATTGGGCCTGTCCAAGGAACGGGTGCGCCAATTGGAAGCTGCTGCCTTTGGCAAAATGCGCAAGGCGCTGGAAACCCAAAGCACTGAAGTGCAGAACTTCCTTTTGTAAACGCTGCCTTGCGACCTGCCTTCGCCGCCTTTACCTATGACGGCGAAGGGGACGCATATGTTGGCTGACAAACGTATACTTCTTGTGATTTCCGGCGGGATTGCCGCCTTTCGCGCGTTGGAACTGATCCGACGTCTGCGCGAACAGGGCGCGACCGTGACACCGGTTTTGACCAAAGCCGCCGAAGAATTCGTGACGCCCCTGTCAGTGTCAGCGCTGGCTGCATCCAAAGTGTACCGTGATCTGTTTGATCTGACAGACGAAGCGGAAATGGGCCACATCGAATTGTCCCGTTCCGCTGATCTGATCTTGGTGGCACCCGCCACTGCGAATATCATGGCCAAGATGGCACAGGGCCTGTGCGATGATCTGGCAACCACGTTGCTTTTGGCCACTGACACGCCCGTGATGATCGCGCCTGCCATGAATGTGCGCATGTGGGATCACCCGGCCACGCAGGCCAATCTGGTCACTTTGCAGGATCGGGGGGTTCAGCTTGTTGGCCCGGACGCGGGCGCGATGGCCTGTGGTGAATACGGCCCCGGACGGTTGGCAGAGGTGCCCGCCATTGTCGATGCCGTAATCAGCCATTTTGCCGCTGGCCCTTTGGCAGGAAAGCGCATCATCGTCACATCCGGGCCGACCCATGAACCCATCGACCCCGTGCGCTATATCGCCAATCGATCATCCGGGGCGCAGGGCGCTGCGATTGCCGCCGCACTTCGGGATTTGGGCGCAGATGTCGAATTTGTCACAGGCCCCGCCGATGTGCCGCCCCCGGCAGGGGTCGCCGTTCATTCGGTTCAAACCGCACAACAGATGCTGGATGCGGTGCAATCCCTTTTGCCATCGGATGCAGCGGTTTGCGCCGCCGCGGTTGCCGATTGGCGGGTCAAAGGCGCGTCTGACCAAAAGATCAAGAAAGATGGGTCCGGCACGCTTCCCGTTCTGGAATTCGCCGAAAACCCCGACATTCTGGCGACCATCAGTCAAGGCAAACTGCGCCCCGGTCTGGTCGTCGGATTTGCCGCCGAAACGCAAGATGTGATGGCCCATGCGACCGCCAAACGTGACCGCAAGGGGTGCGATTGGATTGTGGCGAATGATGTTTCCCCAGAAACCGGTATCATGGGCGGGACGCAAAACACCGTGACCATCATTGATGATCAGGGTGCCGAAAGCTGGCCCGATCTGCCAAAGGCAGAAGTCGCGCGCCGTTTGGCCCGCCGCATCGCGGACGCTTTGGCATGACCGTCGACATCCTGTTTCAATGGGCGGATGGCGCGGATCAATCGCTGGGTCTGCCGTCTTATGAAACCGCGGGCGCGGCAGGGGCCGATCTGCGGGCCAATCTTGCACAAACCGTGGTGCTGGCGCCGGGGCAACGGGTGTTGATCCCAACGGGGCTGCATATGGCGATCCCGCAAGGGTTCGAAGTTCAAATCAGGCCACGATCCGGGCTGGCCCTGAAACAGGGGGTCAGTCTGGTCAACAGCCCCGGCACGATTGACAGCGACTATCGCGGTCCGGTCGGGGTGATCCTGATCAACCACGGGTCTGACCCTGTGACGATCAACCATGGCGACAGGATCGCGCAGATGGTTGTCGCGCCCGTGGTTCAGGCCACATTTACCCAAGCCGATGCCCTGTCAGACACAGACCGGGGCGGCGCAGGATTTGGGTCAACCGGGGTCGCCTGATGTTCGTAGTCTTTTTGATGATCGCGGTCCTGTGGGGCATTGGCGCGGCGATGAAAGCCCCGCGCAAGCAACGCTGGATCATGACCGGTATTTTGCTGGGCGGCGTGCTGATCGTTCAGCTGATTTTGCCAGATGGCCATCCCCTGCGCGAAGCGACGGGCAGTTCGCCGATGTTATGGGCTTTGATCCTTGCTTTTGGCGCAATTGTATATGCCTATCGTCTGGGGCTGGGAAAATTACGCGCAGCGGCGGGGCCATCCATGGCACCCGAACCAGTGGATCCGTCCAAGCTGACCGAAGCCGAACTGGATCGATATGCCCGCCACATCGTGTTGCGTGAAATTGGCGGGGCAGGGCAAAGGGCGCTGAAACAGGCCAAGGTGCTGATCATCGGGGCCGGGGGGCTGGGGTCGCCCGTGGGTCTGTATCTGGCTGCATCTGGGGTCGGAACCATCGGGATCATTGATGATGACACGGTGGATGCATCGAACCTGCAACGTCAAATCATCCATACCGATGATGCCATCGGCGTGCCAAAGGTGGAATCAGCGGCAGACCGTATCGCGGCCCTGAACCCCTATGTGAGCGTGCGAACGTACAACCGGAAGTTGACAGCTGTCAACTCTGCCGATTTGTTTGCGGATTTTGATATCATCGTCGATGGATCAGACAGTTACGACACGCGGTCCATCGCAAACGCCGCCGCCGTTGCCGCCCGAAAGCCTTTGGTATCGGGTGCGTTGGGATCTTGGGACGGTCAGGTCACTGTCTTTGACCCTGCACAGGGAACTGGGTGTTATGCCTGTTTGTTTCCCACAGCACCGGACCCTGCGGTCAACACATCCTGCGCAGCGACCGGCGTGGCTGCCCCTGTGCCCGGCATCGTCGGCAGCCTGATGACGGCAGAAGTCGTAAAGCTGATCACTGGCGCGGGCACGCCCTTGCGTGGGCAAATGCTGATTTATGACGGGCTTCATGCGGATACCCGCAAAATTGCCCTGCGCCCGAACCCCCAATGCCCGGTCTGCGGACCCAACCGAAAGGAAAGCTGATGCGATTGTTGGATGACTGGACCACCCCGTTTGGGCTGGCGCCCTTTGCCGAAATCACGGACGATCAGTTCGCCCCCGCACTGGATCAGGCGCTGGATGCGGCAAAGACCGGCATCACCGCCATCGCGCAGGACCCGGCTGCCCCAACCTTTGAAAACACATTGGAAGCGGCTGAATTGGCGTCGGCGCAGCTGGATCAGGTGTGTTCTGTTTTTTACACCCTTGCCGGATCCGTCAGTACGCCCGAACGCGAAGCGTTGCAGCGCGATTTCGCCCCGAAACTGTCGGCGTTTTCATCGTGGCTGTATGCGCAAAAGGATTACTTCGCGCGGATCGAAACCCTGTGGGCGGACCGCGATGTATTGAACCTGACGCCGGAACAAAAGCGCGTGCTGGAACTGACCCACCGCGATTTCGTGCGACGCGGGGCCAAGCTGGAAGGTGCGGATGCAGACCGCATGGCGGTCGTGATGTCCCGCCTTGCCACGTTGGGCACGGATTTCATGCAGAATCTGTTGGCCGATGAACGCGAATGGTTCATGCCCCTGACCGAAGATGATCTGGATGGACTGCCCGAATTTGTCATTGATGCAGCCCGTGCAGCGGGCGAAGAAAAGGGCCAAGATGGCCCGGTGGTCACGCTGTCGCGTTCGTTGATCGTGCCATTCCTGCAATTTTCGCCGCGCCGTGACCTGCGTGAAAAAGCGTACGAAGCGTGGTCGGCCCGGGGTGCAAACGGTGGCGACACCGACAACCGCGCCATTGCCGCCGAAACGCTGGCGTTGCGCCACGAACGGGCACAGCTGTTGGGTTATCCCGATTTTGCCCATTTCAAATTGGAAACCGAAATGGCCGGCACACCTGACAAGGTGCGCGATCTTCTGGAACAGGTTTGGGCCCCGGCCAAGGCGCAGGCGGACCGGGATGCAGAAATTCTTTCCGAACGGCTGGCCGCAGATGGGCATAATGGCCCGCTGCAACCGTGGGATTGGCGGTACTATTCCGAAGCCCGGCGCAAGGATGAACACGATCTGGACGAGGCAGAGTTGAAACCGTATCTGCAACTTGATCGTATGATCGACGCCTCTTTTGATTGTGCCAGCCGCCTGTTCGGCCTGTCTTTTGCGCCCGTTGAAGTGGATCTGTATCACCCCGACGCCCGCGCGTGGGAGGTGACGAAAAATGGCAAACATATCGCATTGTTTATTGGGGACTATTTCGCACGCGGGTCAAAACGATCTGGTGCATGGTGTTCAGCCATGCAGGCCCAACAGCGCAAGCCCATGGTCAAAGCGCCGATTGTGATCAACGTGTGCAACTTTGCCAAACCACCCGCAGGGCAGCCCGCGCTGTTGTCGTTTGACGATGCGCGGACGTTGTTTCACGAATTCGGCCACGCCTTGCACCAGATGCTGTCAGATGTGGATTATGCCTATGTCAGCGGTACGTCGGTGGCCCGTGATTTCGTTGAATTGCCCAGCCAGCTGTACGAACATTGGCTGGAAGTGCCCGCCGTTTTGCGCCGCTTTGCGACCCATGTAGACACGGGCGAACCCATGCCCGATGATCTTTTGAACCGGATGCTGGGGGCCGCGACGTATGATATGGGGTTTCAGACGGTCGAATATGTCGCTTCTGCCATGGTGGATTTGGCGTTTCATTCCGGCGCCCCTGCGGCAGACCCGATGACCAAACAGGCCGACGTGCTGAACCAGATGGGCATGCCCCATGCCATTCGCATGCGTCACGCGACGCCGCACTTTGCCCATGTGTTTGCTGGTGACGGATATTCCAGCGGCTATTACAGCTATATGTGGTCCGAAGTCATGGATGCAGATGCCTTTGACGCATTCATGGAAGCAGGGGATGCCTTTGATCCCAAAACCGCACAGGCGTTGCACGACACGGTCCTGTCCAAAGGGGGGAGCGTGCCGCCACAGGAATTGTATCAGCAATTCCGGGGGGCCATGCCGGATGTCGGTCCATTGATGCGGTCGCGCGGATTGATTGCGGCAGAATAACTGCGTGCGGGGGGATCAGGCGCAGGCCAGCATCACATCCCCCTGCCACAGACAATCACCCCGCCATTCCTGTTCGGGCAGGGGTTCCTCAATTTCGATGAACAGTTCTTCATTTTCGACAGGTTGAATGATGACATCGATCCCATCCAGATAGTCGATGGTCTTTTGGTTCAGCGTGGTTGTGCCAGTCTGCACGGATGCCACCACAGCCACACCGATCCCAAGAACGGCGGCAATGACAACGATCATATCCACCGATACGGCCCCAGCGGTGCAGTGGCGGAACAAGATCAGGAATCGGTGAATCGGGCTGCGCATAAGGACCGGTAAAGCGCAGACATGGCAACTTCGTGGCGCAAAGGGCGTTTGCTGGGGGTTATTCGCGTATTTCGCTGGCGTCCACGCCCCACAAAAACCGTTTGTCGACCCAGCCACGATGCCCGTCGTGGCTGATCCGGCACCAGATCGGATCACATTCACCCAGCCGTGCCACCACGCCCTTTTCGAAATAGGCGCGAATTTCCGATTGCGCATCGCGGTACTGGTGGGCGGGCAGCCGATCGTCGGTGACCACAACGGTGCGCACACCGGACAAAAGCGCATAATGGACCCAGCCGCCTGCGCCTTCCATATCAACGACGCGGCGCCAGTGCCCATGTTCGGCGACCACCCGCAGGGGCAGGTTGCGGCGGGTGTAGACCCAGTCGATCCGGTGCGACAGCGATGGCCCACGGCGCACGTTGCCTTCGTCTGATTTCAGCGAAACATACCGCGGCATGGGCAGATTGGTCACAGGTCCGCGCTGAACCTCTGCCCATGATGCCGATGCCCCAATGAACACGCAAAGCGTGGTGAATAGGAACTGCCTGATCATAACCTCTGCCCCGTTGTGCCTTATGGCTTGTTTTGGGTCATGCGACATTCGATGGCACAGTTTGCGCCAATTTTCAAAGGTTTGATGGGATCAGGTCAGCCAACGCGCGCGATCTGTGCCAATGGCGTCACGGATATTGGCATATCCACCCTGCGACAGAAGATCATCCAACCCATGCGCCAGTGCAGGGATCAAAGACAAACCCTGATACACCATCGCGGAATAAAGCTGCACTGCGGTGGCCCCGGCTTGGATTTTGGCCATAACATCATCGGCTGACGCAATCCCGCCCACGCCGATCAGGGGCATCGCGCCGTTTGTGGCATCTGACAATTTCGCCAAAACCCGCGTCGATTTTTCAAACAACGGCCGTCCTGACAGGCCGCCTGTTTCCGGCGCTTGAAGGTCCGTCAGCCCGGTGCGGTCCAGCGTTGTGTTGGTGGCGATGATGCCAGACAGCTGTGCCGACACTGCAACCGCCGCAATATCGGAAATATCGCCGTCCGTCAGATCAGGGGCAATTTTCAGAAAAATCGGAACCGGGCGGTCAAGTTTTGCATTTGCGGCATTCACCTGACCCAACAGATCTTCCAAAGCGGCCTTGCCCTGCAAATCGCGCAGCTTTTCCGTGTTGGGCGACGATACGTTCACGGTTGCGAAATCAACGTGGGGTCCGGCTTTTTCCAAAACCCGGGCATAATCCCCTGCGCGGTCATCGCTGGTTTTGTTGGCCCCCAGGTTCAACCCCCGGGGAATGTCTGTGGGGGCCTGCGCCAGACGGGCGGCAATCAGCGGCGCGCCGTCGTTGTTGAACCCGAACCGGTTGATCACGGCATGATCTGCGGTCAGGCGAAACAGGCGTGGCTTGGGGTTGCCGGGTTGGGGTTTGGGGGTGGCTGCGCCGACCTCCAGAAATCCGAAGCCGGTCCGGGACAACGGGCGCAACGCTTCGGCGTTTTTGTCGTACCCTGCGGCAAGACCAATGGGATTGGCCAGCGCCATCCCGGCCAGATCGACCCGCAAACGATCCGATGTTACCGGCCCGGGTTTTGGACCCAATCCCATGCGCAACGCCGCAAGCGACAGCCCATGGGCCCGTTCGGGATCCATGCGGTGAAAGACCGACAGGGCGATGCGTTCTGCGGGTGTCATGCCATATCTGCCGGAAACTGATGCCGCCCATCAACCAACGGCAGGTCTTTGACCCAGACCACCTGATCACGGCGCAGGGCCGCGTACAGATGGGGGAATTCCGCGCCGCCCCGCGACACTTCCCACTTGAGCGCGTCGCCCAGCGTGTCTGTTTCAACGGCTGCGACCAGCAACCCTTCAACGCCTGTGAAATGCTTGTCGGCTGTTTCCTGTGCTTGTGTGGCGGTCGAAAAATGGATGAAACCATCAGCAAGATCGATAGGCGCGCCCAAAGTTTCACCTTGGGTGTCCAGCGTGGCCCATTCGTCTGCGCGAAAAATCTTATATATCAGCATAGGCGCGGGATGCGGGAAATGGCCGGGGGCGTCAAGCCATTGCGAAACTGTCATACTTCGCCTTTACTTCCAACAGTCGCACTTCCTTGGAGGGATTCTATGTTTCGCTTTCTAACCACCGCTGCCACTTTGGGCCTTTTGGCCGGGACGGCGCAGGCCGATTACACATTGAACGTGTTGCACATCAACGATGTGCACAGCCGCATTGAACCGATCAACCGGTTCGACAGTTCCTGTTCCGCCGAAGATGATGCCGAAGGCAAATGTTTTGGTGGGATCGCGCGGGTCGCGACAAAAATCAACGAATTGCGGGATGCCATCACCGCAGACGGCGGCAATGTGATCGTTCTGGATGCTGGTGACCAGTTCCAAGGGTCGATGATGTACACGACCTATAAAGGGGCTGCCGCCGCCGAGTTCATGGAGGCGATCGGCTTTGACGCTATGGCCGTGGGCAACCACGAATTCGACGATGGGCCAGAAGCGCTGCGCCGTTTTACCGATGCCGTGTCGTTCCCGGTGATTTCCGGCAACCTTGATCTGTCAGGCGAAGATCTGCTGAAAGGTCATGTGGAAAACGCCACCATTCTGGACGTGGGTGGCAAGAAAGTGGGCATCGTATCCGCACTGGCCGTTGATACCGTCGACACATCGTCGCCGGGTGACAATGTCGTTTTCATGGATGAAATCGAAAGCCTGCAGGCCGATGTCGACATGCTGACCGGGCAGGGCGTCGATATCATCATCGCGTTGACCCACGTGGGTTTGGCCAAGGATCTGGAAATTGCCGAAAAGGTCACGGGTCTGGATGCGGTGATCGGTGGTCACAGCCATTCGTTCCTGTCGTCATCTTCTGAAAAGCGCGCCGGGGCCTATCCGACCTATGTTTCGCAAGCGGATGGCACCTTGGTCCCTGTGACGCAGGCCTATGCCTATTCGAAATACGTGGGCCATCTGGAACTGACCTTCAATGACGCGGGCGAATTGCTGTTTGCCGGCGGGGACACGGTTCTGTTGGATGCGTCCGTGACGGCTGACGCCGCGATTGCCGCCCGGGTCGCCGAACTGAATGGCCCGATTGAAGACCTGAAAGCGCAGGTCGTGGCATCCACATCGGCCCCGATTGATGGCGCCCGTGAAACCTGCCGAACCGGTGAATGCCAGATGGGCAACCTTGTGGCTGACGCCATGCTGGACCGTGTTAAAGACCAAGGTGTCACCATTGCCATTCAAAACGGCGGTGGGTTGCGCGCGTCCATTGATGGCGGTGAAGTGACGATGGGCGAAGTCCTGACCGTGCTGCCGTTCCAAAACACGCTGGCCACATTCCAACTGTCTGGTCAGGGGGTCATTGATGCGCTGGAAAACGGTGTCAGCCAAGTGGAAGAGGTCAAGGGCCGATTCCCTCAAGTGGCAGGGCTGAAGTTCACATGGGATCCATCCGTGGCCGCCGGTGAAGGCCGGGTGCAAGAGGTGATGGTGATGGACGGCGACAGCTTTGTGCCGATTGATCCGGAAAAAGTATACGGCGTTGTGACCAACAACTACATGCGCGGGGGCGGCGATGGATACCGCGTGTTCCGTGGCGGGATGAACGCCTATGACTATGGTCCCGGTTTGGAAGTCGTGGTCGCCGACTACATGGCGGCGCAGGGCGATTACACCCCATATACCGATGGCCGTATCAGCCAAAAGTGACCTGAATGGGTCCGCATACGCGGACGCCTGATATGGGCCACCCCCATCCGGGGGTGGCTTTTTTTGCCTCCGGCGGGAGTATTGGCGGCAAACTGAAGAACGGAGGCTTGCGATGTGTGGTCGTTATGCTTTGACCCTGCCACAAGATGCGATGGTGAACCTGTTTGAGGCCACACCGTCAAATGATTTGCCGGATATTCCCAATTACAATGTGTGCCCCACAGACGCGGTGCCTGTGGTGGTGCCGGGGCGGCGGTTGGTTCCAATGCGGTGGGGGTTTTTGCCCCATTGGTACAAATCACCCACAGATGGACCACTGTTGATCAATGCGCGGTCAGAAACGATTGCGGAAAAACCGGCGTTTCGGGCGGCGTGCCGGGAACGGCGCTGTCTGATCCCGACATCGGGGTTTTATGAATGGACCAAAGACGCAGATGGAAATCGCCTTCCGTGGTTCATTCGCCAGACGGGTCCGATGGTCATGGCTGGGGTCTGGCAAACATGGGGGCAGGGGGCCGATCAAGTGAACACCTGTGCCATCGTGACGTGCGCTGCGGGGGTTCGGATGCAGGCCATTCATCATCGCATGCCCGTGATTCTGACCCCGTCGGAATGGCCCTTGTGGCTGGGCGAAGTGGCCGGGAAGGCCGCACCACTGATGCGGTCAGCGGGGGAGGACGAATTGGATTTTTTCCGCGTGAATCCCAAGGTGAATTCAAACCGGGCTGCGGGGCCGGATTTGATTGAACCGTTTGGCGATGGGGATGCAAAGGCGGGTTGACCACCCCGATGCGCTGGCTTAGATGCCACCCACGGCGCGGGTATGGTGAAATGGTATCATAAGAGCCTTCCAAGCTTAAGGTGCGGGTTCGATTCCCGCTACCCGCTCCAGCCTTTCTTGATCAGCTTCGCAACATATCCAGATGGATGCGGAAGTTTGGAAAGAAAAACAGGATCAAACCGATATAAAAGAACGCCGCGATCATCAGGGGAATCCACAAGATCGCAAAGGCCAGACCGACACCGCCCGCAACCTTTGTGGCGGTTCGGGGCGGCATCAGGCGCATCAGTCCTAAATGCAGCAGTTTGCCGCCGTCCAAGGGTTGCACGGGCAACATGTTGAAAATGGCCAGAAACAGGTTGATCGTCGTGAAATATGACAACATCCAACTGGCGGCCCCCAGATCACGGCCCGACAGCAACAGCGATGGTCCGGCCCACAGCACCAGGTTCACGATGGGGCCCATCGCAACGATGAATTCTTCCTGGTGGCGGGTGGTCGACCCTGCGTGTTCACACCAGCCGCCGCCGCCGTAAAGATGCACCCGCCTGACTGGAATGCCCTGCACAATACAGCCCCACGCATGGCCCAATTCATGCAAAAGGATCGAAATGAAGATGCTGCCAAAAACCACGGCGGCGAACGCCATGTCGCCCTGACTGATCAACACAATTGCCACGCCCAGAAACAATAGGCTGCTGTTGATTTCGATAGGAACGCCCCATGGGCCTTTGAACGTGGCGATGACCGAACCGTCTGAAAACATTTAAAACCTACCCTTTAATCTATCTGCCAGTCGTGACCCGAAACGGGCCTGTCTGAAAAGACTTTTGTGGCCGTGACCGGTTTGAAATGTCGCAGATGCCCTTGCCCCCTTGTGCCGCGCGGCATATTTGCCACGAAACGAAAGGGCCGCCCCATGTCTGACACCACGTCTGCTGCCAACACGCCGGGGGCGGATGATCGGCCCATGTCCAAACAATTGGGGGTGTTGCGGGCCTTGATGCCGTTTTTCACCCCGTACCGTTGGATTTTGCTGGCGGCTGTATCGGCGTTGCTTTTGACAGCGGGTGTGTCGCTGGTTCTGCCTGTGGCTGCCCGTCGCGTCATCGACAGTTTCGGCGTCGATGTGAATTTGGCAAATGATTACTTTCTGGCCGCGATTGGCGTCGCCGCGATTTTTGCGCTGGGGTCGGCGGTGCGGTTTTATCTGGTCACGCGGTTGGGCGAACGGGTGGTGGCCGATATTCGCAAAGCGGTGTTTGATCGGATGATTGGCATGTCGCCAGCGTACTACGAAAAGCTGATGACCGGCGAAATCCTTAGCCGGATCACCACGGATACCACGTTGATCCTGTCCGTGGTGGGGTCGTCGCTGTCCTGGTTCATTCGCAACATCCTGTTGTTGGCGGGTGGTTTGGTGATGATGCTGTTCACATCGTTGAAGCTGACCGGTTTGGTGTTGCTGATCGTTCCTGTGATCTTGCTGCCCATCTTGGCGATGGGGCGGCGGTTGCGGGCGCTGAGCAAGGAAAATCAGGATTGGATTGCAGCATCATCCGGGAAGGCGTCCGAAAGCCTGTTGTCGGTCCAGACGGTGCAGGCATTCACGCACGAAATGCTAAGCCGCCGCGATTTCAGCGACGTGACCGAAAAATCATTCGACAGTGCCCGGCGGCGGATCAAGTTGCGCGCAGCCATGACGGCCATGATCATCTTTGTGGTGTTCACGGGCATTCTGGGGGTTTTGTGGATCGGCACGATCGACGTGCGATCCGGCGCGATGTCGGCCGGCGAACTGGTTCAGTTTGTGATCTATGCCGCGATTGTTGCATCATCGACGGCGGCCCTGTCAGAACTGTACACGGAACTGCAACGCGCGGCGGGGGCGACCGAACGGCTGGTCGAACTGATGCAGGCCGATGACGCCATTCAGGACCCTACAGATGCAAAACCGGCGCATCCGGGGCCCGTTGTGTTTGAAGATGTTTCTTTCCGCTATCCGCAGCGGCCCGGGCAACGGGCACTGGATGGGGTTTCATTTGCCGTAAATCCCGGCGAAACGGTTGCCCTTGTCGGGCCGTCTGGGGCGGGGAAGTCCACCGTGATCCAATTGGTTCAGCGGTTCTTTGACCCTGAAGCAGGGCGCATCACGCTGGGCGGTCAGGATCTGCGCGATATGGCGCGCCATGATTTCCGCCAGCATCTGGCCCTTGTGCCGCAAGACCCGGTGATTTTCGGGGCATCGGCCTTTGAAAACATCCGCTTTGGCCGCCCCGATGCCACCCGCGCAGAAGTTCAGGCGGCAGCACAGGCGGCATCGGCGCATGATTTCATCATGGATTTGCCGGATGGGTACGACACCTATGTGGGGGAACGGGGGGTGATGCTGTCTGGTGGGCAAAAACAGCGCATTGCGATTGCGCGCGCGATCTTGCGCGATGCGCCGATCCTGTTGCTGGACGAAGCAACCAGCGCGCTGGATGCGGAAAGCGAAGCCGCCGTTCAGCAGGCCATCACGGAATTGGCCGCAGATCGGACGACGCTGGTCGTGGCACACCGGTTGGCGACCGTCAAACAAGCGGACCGGATTTTGGTGTTTGAACAGGGCCGGATCGTCGCAACCGGGACCCATGGGGAATTGGTGGCGCAAGGTGGGCTGTATGCGCGTTTGGCCCGGCTGCAATTCACCGAAAGCGTTGCGGCGGAATAGGCGACCGTACGTCCCCCTTGCATGGCTGCGGCAAACTGCGCAGTCTGCCCCCCAAGAACAATAAAACAGGGGAGGGGAAACCGATGGGGTTTGCCAACAAGACGGATGTGGATGCCGTCACCGCCGAAATGGCGTGGGATGATCGCGACCGCGCCAAAACCATGTACCAATTCGTTGACAGTGTCGCGCAGCGCCATGGGGATCGCCCCGGCGTCAGCTTTCAGATCCTGTCTGGGCCCAAAGACAAGGCGGAAACGCTGTCGTGGAAACAGTTCCGCGATCAGTCTGTTCAGGTTGCGAACCTGCTGCGCCGGCTGGGGGTCGGGGAAAGTGATGTGGTGGCCTATATGCTGCCCGTCTGTAACGAAGCCGCGCTGACGCTGATCGGTGGGTCCATTGCGGGGATCGCAAACCCCGTGAACCCATTGTTGGAAGCCGAACAGATTGGCGCGATTTTGCGCGAAACCAACGCAAAGGTTTTGGTAACGCTAAAAGGGTTTCCAAAGACGGATGTGCCGCAAAAGGCGGCAGAGGCTGTCGCGCTTGCACCCAACGTGGAACATGTGCTGGAAGTCGATCTGAACCGGTATCTGACGCCGCCGAAATCATGGATTGTTCCCCTGATCCGACCCAAGGTCGAGGCCAAGCACAAAGCCAAAGTTCTGAATTTCACAACCGAAGTGGCAAAGCAGAACACCAACCTTGATTTTGCCGACAGCACGGGCGACCGGGTCGCTGCCTATTTCCATACGGGCGGCACCACTGGCATGCCAAAGGTCGCGCAACATACTTATGACGGCATGGTCTATAACGGCTGGCTGGGGCATCGTTTGCTGTTTACGGAAAACGACAACATCATCTGCCCGCTGCCGCTGTTTCATGTGTTTGCCTGCCATGTCATCCTGATGGCTATGATTTCATCAGGTGCCCATGTGATTTTCCCAACACCGCAAGGGTACCGGGGCGATGGGGTGTTCGACAATTTCTGGAAACTGATCGAACGCTGGAACGTGACGTTCATGATCACTGTGCCCACGGCCCTGTCTGCGCTGATGCAGCGGCCTGTGGATGCGGATGTGTCGTCACTGCAAACTGCGTTTTCGGGGTCGTCCCCTTTGCCGATTGAGCTGTTCAAGCGGTTTGAAAAGGCAACGGGCGTTGAAGTTGTGGAAGGCTACGGCCTGACCGAAGCGACCTGCCTTGTGTCTGTGAACCCGAACGAAGGGGCCAAGAAGATCGGATCCGTTGGCATCCCGTTGCCCTATACGGATGTCAAAATCCTGTTGGATACAGCTGACGGGCCGAAGGAATGCGATACCAATGAAATTGGTGAAATCTGTGTGTCGAACCCCGGCGTTCTTGCAGGGCGCACCTATACAGAGGCCAAGAAAAACGAAAACCTGTTCCACTTTGGCACGCATCTGCGGACCGGCGATCTGGGCCGCATCGATGAAGACGGGTACCTGTTCATTACGGGGCGGGCCAAGGATTTGATCATCCGGGGCGGCCACAACATTGACCCTGCCGAAATCGAAGAGGCTTTGGCAGGCCACGCGGCTGTCGCCTTTGTCGGTGCGATTGGCCAACCCGATGCCCATGCGGGCGAAATCCCCTGTGCCTATGTGGAATTGGTGGATGGGGCGTCTGTGACGACCGAAGAATTGTTGGCTTTTGCCAAAGACAAAGTCCACGAAAAGGCCGCGCACCCGAAGTATATTGAGGTATTGGATGAACTGCCGAAAACGGCGGTGGGCAAGGTGTTCAAACCCGATTTGCGCAAATCGGCGATCACACGGATTTACAATGCCGCCCTTTCCAATGCGGGCGTCGATGCGAAAGTCACAGCCGTGGTAGAAGACAAGCAACGGGGACTGGTGGCCCACGTGACTGGCGGTGCCGATGATGTGGCCATCAATGGTGTTTTGGGCAGCTTTACCCGCCCATGGGACCGCGCTGCGTAACACCGACCTGATCGTGCGGGCGTTCCGCCCGCCCATGATTTTTTGAAGGGCCCATCCGGGCCCTTCGGCTTTTGGGGGCCAGCCCCCAAACCCCCGGAGTATTTGCGGGCAAAATGAAGATCAGAAGGTTGCGGGATCCAAATTCAGCGCCTTGCCAAAGCCACCGTTCAAAAAGGCGCGTGTGATTTCAAACCTGAACAGGTGGAAGTCTGCGAAATCGTAATAGAGTTTGGATTTCGCGCGTTGGGACAAAAAGGCGGTGCGATTTTCGGCTTTGTCGCCAAGGTGGGCCGTAGCCTTTAGGGACAGGCGCGGATGGTTCAGGGGGTCGCCTTTGTGCGGTGCGTCGCCGAACATCAGCGCACAATTGGGGCGCGATTTTAGCGCGCTGGTGTGGGGCGATAGATCGGATAACAGGGCGTAAAGGCCGCCCTTGACCCACGCCGTGCCGATGCGGCTGATATTTGGGCCATCTTCATCAGTCCACGCCAAAACGGCCGTTGGTGCCACGATCAGACCCTTTGCAAGGGCAAGCCCCTGATCCGGGGTCATGGAACGATTTGGCCCCAAAGATCGTATTCAGACGCTTCGTCGACCTTGACCCTGACAATATCGCCGGGTGACAGGTGTTCGTGCCCTTCATCGATGAACAGGTTTCCATCGATTTCAGGGGCATCTGACTTGGTCCGGCAAGTGGCGGCGTCTGGATCCACATCATCGACGATGACGTCCATGGTTTGGCCAACCTTGGCCTCCAGCTTGGCGGCGGAAATGGCTTGGGCCTTTGCCATGAACCGGTCCCATCGGTCTTGTTTGACATCTGCGGGCACATGGTCTGGCAAGGCATTGGACCGTGCGCCATCCACGTTTTCGTACTGAAAGCAGCCGACGCGGTCCAACTGTGCGTCATCCAGCCAATCCAGCAGGGTTTGAAATTCCTGTTCCGTCTCACCGGGGTAGCCGACGATAAACGTCGACCTGAGCGTGATATCGGGGCAGATGCCACGCCATTCCGCAATCCGGTCCAAGGTGCGTTCGGCATGGGCGGGCCGTGCCATGCGTTTGAGCGTATCGGGGTGTGCGTGTTGGAACGGGATGTCCAGATACGGCAGCACCAGCCCATCTGCCATCAGGGGAATGATTTCGCGCACATGGGGATAGGGGTAAACGTAGTGCAGCCGAACCCATGCCCCCAGTTGGCCCAGATCATGGGCCAGATCGGTGATATGGGCGCGGTGGCCCCGATCGGTGGCGTGTTTGATATCGACGCCATAGGCGGACGTGTCCTGGCTGATCACCAGCAGTTCCTTGACCCCCGCGTCGACCAGTTTTTCCGCTTCGCGCACAATGGCATGGGCGGGGCGCGATTGCAGCCGCCCGCGCATGTCGGGGATGATGCAGAATTTGCACTTGTGATTGCAGCCTTCGGAAATCTTCAGATAGCTGAAATGCCGTGGCGTAAGGGTGACGCCGCTTGCTGGCAGAAGATCAACGAAGGGATCTGGGTTTGGGGGCACGACGCCATGCACGGCGTCCAGCACCTGTTCGTATTGATGCGGGCCTGTGACCGCCAAAACCTTTGGATGCGCGCCGGTGATGTAATCGGGTTCTGCGCCCAAGCAGCCCGTGACGATGACCTTGCCATTTTGGTCTAACGCTTCACCAATGGCTTCCAGACTTTCTGCTTTTGCGCTGTCCAGAAACCCGCAGGTGTTCACGATCACCGCTTCTGCCCCCGCATAATCGGGGCTAATGGCGTACCCTTCGGCGCGCAGGCGGGTCAGGATGCGTTCGCTGTCGACCAATGCCTTTGGACAGCC
>JAHDBC010000041.1 GCA_020630595.1 Planktomarina sp.
CAGCCCAGTTTTTGCGTGCGCAGCTTTGCGTATCCGCCTGACAGCGGCACGACGAACAATATCAGCAGAACAACCCCGGTAATCGACCGTACCAAAACAATCTGGTGCAAGGCATAGCCATCCGACAAACCCTTAATCAGTGCATCGTTTATCGAAAAGAACAGGGTGGCGAGCAGGGCGAAGACTGCGCCAAGAAGGATGTTGGTTTGTTGGGGTGCCATAAAGCAAGCGTATCAAGCAGATGAATGCGCATCTGCGTCAAATGCGACGGTGAACTTGCCGCTTTCCTACTGTTCAATAACGGGACCAAGCTCCGAAAGAACTGTCTTAAGGACACCAGCGGGGATGTGATCCAACGGGCACACAACCCCTGTGATGGTTGGCAGGTCGCCTACACCGCTGTGCGCCGAGATGACCATAGGTGTGTTCAAAGGCGGCGGGGCGCCTTCGATGCCGCTGAAATCAGGACCAAAGTAAAACTCCATCCCGATTGGTTCATCGTCCATTGCCCACCAGCCTTCGGCATGCATCGCGTATCCAGTAAACCGAACGGCATCAAAGTATGTATAGACCCGATCCATGTCAGTTTGGTGTTGTGACCAATAACCGTTTTCAACTTCCACATGGGGTAGGATGTTATCCGACCCTGTGAATGTCCCAACCAAGACAACGAAGTGTGGGCCTAATGGTGTGAGCCAGTGGTCAATAAATCGCCAAGCGACATAGGTGCCGGTGTCGTTGGGTTGGATACTTTCTTTCCAAGACGGCGCACAACTGATGGACAGGCCGGTTGCAGGTGTCGACATCAATAATCCCACCCAAAGGCATAGACTTCGTAATACAGTCTTCATCGCAGCGCCCGATCCAGCGCATCTTTGAAACGGCTGCGGTCTGCTTTGGAAAACGCTTTTCCGCCACCCTGATGAAACGGGTCCGATGCGCGGATATCTTGCATCAAATCCCTTGTGGCCAAGACCTGTCCGATATTGCGATCATTCAAGACAGTACCGTCATGTTTGACCACCCTTGCCCCCCCTTCGATCACCCGCGCGGCCAAGGGGATATCGCCCGTGATCACCACATCCCCTGCCCCGGCATGATCCGCGATCCACATATCGGCCACATCGGCCCCTTGATCCACGAACACCATGTCGACCAACGGATTGGCCGATGGCCGCAACCCCCCATTGCAGACCATTTTGACCTGCACTTGGTGGCGGGTAGCGACGGCCTCCACCTCTGCCTTGACGGGGCAAGCGTCGGCGTCAACGTAGATCATGCGTCCCACAAGGCATCGGCGTGAAACGCGATGTGATCTTCCATGAATGTGGACACAAAGAAATACGAATGATCATATCCCTTTTGCATACGAAAGATCCCGTCTTGCCGCGCTTGTGCCATGGCCTGTGACAACGATTCCGGCTTCAACAGATCCAGAAACTGATCATCCGCCCCCTGATCAATCAAGACAGGCCCGGCAAATCCCTTTTCCCGCATCATCAGCGTGGCGTCGTGTTTGGCCCAATGGCTTTCACTGTCTGTGGGTTCGCCCAGATAGGCCGTTAATTGCTTTTTGCCCCAGTCAGATGCCGTGGGATTTGCAATCGGCGCAAAGGCCGACACAGAGGCAAAGCGTTCCGGGAACGCCATCGCGATTGTCAGCGCGCCATGCCCGCCCATCGAATGGCCTGTGATCGCCTGCCGGTCCATATCCAACGGAAATTCCGCCGCCAAAAGCGCGGGCAAATCTGCGGTGATATAATCCCACATCTGGAAATGATCTTTCCACGGTGCTTGGGTTGCATTCACATAAAAGCCCGCGCCCTTGCCCAGATCATAGGCGTCATCATCCGGCACATCATCCCCGCGGGGCGATGTATCGGGGAACACCACGGCAATGCCATGTTCCGCCGCCCATGCCTGTGCGCCGGCCTTGGTCATGGCGTTTTCATGGGTGCATGTCAGACCAGACAGATACCACAGAACGGGCACCGGGCCATCGTTTGCGGCAGGTGGCAGATACAGGCCAAATGTCATGTCACAGTTCGTGGATGGTGCCGCATGGCTGTACACGCCCTGAACGCCGCCGAATGATTTGTTTTCTGAAATGGTTTTCATCTTGTTTTCCCTTTCGCTGGCCGCTTTGCAAACGACCTGCACCCCTTACATCATCTGAACCCAAGCAATAACGACCGACACTGTCACGATCGATAGCGCAGTCGATATCAGGATCGATGCCGACACCCGCGCCGGGGCGACCCCGTAATGCTGTGCCAGAATATAAACATTCCCAGCCACCGGCAGCGCCGCCGCCGCAATCATCACACCCGCGGCATAGGGATCCACAGGGATCATTACCAAACCGGCAAAGGCCACGGCCCCCGGGTGCAACACCAGTTTGCAAAACGACAGCCAGCCCGACACCGTCAACCGTTCCGCTGATTTGCCTGCCAACGAACAACCGATCGCGAACAACGCGCCGGGCGTGGCCGCAGCCCCAAGGATCGACAGAAAATCGTTCATGGGCCCCGGGATCATCAAACCCGAAGCAGACCAGATCAGCCCTGCCGAAATTGCCATGATCATGGGATTGGCCAGCAACCCCCGCCCAACGGTGCGCAACACACCCAGTGACATGCGCCCGTCCCGCGACCCGGTGATCAGGATCACGATCAAACTGCCGAACACAATCAGATCAATCGCCAACACCAGCATGACTGTTTTGACCGCATCTTCGCCCATCAAAACCGCAAGCATTGGAATGCCCAGAAACCCAACATTGCCGATCACGGCACATTGCGCTTCGAACGCCGCCTGTTCGATGCCGATGCGGCGGACCATCGCAACGCCCGTGGCAACAAGGTAAATCACAACCGTGCCCCAAAGATAGGCCATGGCCACGCCGGGGTCGAAAATCTCTGACGGGGTGAGGTTTGCCGAAAACCGGAACAGCATCGCGGGCAAGGCAAAATAGAACACGAATTTGGTCAGATAGCCCGTCGCCTCTGCCGTGAAGAATCCGCGATATGCCGCACCAAAGCCCAGCGCGATGATCAAAAAGAACGGCAGTGTCTGAAGGAAAATGGCCAGCATGTGACATCCGTAGCCATCTCTGACGGTAGGCTCAACAATGCAATGGAAAAAGCCGAAGACCATCTTCGGCTTTTTCTGGTGGTTCAGGCGTGGATCAGAATTCCACGACGGCGCGAATGGATTTGCCTTCGTGCATCAAATCGAACCCTTTGTTGATATCTTCCAGTGGCATCACGTGGGTGATCATCGGATCGATTTCGATTTTGCCGTCCATGTACCAATCGACAATTTTTGGCACATCCGTCCGACCCCGTGCCCCGCCAAATGCGGTTCCGCGCCAGCTGCGACCGGTGACCAATTGGAATGGACGTGTGGAAATTTCCGCGCCCGCAGGGGCAACGCCGATGATGATGCTTTCGCCCCAGCCTTTGTGTGCGGCTTCCAATGCCGTGCGCATGGCAGATACATTGCCCGTCGCATCAAAGGTGTAATCACCGCCACCGCCTGTCAGTTCGACCAGATGGGCAACCATATCACCATCAACTTCAGATGGGTTCACGAAATCCGTCATGCCAAACCGGGTGGCCATTTCGACCTTGCCAGGGTTCAAATCCACACCCACGATCTGATCGGCCCCGGCCAACCGCAGGCCCTGGATCACGTTCAGGCCAATCCCGCCCAAACCGAACACGATCGCGGTGGACCCTTGTTCGACCTTGGCTGTGTTGATCACAGCGCCAATGCCGGTGGTGACGCCGCAACCGATGTAACACACCTTGTCAAACGGCGCGTCGTCCCGGATTTTGGCAAGTGCGATTTCAGGCAAGACCGTGTGGTTGGCAAAGGTCGAACAGCCCATGTAATGCAGGATCGGCGTACCATCCAACATGGAAAAGCGTGACGTGCCATCGGGCATCAGACCCTGACCCTGCGTCGACCGGATCGCCTGACACAGGTTGGTTTTCGGGTTCAAACAGTATTCGCATTCGCGACATTCCGGCGTGTAGAGCGGGATCACATGATCGCCGGGTTTCAGGGATTTGACGCCCGGGCCCACTTCGACCACGACGCCAGCGCCTTCGTGGCCCAAAATGGCGGGAAACAACCCTTCGGGATCAGCGCCCGACCGGGTGAATTCATCGGTGTGGCAAATGCCAGTGGCTTTGATTTCAACCAGAACTTCGCCTTCTTTCGGGCCGTCCAGATTTACTTCCATGATTTCCAATGGTTTTCCGGCCTCTAAGGCCACGGCGGCACGGGTGCGCATTTTGGTATCTCTCCCTTGTCTTTGGGACAGGTTAGGCCGCCCCTTGACGTGCTTTCAAGCGGATTCCCCCTTATATCTGGCCGAAAGCGACCCTAGCTGATGGGAATGAAACGATTTTTCTGGATGATCCCAGCCGTATCCCTGTGGGCTTGCGCACCGATTGACGCGCAACCACCGCAGATCACGCCTGCATTGCCCGACGTTGGGGCCGACACATGTGGCGCACGCAGTCACGCGCTGCTGATTGGGCAGCCCATGACCGCCCTGCATCGCACGGCCATTCTGAAACCCGTGCGCGTTATTCGCCCGGACACGATGGTGACAATGGATTATCTGGAACACCGGGTGAATATCTATCTTGACGCAAACGACCGGATCGAAGCGATCAGTTGCGGCTAAACCCGGTGATAGGGGCTGCCTGACAGGATCGACGCAGCCCGGTACAATTGTTCCGACAGCATCACCCGGGCCAGCATATGCGGCCAGACCATCTGCCCAAACGACAGTTTCGCGGTGGCGCGGTTCAGCACCTCTTGCGCCAAACCATCTGCGCCGCCGATGACGCAGACCAAATCCCCCGCACCGTCATCGCGGTGCCGGGCCAACATCTGCGCAAATTTGGGCGATGGCATAACGCTGCCCCGTTCATCCAGCGCAACAACCGTCGCACGGTGCGGGATTGATTTCAGGATCAACACCCCTTCGGCCTGTTTGCCGCCACCCTTTTTGTCTTCGACTTCGACAACCTGAACCGGCCCAAGCCCAAGCGCGCGGCCTGTGCGATCAAACCGGGTCAGATAATCGTCAATCAGGTGCTTTTCCGGCCCGGTTCGCAACCGACCGACAGCCAGAATAGTGACCCGCATCAGGCTTTCTGTGGGTCTGCCAGTTGCGCCGGGTCCATCCACATTTTTTCAAGCTGATAGAATTCGCGCACTTCGGGCCGGAACACATGCACGATCACATCGCCCGTATCCACCAAAACCCAATCGCCGGTCCCTTTGCCTTCTAGCTTGGCAATGACACCCAGTTCCTGCTTCAGCTTATCGCGCAGCTTTTCGGATATCGCGCTGACCTGACGGGTAGACCGGCCGGAACAGATCACCATGTGGTCACCCATTTCCGATTTACCGGACAGATCAATCTGTACGATATCTTCGGCTTTGTCGTCTTCGATGGATTGCAGCACGACCGCCAGAATGGCGTCGCTTGTGGTGGCATCCCCGGTCATGTGCGGGGCGGACGGCGCAGATTGCGCCGCTTGTGTTGACAGTGACAGGACATTGTCCTCCGCTTTGGTTCGGCCCGGTGTTGGGCTGTGCATATCTAAACGCTACCATGGGAGTTTCAACCGCTCAATGGTTTTGGTCGCAGATATGGCGGGCAGCGCCCATTGACGGTTCACCATGATGCCCCCCGCCAGTCCGCAGATGGCCGTCACATCCGGCGTCGTCACGCAGACATCCGATGCACAGGCAGCTGGCAATTTGGTGTGACGGGCGTTTCCAAAGGCTGCGTCCGAACACAAGGGTCCTGATAGACCATAACCGGGACAGGCTTGTCCCAAAGCAGAAGTATTGTAAATATTGACAACATATAATTTCTGTAAAACAATAATTTTGTAGAAGCAAGGAGATTATCGTGCGGCAGAAACGAATACGCAGGTTCGCGGGGGTCCTGATGGTCCTTCTTGGACTTTGGACCGTCTATTATCTGTATGATTTCGTATGGGGTTTGTTTGAGGTTCGGTTTTTCGATTTGGACCACCTGCCCAACGCCTATGGGCTGGATGCAAGTCAGGTCGATATAGCCACCCGGCACGCGGTATTCTTGGCGTGGCTGCCTTCGATTCTGTTGGGCCTTTTGGGGTTCATCTTTGGCATCATCGGCGCATTCAATGTCTATCAAGGACGCATCTTTGACCCATCAGCCCTTTGGCCTGTGGTTGGCATTGGGGGTGTCACCTGCATTTCTGTTGTTGCCGGGACACTTGCTTACAATTTCGAACTGGATGTGATGTGGCCCCTGACCGACAACGCACCACTGCCCCGTGAATGGGTCTGGTCACAGGTCGAAGTCACAATCTTCTTCTTTGGCCTTGGGTTCATTCTGCTGGGTTTTCTGCAAATCGAAGCCACCAAAATCCTTCAAGAAAACAAGGAATTCATCTGATGCACCGCAAAGATCGTATCAAATATGCAGCGACCGTGCTGTGCCTTGCCCTGACAGGCTTCATGCTGTTTTGGGCCTATCGATTGATAAGCTGGCTGTTGCCCTATCTGGATGCCGATCATTTCCAAAGAAACCGCTGGGTCGAAAACCACATCGAAGTCACATTGGGCCAACAAATGGCGTTCATTGGGATTTATATTCCAGTCTTGGTGCTGGGCATTGCCACAAGCATCCAAGGCATCCGAATCCTGTTGCGGATGCGACTGGGCGATTTCTTTGATGCAAAGACAGGGCAATCCATTCTATGGCTGGGGTGCATGTTGTGTGCGTGTATTTTGGCTGACGTGTTTTTGGATGGAATGTACGAAAATATCCTGACGTGGAACAACACAGGGGAAGCTGGCCAGATCATCCGGCAAAACGGGAAAGCGGTGTTGTCGTTGCCTGTTGAACCCACGGGCTTCCGTTATCAATTTCCCAATTCCCACATGACGATCTTCTTGTGTGGCGCTGCATTTGCCATCTTCGGCTGGCTTTGGTCCGAAGCAGCACTGCTACAACAAGAAAACAAGGAATTCATCTGATGCCCATCATTGTCCGGCTGGACGTCATGCTGGCCCTGCGCAAGATGAAATCGAAAGACTTGGCCCAACGCGTCGGCATTACAGAGGCGAACCTTAGCCTGTTGAAATCAGGCAAGGTCAAAGGTGTGCGATTTGAAACCCTTGAAAAGATTTGTCAGGAACTGGATTGCCAGCCGGGTGATTTGCTGGAATTTGAACCGGACCCCTAACGGGGCCGTGCTTCTGCGGGCGCGTGCCCAAACGCCTGGGTGTAGGCCCGCGTAAACGCTTCGGCGGTTTGATATCCCGACCGTCGAGCCACCACGTTCACACGGTCACCCCGGCCCAGCGCCGCCCGCGCCAGCCCCATGCGCCAATCTTTCAAATAGGCCATCGGGCTTTGCCCAACCGTTTTGTGAAATGTCGCCATGAACGCGGACCGCGACATCCCCGCCATGGTGGCGAAATCGTCCGCGCGCCAGATCCGCCCGGGTTGGTCGTGGATTGCAACCAAAACTGGCGCAAGCTGGCGATGGGCCAGCCCCGCCAACGGGCCCAGCGCCACATCGCCGGTTTCCAATTGCGCGCGCAGCACATGCACCAGAATCAACTCGCACAACCGATCAACGGCAAATCCCCCGGCGCATCGCGTTGCCGTCACCTCCCCGATCAAAACCTGAACCAAGGCCCGCAAATCCGGGGCCATGGTCAAATCCACGGCCATTCGGTCCGGCAGTGCCAGCATCAGGGCCGTGCCGGGATCCCCAAGGTTCAGATGCAAATGCACCCCACCCCGTTGCGCCACACCGCCCAGATCAAAGATGATCTGCCCACCTGCATCATCCAGCCAAAGTGTCCCGCCCGATGCCACAGCGTTCGCAGACAGCGACATGCCCTGCACAAGAACTGTCAAACGATCCAGGTGACTCATTTTGGACGATCCATCATATATTTCAGACATATCATGACACTAATTCCCCATATACACTGATATCCTGGAAACGAAAGGTATCGAAAATGCTCCTCCCCCGTAAGAAAACGCCAGATCTGTCCGTGCCCCTGTTGGACGGCGGCACGTTTGACCTTGCATCCGAAAACACCGAACGCGGCACCATCGTGTGCTTTTACAGGGGCCTGCATTGCCCGATCTGCGCCAACTATCTGAAAGAACTGGAACGCCTGACCCCAGATTTCGCGGAACGCGGCGTGGCCACGATCGCCGTTTCATCAGATGGTCAGGATCGTGCCCAAGCCATGGCAGAAAAAATCGACGCGAAAAACCTGCGGTTCGGCTATGACCTGTCGTTGGACAAAGCACGCGAATGGGGCCTTTATATCTCAACCTCGCGCGGCAAAACATCCATCGGCATCGAAGAACCTGCATTGTTTTCTGAACCGGGCCTGTTTCTCGTATCGCCGGATCAATCGCTCTATTATGGGTCCGTGCAAACCATGCCCTTTGTGCGCCCTCACTTCAGCGAATTGGTCGGCGCGCTGGATTTCGCAATCGCCAATGCCTATCCTGCACGGGGGGAATATACGGGCGCGGTCTGACCCTTCATTTTGCAAAAAATACTCCGGGGGGCGGGCCATTCTACACAAATGGCCCTTTGGGGGGCAGCGCGCCCCCTTTTTGCGCGGCCCCCGGATGGGGGGCGCAAACATCATGCCGCGCGGGAACCGCGCGACCGGCGGGTCAATCGTCTGCCAACATGCGCACTTCACGCTGCGGGAAGGGGATGTTGATGTCATTGGCCTGAAACGCATCCCACAACGCCAGATAGACATTGCCGCGAATGTTCGTCAGCCCTTCGGTCGGGTCCATGATCCAAAACCGCAATATGTAATCCACACTGCTGTCCCCGAACCCCGTGATATGGCAAACGGGCGGTCGGGTTGGCAAAACGCGCGCGGTATTGCGCGCCGCATCAATCGCCAGTGCCCGCACCTTGTGCGGATCATCCCCGTAAGATGTACCAAAATGAATATCCAACCGCACAAAGTCATTGGAATGGGACCAGTTGACCACTTGACCGGTGATCAGATCTTCGTTTGGAACCAGATATTCGCGCCCGTCGCGGGTGGTAATCGACACGTAGCGTGCGCCCAGCGCGTTGATCCAGCCAAAGGTTTCGCCAATCGAAATCACATCGCCCGGCTTGATCGATTTGTCCAACAGGATGATCACACCCGACACAAGGTTCGACACGACCTTTTGCAGACCGAACCCAAGACCCACACCAATGGCCCCTGACAGGATCGCAAGGCCCGACAGATCGACCCCCACCGCACGCAAGCCCAAAAAGAATGCGCCGCCATACAGCAACAGTTGCAAAACCTTGATGATCAGAACCCGCATAGACGGGCTGATGTCTTCGTTGCGTTGCACACGGGTCGAACTTTGCACCGAAATAAACCGCGCAATCGCAAAGAATACCGCCACCGTCGCAATCGCTTGCAACACCAGCCACAGCGAAATCCGCATGCCACCGGTGTCGATCGCCGCATTGTCCAACAATGTGACCGCTTCTTCGGTATAGCCGATGATCCGCAAAGTCACCCAGACCCAGGCA
The DNA here is from genome assembly GCA_020630595.1 of Planktomarina sp. Classification (GTDB taxonomy): domain Bacteria; phylum Pseudomonadota; class Alphaproteobacteria; order Rhodobacterales; family Rhodobacteraceae; genus Planktomarina. The sequence goes on from JAHDBC010000041.1 coordinate 9,609, forward strand.
GCCCAGCTGACCAGCCGTCGCAGGGCCCGGTTGCGGATCAATTGCGTGGCAAGCCCCACGATCAACCACGCCAAGGCCAGATTGCCGATCACCCCCAAAAGATAGGATCGTGACGGCCATGTGATTTCCCGCATCACCATGACGGTGACCCAAACCAGAACCAGAAACACGATCACACCCAGCCGGGACCGGATCAGGGTCATCAACTGGGCCTGCCACAACGGCACCCCATCGGCTTCGCGGGTTGGCAATTTCGGCGCCAGCCATCCTTTGATCACATAGGCACAGACCGCCAGTCCAACGGCAATGACCAACTGATAGGCATTCCAAGGGCGAAACAGACTGACGATAAATCGATAAAATTCGGCCACAACGGCCTGAATGATCTCTACCGCGGTTGTCGCGTCTTCCAACGACGGTGCGTTCAGCAAAAATTCTTCCATGGTCCCAGTCTAGTGCGCCCCAACCTGCAAGACAACGCACGGCATCGCACCCGGTTCCCCATCAACCATGCCCTTGCACCCAAAGGGGCGCAGGCGTAGGTATCAGTGCGATGAAAATGGTCTTTAACATATCCGACCGCGCCCGCCTGCCCTGGCGGTTTTTCGGGGTCGCCAAATCGGCTTTGGCCCGACTAGAATAGCGGTGGGTTTCACCCACCCTACGGCATCGCATTTCACCTTACATTTTCGCCAAAGGATGACCCCCATGGCCCCGCGCACACTGTATGACAAAATCTGGGACGACCACGTTGCCAACGAAGCCGAAGATGGCACCTGCCTGCTTTATATCGACCGGCATCTGGTTCACGAAGTCACAAGCCCGCAAGCCTTCGAAGGGTTGCGCATGACCGGCCGCCCGGTGCGTGCCCCCGATAAAACCATCGCCGTGCCGGATCACAACGTCCCCACCACATGGGACCGCGCGAATGGCATCGATAACGAAGAATCCCGCATTCAGGTCGAAGCGTTGGACAAGAACGCCCGTGATTTCGGTGTTGTCTATTACCCCGTCGATGACATTCGGCAGGGCATCGTGCACATCGTTGGCCCTGAACAGGGTTGGACCCTGCCCGGCATGACCGTCGTGTGCGGCGACAGCCATACGGCCACACACGGGGCATTTGGCGCATTGGCCCACGGCATCGGCACGTCCGAAGTGGAACATGTGCTGGCGACCCAGACCCTGATCCAGAAAAAATCGAAAAACATGAAGGTCGAAATCACCGGCACACTGGCCCCCGGTGTGACGGCCAAGGATATCACGTTGGCCGTTATCGGCGAAACCGGCACCGCCGGTGGGACCGGCCATGTGATCGAATACTGTGGCGAAGCGATCCGCAACCTGTCTATGGAAGGGCGCATGACCGTCTGCAACATGGCCATCGAAGGCGGCGCGCGGGCGGGCCTGATTGCACCGGATGACACCACATTCGCCTATTGCAAGGGTCGCCCGAACGCCCCCAAAGGTGCCGATTGGGATGCAGCCGAAGCGTATTGGCGCACGCTGTTCACCGACGAAGGCGCACATTTCGACAAGGTGATCACGATCAAAGGCGAAGATATCGCCCCGGTCGTCACATGGGGCACATCGCCCGAAGATGTGCTGCCCATCACAGGCGTTGTCCCGGCCCCCACGGATTTCGAAGGCGGCAAGGTCGATGCCGCTGCACGGTCTTTGGATTACATGGGCCTGACCCCCGGCACAAAGCTGGCGGATGTGGAAGTGGACGCCGTGTTCATCGGATCGTGCACCAATGGCCGCATCGAAGATTTGCGCGCCGCTGCCGAAATCGTGAAGGGCAAGAAAATCAGTGACCGGCTGTCCACGGCCATCGTCGTGCCAGGGTCCGGCCTTGTGCGCCTGCAGGCCGAAGAAGAAGGGCTGGCAGACATCTTCAAGGATGCCGGGTTCGAATGGCGGCTGGCCGGGTGTTCCATGTGTTTGGGGATGAACCCCGATCAACTGGGGCCAGAGGTACGCTGTGCCTCCACCTCTAACCGGAACTTCGAAGGTCGGCAGGGCCGCGGCGCACGCACGCACCTGATGTCACCCGCCATGGCCGCCGCCGCAGCCGTGACCGGACGGCTGACGGATGTGCGGGAATTGTCATAGGGGCACACAGCACCGTGGGTCAGGCGCATGCGTCTGACCCAGCAGCTGCTAGCGCCTTGCGGGCGGCACCCGATTTTTAAGCGCCCACGAAAAGACCTCTACCGGTTCGGTGGTTTTGGTTTCAAAGGAAACGCCACCAACACAACCCGTTTCGTCAAAAACGGCGCGGCTGACAGACCGCGACCATGCGCCCCGTTCCCTTGGATTGTCGAAATAAAGCGGGGCCACGGTGTAGTTGTCTTTCACCAGATTGAACGCTGCCTGCGAACGCGCCTTGGCACTGGGGGTTGAACCAGACGGGCACGTGAACCCGTACCGCACATCCAACAACGCAGCAGACCGCCCACGTGGTGACGTATTGTAAGACCCCCGAACCCCGCGCAAAAAACTGGTCGCTTGGTACGAAAAGGATTCTGTCGGGGTGCCCTCTGCAATCTGTGGCGGGGGTGTTCTGTTCGATGTGCAGCCAGCCGCCAAAAGCGCAGCGGCGGCCAATGTAAATGTAATGCGTTTCATGCAGAAAAATCCTTGATCGTTTTGTTCGCAACTGCCGCCGTGGCGCGAACGGGCCCACCACACTTGGGCGCGCATGCCCCAAAAATGAAAGAACAGAAACGCAAGGTGACGGCCCGAACAGTTCACACAAGTGTTGCGTTGGGGCCATTCACCGGTCAAGAATTTTCGCGCATTGAATGTGTCTGGCTGTGGTCAGCCTGCCTTGCGCAATTCAGACCCTGACTTTAGCACTTCATCCCCGTCGTCTTGTTCAATCTTATAGGCGGGTGCGTCTTCTGATGCGTCCCGGGTGACTTCTGATCCCTTGATCTTCAGTGTTATCTTTTGGGTATAAACTTTGACGATTGTGCCTGTTGCGGTGCCGTTGCCCCAATCCCATTCCACCTTGGTGCCCGTGTCATATGCCATTGAATCCTCCATCCTGTGCTGGACTGACGCGCAGCGTGGTGGATGGTTCCACAGGTGCAATTGGCAGACTGCGTCTGTACAGGGGGTGTACAGGTTGTGTACGGGCGGTGACTCCGCTAATTCGGGGTCAGATACAGGGGATTTGCACCATGGATAAATTCGAAAAACTGACCGCGATTGCAGCACCCATGCCGCTGATCAATATCGATACCGATATGATCATCCCCAAACAGTTCCTGAAAACGATCAAACGGTCCGGCCTTGGCGTTAGCGCATTTTACGAGATGCGATATGACACGGATGGCGCGGAAAACCCGGAATTCGTGCTGAACAAAGATGCGTACCGCGATGCCCAGATTCTGATCGCAGGCGACAACTTTGGCTGCGGATCCAGCCGCGAACATGCCCCATGGGCGTTGCTGGATTTTGGTATCCGTTGTGTCGTATCCACGTCTTTCGCGGATATCTTTTTCAACAACTGTTTCAAGAATGGCATTCTGCCCGTCGTTGTCACACAAGATCAGCTGAACCTGTTGATGAAAGACGCCGAAAAAGGCGCAAACGCCCGCATGACAGTCGATCTGGAAAACCAGCAGATTGAAACATCTGACGGCGATGTCGTTGCCTTTGACATTGATCCTTTCCGCAAACATTGCCTGATCAATGGGTTGGACGATATCGGCCTGACGCTTGAAAAATCTGCATCGATTGATGCTTTTGAGTCACAGATGGCATCCCAGCGTCCTTGGGTCTGAAAATACCACCAACACTAGATATTGTGGCTTGATCCCCGTTTGTTCTTCTGCAGCGGCCATATCTGCTGTTGCCGCGACGTTGTTTCAAACAAAGCTCGAATTGGCCGCAACAAACCCTTGCCCGAAAAAGCCAAACTGGGCACAATAAAGGCAACAATGCGGCAGTGGGCAAAGATCTGCGTCGCATACACATAAGAAGGCGGCACGAATCGCTTTCGATGTTTGAGGGCAAAGCAGTGGTTTCTCGCATATTGGGCGCGTTGGTGCGCGCTGTCTTCATGGTGTTGCTTGTGGCGCTTCCCGGTTTGTTGATTCCGGGTGTTGCCACGGAAAGTACACAATTCGCGGCCTTCATTGCCGTGTTTGTGGGCGTGTTGGTGTTCGTAGAATATTCGTCGCAGACGCCCATTATGGTGGAATTTCGTGATGCGCCGCCCTTCAACCGCATCCGCTTTATCTCTTTCTTTCTGATCGTGTTCTTTCTGACGGCGCTGATGCGCGGGGCTGTGCTGACCACCCCGCTGGCCGGGTTTGTCTACACCATCGGCGATGCCTTTGGCCGGCTGTTGGATTTCCCCTATTCCCCAATCCGGCTGACGGTGCTGATGCTTCCATCCGATTCCACGCTCTACACGGTGGAAACGATGCGCGCCGCAGCGGGGATCAGCTATGTCATTTCACTGGCCACCCTTGCCGCGTTCATCCTTGTGATCCGCATCGGCGGCTGGCCCGGCCGCGGCGGTACGTTCAATGTGCTGACCAACCTGCCGATGTTCGATCCCACCTCTGGCGGGGATGTTGTGCAACGGTTGGCCCGGGGCGCGCGGATCAACATATTCATGGGCTTCCTGTTGCCCTTTGTCATTCCGGCGCTGGTCAAAACAGCGGGCCAGATCATCGACCCACTGCGGTTCGAAAATCCGCAAGCCATGGTCTGGCTGATCGCACTATGGGCGTTTCTGCCAGCCAGCCTGTACATGCGCGGGATCGCGATGGGCCGTATGGTGGAAATGATCGAAGCCACACGCCGCCGCCGCTATGCACAGGCCCTGGACGACGGAGAGATCCTGGTCTGATCACCGGGCATTCTTGACGCCCCCGCATTCCGCCGCTACCCCCGCACCGTCGCAATGCCAGAGGTGCCATCATGTCGAACCCTTCACTTTTGATCCTTCCCGGGGACGGCATCGGGCCAGAGGTTATGGCAGAAGTGCAAAAGGTGATCGACTGGATCGGCGCCAACACGGATACCCAATTTGATGTCACCTATGATTTGGTCGGCGGCGCGGCCTATGACAAACATGGTGTGGCATTGGCCGATGAAACCATGGAACGCGCACAGGCAGTGGACGCCGTTCTGTTGGGCGCCGTCGGTGGCCCAAAATATGACAATCTTGATTTTGCCGTGAAACCGGAACGCGGACTGCTGCGATTGCGCAAGGAAATGGATTTGTTTTCCAATCTGCGCCCGGCCCAGTGTTTCGATGCACTTGCGGATTTTTCATCCCTGAAGAAAGACATCGTCGCCGGTCTGGATATCATGATCGTGCGTGAACTGACATCCGGATCATATTTCGGGGAACCGCGGGGAATCTTCCAAGACGGCAACGAACGGGTTGGGATCAACACGCACCGCTACACCGAAAGCGAAATCGCACGCGCTGCGCGGTCTGCGTTTGAACTGGCACGCCGCCGGTCCAACAAAGTGTGCAGCATGGAAAAGGCCAACGTGATGGAAGCCGGGATCCTGTGGCGCGACGTTGTCAACGAAGTGCATCAGGCCGAATACGCGGATGTGGAACTGTCGCACATGTATGCAGACAATGGCGCGATGCAGCTGGTGCGCGCGCCCAAACAGTTTGATGTCATCCTGACCGATAACCTGTTTGGCGATATTCTGTCGGATTGCGCTGCCATGTTGACAGGGTCATTGGGCATGTTGCCATCTGCATCGCTGGGCGCCCCCATGGACAATGGTCGCCCAAAGGCGCTGTATGAACCCGTACACGGGTCCGCCCCCGATATCGCCGGGCAGGGCAAGGCGAACCCGTCGGCCTGTATTCTGTCGTTTGCCATGGCCTTGCGGTATTCGTTTGATATGGGCGATGCCGCAACCAAAGTGGAACAGGCCGTTGAACAGGTTTTGGCCGATGGCGTCCGGACGGCAGATTTGCTTCAGGCAGAGGGCCAGAAACCAGTGTCCACAAGCGAAATGGGCGATGCGATTGTTGCGGCTTTGAATTAAATCGGCCGCATCTACACACATTAAATCCATTTTGGACGCCAATTCTGTGCAAAATTTTGCCTTAATGGGTCATTAACACACCGACTCACAAAAGCGTGAGCAGGTGTTTGGTATGGTACGGTTAAATGGTTTGTGTGTGGCTGTTCTGGCAGCCTGTGTGAGTGTGACGCCCGCAATGGGTCAGACACTTCGGTCTGACACGTTGTTGTTCGATCTGGGCCGGGATCTGTTTTTTGACCCCGTGCTTTCGGGCAATCTGAACATCGCTTGCGCCACTTGTCACCACCCAACAAAGGGCACGTCAGACGGGCTGTCGCTGGGCATCGGCGAAGGCGGTTCTGGTTTGGGGGAAGACCGGATCGAAGTCTTGGGCAATGCGCCCGTGTCGCGCGTTCCGCGCAATGCCCCGGCCCTGTTCAATCTGGGCAACCCCGAATTTGTACGAATGTTGCATGACGGTCGCGTGTGGATGGACCCAACCGAAATGTACGGCATCGGAATGCCAAATGGCCATGTTCTGGAACGCCCCGTTCCCAATGCGTTGGCGGCACAGGTGCATTTGCCCATCACATCTGCCACGGAAATGGCGGGGCAGCCCGGCGAAAATGCCGTTGCCGATGCAGCCGCTGAAGGGCGTATTACCGGCCCCGGCGGTGTGCGCGATATTCTGGCGAAACGGGTGGATGCAATTCCAGCCTATCGCGCCCGGTTCGAAGCGACAGGGGTATCTGGCGAATTGCACTATGCCGATATTGCAACGGCCCTTGCCGCCTACATCGGGACAGAATTTGAATCAACGTCCAGCCCCTTTGACCGGCATTTGAACGGTGATGACGCCGCGCTGACGTCTGCGGCAAAGCGCGGGATGGACCTGTTTTATGGCGATGCACAATGCGGCACCTGCCACAGCGGGCGGTTCCAGACAGACCACCAGTTCCATTCGATCGCCCTGCCCCAGATTGGCCCGGGCAAAAACCAACCGCGCCTGACATATGGTGATGTTGGACGGTCCGCGATTTCCGGCGATGCGGCAGATGATTTTGCCTTCCGCACACCGTCGTTGCGTAACATCGAACTGACTGGCCCCTATGGCCACAACGGGGCCTATACCGATCTGCGGCATATGGTGGAACATCACCTGAACCCCCTGCGGCATCTGGCGATGTACGATCCGTCCTACGCCACGTTGCCTGCACTGTCACAAATTGGGCCGGATGATTTTGCGTTTGAAGATTTGGAAGAAAACTTTCGCATCGCGGCATCTGCTGATGTGACGACACTTGAATTGGCACCGTCTGATATCGACGACATCATGGCCTTTCTCGCGTCCCTGACTGACCCGAAATTCATCGACGCCGGTCATTTGGTGCCCGCGTCGGTGCCCAGCGGTTTGCCTGTCGAATAACCCGCCCGCGTGTTGTTCCCAATGGCCCACGCGCCGATTGGGGCGATGCACGCAGTTCGTTGACCCGCGCCAGATGATGAATTTCCATTATTGCCAGCCGCCAAAAGCTGGCGCAGGGTGCGGCCATGATCACACAAGACCATATCGATACCTACCAACGCGACGGCGTGGTTTTGGTCCGCGGCCTGTTCGCAGACCACGTGGAAACCCTGCGCGCGGGTGTGGAACGCAATCTGGCCAATCCCGGCCCCTATGCAGCCGAAAACCTGCACAAGGGCGACGCGGGCCGGTTCTTTGATGATTATTGCAACTGGACCCGCATCCCGGAATTTCAGGATGTCATTGAAACCTCCCGTGCCGCAGAAATTGCCGCACAGTTGATGCAGTCTGAAACGGTGCAGATGTTTCACGACCATGTGTTGGTCAAGGAACCCGGCACATCGAAAGCGACCCCATGGCATTCGGATGGCCCCTATTATTTTGTCGAAGGACGGCAAACCGTCAGCTTTTGGTCGCCGCTTGATCCTGTGACAGATGCGTCGTTGCGATGCGTGGCCGGATCACACACTTGGGAAAAACCCGTTTTGCCCACACGCTGGCTGTCCCAAGAAGATTTCTATCCTGACCCTGAAAACTACATGCCGGTCCCTGACCCCGATGCAGATGGGTTGGACATTCGCGAATGGGCCATGGAACCGGGGGACGCGGTCGCATTTCATTACCACACCCTGCACGGTGCGCGGGGCAACACGGCACAAACCCGGCGTCGCGCATTTTCGTTGCGTTTGGTGGGCGATGATGCCCGCTATGTGGATCGCCCCGGCCCCACCAGCCCGCCCTTTCCCGGCCACAACATGGTGCCCGGTCAACGTCTGCGCGAAGATTGGTTTCCCATGCTGTATGGGGCCAGATGATGCGGCAGCTGATTGATCTGGACCGCTATCCCATTGACCAGCCGGGCACCGCGGCCTTTGACGCATTGGTCGCGCAGTGTCAGGCCGCATTGGACGGCGAAGGATTGTTCAACCTGCCCGGGTTCATGCGCGCAGACGCGATTTCCGACATGCTGGCGCAGGTCAAGCCGATGATTGCGAAACACGCCTTTACGCATCAACGCGATCACAACGTGTTCTTTGATGATGATTTCAAAGACCTGCCGCCGAACCATCCTGCCCTGCGCCGCTACAAGACCACGAACCACACCATCTGCGCCGATCAGATCGAAGGCAGCCCCGTTGTTCAGCTGTACGATTGGCCCCCGTTGGCGGCATTTCTGGCAGCGGTGATGGACAAGCCTGCGCTGTACCCGATGGATGACCGGATCGCCTGCGCCAATGTGATGACGTATTATGACGGCGAAGCGCTGAACTGGCATTTTGACCGGTCCGAATTCACCACGACGCTGCTTCTGCAAGCGCCCCACGCCGGGGGAGAATTCGAATATGTCAAAGATTTGCGATCCCCGGGGAATCCAAACTTCGAAGGCATTGCAGCGCTGTGGGACGGCAAGATCGACACCAAAATCTGCCCTCAATCCCCCGGCACGCTGAACGTGTTCAAAGGCGTCAATACCGCCCATCGCGTCACACCGGTGCAAGGCAAGACACCCCGCATCAATGCGGTTCTCACATACTACGAAAATCCTGGGGCGCGGTTCACCCGAACAGAACGCCTGGGATTTTACGGGCGCGACACGGAATGGCAGCCCTGACCCCTTGATCAACCAGATCGATTGGGGCAGCAATGGAGCACCGCATATAGGTCAGCCCCCATGTCCCAAAATCTGAAAGCCGTACTGCTTGCCCTTGCTGCATTTGGAATTTTTGCCACCCATGACGTTGTGGTGAAAATCCTTGGTGGGAATTATTCCCCGTTCCAGATCGTGTTTTTTTCTGTGCTGTTGGGGTTCCCCTTGGTGACGGTCATGCTGTTGCGCGATGAAACGGTGGACACGCTGATCCCCAAACATCCTTGGTGGACCGCGATCCGCACCTTTGCGGCGATCGTCACATCGGCGACTGCGTTTTTTGCGTTTTCAAACCTGCCCTTGGCACAGACCTATGCAATTCTGTTCATGGGGCCATTGTTGATCACGCTGATGGCGATCCCAATGCTGGGCGAAAAAGTTGGCTGGCGGCGCGGGGCGGCCGTTGTGGTTGGATTGGGCGGCGTGATCGTGGTGTTGCAACCGGGATCGACCGAACTGTCCCTTGGCCATCTGGCGGCTTTGGCTGCTGCAATCTGCGGGTCCTTTGCATCCATCATCGTGCGCAAAATTGGCCGCGATGAACGGTCTGTCGTGCTGATCCTGTATCCGATGGTGGCAAATTTTGTGCTGATGGGGGCCCTGATGCCATTCTTTTATCAGCCCATGCCGTTCATGGATTTGGTGCTGACGTTGGTGATTGCGCTGTTCGCCCTGATCGCCACCGCCTGTTTGATCGCAGCCTACAAAATTGGGCAGGCGGCGATGGTGGCCCCGATGCAGTATTCGCAAATTTTGTGGGCGACTGGCTTTGGATTGCTGTTCTTTGACGAACAACCCGGTTGGCCCACCGCCATCGGGTCCGCCATCATCATCGCCAGCGGCGTCTACATCGTGTTCCGCGAAGACAGCGGCGCGTCTGCCAATTCCCCGGTGACCCGCACCCGGTCCCGCGCCGGAACACCAGCGGCCCCAAGGTTAAGCCAGATGATGCGCAAACAGGGCACGTTGCCGCCATTGCCACCGGAAGAACCCGGCGACCGCCCCCACATGCGTGGGATTTCTGGACGGGGCTGATCTGCAGCCACGGCTTCTAACCGGCCCGATCTGGCGCGTTTTGAAGCGCGACACACTGACCCGAAACAAACAACAAGCATGATCAAGCAGCGAAACACCCGCACAGCTTGGTTGTGCAGCGGCGTGAATTCCATCGCGTTAATTGCGGGGGACAGACGTTCGAAATAGGCACCCCGAATTCCGGTCAATTTTTATGCTTCCCTTCGTATACAAAATGTATACGATCTATTTCATGTCAGATCGCAAGACTCACTGCCA
>JAHDBC010000008.1 GCA_020630595.1 Planktomarina sp.
TTACGGGCCTTGTCGGCCGGCGTGATTAACGCCGACGGTCGCGGCGGGAACTCATGGGTTGGAACGCGACGCCAACGTGGGCTTCGCAGTATGGTTTGCCGGCTTGCACGCCCAGACCGCAGAACCAGAAATCTTCGGTTGCGGGGTCGCCGACGGGCCACTTGCAGGTTTTTTCCGTCAATTCCATCAGGCTGATTTTCTTGGCGGTTTTTTCAACCTCGTTCACGCGGGCCAAGGCTTCTGGGCTGATTTCATTGGCGGATGGCTGCGGCGGCAACGGCTGACCTGCGGGAATGATCTTTCGCACAGCAGGGGGTGTTGCACGCGGGGGTTCGGCGGATTTGGTTTCCATCACCGGCTTTGCAGGTTCAGCGGGCGCGGCCTTTGGTTTGGGTTCGGCCTTTGCCGCTTCTTTCTTTGGTGCGGCTTTTGCGGATGTTGTGCCAGCCCGGTTCGACAGGCCCAACCGATGCACTTTGCCGATGACTGCGTTGCGGGTCACGCCGCCCAGTTCCTTCGCAATGACGCTGGCCGATTGGCCTTCGCCCCACATGCGTTTAAGGATTTCAACACGTTCATCTGTCCAAGACATCAAGGCACCCCTTTGAAATGGCGTTTTTGCGCATTTGGGGTGGCACCCCGCCGCAAGACCCTTACTTTAAGCGGTCTGAGGCGCGCGTACAACCACCACAAGGTCCTATCCCATGGCAAATTCCGATCAAAGTGACAGTGATTTTGGCATCCGGCGCTTTGGCGCAATCAATTGGCTGGGGCTTTGGACGCTGATCCGGCGTGAAAACATGCGCTATTTGAACATCTGGCAGCAGACCGTCTTTGCCCCGCTGATCACGGGGGGGTTGTTTTTGCTGGTCTTTTCCATTGCCATTGGTCCCAGCCGGGCCGATGTCATGGGGCGCCCGTTTCTGGAATTTCTGGCGCCCGGTCTGGTGATGATGACCGTGATTCAGAATGCCTTTGCGAACACATCGTCATCGCTTTTGTCATCAAAGGTGACGGGGAACATCGTCGACACGCTGATGCCGCCCCTGTCGCCCTTTGAAATCACGCTGGGCTATATTTCAGGCGGGGTGGGGCGCGCGGTCATGCTGGGCGTGGCCATGTATCTTGCCATGGGGCTGGTGTTGGGGATTTGGATCGCGAACCCGGTTTGGTGTTTTGTCTTCATTATGCTGGGGGGTGTTTTCATGGGCAGCCTTGGCATGATGGGCGGGCTTTATGCGTCCAAGTTCGACCAGATGGCGGCGATCACGAATTTCGTTGTGACCCCGCTCGCCTTTTTGTCGGGGACGTTTTATTCGATCACCGCCTTGCCCGGCGTGTTGGAAACGATCACCCGGTTGAACCCGATGTTCTACATCATTGATGGGGGGCGCCATGGCGCGTTGGGTGTTTCCGATGCGTCGCCATGGTTGGCCGTGGCTGTCGTGGGTGGGGCGGCGGCGCTGACATCGACGCTGTGCTGGATTTGGGTGCGGTCGGGGTATCGGATCAAACCCTGATTGCCGCATTGGGGCTTGCCATCGCGGGGCAACGCGCCTATCGCGGTTTTCATGACGACGAAACGAACCCTTCGACGCCGACGCGGCTGACCCTTTGTGCCTTGAAAGGCATGACCCTGTTCGTTCTGTTAAATCCCCAAACTGCTTGACTTGGCGTCGAAATCCAGCATTTCTCGCGCCTTCACCGAAGAAAGGCCCCGGTATGATCCCGTCGATCCTTCCCACCTACAATCGTGCACCCCTGAATTTCGTCAAAGGCGAAGGGTCTTGGCTGATTGAAGAAAAGGGCGACCGATATCTGGATCTGGCGGCAGGCATCGCTGTGAACAGCCTGGGCCATGCCCACCCAAAGCTGGTTGATGCTTTGACGCAGCAGGCACAGGCGCTGTGGCATACATCAAACCTGTACGGCATTCCCAAACAACAGGAACTGGCAGACCGTTTGGTGGCCCATACCTTTGCGGACACCGTGTTTTTTACGAATTCTGGCACGGAAAGTTGCGAACTGGCCGTCAAAATGGCGCGGAAATATTTCTTTGAAAAGGGTGCGCCGGACAAGGTCGACATTATCGCCTTCGAAGGGTCGTTTCACGGGCGGTCATCGGCGGGAATTGCCGCGGCGGGTTCGGAAAAAATGACCAAAGGGTTTGGCCCCTTGCTGCCCGGTTTCCACCACGTGCCCTTTGGCGATCACGATGCGCTGCATGCGGCCATCACCGACCAGACGGCCGCCGTGATCATCGAACCCGTTCAGGGCGAAGGCGGCATTCGCCCGGTCCCGGATCACTGCCTGAAAGGGCTGCGCGATCTGTGTGATGCACATGGTATTCTTCTGATCTTTGACGAGGTGCAATGCGGGGTCGGCCGGACAGGCAAATTGTTTGCCCACGAATGGGCCGGCATTGCGCCCGATATCATGATGGTCGCCAAAGGGATTGGTGGCGGTTTTCCCATCGGGTGCGTTCTGGCGACAGAAGATGCAGCCAGCGGCATGACCGCCGGATCACACGGGTCAACCTATGGCGGCAACCCGTTGGGCTGTGCCGTGGGGTGCGCGGTGATGGATGAAATTGCCAATGATGCGTTCTTGCAGCAGGTCAATGACCGCGCCAATCAGCTGCGCCAAGGATTGGAAGGATTGGTGGCATCCCATCCCGACGTGTTCGAAGGCGTGCAGGGGCGTGGTCTGATGCTGGGCTTGAAGTGCAAGGCCGCCAATACGGATGTTGTTGCAGCGGGCTATGCCAATCACGTGCTGACTGTCCCTGCTGGCGACAATGTCGTGCGTCTGTTGCCCGCCCTGACGCTGACGCCTGAAGATGCATCCGAAGCACTGAAACGGTTGGACGCCGCGGCGTCGCAGATTTCATGACCTACACCTTCAGGCCGCTTGAACGGTGTGACAAGCCGATGTTTTGCGCATGGCTGGATCAGCCCCACATTGCCGGTTGGTGGGGCAAGGCGGAAGACGAATGGGATTTGGTGGAACAAGATTGGAACCGTCTGGACCGCCCGGTCGACATGCGCATCGTTGAATATGCGGCAACGCCATTCGCCTATGTGCAATCCTATGATGCCATGGCGTTCGGTGCGCCGCAGTATGCGGATTTGCCCGCGCACGCCCAGGCCATCGACACGTTTTTGGGCGATCCCGCCTTTTTGGGCCGTGGCCATGCCGCCGCCTATCTTGCGCAGCACAGTGATGCGCTTTTGGCAGGTGGGGCGCCCATGGTTGTTGTCGACCCTGATCCGGCCAATCTGCGTGCCATAGCGGCCTATGAACGCGCGGGGTTTCACAAACATCGCGTCACCCCGTGCGAAGACGGCGATAGGGTTCAGGTCATGACCAAATCCGCTTCATCGCCCCAATAACTTTTTCCAAACGGCCCTGCCGGATCAGAAAGATCAGACATGCAACACTTCCTTGATATTCATCATACAGACCCTGCCGACCTGCGTACCATGATCGATGAAGCCCGTCGGATCAAAGCAGGCCGTGAGGGCCTGCCAAAAGTTGCACCTGATGCGGAACTGCCGCTTCAAAATCACATGGTCGCGCTGATTTTTGACAAACCGTCCACACGGACACGGGTCAGTTTCGACGTCGGCGTGCGCCAGATGGGGGGGCAAACCATGGTGCTGTCGGGCACGGACATGCAGCTGGGCCACGGGGAATCCATTGCAGATACGGCACGGGTTCTGTCGCGGTATGTGGATATGATCATGATCCGCACATTCGAAGAACAAACCCTGCTGGAACTGGCGGAATACGCGACAATTCCGGTGATCAACGGTCTGACGAACCGCACCCATCCCTGTCAGATCATGGCCGATGTGATGACATTCGAAGAACACCGCGGCCCGATCAAAGGCAAAAAGGTCGTCTGGTGTGGGGATGGAAACAATGTCTGCGCATCGTTCCTGCATGCGGCGGGTCAGTTTGGGTTTGACATGGTATTTACCGGGCCAGAACAATTGGACCCCGAACGCGAATTCATTGAACTGGCCCGGTCCAAAGGTGTTCGCGTGACAATAGAACGCGATGCACATACGGCGGTGCAGGGGGCTGACTTGGTGATTGCAGACACTTGGGTGTCTATGCACGACAGTCAGACGACGCGGGGGCGGCGGCACAATTTGTTGCGGTCCTATCAGGTTAATGACGATTTGATGGCCCGCGCCAATCCAGACGCGCTGTTCATGCATTGCCTGCCCGCCCACCGCGACGAAGAGGTCACAAGCGCCGTCATGGACGGCCCACATTCCGTCATCTTTGACGAAGCGGAAAACCGGTTGCATGCCCAAAAAGCGATCATGCGCTGGTGTCTGCAAACATAGCACAAAAGGCCGCCCCAAAGGGACGGCCTGCACGTGACATGGGGGGCGGGGTCCCCCGCCACACCATCAGCTTTCTTCGACGTAGTCTTTCAGGATCTTTTCATTTCGCGCATCTTCCAATTGGCGGATGCGGTCGTTGCTGGCCTTTTCGTCAAAGCGATATTTTACAAAGTTCACCAAGCTGACGGTCAGCATCAGAACCGAAATCGCCCAGAACCCCTTGGTGGACAGCGGAACCTCCGTGGACAGCCACAGGGAAATCGCCAACATGACATAGGCAATGGCGCAGCCAGCCAGATTGAAGAACATGATCAGTTTGTTTTCTGTGTTGATCGGTTGCATGGAATGTCTCCTCGTTTGTTTTGGGATATCTGGGGTGTTTTGTGGGGTTATTTGGAAAGCCGGGCGATGATGTCGTCGGCCGTGGATTTGGTGGATGGGCCGTACCCTTGGGCCGCCATGCGATCGGTCAGATTTTCACCTGAAAGATCGGCGTTGATGTCATCCAGAATGCTGTCAAATTCAAACGGGTCTTTGGAACCGCATACCTTGGCGATCAGGTCTTCGGCTTCGCGCGCCGATGAGGTGGGCGTTACGCCTTTGTATGCGGCCTGATCAGCTTTGACCGCGCGGGCCATTTGGGCACCCTGTTTCAGGTCGATCAACTTGCGATTTTGGGCATCGACCTGCAACCGCAACCGGGCCAATCGGTCACGCAGATCATTCACTGCGGATGTGCGCCGTGCCCCTTCGTTTTCCATGCGGGCCAGGGCCTGGGCCGCTTCTTGGGCGAGGGTTTCGTTACCGTCCTTCAGGGCTGCCTTGATCCGGGCTTCCAGATCTTTGCGATCCTTTGACAATTTCGCGATGACCCGCGTGTCTGTCTTTTCGCGTTGAATCATCTGGGCCAAAATGATCTTGGCCCGGTTCAGCCCGTTTTCCGTTTCGCGGATGTGTTGATCGATCAGTTCAATGGCAAAAACATCTTTGACCGCTTCTTCAGCACGGGCCTGACCGCCTAAAACCAAAGTGCGCAGTGTTCCAAACATTGGGGTTCCTCCCTTTCTATCAGTCAGTGAACGTCGTTCACGTTATGGATATGGGAGGCCTTGAACGGCGTTCAAGTATTTATGTGAACAAAGTTCAAATTATTTTGCGAATTCTGTCAGAACGATTTCGATCATGCGTTCCAAATGGGCCTGCGGCACGCCAGATACGCGGTTTTCCAGCCCCAGCCAGACAATCCCGTGGATCGATGAAAATAGCGCACGGGTCATCAGACCAACATTTTCGGCATCCAGATCGGGGCGCAACCGGGCCACGGGGGCGCTGATATACGCAAACAACCTGCCCAGTTCCTGCCGGTACCAATCCGGCACGTCGCTATCGGCGGTCAGTTCCACTTCAAACAACGCCCGCCATTTGCGCGGATGGCGCACGGCAAACTGCAGATAGGCATGCCCCAATGTGATCAATGCATCACGGGGCGGCGCGTCCGGTGCAGCGGCTTCGCCGACTTCTTGGCCCAATGTCGCAAAGGTGCGCCCGTTCACGGCCAGGATCAGGTCGTTCAAATCCCCGAAAACATTGTAGATCGCCCCCACGGCGCACCCGGCTTCGGCGGCAAGGGGGCGCGCTTTCACGGCTGACAGCCCCTCTTTCGCGATCAAGCGTTCTGCGATATCTATCAGCTTGGCCCGAAGGTCTGCACGGGCTTGCTCAGTTTTTCGGGCCACGGTGCGCCTCCCCAGTCTGGGGCAGGTCTAACCGTCCGCCCCCCCATGGACAAGAGGACAGACCATGCGCCATTTCGATCAGATTTATCAAATTGCGGCAGACCGCAAAGGCGGTCCCCAAGCACTGGAAGAATTGATCAGCGGGTCCATACCCACAGCTGATCTGACTGCAACGCCCGACGACCGCATCCTTGCCGAATTCACAAAGGCGGTGTTTTGTGCCGGTTTCAATTGGAAAGTGGTGGACAGCATGTGGCCGGGATTTGAAGCGGCCTTTCATGGGTTTGACGTCGGAAAATGCGCCATGATGAACGACGATTGGTTCGATGAACTGGTCGCTGATACGCGGATCGTGCGGTATGGGGCAAAAATCCTGTCCGTGCGCGACAATGCCGTGATGCTGCAGGACATGGCGGCCCAACACGGCTCCGCTGCAAGGGCCATTGCCGATTGGCCCGCCACCGATTTCGTCGGTTTGCTGGCGCATCTCAAGAAACACGGTAACCGATTGGGCGGCACCACCGGACCCTATGCGCTGCGCTTTATGGGCAAAGACAGCTTTATCCTGTCCCAAGATGTGACCGCCCGGTTGATTGCGGAAGGCGTGATCGACAAAGCGCCAACCTCCAAAAAGGCGCAGGCGGCCGTTCAGGGGGCATTCAACACATGGATGGAACAGTCTGGTCGTGGGCTAACGGCCATCAGCCGCGTCCTTGCCCTGTCCGTTTGACTTCATTTTGCCCGAAATACTCCGGGCGGGGGTTTTGGGGGAGGGCAGCGCCTTCCCCCAGCAAAAATATCACGTGCGCCGGTACGGCGCCCGTTTCAATCGCGCGGGGCCGGGGCGCCGCCTTCGAAATTGTTGCCATTCACGTAATCGCAGGGCGCTTCCTGCATTTCGAGGTGAAGCCCTGTGCCCGTCCATGGATGGGCGGCAGCCAGCGCTTCGTCCAGTTCGATGCCCAGTCCGGGTGCGGTGGGGGCCGGGATGAACCCATCTTCAACCCGGATTGCCCCGCTGATCAATTGATCATGGAATGGTGTTTCAATGGTTTCAGCCATCAACAGGTTCGGGATCGACACCGCCAGATGAATGTTCGCTGCCCATTCCACAGGCCCTGCATACAAATGAGGGGCCATCTGTGCGTTGTAAACTTCGGCGAGTGTCGCAATTTTCTTGGCTTCCCAAATCCCCCCTGCGCGGCCAAGGGCCGGTTGCAGGATCGTGGCGGCACCGGACCGCAAGACGGTAGCAAATTCGGCCTTGGTGCACAGCCGTTCGCCTGTGGCAACGGGAATTGAAACCGCACCGGCGACCTTGGCCATTTCATGTACATTGTCGGGCGGGATCGGTTCTTCGAACCAAAGCGGGCTATAGGGTTCGATGGCCTTGCCCAGCCGGATCGCCCCTGCGGTGGTGAATTGC
This sequence comes from Planktomarina sp., assembly GCA_020630595.1. Taxonomy (GTDB): domain Bacteria; phylum Pseudomonadota; class Alphaproteobacteria; order Rhodobacterales; family Rhodobacteraceae; genus Planktomarina. The sequence continues at coordinate 7,521 of JAHDBC010000008.1, forward strand.
CCATGGGTGCCAAACAGCAAATCCGCGCGGTCGCCCACGGCGTGACGGATCGCCTTGCAAAAGGCTGCGGACGTAGAAATGTCCGACATCGCAGGCATATGCCCCCCACGCAGCGTATAAGGGCCAGCGGGGTCGAATTTCACCGCTGTATAGCCGCGGTCTACCGCATCCTCCGCGGCCTCTGCCGCCATGTCGGGGTTGGTCCAGAAATCGTTCAGATTGTGCTGGGGCAACGGATACAGATAGGTGTACGCCCGCACCCGGTCGTTCATCTTGCCACCCAGCAGCGCCCAAACCGGACGGTCACGGGCCTTGCCCAGAATATCCCAACAGGCGATTTCAAGCCCGGCAAAGGCCCCAATGACCGTTAGATCCGGGCGCTGGGTGAACCCCGATGAATAGGCGCGGCGGAACATGAGTTCGATGTTTTCGGGGTTTTCGCCCAACATGTGCCGTTCGAACACATCCGTGATCACCGCCTTCATGGCATCCGGTCCGACTGACGACGCATAACATTCGCCAATCCCGGTGATCCCGCAGGCGGTCGTCAGTTTGACGAATATCCAATACCGCCCGCCCCATCCCGGGGCCGGTGGCGATGTGACAATGATATCAAGGTCCTGCAGTTTCATATCAACCTCCGGGTTAGGGGGCGGTGGGTTTCACCCACCCTACGACACTTGTTCGGATTGCAAGGCGGGTAAAACCCACCCTGCGATGCCCCTTTAATCGAACACAATGACGTTTCGTTTCGCAGCACCGGTTTTGGTGTCTGCAATCGCTTCGTTGATTTGATCCAGACGCCACGTGCCGGAAATCAATTCATCCAGCTTGATCCGGCCCTGTTTGTACAAATCGACAATCCAAGGGATATCCCGTTGGATCACGACATCCCCCATTTTCGATCCCACCATTCCCTGACCTGCGGCAGCAAAGTTCACGGGTTCATACGTCGCTTCGGCCCCCGAATGGGGCATGCCGATCATGATGATCTGCCCCCCCGTCGCAAGGTATCGTGGGGCGTCTTGGTAGGCTGGAATAACACCCACGGTCACCATAACCGCATCGGCGCCGCGCCCCATCGCCGCCTTGGCCGCGCGCCAAGGTTTATCTGCGGTGGCCAGAACCGTATCGGTCGCCCCGAATTCACGCGCCACGGCCAGTTTTTCATCGCTCATGTCGACGGCCACGATCCGGCGTGCGCCCGCAATCCGCGCGCCTTGGATGGCGTTCAGGCCCACGCCGCCCGCGCCGATCACCACCACATCCTGCCCGGGGCGCAAACCGGCGGAATTGACCACTGCACCCACACCCGTGATGACGCCGCAGGCGATCAGGCTGGCCACTGGCGCAGGGATGTCCGGCCCAACAGTCACGACTTGGCGTTGATCGACCACCACCTTTTCCGCGAAGGCCCCACAGGCCATGGCCTGATGCAGCTTTGATCCATCCGGCATCTTCAGCGGACCGTGATCCCCGTCATAGGGCGTTTCACACGCCACCGGTTTTCCCCCCGCGCAGGGGCCGCAATTGCCGCAGGCCCGGATCAGTGTGACCACCACCTGATCCCCCAGCTGAACGCCCGTAACGCCATCCCCAAGTGCCGTGATTTCACCCGCCGCTTCGTGCCCGTAAACCGCAGGCAAGGACCCGCCCCAAGCCCCATCGGCATAGCTGATATCGGAATGGCAAATCGCGCAGGCTTTCAGCGTCACCTCAACCTCGCCCGTTTTGGGGGCGGCAAGCGTGACATCTTCGATGGAAAAGGGTTTGCCAAATTCATGGACAACAGCGGCTTTGATCGTTTGCATAGGCGTGGTCTTTCGTTCGTTTGCCGTTAGCCTAATCGCCAAAGCCGACCCCGCTGTCCCGTTTACGACGCTTTGCGCAAACTGCCCCGAGGTCGCGAAATAAACAGCGCGATACAGGCCAAAACGAACCCCATGCTGACCAAGAAAGGTGCGCCGGGCAGATAGATTGGCCCATCGGGCCGGGTGGCCGCAAAAAACACCCAGGTCATCACCATGGGGGCCGCCAACACGGCCAGTGACCGGATCGACGACACGATTCCCTGAACTTCGCCCTGTTGATCGTCGCTGGCCATTTTGCTGATGATCCCTTGCAACGTTGGAACCACCATTGCACCCAAGGCTGCGACCGGGGTCAGGATCATCGTCCAAAAACCGGACCCGATAAAGGCAAGAATTGTGAACATCGTCAGACTGAAGAACAGCCCGAAAATCAGCACTTTGCGTTCCCCAAAGGCCGGAATGATTTTACGGATCAGATACCCCTGCACAAAGGCGATGGAAATGCCGAAGCCTGCCAAAGAATACCCGACCATTTCGGGCGACCAGCCGAATGCCTCTTTCGTGAAATAGGCCCAGATAGCGGGGTACACGAAAAACGCAAAGTCATACAAAAAGAACAGCAACAACAATCGCCCCAACCCTTGCAGTTTCTGAATTTGCATCAGGGCCCCAATGGGGTTGGCGCGCTTCCATTCAAAGGGGCGTCGGATTTTGTCTGTCACTGTTTCAGGCAGAACCAGCAGACCGACCATCAGGTTCAACCCCGCCAGTGCGGCGGCGGCAAAAAACGGGGCCCGGAAATCAAACCAGCCGCCCAACAACCCGCCAACCAATGGCCCCAAGATGAACCCGATGCCAAACGCCGCGCCCAAGATGCCAAAGTTTGCGGCCTTTTCTTCTGGTGTGGAAATATCGGCGATGAATGCGGTGGCGGTTGATTGCGTGGCTGATGCAACCCCAGCAATGATGCGCAACACCAACAACAGCCAGATCGAATTGGCAAAACCCATGATCAAATAATCAACCGCGATGACGGCTGTCGAAATGATCAGGATTGGGCGGCGTCCGTATCGGTCGGACAATGATCCCAGCGTGGGGCCGACAACGAACTGTATGAACGCGAAAACTGTTGTCAGAACCCCGCCCCACAGGGCCGCATTGCCCAGATCGCCGCCATTCACGTGCTGCAACAGATCCGGCATCACAGGCAAAATCAGCCCGATCCCCATCGCATCAATCACCAGCGTCACGATGATAAAGGTAAAGGCCAGCTTGCGGTTCATGGGGGTGGGTCTTTCGATCGTCTGCCATCGCAAATACGCGACGGACCCGTCCAATAAAACCCTATTTTGGCAAATGCGCGACGTCAGCCAGAAATTCGGTCAAGATGGCGGCGTATCTTTCGGGGTGATCCAAGGGCGGAATGTGGCCTGCATTTGGGATCACTTTGAATGTTGATCCATGGATCAGGTCACACACTTCGCGGACCATATCCGCAGGCGTTGCCACATCGCGGCCCCCGGCAATGCCCAAGGCCGGCACCTGAAGACCAGAGGTCGGCGTGATGAAATCCGTGCCCTGAATGGCCGCTGCACAGCCGGTATAGCCGTCGGTCGTCATCGTCGTCAGATGGTCAACGCAGTCTTGCATCACCAATGGGTCCGGCATTTTGTGATTGAACCAACGCTTCAGGATTTGCGGCGCAACCTGTGCCATGCCCAGCTTGCGTGTGGTCTGAATGCGATCTTCCCAGATTTCGCGTGTCCCAATTTTGGCACCCGTGTTCGACAGCACCAGCGCTTTGACCAAATCGGGGCGTTTTGCGGCCAGGCCTTGGGCGATCAACCCACCAATGGACAGCCCCACGAAAACCACGCGGGTCAGGCCCAGATGGTCGATCAGCGCTTCGGCATCGCGCACCAACGCGCCCATCGCATAGGGCGGGGGCGGCACATCGGTCAGCCCATGCCCGCGTTTGTCGTATCGGATCAAACGCAGCCCATCTGGCAGATGTGGCACCATATGATCCCACATCGCCGTTGATGTGCCCAGTGAATTGGCAAAGACCACCGCCGGTCCATCCTTTGGGCCATCGTCCAGATAATGCACGCGCAGATCAGGCAGGTCACAAAACGGCATTGGCATCCTTTCCGGGGTTCCCCTGTGGGGTGTGGCATGGTTTCTTGACCTCTGAAAGGGGAGGTTCGGCGATGCCCATCACAACATGTGTTTTTGATGCCTATGGCACGTTGTTTGACGTGAACGCCGCGGCCCGCGTTGCGGCGCAAGACCATCCGGTGCTTGCAGATGTTTGGCCAGCGCTTGCCCGCGACTGGCGGTCAAAACAACTGCAATACACATGGCTTCGCGCAATCACAGACGCCCATGACGATTTTTGGCAGGTCACGCAGGATGGGCTTGATTGGGCGATGGAGGCTGCGGGTCTGGATGATCCAACGTTGCGCCAAATTCTGCTGGATCTGTATTGGCGGCTGGCCCCCTATGACGAAGTGCCAGCGATGTTGGATGCGGTAAAAGCGGCAGGGTTGAACACCGCAATCTTATCGAACGGGTCCCCGGCGATGCTGGATGCGGCCGTCGGATCCGCAGGGCTGGGGCATCGATTGGATGCGATCTTGTCAGTGGAAAGCGTTGGTATCTTCAAACCGGATGCGCGGGTTTACGATCTAGTCGGGCAGCATTTTGGCTGTGACCGGGGTGACGTTCTGTTCGTTTCATCCAATGGCTGGGATGCGGCGGGGGCAACGGGGTACGGGTTCACCACGGTTTGGGTAAACCGGGCGGGCGAACCTGTGGACCGCATGCCTTGGCGGCCAGCCCATGAACTGTCGGATCTGACCGGCATCCCGAAGATCGCGGGGGTGGCATGAAATTTGCATCGTTCGATGGAACTGAACTGCACTATACCGATGTGGGCAAGGGCACCCCGATCCTGTGCCTGTCTGGATTGACGCGGACCGGTGAAGATTTTCGCTATGTCGCCCCGCAGCTGACGGGATATCGGATGATCACCATGGACTACCGGGGGCGGGGGCGGTCCGACTGGGCAGATCACAGTACATATTCCATCCCGGTGGAAAGTCAGGATGCGCTTGCGCTGCTCGATCATCTGGGCATCGCACAGGCCGCGATCTTGGGCACATCGCGCGGCGGGTTGATTGCCATGGGATTGGCCGCAACGGTCAAACACCGGCTGCTGGGTGTATGCCTGAATGACATCGGCCCTGTGATTGAACCATCAGGGATGGAAGACATCGCCAATTATCTGGGCCGCCGCCCGTCGTTTCAAACCTATGACGACGCAGCGGCGGCGCGCGCCAGACTGCTGCCCGGCTTTGACAATGTCCCACACGCGCGGTGGCACGAAGAAGTCCGGTTGCATTATGTGGAAACGGACGGCGGGCTGGATATCACCTATGATCCCAAACTGCGCGATGCGGTGCTGGGGGCGGACCCGTCCCAGTTTCCGGACCTGTGGCCCATGTTCGACGCGTTCGCGGGGCTTCCGCTTGCGTTGATCCGGGGCGCGAATTCGAACCTGTTATCGTATGAGACCGCACAGGAAATGGCCCGCCGGATGCCGCAGCTGATCTGGGTCGACGTCCCTGACCGGGGGCATGTGCCGTTTCTGGACGAACCCGAAAGCCAAACTGCCATTTCGAAATGGCTAAAGGAATTGCCATGAACATCGATATGATCCGCGCCGCTGCAGACCGTGCAGCGGGCCATGTGCGGCGCACACCGCTTTTGAATTCGCCCTTTCTGGATGATGTGGCCGGGCGGCGCGTCTGGATCAAGGCCGAAGCGTTGCAACACACGGGATCGTTCAAATACCGTGGCGCGTGGTCGGCCATTTCAGCGCTGACGGATCCGGGTGGCATCATCGCATCATCCAGCGGCAACCATGCCCAAGCGATTGCCCGGGTGGCCCATCTGCACGGGCGCGAAGCGGTGATAATCATGCCTGATGATGCCCCGAAGATGAAGGTCGACAACACGCGCGCCTTGGGGGCAGAGGTGGTGTTTTATGACCGGATGGCGGGGGTCGACCGTGACAAAATGGCCGAAGACATGGCCCGTGACCGCAACCTGCATCTGATCAAGCCGTTTGATCATCCGCAGGTCATCGCCGGACAGGGCACAACGGGGCTGGAAATTGCGGATCAGGCCCGGGCCGAAGGGATCACCAAAGGACAGGTGCTGGTCTGTTGCGGTGGTGGCGGTCTTACGTCTGGCATCGCCCTTGCGCTGGAAGCAGAGGCCCCGAATTTCCGCGTTCATCCCGTCGAACCGGAAAAGTTCGACGATGTGGCACGGTCCTTGAAATCGGGCCAGATCGAAACCAACGCCCAAACAGGGGGCGGGATTTGCGACGCGATTGTCACGCCTGCGCCGGGGCAGCTGACATTTCCCCATTTGCACCGTTTGTGTGGGCCCGGTTTTGTGATCCCGGAAGATGATTGTTTGCGGGCAATGGCCCATGCGTTTTCACGGTTGAAACTGGTGCTGGAACCCGGCGGGGCGATTGCGCTGGCCGCTGCGCTGTTTCACGGCGATCAGATTGAAGGGGATGATGTGATCTGTGTCGCCTCTGGCGGGAATGTCGATGCGGACATGTTTGCACATGCGTTAAAGGTTTATGCCCAATGACTGATTTCACCATCGCCAGTTTCAACGTGAAAAATCTGATCGGGCCTGATCAGGAATACTATAAATTCGAACGCTACACGCCCGAAGAATACGCTTGGAAAGAAGATTGGCTGGCAGAACAACTGCTGACCATGGACGCCGACGTCGTCGGTTTTCAGGAGATTTTCACAGAAGATGCGTTGCGCGATGTGGTGGCAGAAGCTGACGCCCGGGGCGCGGAATTGAATGCGGCTGTGATCCCGGATCGGACCAAACGGTACAGGCGCAAGGCCATTTTCAGAAAACTGGCCTTTTCATCCTACAAGGATGCCAGCCTTGCTTTCGCGCCAAACGCGAACGATGGCGCACCCGGGCAACGGCGGCCGGGATTGGCTGTGCTGTCGCGTTTTGGCTTTGTGGGCCAGCCCGAGGTGATACAGGATTTGGGTCAAGGACACACAATCGCCTTTGGTGATGCCGGATCATTCACGCTGACCCGCCTGTCGCGGCCGATCTTGAAAGTGCGGATCCCGGTTGGGCCGCATGTCATCACCGTTTTCAACTGCCACCTGAAATCCAAACTTGGCGAATTTGAAGCGAACGAGGCAGACCTGACCGATTATGATCCCGTTGGCCGTGCGATGGGCAGTCTGCGTGCAGGTCTGCGCCGTATGGCAGAAGCCTGGGTGTTGCGCCGCGCGGTTGTGGCAGAACTTCGACACGGGAACCCTGTCATGGTTCTGGGCGATTTCAATGACAGCGAACATGCCGTGTCATCGGAAATCATTCGGGGCGAAACGCCGTTCAAGAACTACGCATGGATGCGCCGACACGATGCCGCGCATGCCGGGGATCGGTATACGGACGCAGAAAACGCGCAGATCACCGAAGCCATCGAAGCGATGCGGCTGCAGTCTGCAGAAAAACTGTTCGTTCAGAAATCATTGCGGGACATGGTCTATACATCTGCATTTGGCGGCGTGTTTGAAAGCATTGACCAGATCCTGATGTCGCGCCATTTCGTGCCCGGAACACCTGACACGATTGGGCAAATGGATTATTTCAGCGTGCTGAATGACCATCTGACCGATGGGTCGCATCCCGAAGCGCCGCACAACAAATTGGCCAGTGACCATGGCCAGATCATCGCACACATGCGCCTGACCTGAAGGGGCGCCGTTCCGGCGCGTATGATGATTTGCGTTCGCCACGCAGGCACAAAGGGGCCAGCCCCTTTGTGATCCCCGGAGTATTTGCGGCAAAATGAAGATGATTTTCCCATGGGTTGAGGAGTCTTCAGGAGTTGTCCACAACTTATTGTGGTCCGGGGCCAATTAATTCTGGACACAAAGCCGCCACACAGTCACCATAATTGGTATCAGATGCCCATCAAACCGCATCTGGTTGAGCAGTTTACAATGTCTGGGGGCAAACCTTGGGCACAATACACCCGAAAAGGGGCATGCCATGGCGACCAGCACGCAGTTTTTAGATTACGAAGATCTGGACCCCATTGATATCGTCGAACATCTGGCGTCCGATCAGAAATGGGAATTTGACCGGATTGGCGAAAATCAGATCGCCATGGCCGTCGAAGGACAGTGGCGGACTTATACCATTACCTTGGCTTGGGCGGATTACGATGAATCGCTGCGTTTGATTTGCACGTTCGACATGGAACCCCCTGCGCACCGGGTTGACGCCCTGCACGGGGCACTGAACGCGGTGAACGACAATTGCTGGGCCGGGGCCTTTACCTATTGGGCGGAACAGAACCTGATGGTGTATCGGTACGGGTTGATCCTTGCCGGGGGGCAGGCGGCCACGGCTGATCAGATTGACACCATGATTTCGGCCGCGGTTTCGGCAGCAGAAAGATATTACCCAGCGTTTCAACTGGTCACTTGGGGTGAGCGCGAATTGGGCGACGCGATGCAAGTCGCCATTGCAGAGGCGTACGGTCGGGCCTAGAACACATTCCAAGATATTGGGATGGTTAAATAATGTTACCGAAGACGATTGAAGAACGTGGTCTTGTCCTTATGGGCTGCGGAAAAATGGGATCCGCCCTTTTGCAGGGATGGCTGTCCCAAGGCCTGAACCCCGATCAGGTGTGGATTGTGGACCCAAAACCGTCTGATTGGGTGCAATCGCTGGGTGTCCGTTTGAATGAGATGTTGCCAGACAATCCTGCGGCGGTTCTGGTTGCGGTGAAGCCGCAGGTGATGGCCGAAGCGTTGCCCCGCATGCAGACCCTTGCAGGGGGAACGACATTGTTTTTGACCGTTGCCGCGGGAACGCCAATTTCGACTTACGAAGACGCATTGGGAAAATCGACGCCGATTGTGCGGACGATGCCAAACACCCCCGCCGCCGTCGGGCAGGGTATTTCGGCACTGGTCGGCAATGGGCGGGTGACCGAACGTGATATGGCCGTGGCAGAGGCGTTGATGTCTGCGGTTGGCCAGACCGTTCGACTTGACAGCGAAGACCAGATGGATGCCGTGACCGGACTGTCCGGATCTGGGCCTGCCTATGTGTTTCACATGATCGAAACACTGGCCGCTGCCGGCGTTGCGCAAGGGTTGCCCGGGGATATGGCGATGACCTTGGCCAAGGCCACTGTGGCCGGGGCGGGCGCGTTGGCCATGCAGGCGGATGAAGCGCCTGATCAGCTGCGCGTGAACGTGACCAGCCCCAACGGGACGACACAGGCTGGATTGGATGTATTGATGCCGGAAATGGGGTCGTTGATTGACCGCACTGTCGGTGCTGCAACCGGGCGATCCAAGGAATTGCGCGGTGGGTGACATCACCTTTGATGACTTTCTGAAAGTCGACATCCGGTTGGGTGAAATCGTGAAAGCGGAACCCTATCCCGAAGCCCGTGTTCCTGCGATCAAGCTGTGGGTCAATTTCGGAGATGAGATCGGCGTAAAGAAATCATCAGCGCAAATCACGGCGCATTACGCCCCGGATCAGCTGATTGGAAAGCAAGTGATCGCCGTTGTGAATTTCCCGCCCCGCCAGATCGGAAAGTTCATGTCAGAGGTGCTGGTTTTGGGCCTGCCAGACAGTTCTGGTCAAGTGGTCTTGCTGGGGCCGGATCAAAAGCTACCTGTGGGCGGGAGGCTTTATTGACGATGAAAGTATTGATGACACGCAAACTGCCAGATCGTGTGATTGCGGCAGCGCGGGACCGGTTCGAAGATTTGACCGTCCGCGACAACACTGTGCCCCTGACTGTGGAAGAGGCGCGGCAATCCATGCACGATTATGATGCTGTGCTTCCAACATTGGGCGACCAATATGGCGCGGCAGCGTTCGAAGGCGGAAACTTCAGATGCAGACTTCTGGCCAATTTTGGGGTGGGGTATAACCACATCGATGTCACTGCCGCAGCGGACGCGGGGATCGCGGTGACGAACACCCCGGGTGCTGTGACCGATGCCACTGCCGATATTGCCATGACATTGATGTTGATGACCCTGCGCCGGGCTGGCGAAGGGGAACGACTGGTGCGGGCCGGGGCATGGGACGGTTGGCATCCAACGCAAATGTTGGGCCTGCATATGACGGGCAAAACCGTTGGCATTATTGGTATGGGCCGGATCGGCCAGGCCATTGCCGATCGTTGTCGGTTGGGCTTTGGCATGAAGGTGGTGTTTCACAATCGATCTGAAAAAGCGATCGAGGGCTGCACGCAGCTTGCGTCGCTGAATGATGTGATGGCTGCGTCTGATGTTGTTGTGCTTGCCATGCCCGGCGGGCCCGCAACGCGACATATGATCGGGGCCGATGCCTTGGGCGCAATGCAGCCCCATGCGTTCCTGATCAACATCGCGCGTGGCGATGTGATGGATGAAGCGGCGTTGATAGATGTGCTGCAATCGGGTGGCATCGCCGGTGCAGGGTTGGATGTGTACGAATTCGAACCCAAGGTGCCGGATGCGCTGTTGGCGATGGAAAACGTGACCTTGCTGCCGCATCTGGGAACAGCGACCCTGGAAGTGCGCGAAGATATGGGGCTGATGGCAGTGCGCAATCTGATTGCCCATCTGGATGGTCAGCCGCTTCCCAATCCTGTGTAACGTGGTCCCGCCGTTTCGGCGGGGCATGATGTTTGCGACCCCCATCCGGGGGATCGCGCCCTCACAAACCGCGTTGCGTTTTGTGAGGGCAAGAGGGGCGCTGCCCCTCAGACACCCCGGAGTATTTTGGGCAAAATGAAGACTATTGGAATCGTTTGGGCGACAGGGCTGCAACGGTTTTTGGATCCAAAAGACTGGTGCGTTCGGCGCAGATGTCACCGATCAATTGGCTGGCGGCGGGACTTGTTTGCATGCCGTACCCGCCTTGACCCGCGCACCAAATGAAGGCCGGGTCATCGGCTGCACGCCCAAGGACAAGCGATCTGTCTGGGGCGAAAGTGCGCAATCCGGCCCAGCTGGAGATGGGTTTTGTGACGGGTTCTGTTACATAGTCTTGATACGCGGCCAGCCCCGTTGCCAAATCCAGATCATCCGCCCATGCATCATGGGGATCGACCGGAGTTTCATCCGCGGGTGATACCAGCAGCGCACCCGCATCTGGTTTTGCATACCAGGTTTCGCCGGGGCCAAAGATCATGGGCCATGTTTTCGGATCGTGCCCGCCGGGGGCTGCGATGCGCGCCATGGACCGTTTCAGTGGTTGCAGCCCAAGGGGGGTGATCTTGGCCAGCATCGCGATCTGATCCGCCCACGATCCCGCTGCGTTGATCAAGGTCCGAGCTTGGTATGTTGCGGCTGGTGTTTTCACGTCCCATCCCGCCGTCGTGCGGGTGATGGATGTTACACGCTGGCCGGTTGCAACGGTGCCGCCGGCTGTGCGGATGTCGCGGGCGAAATCCTGTATCAGTTTGTCTGTATCAATGTCCCATGCATCTGAATGGTGCGCCGCCATGGTGACGGTCGCGGTGTCCAGTATTGGCAACAGGGTGGTTGCATCCGCCATGGTCAAACGTGTCAGCGACATGGTCTGACAGTCCCGGTCAAAGGCATCTGTTTCGTGGGGCTGGCCGATCAACAAAAGACCGCGTGGGGACAGGACGCCGCCATGGGCAGAAAAGTGGTGATCTTTTGAGGCGCGGTTCAACGCAATGGTCGTGGGTTTGCCGTAGGTTTCTTCGAAAAGTGCAGCCGACCGGCCAGATGCGTGATAGGCCAGATGCGCTTCGGCTTCCAAGACGATGGTTTCGCCCAAGGGTGCGACCCGTGCCCCTGCGCTGATCCCGGCAATGCCGCCCCCAATGACAAGAAAATCGATCATGGTTCTTCGATCCGATCTGTGGCCGGGGGTGGCGTTTGTGACAGGGCGGTGATCTGGGGACGCTGCTGATCGGTCAGGGGATGATCCAGTGCCGCAAGCGATGGTTCCAGCTGCGCAAGGGATCTTGCCGATACGATGGGATGACAATGCGTACCCATGGCCCATGCCACGGCCAGCGTTGCCGGGTGCCGGCCCCATTCAGATGCAAGTTCGGCAAGATCGGCGGCTGTCTGGCGCATCCATGCCACATCATAGCGGGCCTGATACCGAAGATCATCGGTCAACCGGCCTGACGCGCCCTTGGCATATTTGCCGGTCAAAAGCCCCCCGCCCAGTGGGGAATAGGGGATCACCGCCATGGTCTGATCCTGGGCCATGGGGATCAGTTCAACCTCTGCCTGCCGTTTGACGAGCGAATACATCGGTTGAATGACGTCAATCCGGCTGCCCAAGGATGCGCAAATGGCCTGTGCTTTCATCACTTGCCATGCGGCAAAGTTCGAAACGCCGATGTGGCGGATCAGGCCGCGTGATTGCAAATCGACCAGCGTTTCAAATTGGGCGGCCAAAGGGTCATCGTTCCAGCGGTGCAGATAAAGAATATCAACATAGTCGCTGTCCAGTCTTTGCCGCGACACATCAAATTGCGTGCGGATTGTGTCTGGTGTGGCGCCACCCTGATAGCTGACTTTGGTGGCAATCTGCAGATCGGCGCGCCGCCCTTTGGCCAGTTGGCCCAGCATCGTTTCCGCTTGCCCGCCCGTGTACAGATAGGCGGTGTCAAAATGCGTGATGCCACGGTCCAAGCAGGCGTCAAACATGGCGCGTGCGTCGTCAAATGACGCTGTCCCGCCCCATTGCATGGTGCCATAGGTCAGCGGTGGGAGGGGCAAGGATGTGTGTTCCATGGGCCTAGGTGACACGGCCCATGGGATATGTGCAAGCGCCCTGATGCCTGGGTCAGCCGTTGACGGCCATGGGCAGATCGTCGGTCAGGTTTTCAGCCGGATAACGCATTCCACGATCCTGCACATAAACGTCGGCATCAAACAGATGGAACGCGCTTTTCAAACGATTGATCACCTTGGCCCGATCAACGTCGGTTTGACAGGTGTAAAGATCGATCGTCACAAACCCGCGTCCGGGGAAGGTGTGAAAGCTGATGTGGCTTTCGGCGATCATCACAAAACCGGACAACCCGCCGGGGTCTTTGTGGCAGTTTGGCCCGACAGAGACCACGACCGGATCGCAAATCGCGTGCATGCCCATTTCCCCGGGCAGACGGCCCAGCAAATCTTTCAGCGCATCCTGATCGACCATGAATGGGCCAGATGCAGTGTAGCCGTCGATCATGATATGGACGCCGAATTGTTCGGTACCGGGGGCGGTTGGGTGATGATGGGTCATGATGTGTGTCCTTGTGCGTTGTGTGGGGAAAGGGGACGCAGGCGGTCCCAGATCAGGAAATAGGCCCAAGCCCATGCGGCGTAGATCACGCTAAGGCCCAGATCGACAAAGAGTGCGGTGTACAGGTCCAGCCCCGCCATCCAGATCAGGATGGGCAGGGTGATCAGAATGGATGACAGTTCATGGGAAACCGCATGGGCCACGCGCAAAGAGTGCGGTCTGTCTGATGCGACGCGGCCCGACAGGCGCAGGTCAACATGATCGAACACAGCATTGTGGGCCGGTGACCAGATCATCACCGCACAGGTCAACAGTCCAAGAACCAGCGCATCGTCGGTTGCCGATTGGGTCGAAAAGAATGACAGAAAAGGAAGCGAGATCAAAAGCCCGGTTGCTTCGAACCCCACGGTTTGCCAGACGCGTTCGCCCAAGGTGCGGGTGCAAGGAAGGGGCGCGTTCAGGGTTAGGCTGGTATCAGTCATCGGTCTGTCCAAAGTTGTTTGAACAGACGATGCCGGGTTTTGGGCCAGCTGACGCGCTGGTTTTGAATTTCAGCCAGCGGTTTTCAGATTCGACCGGCCTTTTTCAAAAAAGGTTGGCCTGTCTGGCATTCCGCCGATCAGCGGGGACCAAGCGCAAAGGGCAACAGCACAAGCGGCGCAACCAAAACCAAAATCCCGATCCAGCGGACCAGCTGATTGCCCCAATAGCGCACGACCAAGGCAAACAGACCCAAATACCCCAAACCAAACAGACACAGCAGGATCAGGACGGCATGTTCGATGATCGCGCCCTGGTCATTTGGGGCGGGTTTGTGGACCGACAGAACCACCACAGCGGCAACCAGCCCTGTGGCAACGGCACCAATGGCGATCAAAATGGATTTGCGAAAGATCGACATGCCCTAGCCTAGAAACCGGGTTAAGGGTGCGTCAATTGCTGCGCAGCGCTGCCCCCAAAAGAAAAGGCCCGCACAAATGGCGGGCCTTTGTGATCAAAGCGCGAATGCCCTTAGTTCGGAATTTCGCCTTCGATGCCTTCGACATAGAAGTTCATGGCGACCAGTGGGTTGTCCCCGCTGAAGTCAGACCCTGTTTCCCCTTCGGCCAGATAGACAGATCCGTCCTGTTTGTTCAGGGGGCCTGTGAACGGGTGATATGCGCCTGATTTGATGTCTTCGATCATTTGCATGGCTTCGGCCTGTACGTTGGCTGGGATCTTGTCAGACATATCGGCAAACGCGACCATACCCGGTGCGATCCCATCCCATGTGTCTGTGGATTCCCATGTGCCATCCATTACGGCCTTTACGCGATCTACGTAGTATGGACCCCAGTCATCAATGATCGATGTCAGGTGCGCGTTGGGTCCGAATGCAGACATGTCAGATGCCTGACCAAAGGCCAAAATCCCGGCTTCTTCGGCTTTGCCCATGGGGGCTGTGGAATCGGTGTGCTGCATCAGAACGTCGACGCCTTGGTCGATCAGGGCTTGCGCCGCATCCGCTTCTTTTGCGGGGTCAAACCATGTGAAGACCCAGACGATTTTCATTTCCACATCCGGGTTCACCGCTTTGGCGTGGATGTAGGCAGAGTTGATGCCGCGGATCACTTCTGGAATGGGGAAGGATGCGATGTAACCAATTTTGTTGGTTTCGGTCATGTTGCCCGCGATGTGGCCCAGAACCGCGCGGCCTTCGTAAAAGCGTGCGGAATAGGTCGACACGTTTTCGGCGCGCTTGTAGCCGGTTGCGTGTTCGAATTTCACATCCGGGAATTTGGCAGCCACGTTGATCGTCGGATCCATGTATCCAAACGATGTGGTAAAGATGATGTCGGCACCAGACAGCGCCATTTGTGTCATCACCCGTTCTGCATCTGCGCCTTCTGGCACGGATTCAACGAATGTTGTTTCAACGGCATCGCCCAACGCTTCTTCTACGGCAAGACGGCCCTGATCGTGTTCATAGGTCCAGCCGAAATCGCCCACTGGGCCAACATAGACAAAGCCTGCTTTGACCGTTTCGGCCACGGCACCCGTTGCCAGCATCGCAGCAACAGCAGCACCCCCCAGGATGGTTTTGAAATTCATAATGCGTAACACTCCCTGTTTACGTCTGCCCCTAGCGAGAGGCGTGGAAAGCGCGGCCCAAACTTCCCGGGGCCGCAAGCGATGTCCGCGACCGAGTCGCAGAAATAAGCACAAGCACAAAAATTGTTAGCAGATAGGGCGACATAGACAAATACTCGACCGGGATAGCGACCCCTGCGACCTGCAAGTTTAGCTGCAAAACTGTCATTCCGCCGAAAAGATAGGCACCCAGCAGCACGTAACCGGCCCGCCACGCCCCGAACACAACGATGGCCAGTGCGATCCAACCGGCCCCGGCGGTCATGCCATCCACCCATTGGGGCACGCGGACAAGGCTGATATAGGCGCCACCGATGCCCGCGCAGGCCCCGCCAAAGCCAATGGCGGCCAAACGGATCAGTTTGATCTTATACCCCAGCGCGTGGGCTGCATCATGGTTTTCGCCCACGGCCCGCAACACCAGACCGGCGCGGGTGTATTTCAAGAATGCCCAGACCGCGACCGTCAGGGCCAGGCTGAAATAGACAATCCAGTCGTGGCTGAACAGGGCCTGACCCAAAAACGGAATGTCGGACAGGGGACCAAGATCCAGCTTGACGGTCGCCGGGGGTTTCAGGCCACGGTAGCTTTGCCCAATCAGCGAAGACAGCCCAAGACCGAACAGCGTTAATGCAAGCCCGGTCGCCACCTGATTGGTCATGAAATACTGGGTCAGGATGCCAAAAACCAAAGACAACACCATCCCACCCAAGGCTGCCCCCACGAACGCCGTCACCGGCGATCCGGTGGTCATCGCAACGGCAAACCCGCAGACAGCACCCATGATCATCATGCCTTCGACGCCAAGGTTCAAAACGCCAGCCTTTTCCACCACCATTTCACCGATGGCGGCCAGCAGAATGGGAACGGCAGCGACCATGATGGCCGCGATCAGAAGGGCGATATTGATGTTCGAAAAATCCATCAGCGCAATCCCGGTTGATGATCAAGCATGGTGCGTTCCCCCGACCGAAAGGCAGTACAGGCAGATCGCGCCAAATCCGATGCCCACCGCCAGCGCCATAACAGCGAAATGTCGCAGGGACGGGCGGTGCGATGCGATCACGGTGCGCAAGGTTTCAGGCAAGGGCAAAAATGTCGCGGCAACCAAGACCGCACCCACGACCGCGACATGGGCCAAAACAAATGCCAGTCCCGCACCCGCATGGATCACAAACGGCAGCATCAGCCCCATCATCAAACCCATCGCCCATGGGAATACGCGATGTATCATTTCCCAATCCTTACCCGGTAATTCGTGAACAGTTCGGTCGCCAATAGAAAGAACAACAGCATTCCTTGGAACGCTTGGATCGATGCGCCCGGCAGGTTCAGCATCAATTGCGCAAGTTCGCCCCCGATATATGTCAGACCCAACAACAGCCCCCCCGCCAGAATGCCCAGCGGGTTCAGCCGGCCCAGAAACGCCACGATGATGGCCGTAAACCCATAGCCGGAATTAAAGCTGTCCGTGATTTGGCCGCCCGGTCCCGTCACTTCGAACAGGCCCGCCAGCCCGGCCAACAGGCCAGAAATCACAAAGGCGAAAATGACCATGCGGCCCGGTTTCACCCCGGCAAATCGCGCAGCGCGGGCGCTTTCGCCCAACACGCGCAGCCGAAAGCCGAACTGGTGATAGCGCATCACGTACCATGCGACCGCCACCGCAACAAAGGCAAAGACAACGCCCCAGTGCATGCCCAAAGACGGGATCAGAAAATCATTGTGGGCGGCATCATAGCTTTTGAAATTACGGGACCCGGGAAACCCTTGCCCTTCGGGATTGCGCAACAACCCGAGCGACATGGCGGCCAGAATGTTTTCAGCCACGTAAACCAGCAAAAGCGAAACCAGAATTTCATTGGTGTTGAATTTTGCCTTCAAGATCGCCGGGATCAACGCCCAAAGCGCGCCCCCCAATCCGCCACAGATCACCATCAGCGGGAAAATCCACCACGCATCCAGCGGATAGAATGCAAGGCCAACACCACCGCCAATGATGGCGCCCATGATGTATTGCCCTTCGGCCCCGATGTTCCAGATCCCGGCACGGAACCCCATCGCAAGGCCAATCGCAATCAGGATCAACGGCCCGGCTTTGACCAGCAGCTGTGGTCGGGAATAGCTGGCAAATTGCGGGTTAAAGATCGGGTCCCAAAAGATTGTTCGGATGGCTTCGATTGGATCGGATCCAAGGATTGCAAACATGATGCCGCCTGCAATCATCGTGGCCAGAACGGCCACAACGGGCGATGCGATGGCCCACCCGCGTGACGGGTTCTTGCGTTTTTCAAGCCGCAGCATCAGCGCCCCCCAGCATCAGACCGATGCTTTCCAATGTCAGGCCGCGCATGGGCACCGTTGGGCTAAGCCGCCCGGCGTTCAATGCCGCAAAGCCGGTCGAAATTTCCATCAATTCATCCAGGTCTTGGCTGATTACGATCACCGCGGCCCCCCCCGCGGCCAAATCGACCAAGGCCTGCCGGATGGTCGCCGCTGCCGCAGCATCCACACCCCATGTGGGTTGGTTGACCACGAACACTTTCGGGTTTTGCAGGATTTCGCGGCCAACAACGAACTTTTGCAAGTTGCCACCCGACAGCGACCGGGCCGCCACACCGGGGCCCGGGGTGCGCACGTCAAAGGCACGGATGACCCGTTCTGCAAATGCGCGGGCTTTGCCCCACTGGATGATGCCGTTTGGCGCAAGACCTTCCCGAACGGCCCCGGTCAGAACGGCGTTTTCGGTCAACGACATGTCCGGTGCCGCCGCATGGCCCAACCGTTCTTCGGGTGCCGCCAGAATGCCGCGGGCACGCCGCGCATTTGGTCCCAGCGCGGAAACATCCTGACCTTCGAAATGGAGTGTTGTGGCGCGGGTGGTCACTTCGCCTGACAAACAGGCCAACAATTCATCTTGCCCGTTGCCTGCGACACCGCCGATGCCCAGAACCTCCCCACTGGACAGGGTGAACTGAATGTCTTTCAGGGATGTGCCAAAGGCCGATTGTGGCGGCAAAGACAGCCCGTCCACCCGCAACACAACCGACCCCGTGGTGGTTTGCGCCCCCGACGCGGGGGTCACGGATGTGCCGACCATCATTTCAGCCAGTTGGCTGGCCGATTGTTCCCGTGGATCGCAGGTCGCCACCTTTTTGCCGCCACGCAGGATCGTTGCGGTTTCGCACAGGGCGCGGATTTCTTCCAATTTGTGCGAAATATAAAGGATCGCGGTCCCTTCATCGCGCAACTTGCGTAGGGTCGTGAACAGGGTTGCGACCTCTTGCGGGGTCAGAACGCTGGTCGGTTCATCCATGATCAGCAGCTTCGGATCCTGCAACAGACATCGGATGATTTCGACCCGCTGGCGTTCACCGGCAGACAGATCGCCCACCAGCCGTGCGGGATCCAGTGGCAGGCCATAAGCGTTCGAAACATCGGTGATCCGCCCGGCAAGGGCCGCAGGTTTGGGGGGCTGTTCCATGCCCAAGGCGATGTTTTCTGCCACCGACAGCGCATCAAACAGGCTGAAATGCTGAAACACCATCGCCACGCCCGATGTGCGTGCGACCCGGGGCGCAGATGGGGCAAAACCGCCCCCGTTCAATTCCATCTTGCCCGTATCGGGTTGCACCAGACCATAGATCATTTTGACCAGCGTCGATTTTCCGGCACCGTTTTCGCCCAGAAGTGCGTGAATTTCGCCCGCACGGATATCAAAAGACACGTCATCATTGGCGATGACACCCGGATAGGCCTTTGTCAGACCGTCAAGCCGTAGCAGCGGATGGTTCACCCCAGATATCCCCCATATCGTCTGCGACAGACCCTAGCTGTAGTGCCACGCCAAGGGCAATCATTTTGGGATGTTTGCCCAAGCCCGGTTCCCCTATGGGGCATGTGATGCGGTCAATTTCGGCTTCTGCGTGTCCCAGACTGCGCAATCTGCTGCGAAAGCGGGCCCATTTGGTACGGCTTCCAATCAATCCGCAGAATCGGAACCCATGGTCAAGCGCGCGGTGGCACAGTTCCAGATCCATTTCGTGGGCATAGGTAAAGATCAGATGGCTGGCGTGTCGTGGGGCATGGGCCATCAGATCGGGCAGGGATGGCGCAGGCAGAACCCGGCACCCCACCGGCGCAGGGCTTGGAAACCGGTCAAGGCCTGTGTCCGCCCATGTGATGTCATATCCGGGCATGTCGTGCATCACCTCTGCCACGGCACGCCCCACATGCCCCGCCCCCCACAACCAGACCGGATGGGTGGACGCGGACATGGGTTCTTCGAAGGAACCAAAATCCGGAACGCTCCGCCGCCAGACGTTGCCGGGCGCAGGCACATCACCAACAGACATGAACCGTTCAAAGATCAGCGTCACATGCCCGCCGCAACACTGGCCCAAAGTGGGGCCCAGCGGCACATCCAACTTCCCCACAAATCCGTTTCGCGCCCGGTGTGCGGCGTCAAATTCCAACGCACCGCCGCCGATTGTTCCAGACTGGCCATCGGCCCAGACCAGCATCGCGGTCCCTGCGTCGCGGGGGGACGAACCGGTCAGGCGGGCGATGACCACCCGGGTCACGGGGCCATGGTCTGACAGGGCGTGGATCAAACCCGCACGATCAAAGCTCATCCCCGGGCCCGCCCGATCGCATGAAAGACCTCTTCAAATGTGGCGGGGGCCTGCAAGTCGGGGTAGTTTGGACCACAGGCGGCACAGGCATGCGACACTGCCAGAAACGTCGAAATCCCATGCATGAACGGGGGTTCGCCCACGGCTTTGGATCGATGGACTGTATTGACCGGGTTTGGTTCATCCCAAAGCGCCACTTCAAACACATCCGGTCGATCCGACATCGCCGGGATTTTGTACGTCGACGGCGCATGGGTCCGCAGGCGACCCTGATCATCCCAGACCAGCTCTTCCGTGGTCAGCCACCCAATGCCCTGCACGCACCCGCCTTCAATCTGGCCGACGTCCAGTGCCGGGTTCAGCGAATTGCCGCAATCATGCAGGATGTCTGTCCGCAGGATGTTGTATTCGCCAGTCAGTGTGTCCACCGCAACTTCCGACACTGAACACCCATAGGCGAAATAATAAAACGGCCGCCCGTGACCCGCGATGCGATCCCATGCAATGTCCGGGGTTTTGTAGAACCCCGTGGCCGAAAGGGATACGCGGTTGGTGTAGGCAAGGGCCGCCGCTTCGGCAAAGGTCAGATCGACCCCATCTGCCAAAACGCGACCGTCCGCAAACCTGACAGAGGATGCAGGTACGCCCTGTGTTGATCCCACAATCTGCGCAATCCGATCCCGCAAGGTTGCACAGGCCACCTGCACCGCCATGCCGTTCAGGTCAGACCCTGATGATGCTGCCGTTGCGCTGGTGTTTGGCACCTTGCTGGTATCTGTCGCGCTGGGCCGGATCATGCGTTGATCAACACCCAAGGTTGCTGCCGCCACCTGCGCGACCTTTTGGAACAATCCCTGGCCCATTTCCGTGCCGCCATGGTTGATCAACACAGATCCATCCGCATAGATTTGCACCAACGCCCCAGCTTGGTTCAAATGGGTCAGGGTGAATGAAATCCCGAATTTCACCGGGCTGAATGCGATCCCTTTTTTGATCACGGTGTTTGCGTCGTTCCAATCCGCAACCGCTGCCCGGCGGCTTTCATAGTCTGACGTGTGCAACAGCCGATCCGTCATCCGATCCAAGACAAAGTCCGTGACCGGCATTCCGTAGGGCGTGATGCCGGTTTTCATTTTGCCCGAAATACTCCCGCCGGAGGCATGCGCCGCAGGCGGATAATAATTTCGCTGTCGCACCTTTGCAGGATCAAGACCCAAATGATGGGCGACGTGGTCCATCACCCGTTCAATGCCCACCATGCCTTGCGGTCCGCCGAACCCACGAAAGGCAGTGGCGCTGGCGGTATTGGTTTTCAACCGATGCGACGTGATGCGCACATGGGGCAGGTCATAGGCATTGTCTGCATGCAGCATCGCCCGGTCGGCCACCGGAAGCGACAGATCCTGCGCCCATCCGCAGCGAAACAGATGGGTGAAATCCACCGCTGATACACAGCCCTGATCGTCAAACCCGACAGTGTAATCGATGCGGCAATCATGGCGTTTGCCTGTGATGATGAAATCATCGTCCCGATCATAGCGCATTTTGCAGGGGCGGCCCGTGCGCGCGGCGGCGACGGCGCAGGCGACGGCCAAGGCGTTGCCCTGGCTTTCCTTGCCACCGAAACCACCCCCCATCCGCCGGGTTTGCACCGTGACCATGTGAAACGGCACACCCAGCGCTTCGGCCACTTTGTGCTGAATTTCCGTCGGATGTTGGGTTGATGACAGGACCGTCACATCCCCCGCTTCGCCGGGCAGGGCCAGCGCCGCTTGTCCTTCCAGATAAAAATGTTCCTGCCCGCCCACGTTTATCGACCCGCTTAGGGTGTGTGGGGCCTGTGACAACCCATCGCTGATGGATCCTTTTTGGTAAATGCGGGGTCCATCTTCGAACCGGCTGTCGGCGGCCAGTGCCTGATCCACGGTCAGGATCGGTGTGTGTTCGTGATAGTCGATATTGGCCAGCCGCGCCGCTTTGCGCGCCGCCAGATGGCTGTCGGCAACAACCAAAAACAAGGGTTGCCCGTGATAATGCACAGCCCCATCCGACAACAGCGGTTCATCATGCGCCGAAGGCGATACATCGTTCGCAGCAGGCAAATCCTGCGCCGTGAGAACGGCCCTGACCCCCGGGGCGTTCCGCACCGGATCCACATCCATCGACGCGATCTTGCCCGCCGCGATGGTCGCCAGACCAAAGGCCAGATGTAACGTGCCCGCGGGGGTTGGGGTGTCGTCCACATAGCGTGCCGCGCCCGTCACATGTTCGCGCGCCGCGTCATGGGGCAGGGGCTTTGCGGGGGGTGCGGATTGCGCGGCTGCGGTATTCACGGGCTGCGTATCCGGGTGTTCGGATCGCGCACGGGTTGGGTTAGGTGTTGGTTGTGTCATGGTGCCACCTGCCGCACATCGATCTTTGCCCCGTTCAAATCATGCGCATAACGCAGCAGCATGTTTTGTGCGGCCTTCATCCTGTAATCGGCCCCGGCACGCATGTCGGACAGGGGGGTGAAATCCTGTTCCATCGCGGCCATCGCGTCGGTCAGGGCCGGATCGGTAAGTGGTTTCCCCACAAGCCTTTTTTCCGTTTGTGTGGCACGTTTCGGGATGCCCGCCATTCCACCAAAGGCGATCCGCGCATCCGTCACAATGCCATCCTCCATGACGACGTTGAACGCACCGCACACCGCAGAAATATCCTGATCAAACCGTTTCGAAAGTTTGTAAACACGGAACGCGGTCTGGCCCATGGGCAGCTTGATGGTTTCCAGAAATTCCCCCGGGGCGCGGTCTTGTTTGCCGTAGTCGACAAAGAAATCTTCCAGCATCATTTTGCGCCGAACATCCCCTTTGCGCAGCACGATGGACGCGCCAAGCGCGATCAGGGCAGGGGGGCTGTCGCCGATGGGCGATCCATTTGCAATATTGCCGCCCAGCGTCGCGGCGTTGCGAACCTGTGCGGATCCATACCGTTCCAACAGCGTGGCCAATGACGGATATTCATCCCGGACAACGCGCAGCATATCACTGATCGACGCCATCGCGCCGAACCGCCAATGCAGGCCGCGATCTTCAATGTCTTTCAAGTCTTCGACATGATCCAGAAAGGCAACCGGGGCCAGATCGCGCAGCTGTTTGGTCACCCAAAGCCCCACATCCGTTCCCCCGGCGATCAGCGTCGCGTCGGGGTGATCCAGATACCAAGCCGCCAGTTGATCCCCATCCGTTGGGCAAAAAATGTCGTCCGTCCCTGCGACCTTTGGCAGGTGGGGATGGTCTTTCATATGGGCGGGGATTTCGGCGTCAATTGCGGCGTCAAAGGCGCGTTTGATCGGCGCATAGCCCGTGCACCGGCACAGGTTTCCAGCCAGGACAGTATCGGCGTCGCGGTCCCCGTTCAAATGCGCGCAGGCCATGGTGGTCACAAACCCCGGTGTGCAGAAGCCGCATTGTGATCCGTGGTGGTCAACCATCGCCTGCTGCATGGGGTGCAAGGTGCCATCGGGGTCCGCCAACCCTTCGACGGTGCGCACGGCTTTGCCATGCAGTTGGGGCAAAAACAGGATGCAGGCGTTCAACGCTTTGGGGGCGCGACCGTGTTCCGTGACGATGACGGAACAGGCGCCACAGTCGCCTTCGTTGCAGCCTTCCTTGGTGCCACACAGACCAGCGTCTTCGCGCAGATAGTCCAATAGGGTTTCGGTGCCGGTTTCGCTGCGCACGGTTGTGCGCGTGCCATTCAAAAGGAATGTGATGTTCAAGGGTTGAACCCCTGCCGCCTTACCCAAGTGTCACAAATCGGCCCGGTCGATGCGGCGTAGAGCGGGCAATCGGATCGTGCCAGATGTTGTGAAAAACGCAAGGGGGCGGGTCAGATTGCCCCGCCCCATTTGCCAAAAAACGGCATGTCACCCCCCGTACACCCCCTGTACACCCCCCGTACAGACAGCTGTGCCAAAATGGCCGTCACCGGTGGGGCTGTTCCAGCCGCCAAAGTCTGGGGCATTCAGGCTTGGGCTTGGCCTTCGGCAAAACCCGCCATCGCCTCAAACGCGAAGGTCCAGCCCTGTTCGACTTCGACGATCGAATCCAGTCCGGTAAAGCTTGTGACATGCACGTTCATCGTCATCAGCGTGCCGTCTTCCACGGTTTGCAGCGTGGCGCAGGCCAATGATGTGGTCAGCACCATGCCCTCTGCCTCCAAGGTTTCTGCATAGACCAGCCGTTCGCCCGGATCCGTGATGATCCAATCTGCGTGGGCGGTGACGTAAGGGTTATCCGCAGGGCCAACCTGACCGGTTTCGCGTTCGCCGGGGGCAACGGGGCCCGGGTTTTTGATCATGAAAACCATGTCTGCATCCGGGCTGTTCCAGACCATGCGGGCCTTGGCGTCGGTCAGGCAGTGGTAAACATGGGCCGGGCTGGCCTTGATCGTGCGGGAAAAGGTCAGGTCTTTATGATCCATGGGTGCGGTCCTTTGCAGTAAAGTTTTCAAGCTGTTCCATCTGTTCGGCCAGCGCACCCAGCCGATCCAACCGACCGTCCCACAGGCGCCGCTGTTGGGCGATCCAGTGTTCTGCAACGGCCAATGGCGCGGCTTCGATGTGCACGGTTCTGACCCTGCCTTTCTTTTCGCTGCGGATCAGGCCGGCGGCTTCCAGTTTGGACAGGTGTTTCATGAACGTGGGCAGCGCCATGTCGTGGGGCGCGTGCAGGGTGCTGACGGGTGCTGGCCCTTCGACCAGCCGTTCGATGACGGCGCGGCGGGTGGGGTCGGCCAAGGCCGCAAAGAAGGAATCAAGATGGTTAGTCATAAGGGTAAGTATTATCTGGGGCGATTGGTTAGTCAATGGGGTAACTGTTGTAGGGTGGGTGAAACCCACCGATCGCCAAACTCTGCCCTTTCGCCAAAATTGCCGACTATATATGGTGCCTGCATGACTCACCCCACGTTCATCCATCTGCGCCTGCACACTGAATATTCCCTGTTGGAAGGGGCGGTGCGGCTGAAAAAATTGCCCGGTCTGATTGCGGATATGGGCATGCCTGCGGTTGCCGTGACCGATACAAACAACATGTTCGCGGCGCTTGAATTTGCAGAAGGCGCGGCAAAGGCCGGGGTGCAGCCGATCATGGGGTGCCAGATTGATATCGGGTTTGATCCGGTGCGCCCGGGTGAACGGCCCAATCCGCCTGCACCTGTGGTTCTGCTGGCCCAGACTGAACTGGGGTATGAACATATCATGGCGTTGAATTCGTGCCTTTATCTGAAAGAAGACGGGCAACTGCCGCAGGCCACTGTTGAACAACTGTTGGAACACACCGACGATGTGATCTGCCTGACCGGCGGGCCGGGGGGGCCTGTTGGGCAATTCCTGCAACGGGGCCGCCGCGATCAGGCCGAAGATTTGATGCGCCGCTTGCAGGCCGGGTTCGGGGATCGTCTGTATGTCGAATTGCACCGCCACCCGCGTGAGGATGGCACCCAATCCGAAGCGGAACGGCTGACCGAACAGGGGTTCGTGGAAATGGCCTATGCCATGGATCTGCCCTTGGTCGCCACGAATGACGTCTATTTCCCCAAGGGGGACATGTATGAAGCCCACGATGCGCTGATCTGCATCGCCGAAGGCGCCTATGTCGATCAACAGGAACCCCGCCGCCGTTTGACACCACAACATTATCTGAAAACGCCGGCGGAAATGGCCGTGTTGTTTGCCGATCTGCCGGAGGCGCTGGAGAATACGGTCGAAATTGCCCGGCGCTGCGCCTTCAAAGCGTACAAGCGTGATCCGATCCTGCCCAAATTTGCGGATGACGAGGTTGAGGAGCTGCGCAAGCAAGCCAACGAAGGCCTGCAAAAACGTCTGGCCGTGATCCCCCATGCGGTGAGTGTTGAAGAATATCAGGAACGGCTGGATTTCGAACTGAAAATCATCGAAGGCATGGGGTTCCCCGGATACTTCTTGATCGTTGCAGATTTCATTGCATGGACCAAGGAGCAGGATATTCCGGTGGGCCCGGGCCGGGGGTCGGGCGCGGGGTCACTGGTGGCCTATGCCTTGACCATCACCGACCTTGATCCGTTGCGCTATGGCTTGCTGTTTGAACGGTTTTTGAACCCCGAACGTGTGTCCATGCCCGATTTCGACATCGACTTTTGCATGGACCGGCGGGAAGAGGTGATCCGCTACGTTCAGGAAAAATATGGGCGCGACAAGGTCGGCCAGATCATCACCTTTGGTGCGCTGTTGTCCAAGGCTGCGGTGCGCGACATTGGGCGGGTCTTGCAGATGCCCTATGGTCAGGTGGATCGGCTGTCCAAGATGATCCCGGTCGAAGGGGTGAAACCTGTTTCCATCGAAAAGGCATTGGCCGATGAACCGCGCCTGCGCGAAGAAGCGCGTTCGGAAGAAGTGGTTCAACGCCTGCTGAATTATGGCCAGCAGGTCGAAGGGTTGCTGAGGAACGCATCAACCCACGCAGCCGGGGTCGTGATCGGGGACCGCCCGTTGGACAAGCTGGTGCCGCTGTACCGCGACCCACGGTCCGATATGCCCGCGACGCAGTTCAATATGAAATGGGTGGAACAGGCGGGGTTGGTCAAGTTCGACTTTCTGGGCCTGAAGACCCTGACCGTGATCCAGAACGCGATGGATTTGATCATGCGAACCCGCCCGATCCACATCGCGGCGGATGGCACGCAACTGTACGAACCATCCGAAGGCGCGGAAAACCAGATCAACGCGATCCCGCTGGATGATGAAAAATCCTATGCGCTGTATTCCGCAGGCAAGACCGTTGCCGTGTTTCAGGTGGAATCGTCAGGCATGATTGATGCGCTGAAACGCATGAAGCCCGACTGTATCGAAGATATCGTGGCATTGGTGGCGCTGTACCGCCCCGGCCCGATGGAAAACATCCCGAAGTTTTGTGAGGTCAAGAATGGCCTGTCAGACCGCGAATTGTTGCATCCGTCGGTCGATCATATCCTGGACGAAACCCAAGGCATCATCGTCTATCAGGAACAGGTGATGGAAATCGCCCGGCAAATGGCCGGGTACAGTTTGGGCGGTGCGGATCTGTTGCGCCGCGCGATGGGTAAAAAGATTCAAGAGGCGATGGACGCCGAAAAACCCAAGTTCCTGAAAGGCGCCGCTGAAAACGACGTCGATGAAAAGACGGCCAAGGAAACATGGGACCTGTTGGATAAATTCGCCAACTACGGGTTCAACAAATCCCACGCTGCGGCCTATGCGGTGGTCAGTTATCAAACCGCGTGGCTGAAAGCGAACCACCCAGTGGAATTCATGGCGGGTGTCATGAACTGCGATATCCATCTGACGGACAAACTGGCGGTCTATTTCAGCGAAGTGAAAAAGGGGCTGAAGCTGCCCTATACACCGCCCTGCGTAAACCGCAGTCAGGCCACGTTTGATGTGCACGAAGGTCAGCTGGTCTATGCGTTGGGCGCATTGAAGGGCGTGGGTGTGGACGCCATGCGGCTGGTCGTCGAAGGCCGCGGCGCAAAGGAATTTGCAACCCTTTATGATTTCGCCCGGCGGGTCGATCTGAAACGGGTGGGCAAGCGCGCGCTGGAAATGATGGCGCGGGCCGGGGCATTCGATGTTCTGGACCGCAATCGCCGCCGGGTGTTTCAATCTTTGGATCGGCTGACAGCCTATTCCGCAGCGGTCCATGAACAACGCGCATCGGCCCAGGTCAGCCTGTTTGGCGAAGCGGGGGAAGATTTGCCCGAACCCCGTTTGGACCCGGTTGATGATTGGCTGCCCGCCGAACGCCTGTCCGAAGAATTCGCGGCCATCGGGTTCTATCTGTCGGGCCATCCGTTGGATGACTATATGCCCGCCCTGAAACGCAAGGGCATCCTGACGCTGGATCAGGTCGAAGCGAAAGCGCAATCCGGCCCGTTGATTGCCAAGATGGCCGGAACCGTCGCCGGGCGTCAGGAACGCAAATCGGCCCGGGGCAACAGATTTGCGTTTGTTCAACTGTCTGACACCACGGGCGCATTCGAAGTCACCATGTTTTCCGACACGCTGGAAACCGCACGTGATCATCTGGAAACCGGATCCATGGTGCAGGTTCAGGTCGAAGCCACACTGGAATCGGACCAGCTGAAACTGTTGGGCCGGTCGGCTGCACCGTTGGATATGGTTGTGGGCGATGCGACCAGTGCCGGTTTGCGTGTCTATATAGAAGACATGACCGCCATCCCGGCTGCCGCAAACGTGCTGCATGACGCGGGCAAGGCGGTGAAAAACAGCGCAAAGGGGCCCATCTCGTTTTGTCTGATTGACGACGGCCTGCCCGGTGAAGTTGATATCGACGCAGGGGGCGACTTTCCGGTATCGCCGCAGATCAAAGGGGCTTTGAAAAGCCTGACCGGCGTGGTGATGGTGGAAGAACTATGAAAAAGCTGTTGGTCCTTGTGGCTTTTGTGGTGTCGGGGTGCGGGTCCGCGACCCTGAACGAATTTCCCAACGATGTGCCGGACACTGCAGCCAACAGTCTTGTTGAAACGGATGCGGCAGAACAATCGGGCGGATCGTCGTGGTTTTCGCTGTTTCAGGGCGGGCCCAAGGAAGACGAAACAACGGTCGATGGGCCGCCCTTGCCATTTGGGTCGGTTGAAAAAGTCTGTCGTTACAGAACCCGTGATCTGGGCACCAAGGTCGACACCCAGGGTGGGTTTGCCCTTTATGACAGCAATCCCAGCCTTTTGGGGCCGCGCACCCATTTTCTAACAGGGTTCCGCGACCGCTGTGCGCGCAAACTGACCGCTGGGATGGCCTTTTTGGGCGACCCGCTGGTCCATGAAACCCGCCGGTACAAAAGCCGCAGCCCATTTTCAGATGTCGACACGGCCTATGAAACGGTCAAAAACCGCATTTGCCGCGTCGATACGGGCGAAGCCTGCGGGGATCGGATCGATCAGCTGTCGAAAGACACAACATTTGTCAGCCTGCATCGGGCTTTTGGCACGCCAAGCGCGTCTGGCACGTTGCTTTTGCACCGGGGCCGCATCACCGCCAGCGTCTTTTAGGGCCCATTTTGGCGGAAAATCCTGATATCGGATTGTGATTTTTCGCGCCGAAACCTGTTTTGATCGAAATATGCTACGGTCACGTTTTCTTTTTCGGCTGTAACACCCAAAAACTTCTGTTCCAAAGCGCACATAACTGCAGTGCCGCCCCTTTGGTTCCGTGCATCTTTGCGTTGGGTGTTCAATTGTGCACAGCCTGTGTGATCCTTGTCACAGAACCACCCCACCCGGCGCGCGCCCACTGATTTCAAGGGGGCAGCCCTTTGGAATTTCAGCATTTTTTCGTGAAGGACTTGCCCCCTTTTTTTCCGGGGGCGGATGCACAGATCGATGTCATCGGCGCAACAAACCGCACCGAACACAACATCAACCGCCCATCCCCCCGGGCATAGAAAGGACCAAACAAATGAAACTGGTAAAAATCTCTTTGATCGCTGCTGCAACACTGGCTGGCGCTTCTGCAGCCTCTGCGGCCAACTATTTCTCCATCAACTCTGGCATCGATGCATTCGATACGGTTGTGGATCTGAACGTTGTACGGTCCGACCAAGCGGGCGTTGTGCAAATCCTGGACGCTGATGGCAACGTTCTGGGCATGACAGACGTTAACGCCGGTGCGAACCAAGACCTGCGCGTCAGCATCAAACCAACAACCGACGATCTGACACTGCAACTGCTGCACGGCGGTTCTGTTGTGGCCACAGGCGAAGTGAACGTCGACCGCTTCTAAGCTCCCCCAATCCTCCTGCGCCCCCTGTCCCCCGGGGGCGCATGATCCCTCCTCCCTAACGTACTCTTTCCCCTAACCTCCGAAAGGAACACACTATGAAACTGGTAAAAATCTCTCTGATCGCTGCAACAATCGCTGCGGGTGCAACAGCGGCTTCTGCTGCCAACTATTTCTCCATCAACTCTGGCATCGATGCATTCGATACGGTTGTGGATCTGAACGTTGTACGGTCCGACCAAGCGGGCGTTGTGCAAATCCTGGACGCTGATGGCAACGTTCTGGGCATGACAGACGTTAACGCCGGTGCGAACCAAGACCTGCGCGTCAGCATCAAACCAACCACAGACGATCTGACCCTGCAGTTGCTGCACGGTGGGTCCGTTGTGGCCACAGGCGAAGTGAACGTTGATCGTTTCTAACTTGGCGATCTGACGGGCACTTCCGTTAGGGGCGAAGGGCATCTGCTGCGGCGGGTGCCCTTTGTCTGTTTAATAGTGCGGCGGTCGTTCGTCGCCCATGATCACGCCACCGCCGCCTTCTGCTTCGCGGGCCTTTTCACGGTCCACCAAAACATCCACCAGCCTGCGCAGCTGTGTCAGTTCGGCGTCCTGCCGGGCCACGATATCAGACAGATCATCAACAGTTTTCACCAGATGGGCGATGGTTTCTTCTAACGCTTGGGTCATGGGTGTGGCCTACGCCCGTCTGCAGCGAAAGGGAAGGGCGTCCTTGCCCCCTTTGGCCCCCCACGTTAAACGGCACCCGAACGACACAGGTGCTGATATGGCAAAGCAGAAAAAAGCCCCACGCCCCAAGGCGATTCCGCCCAAAGGGTTCCGTGATTATTTCGGGTCAGAGGTGACAGAGCGTTCGCATATGCTGTCCCAAATTGCCGAAGTCTATCACCGCTATGGCTTTGACGCATTGGAAAGCAGCGCCGTCGAAACGGTCGAGGCTTTGGGAAAATTCCTGCCCGATGTGGACCGCCCCAACGAAGGCGTCTTTGCGTGGGAAGAAGAAGATTCCGGTTGGGTCGCCCTGCGCTATGATATGACGGCCCCCTTGGCGCGGGTGTACGCCCAACACCGCAACGATTTGCCCACGCCATACCGCCGCTATGCAATGGGGCCCGTGTGGCGCAATGAAAAGGTTGGCCCGGGCCGGTTTCGCCAGTTTTATCAATGTGATGCCGATACCGTGGGCACGGCGTCCATGGCGGCAGACGCAGAAATCTGCGCCATGCTGGCGGATACGTTGGAGGCTGTAGGGATCGACCGTGGCGACTACATTGTACGGGTGAACAATCGCAAGGTTCTGAACGGCGTGCTAGAGGTCGCGGGCCTGTCCGGCGACGACAAAGAAGAAGAACGCGGCATCGTTTTGCGCGCGATTGATAAGCTGGACCGGCTGGGTGTCGAAGGCGTGCGCGCGCTTTTGGGCGAAGGTCGCAAGGACGAAAGCGGGGACTTCACGAAGGGGGCTGGGCTGGATGATCTGCAAGCCGACATCGTGATTGGATTCATGGAAGCGGGGGCCGCGACAGGTGCCGAAACGGTTGCCAATCTGCGCAATTTGGTCGCTGGATCCTCTGTTGGCGAAGATGGCGTTGCCGAACTGGAACAAATCGCGGACCTCCTCGCTGCCCAAGGCTATGGCCCTGACCGCATCATCATTGATCCTTCGGTCGTGCGTGGCCTCGGCTACTACACCGGCCCCGTTTACGAAGCGGAACTGACGTTTGAAGTGAAAGACGAAAAGGGCCGCCCCCGAAATTTCGGCTCTGTCGCGGGTGGGGGGCGTTATGACGATCTGGTCAAACGTTTCACCGGGCAGGCTGTCCCGGCCACGGGGGTGTCCATCGGCGTGGACCGCTTGTTGGCCGCGCTGCGGATGAAAGGCCGGATCAAATCCGATGCCCAAGGGCCTGTGGTTGTGACGGTCATGGACCGCGACCGCATGGCGGATTATCAGGCCATGGTGGGTGAATTGCGCCAAGCGGGCATTCGCGCCGAAGTGTATCTGGGCAACCCCAAGAATTTCGGCAACCAATTGAAATATGCAGACGCGCGTCAGTCCCCCATCGCGATCATCGAAGGCGGGGATGAAAAGGCAAACGGCATTGTTCAGATCAAAGATCTGATCCTGGGCGCAAAGCTGGCCCAAGACGCCACATTGGAAGAATGGAAAGCCCGCCCCAGCCAGATCGAAGCGCCGCGTGCCGATCTGGTTGCGGCCGTGAAAAAAATGCTGGCTGATCAGGACGCCGACACGTGACCGGCACCACAGACATTTTGCTAGACCAATTCACCCGCTTCGGCGCGACACGGGTGGATGTGGATATTCTGCAATCCGCAGACCTGCTGCTGGATCTGTATGGCGAAGACATTCGCGGTCGGGCCTATGTGACCCATGATCCGTTGCGCGGTGAACTGATGCTGCGGCCTGATTTCACGGTGCCTGTGGTGCAACGGCATATGGAAATCAGCGCCGAACCTGCGCGGTATTGCTATGCTGGTCCCGTGTTCCGCCAGCAGGATTTCGATGCACAGCGCCCGTCGGAACACACGCAGGTCGGTTACGAGGTGTTCGACCGGGGCGATCCCGAATTGATCGAGGCAGAGGTGTTCAATCTGTTGTGGTCCAACGTCGAACATCTGCCGCTACGCGCTGTTGTTGGTGACGTGGGGCTGTTGGTTGCTGCCGTGGATGCGCTGACCACGTCTGATGCGCGCAAGGCGGCGTTGAAACGCCACATCTGGCGGCCCCGGCGATTTGCCGAATTGCTGGATCGGTTCGCGGCCCCTGTCACTGTGGCAGACGCGGCCCCCGGCGGGCCGACCATTGGCCTGCGCCCGGCGTCCGATGTGGCGGACCGGTTTGAACAATTGCAGGCAGAAGCTTCGGCTGATCCGATCCCCGCGGCCCAAGTGGCGGCGGTGAAAACGTTGCTGGGCTGTGAAACCACGCTGTCCGGTGCAGGCCGCGCGTTGGACCCCATTTGCGATGTCTTGCCTGCCTTTGTGGGGGCCATGATCCGGTTCGATGACCGGGTCGAAGCGTTTGACGACGCGGGCATCGATGTGGATGCGCTGACCTTCAAAGCGACCTATGGCCTGACATCGATGGAATATTACGACGGGTTTGTCTTTGGCATGATCGACCCGGCGCGGCCCGACCAGCCGCCCGTTGCATCCGGTGGGCGCTATGATGCGCTGACACGGGCCTTGGGCAAAGGCGATGCGGTGCCAGCCGTGGGTGGGATCATCCGCGTTGATCAGATGGAGGCGTACGGTGATTAAACTGGGTGTGCCATCCAAGGGCCGTTTGATGGCCGATACGTTTGATTGGTTCGGGCAGCGGGGCATCACGTTGTCCAAAGCCGGGTCTGATCGCGAATATGTGGGCCGCGTCGATGGGATTGATGGCGTTGAACTGGTGCTGCTGTCGGCCGGTGAAATCCCCCGGGAACTTGCCGCAGGGCGCATTCATCTGGGCGTGACGGGCACGGATCTGATCCACGAAAAACTGGCCGGATGGCATCAGAAAGTTGCGCCCGTTGCCGAAATGGGGTTCGGCCATGCCGATCTGATCGTCGCTGTTCCCGCATTCTGGACCGACGTGCGCACGCTGCATGATCTGGATGCGGTCGCCGCGCGGTTCCGCGGGCAACACGGGTTCCGCCTGCGGATTGCCACGAAATACCACCGACTGACGCGGCAGTTCCTGACCGCCGCTGGCGTTGCCGATTACCAACTGGTCGACAGTCAGGGCGCGACCGAAGGCGTGGTCAAGAACGAAACGGCAGAGGCGATTGCCGATATCACATCGACCGGTGCGACATTGGAAGCAAACCACCTGCGCATTCTGGATGATGGGCTGGTGTTGAAATCGCAGGCGACGGTGTGGCGGTCATTGGCCGCCGGGGGTGACCTGACCGCCGTGTTGGATCGGTTGGGCTAGGGGGTGGTGGGTTGGCACCCACCCTACGATACCGCGTAGCAGCCCGTAGGGTGGGTGAAACCCACCGTTCTTGGGCTTACGCCAACACTTTGCTGTAAATCAGCTTGTCATCCCCCGGTCCCCAGAATTCGGGAATTGTGCCCACCAGCGTGTATCCCGTGGATGGGTAAAACGCGCGCGCTGCGCTTTGTGCGGGGTCGGATGATGTTTCGATCACCATGACCCGGTGACCTGCGTTTTGCATCCATGTTTCGGCAGTCGCGACAATGGACCGGCCCGCCCCGGTGCGCTGATGATCCGGGTGAACGCCCAGGGCTTTCATGTTCCATGTGCCTTCGGTCAGAAACTCTAACGTCATATAGCAAAACCCGACCGGGCCTGCGCCAAGATCATGTACGAACCAGATGTGGCCCGGATCACCGTTCAGAAACGGGGCGATAAAATCCGCCAGCATATCAGCCGGAAACAACCCCGTGGTTTCGGCCAAAAGGGCGATGGCGTCGCTGTCGCGCGATGTTGCGATGCGTGTTGTCATTGTGATGTATCTTTCATGTCTTTGGTGCATTCACCCAGCACCATGGGTGCGGATCAATCCGCATTTGATGTTTCGAAATGGCCTGACCGTTTCAGGCCCTGCGGTCACCCGCAATCGTAGACATAAATTCCTTTCACCCCGGCACTTGCCGGGCCGTGGGTCCAAGATACCTTCTGCCGACACAAAAGGGAACCAAGGGAGAAACCCATGTTAGATATTCGATATGTGATGGGCGTTGTTGTGGTGCTGTTTGCCTGTGCGGCGTTTTTCAGCAGCGGCGACCATTCGATTGATCTTATGAACGCAGGCAATTGGGATCGCCGGTTCTGATCACATCACCCCGATGTCCGCCAATGCTGATTGCAGCGTTGGGGGCAGGGCGTCTTCGGTCTGGCGGTGTTCAGGCAAATCCGCCGGGGCATCGCCGGGCTGAAGATAGCGCCAGCCCTGAAACGGGCGTTTGGGCGTCGGGGTGACGCGGATCAATGCGGGGTCGCTGACAATGGCGCAGCGGCGGATGCCATCTGACCCGATCACTTCGTCCAGCCGCAAGACACGTTGGCGGCACAGGATCACGCCCTTGACGACCCAATAGATGGACCCGCCATTCAAGATCTCTGCTTCGCGTTTGGGCCACATCCGGGTCACATGGCGCGGCAACCCATCCGCCGTTTGGGCCGGGCGCGACGCTTGCCATGCGGCAAGGCTTTCAAGGGTTTCACTGCCCACGGAAAGTTTGACGAGGTTGACGGTCTTTGGCATAGTGTTCACCTCTTGTTCTGGTGTGTGGCGTTTGGCCCTGCGGCGGAATGGACCACCCTTGGGATGAAGATATGTTTTGAAGGATCGACGCCAATGGCATATTGCGTGATTCCCGATGAAAAATTACCGTAGGCGATTTCTACCCCTTGTGGTAGGGTGAACCAAAAACACAACAGATAGATTTTTGAGGCCCCTATGAGCAGTTTCGCAGCCCCCATCGCAGAGCAGATCTGGGATATGAAATACCGTCTGAAAGACGCAGATGGCACCGCCATCGATCAAACCGTTTCAGACACATGGGCGCGGATCGCCAAAGACCTTGCGTCGGTCGAAGCCACCCCCGCCGACTGGGAAGGCAAATTCTATGATGCCCTGTCGGATTTCAAATACCTGCCGGCGGGTCGGATCACAGCGGGCGCGGGCACAGGCCGGGCGGTGACGCTGTTCAATTGTTTTGTCATGGGCACGATCCCGGACAGCATGGGCGGCATTTTCGATATGCTGAAAGAGGCCGCATTGACCATGCAGCAGGGCGGCGGGATCGGGTACGATTTTTCCACCATCCGCCCGAAAGGCGCAGCGGTCCACGGCGTTGCCGCCGACGCATCCGGGCCATTGTCGTTCATGGATGTCTGGGATGCCATGTGCCGCACCATCATGTCCGCCGGGTCACGCCGCGGCGCGATGATGGCCACCATGCGCTGCGATCACCCCGATATCGAAGATTTCATCACCGCCAAGAAAGACCCGGCGCGGTTGCGGATGTTCAATGTGTCGGTTCTGGTCACCGATCCATTCATGGAAGCGGTGAAAGCCGATGCCGATTGGGATTTGGTGTTTGACGGGACCGTTTACCGGACCGTGCGGGCGCTGGATCTGTGGAACATGATCATGCAGTCGACCTATGATTTCGCCGAACCGGGCGTGATCTTCATCGACCGGATCAACGCCGCGAATAATCTGAATTACTGTGAAACGATTGCGGCCACGAACCCATGTGGCGAACAACCCCTGCCGCCTTATGGGGCGTGTTTGCTGGGGTCGATCAATCTGGCCCGGTTGGTGGATGATCCGTTTGGCGATGGTGCCGCATTGGATGAAGCCAAACTGGCCGATCTGGTCACAACCGCCGTGCGGATGATGGACAATGTGGTGGATGCGTCGAAATTCCCGCTGGAGGCACAGCGCCAGGAAGCACAGAACAAACGCCGCATCGGGCTGGGCGTCACCGGTTTGGCTGACGCGTTGTTGATGGTCGGCCTGCGCTATGGATCGGAAGAGGCGGCGCGTCAGACAGACCGCTGGTTGCACCAGATCGCGCGCGCCGCATACCTGGGGTCCGTGCAATTGGCGAAAGAAAAGGGTGCGTTTCCGTTGTTTGATGCGGACAAGTATCTGGCATCGGGCACGATGCAGGCCATGGATGATGATGTGCGCGATGCGATCCGCGAACACGGCATCCGCAACGCCCTTCTGACATCCATCGCGCCGACGGGCACGATTTCCCTGTATGCGGGGAATGTATCATCGGGGATCGAACCTGTCTTTGCCTATGCCTATACCCGCAAGGTGCTGCAAAAGGATGGCACCAAGACAGAAGAAGAAGTCGTCGATTACGCGGTGCAGATGTGGCGCGATGTGAAAGGGGACGCAGACCTGCCCGATCATTTCGTGAACGCGCAAACGCTGGCCCCGCTGGATCATGTGCGCATGCAGGCGGCGGCACAGAAATGGATCGACAGTTCGATTTCCAAAACGATCAACTGCCCCGAAGATATTTCGTTCGATGATTTCAAGGACGTCTATATGGCGGCATGGGATCAGGGCTGTAAGGGGTGTACAACCTATCGCCCCAATGCGGTGACAGGATCGGTGTTGAGTGTGGCAGAGGAGAAGCCGAAGGAGGAGGCCGTCGGTAAAGTTGCGCCAATTACAGCGGATGTCGAAATTGACGGCGACGTGGTTTACATGACCGAACCGCTTGACCGGCCAAAAGCCTTGGAAGGCAACACCTACAAACTGAAATGGCCCGACAGCGAACATGCGATTTATATCACCATCAACGATCTGATCGTCGATGGTCGCCGCCGCCCGTTCGAGGTGTTCGTGAATTCCAAAAACATGGAACATTTCGCGTGGACCGTTGGCCTGACCCGCATGATCAGTGCGGTGTTCCGGCGTGGTGGGGATGTCAGTTTTGTGGTCGAAGAACTGAAAGCCGTGTTTGATCCCCGGGGTGGGGCATGGATGGAAGGCAAATACGTGCCCTCAATCCTGGCTGCGATTGGCGGTGTGATCGAACAGCATATGGTCGCCATCGGTTTCATGGCTGGCGAAGGCATGGGGTTGAAACAGGACCCGCAGGCCGATGTGGTCAGCATTCCGCAATCCAAAGGGCCCGCCTGTTCGTCCTGCGGCCAATACGGCACCCTGCACATGATGGAAGGCTGCATGACCTGCAACAGCTGCGGGTTTTCGAAATGCGGTTGATCTAACCCGCGTACACCAACCACAGGGCCGCCCCGATCAGGGCGGCCTTTTTCATTTCTGCCGCATCCACCATGGCAGACGGGCAAAAAAGTTTCGATTCGGCGAATCAGGGGATTCACAGACCGAATCAGTCGTGCTACGAATCACCTCAACAAAACAAAACAAAAAACTAATCGGCAGGTTTCATACAGGTTATGGCGCGGGGCATTCAGGGCACCTTCGTGATCGCATGGTCACAGGTAACGGTTGACGGAATGCCCGGGGTCGCGCCGGCGGATATGACGCAAGGGGTCAGTTGGGGATGGCGCGGGGACGCCGTCCGCGTCGACGGCCCCGCAGAGCTTTTGACATTGGGGGATGCAGACGGCCAGCAGGATATCCGTGCGCGTGCCTCCAAAATCGTGCGCAAACTGGTGGGCGCGACCGTTCAAAACAAGAAAATCACCGATGTCGAACTGGATGGAACGCTGGAAGACCAGACCGTTCTTTTGACAGACGGACGACTGACCTACACCATGACGTTGATTGAAACGCCCGGTGGGTTGCCGCTGTGTATGTTCGTGGATGAACTGCCACCACAGGGCGCTGATCTTTGGGTTGTCGATCTGGCGCTTGCCGATCCGAACCGGCCCGTGGCCGCCGAAACGGGCGGGATCATCTGTTTTACCGATACAACCTTTATCGCAACCCCATCCGGGGGGACCCGCGTGTCTGAACTGGCGCCCGGCGATCTGGTGATGACCCGCGACAGCGGCCCGAAACCCATTTTGTGGATCGGACGGCGCCGCGTTTCCGGGGCGCGGCTGCATGTGATGCCGCAAATGCGCCCCATCCGGCTGCGCGCCAACGCACTGGGGCAGGATATGCCCGGTGGTGACATTCTGGTGTCGCCGCATCACCGGATGGTGGTGCAAGGCCGCGTGGCGCTGGATCTGTTCAACACACACGAAGTGTTGGTGGCGGCCAAGGATCTGGTCAACGGACGCAGCATTTACCACGAACCACGCGTGCGCGAAGTGGTGTATCATCATATCCTTCTGGAATCCCACGAAGTGCTGTGGGCCAATGGTGTGATGACGGAAAGTTTCCAACCGGCCCATATGGATTTGGCCACATTGGAAGACACGCAACGGGCGCAACTGTTTGATCTGTTTCCCGATCTGGAATGGGATCGCGACAGCTATGGCGGCGATGCCCGGCGCACGTTGTCCGCGTCCGAAGCGGCGATCCTGAAACACGCACGATAAACCCCGGAATAATCCGTTGACTCTGCCCTTTTGCAGGGGCATACGCCGCGCATTGGTGTTGGTGGACCCCGCAAGGGGAACCCTGTCGTCGCAGTGACAGCTGCGGAGAGGACAACGCCCTCTAAACTTGAAAGAGGAGATCAGCCGGTGACAAAACGGACCGCTGCCAAATATAAAATTGACCGTCGGATGGGTGAAAACATCTGGGGTCGTCCAAAATCCCCAGTCAACCGCCGTGAATATGGCCCCGGCCAGCACGGTCAGCGCCGCAAGGGCAAAATGTCTGACTTCGGTCTGCAGCTGCGCGCCAAGCAAAAGCTGAAGGGGTACTATGGCGACCTGACCGAAAAACAGTTCCGCCGCATCTATGCGGAAGCGGAACGTGTGAAAGGCGACACAGGCGAAAACTTGATCGGTTTGCTGGAACGCCGTCTGGACGCTGTGGTGTATCGCGCGAAATTCGTGCCAACCATCTTTGCGGCCCGTCAGTTCGTGAACCACGCCCACGTCACAGTGAACGGCAAGCGGGTGAACATCCCGTCTTACCGCGTGAAAGAAGGCGACGTGATCGCCGTGCGCGACAAATCCAAGCAAATCGCATTGGTGTTGGAAGCAACGCAATCGCCCGAACGGGACGTGCCTGATTATCTGGACGTGGATCATTCGAAAATGACCGCCACCTTTGTCCGGTCCCCAGGCCTGTCTGATGTGCCTTATCCGGTGATGATGGAACCAAACCTCGTCATCGAATACTACGCTCAGAACTAAGAATTCGAACCATCTGGTTCAGTGGGCCGCGACGGGGAACCGCCGCGGCCTTTTTCGTTGCGGCGTTTCTTCTCTGGCCCCCTGACCGTTGGGTCGCTAAACCGCCGTTATGAAGGATACCGCGATGAATATGCCCAAACCGCAACCCGGCATTATGGACATCAACTTGTACGTCGGCGGCGCGTCCCATGTGGATGGGGTGGCCGATGTGCTGAAACTGTCGTCCAACGAAAACCCATGGGGGCCACCCCCTGCGGCCGTGCAGGCGATCAAGGATACGGCGGGGGATTTGCATCGCTACCCATCAACCGATCACGCAGACCTGCGGGCCGCCATTGGCCGCGTGCATGATCTGGACCCCGATCACATCATTTGCGGCGTCGGGTCGGATGAAATCATCACCTTTCTGTGCCAGGCTTATGCCGGCCCGGGGGACGAGGTGATTTACACCGAACACGGGTTTTCGATGTATAAGATCAGCGCCCGTGCCGCATCGGCCACGCCCGTGTGTGTGGAAGAAACCGACCGCCGCGTCGATGTGGACAAGATCATTGCCGGGATCACCGACCGGACCAGACTGATCTTTATCGCCAACCCGGCAAACCCCACAGGCACGTTTATCCCGATGGATGACGTCACGCGGCTTGCGGATGCGGTTCCCGCCCATGTGATTTTGGTGCTGGATGGGGCCTATGCCGAATTTGCAGATGGCTATGATGGTGGCGCGGCACTGGTGCGTGATCGATCAAACGTCGTGATGACCCGGACATTTTCCAAACTGTATGGGTTGGGGGGGCTGCGCGTGGGCTGGGGCTATGCCCCCCGCGCCATCATTGATGTACTGAACCGTGTGCGCGGGCCGTTTAACCTGTCTGTACCTGCGCTTGCGGCAGCCCAGGCGGCGATATCAGACACGGCGTTTACCGCGCATATGTTGGCCGAAAATGCCACGGCACGGGATCAGCTGCGGGCGGATTTGGCGGCCTGCGGTGTGCCATCGGATGTGTCTGATGCCAACTTCGTGCTGGCCCGGTTCAAAGATCACCAACAGGCAGATGCCTGCAACGATCACCTGATGGCGCAAGGCATTCTGGTGCGCAAAGTGGGCGGCTACGGTCTGCCAAATTGCTTGCGCATGACCGTGGGGCGACCGCAAGATTGCAAGCGGCTGACCGATGCGGTGGCTCAATTTATGGAAGGGCAGTCATGATTTACGAAAAGGTTGCCTTGATTGGGCTGGGCCACATTGCGTCTTCGATGGCCCATGGCATGCGCCGCGCAGGATGCGTGGGCACGATTACCGGCTTTGCCCGCAGTGCTGAAACGCGCCAAACCGCGCGCGACATCGGGTTGTGTGATCGTGTTGCAGACAGCGCAGCGGATGCGGTTCTGGATGCGGATCTGGTGGTGTTGTGCGTGCCGGTTGGCGCGATGGGCCCTGTGATGGAACAGATCGCCGGCGCGATGAAGCCCGGGGCGACATTGACGGATGTTGGATCGGTCAAGCGCAGCATTATTGCAGCCGTCGAACCGCATTTGCCGGACACCGTAGATTTCGTGCCCGGCCACCCCCTGGCCGGAACAGAACATTCTGGCCCCACATCGGGCTTTGCCGAATTGTTCGACAACAGATGGTGCCTGCTGACACCCTTGCCGGGCACAGAAGCCGCCACAGAAAAGCTGACGAAATTCTGGGAAGCGCTGGGCGCGAATGTCGGTGTGACCGACCCGGAACACCATGATCTGGTGTTGGCCGTGACATCCCACGCACCGCACTTGATTGCCTATACAATGGTGGGTGTGGCAGATGATCTGGGCCGGGTCACCGAATCCGAGGTTATCAATTATTCCGCAACAGGCTTTCGCGATTTCACCCGTATCGCGGCCAGCGATCCAACCATGTGGCGGGATGTGTTTTTGACCAACAAAGACGCGACGCTTGAAATCCTTGGTCGATTTACCGAGGAACTTTTTGCCCTTCAGCGCGCTATCCGTACAGGCGACGGAGATCACTTGCATGCCTATTTCACCCGCACCCGTGCCATTCGCCGCGGGATCATTGACGCAGGTCAAGACACTGATGCGCCGAATTTTGGCCGGGATTAGCCTTGCGCTGATAGGATCGGGCTGTGTTCTGGCAGATGCGCCCGAAAGCAGCCTGAAACCGCAAATCCGCCCTGCCGATTTGCGTGTCGTGGTAAAGCCCGGCCCGATTTGCGGGTCAGACGGCATCATTGGGCGTACCCTTGCCCCGGTTGAAGGGCGACTGCCCGGGTGTGGCATTGCGCAGCCAGTGTCCGTCACGCAGGTTCTGGGCGTAACGCTTTCCCAACCCGCACGCATGGATTGCCCCACGGCGCTGGCGCTGGAAGAATGGACCCAGACAGGGGTGATTGATTTGGTGGGTGATTTCCGCGGCGGCGTTGATCAGTTTCAGGTCGCCGCCCATTATGTTTGCCGCAACAGGTACAACCGCCCCAACGCCAAAATTTCAGAACATGCCAAAGGCCGGGCGATTGATATTTCCGGCTTTCGCATGGGCGATGGCAGCCGCATGACGCTGCTGCAAGACTGGGATGATGGCATCAAGGGGCGGTTCCTGCACCAGATGCACGACACCGCATGCGGAATATTCGGAACGGTTCTGGGCCCCGATGCGAACGCCGCACATGCGGATCATTTCCACTTTGACACGGCGCAATATCGCAGCGGGTCTTACTGCCGTTAGCGCAGGCGCAACAACGGGGCAGGGCCCAGCGGGATGAACCCCAGCTTCATCTGGCCCGCGTCGATGTTCAATGGCACGTCCAACGTGTTTTCCGGGCCTGATGCGCGCGACAATGCCCCCAACAGACCTTCCAACGTTCCGGCGGTGTTGCGCGGCAGCGTTCCGTTTTCAACGGCCAACGCCAGCGCCTGTCGCCAGTTGGTCACTTTGAACGTCACTTCGCCATCAATCCGGCCGCGCGCGTCAACGGTGCCTTGTCCCGCCAGCCGCAAATCCAATTCGCCCCATGTGGCCTGCATGTTTGACAGATCAAAGGCCGTTGGTTGGGGCCGGGCCTGTTCGATGGCAGACCGATCCCATGGCCGGTCAAAGGTCATGGTCACATCCAATAGGGCGGTTTGAAACGTATCGGGCAGACGGTCCTGTGGGTCGATGATGCCCTTGAACAGCGCGCCGGGCACCATATCGGTTGCCTTGAAATGAATGTCATAGGTTGCATCGGTTCCATCGACCAACCGCACGGCGGAAAACCCGTCGGCAATCGCGCCTTGCCAGCCCGCGCTGCTGGACAGCTGGACCGCCTTTAGCTGAAACCGGGCTTCGTCCAGCGCGAAATTGTCAGTGCCCTTTACGTTCACGGATGCGCGCATGTCGTCCGATGTTACGGTCAACGTGCCATCGGGGGCAAAGAAGTCCTGCGTGTTGGGCCAGACTGCAATGATGTTCGTTGGATCATACGACAGTGTCAGCACTTGAAAAAACGGCGCGGTCCAACCGACGCCTGTGCGGGGGTCGGCCAACCGCACATCTGTCATGGTGGTGTCAAACCGGTTGGGAAAGCCGCTGGTCGACACATCGGTGACATCGGCGGCCCAGCCTTCGGCACGGCGGTCATCGAACCAACCCTTGACCTGTGCTGTCACGGTAGAGGATCCGACCGCCCAATAGATCGACCAGCCAAGGGCCAACACCACAATCAACCAAAACAGTTTGCGCATCATCTGCCATTTCCCTTCCCGTGCCGCGCCCTTATACCCCAGCCAACGGAATTGACGATAGAAAGCGACGCGCCAGACATGTGGGTCTTTGCCTATGGATCATTGCTGTGGAACCCCGGGTTCACGCCCGCAGAACAGGTGCGTGCCGATGTGCCGGGGTACGGGCGCAGTTTTTGCATGTGGTCTATCCATCATCGCGGGTCAGAAGACGACCCGGGGCTGGTGCTTGCCCTTGATCGGGGGGCAGGGGTCTGTGCCGGGATGGCATTGCGTACCCAAGACGCTGAGGCGGATACCGTTCTGGCCATGCTGCGCGAACGCGAATTGATTTCATCCGCCTACGAAGAAGTCTGGTTGCCGTTGACCCTGTCTGATGGCCGTCAGGTCGACGCCGTGACCTATGTGATCAACCGCGATCACGTGCAATACTGCCCTGATCTGACGCTGGAACGGCAAGCGCAAATCATCGCCCATGCCGTGGGCGGGCGCGGGCCCAATCGTGAATATTTGTACAATACGGCCCAGTTGTTGCGTGATCTGGACATTCCGGACCCAGATATGGACTGGTTAACCACCCGCGTGCGGGAATTATCGCACGATTAGGTTTTGCGTTTGGTCTGAAATCTGGCAAGGTCCGGGGCAGAACCACAGGCAAACAGCAGGCCCGCAATGGCGACCCAAGACCGCGACACCGGCATTCAGTTTTCGCAGCCGTTTTCCCAGATTTTGACGATGATCATCATCATGGCACTGGTGATCGCGATGGGGTATCTGGCGTTCCCGTCCGTGGGTCCGGTGTTTCTGGCAAACCCCTATTTCAACGGGGTGATCCTGGTGGTGTTTATCGTCGGTGTCGTGACCTGCTTTATTCAGGTCACGTCGCTTGTGCGATCGGTGCAATGGATCGAAGGGTTCGCAACACAGACCGTGGGTCACCATCTGACCACCCCGCCGCAACTTTTGGCACCGTTGGCGGCTTTGCTGCGCCAGCGCGGTGCCCGATTGCAGCTGGGGTCAGCATCATCGCGGTCGATCCTTGATTCTGTGGCGACCCGCATCGATGAACAGCGCGACCTAACCCGATATATCACGAACGTGCTGATTTTTCTGGGTCTGTTGGGGACGTTTTACGGGCTGGCAACCACTGTGCCTGCGCTGGTGCAAACCATTCAATCCCTGACCCCAACCGATGGCGAAGACGCATTGGCGATTTTCGCGC
Source organism: Planktomarina sp. (assembly GCA_020630595.1). Classification (GTDB taxonomy): domain Bacteria; phylum Pseudomonadota; class Alphaproteobacteria; order Rhodobacterales; family Rhodobacteraceae; genus Planktomarina. The sequence continues at coordinate 51,969 of JAHDBC010000008.1, forward strand.
GGCTGCAATCGGGTCTTGAAGGGCAGTTGGATGGGATGGGCATCGCCTTTGCATCATCCCTTCTTGGGTTGGCCGGGTCATTGGTTGTCGGCCTGTTAGAGGTGTTCGCAGGTCGGGGGCAAAACCGGTTTTATGGCGAATTGGAAGAATGGTTGTCGTCCATCACCCGCGTCGGCTTTGCCGGGGGCGATGGGGATGGGGCCGCAGACCAATCCGTTTTGGCGGCGATGATGGATCACATGTCTGAACAGATGGACGGCATGAACCAGATGTATGCCCAAGCCAGCGCAGGGCAGGCCGATGTGGAAGCGCGGCTTGTGACGCTGACATCCACATTGGACAAGCTGGCGCGCAAGCTGGACACAGGCCAAACCGAAGCCTTGGAACGGGTGGCCACCAGTCAGGAACAAATCGTCGCCCGGATGCAAGCCGATGGCGGCGGCGGTGACGGGATCGATGCCGAAAGCCGGATGCGCCTGCGGTCTATCGATGTTCAGCTTTTGCGAATTCTCGAAGAAATCTCTGCCGGACGACAAGAAAGCGTGTCTGAATTGCGCACCGATCTGGCCAATCTGTCGAAATCCATGCGCGCCTTTGCCCGTGCGACACAGCAATCCCAACAGGGCAACACGCCCAGAAAAGACGGCTGATGGCGCTGACGCGGCGCACGGGCGCACGGTTCCAGGCCTCTATCTGGCCGGGGTTCGTGGATGCCATGACGGGCCTTTTGCTGGTCCTGATGTTCGTGTTGACGATCTTTATGGTCATGCAATTCGTGCTGCGCGAAACGATCAAGGGGCAGGGGTCCGAACTGGAAGAACTGAACCAGACGATCGAAACCAAGGATTTGGAACTGGCGGCCCTTGCATCCCAAATCGCACAACTTGGCAATGCGTTGGGGTTGGAACAGGATACAACCGCCGCCCTGCGCAATCAGGTGACTGGGTTGACCGGGTCATTGGAAACCGCACAAGATCAGATTGGGCAGCAATCGGCCCTGATCGGACGGCTGACCGCGCAACTGGAAACACAGACCGGGCGCATCGCGGATTTCGAAACCCAAGTGGCCAGCCTTTTGGCCCAACGCGATGATGCCAATGCGCGCATCGCCGGGCTGGAAGATGACACCGCAACCCTGACCCAGCAATTGGTCGCCGCCCGCGACGATATCGACGCCGCCGCCGAAGCCGCCGCATTGGCTGCCGCCCAACGCGAAGCGTTGGAAGCGCGGATCGACAGCCTGCGCGCAGAAGCCGCGCAAACACAAACATCGCTGACCGACACACTGGCCCTTTTGGCCGCAACCCGGGATCGCGTTGCCGCACTGGATACCACCAAAGCTGATCTGGAAGCACAGGCCGAAGATCTGCAATCCCAGCTGACGATCGCCGAACGCGAAGCTGCCGCCGCTGTGATCCTGCGTCAGGAACTGGCCAACAGTCAGGCCGCGCTATCCGCCGAAGAACAGGCCAAAGTCGCAGAAATGCTGGCCGCAGAACAGCTGCGCAAGGATTTGGAAGCGGCACAATCCGATCTGTCTGCCTTGCAATTGGTGTTGAACGAAGAACGCAAACAGGCCGAAGAAACGCTGGCCCTGTTGGCCGCTGCCAATGCGGTTCAGACGGATCTGGACGCGCAACTGGCAACCACGATTTTGGCATTGGAAGCGGCGCAGGCGCAAACCTCCCTGACCGAAGATGAACTTGCCGCCGCACGTGGCACCGCCGAAGACACGCAAGACCGCCTGACCGAAGCCTTGGCCCGATTGACGGCACGCGAAGCGGAGTTGACCCGCATTCAGGCCGGTCTGGCAGCGGCAGAAGCAACCTTGGGCGACCGCAATGCCGAACGCGACGCATTGGCGGCGGCCCTTGCTGCCGCGCAGTCGGATGTGCAGGCGGCCCTGTCAGATGTGGCCGCACGCGAAGCGGAAATTGCGGGGTTGCGTGATCTGTTAGCGCAGGCACAGGGCACGGTCGGCGACCGGGACGCGGAATTGGCGCAGCTTTTGGCGGATCTAAATGCCGCGCAGGCGGATTTGACAACTGCGCGTCAGGATCTTCAGGCGGCCCGGGACGCAGCTGACGCAACGACCACGGATCTGCAGGCGCGCCTGACGCGGGCAGAACGGGCGGCACAGGATGCCGGGTCTGCAGCCACCGATCTGCGCGCACAGGTTGCCGCGGCATTGGCCGCCCGTGCGCTGGCCGAAGACGACGCAGCCCTGCAACTGTCAGAGGCAGAGCGCCAGTCGCTGCTGTTGGCGCAGGCGCAAGCGCAGCTGGACACGGAACGTGAAATATCATCCGCCGCCCAGCGCCAAGTCGAAGCGCTGCGGCAGCAGATTCAGTCGCTGGAACGGGAACTGTCCAATCTGGGTGGTTTGCTGGATCAAAGCGAAGAACGCGATGCGGCCCGCCAGATTGAACTGTCCAATCTGGGAACGCGCCTGAACAGTGCGCTGGCGGATGCTGCGCTTCAGGCCCGCCGCGCCGAACGGCTGGAAGAAGCCGAACGGATCCGTCTGGAAGAAGAAGCGGCGCGTCTGGCCGCCGAAGCGCAGACATTGGAACGGTATAAGTCAGAATTCTTGGGCCAGGTGCGCGAATTGCTGGAAGGGCGCGAAGGCGTCAGCCTTGTGGGGGATCGGTTCGTGTTCAGTTCCGAAGTTCTGTTCCCGCCGGGTGGGGCGGAATTGTCGCCAGCAGGGGAAGATCAGATCACCCGGATTGCCAGCCTGTTGCGCGAAATCGCGGCCGATATTCCAGAAGGCATTGATTGGGTCATTCAGGTGGATGGGCACACCGACAACGTGCCGTTGTCGGGCACGGGTCAGTTCGCCAACAACTGGGAACTGTCGCAGGCGCGCGCATTGTCGGTTGTGCTGTATATGGTCAATTTTCTGGGGCTGCCGCCAGAACGTCTTTCGGCCAATGGGTTTGGCCAGCATCAACCTTTGAACCCCGCCAACACGGATGAGGCGCGCGCCCAAAACCGCCGGATCGAATTGAAATTCACTGAAAAATAACGCGCGTGTCGGTGTATGCGGGCGCGGCCTATGGGTCGGGCGGCCCTACGATCGTAGTGACCGTTTTTTCTTCAATCACGGTGCCGTTGCGGATCAGGCGCATCGTGGCGGTATATGTGCCTTCGGCCCACAAATCATCCCTGCGCCGCCGCCCCATATAATTCAGCGATGCAAATTTGCGGTCACGTTCCAGCGTGGTTTGCCCAGACCAGAATGGCCCGTCGGGGCCAATGATTTCGGCCCAAACGACATCGCCCGTTTTCACAGTGTAGCCGTGCGCCCATGCCACCATGGCGGGGGCGTTGGCCGGTATGATCGGTGTGGCGTCCAGATCGTCGCGCACATCGGCAAACACCGGCGGAACGCCCGCCAAACCAATCCGCACAAAGCCGCCGGGTTGGTAAGGGATGTCGCGCAGCCAAAGGTCATTTTCCGATGAAAGATTGCACTGCGCAGTCATATCCGGATTGAACGGATCAACCCGTTGGCGGTCCTTGAACAGGGACAGGTGTACATGCGGGTAGTTGGTGGCCCCCGACAGGCCAACTTCGCCCAGGACGGCCCCCATCGCAACGCGCTGGCCTTCGGCGACGCTGATGCTGTCTTTTTTCAGGTGGCAATACTGGGTGATCCAACCGCCCCCATGGTCGATGGCAACACCGTTTCCGCATTCCTGCCCTGCGGTGTTCGGTGCATTGGGATCGGTGTTGGCGATATCGGGCAGCCCGTCGCGAATGCCGCGCACGGTGCCGGGGGCCATTGCGATGACATCGACGCCGTCGCGCATCTGTTGCAGGTTCAGCAATGCGAAATCCACGCCACGGTGATTGTCGCGGGTCACATCATTGCAGGCATAATCCAAAACCGCGCCTTCGCCGGCGTCGCGGTCAAAATAATCATTGATGTAACAATCCTGCCCCAAGGTGCAATCAAGGGGCACATCAAACAGCGGTTCCTTGGCCCCGACGGCGGATGCCATCAGGGCCAAAGGCAACACTGCGAACCGCATCAGTCGGCAGTCAGCAGGGGTGGTTTATCCCCGCCACCGGTGATTTGGCGTTTGGGCTGTTCTTCAATGCGCAGATCCAGCTTGCCGTCTTTGACGCCCACTTTCACGATCCCGCCTTTGGTCAAACGGCCAAACAGCAGTTCTTCGGCCAGCGGTTTCTTGATGTGTTCTTGAATGACACGCGACAGGGGCCGCGCGCCCATACGGTCGTCATAGCCCTGATCGCCCAGCCAATCGGCCGCAGCCCGGGTCAGTTCGATGGTCACATTGCGGTCCATCAACTGCGCTTCCAGCTGAAGCACGAATTTTTCGACCACTTGCGCAATCACATCACGTGACAGGGGCGCAAAGCTGACAATCGCATCCAGACGGTTGCGGAATTCGGGCGTGAACAGTTTTTCAATCGCGGCGGTATCTTCGCCTTCGCGCTTTTCGCGGCCAAAGCCCAGCGGTGCCCGTGCCGCGTCAGCCGCGCCGGCGTTCGATGTCATGATCAGGATCACGTTGCGGAAATCCGTTGCGCGACCATTGTGATCGGTCAGCTTGCCGTGGTCCATCACCTGTAGCAGGATGTTGAACACATCCGGGTGCGCCTTTTCGATTTCGTCCAGCAACAGCACACAGTGCGGGTTCTGATCGACGCCGTCCGTCAGCATACCGCCCTGATCAAATCCGACATAGCCGGGGGGCGCCCCGATCAAGCGGCTGATCGCGTGTTTTTCCATGTATTCTGACATGTCAAACCGCAGCATTTCCACACCCAGCGTATCCGCCAGCTGTTTGGCGACTTCGGTCTTGCCGACGCCCGTGGGCCCGGCGAACAGGTAGTTGCCGATGGGCTTTTCTGGTTCACGCAGACCGGCGCGGGCCAGTTTGATGGCTGACGACAGCGCTTCGATCGCGGGATCCTGACCGAAGACGACGCGTTTCAGCGATGCTTCCAAATCCTTCAGCACGGCAGCGTCATCTTTGGTGACGTTCTTGGGCGGAATACGCGCAATCTTTGCCACGACCGCTTCGATATCTTTGGCCCCAATGGTTTTGCGCCGTTTGGATTCCGCCAACAGATGCTGGGCGGCCCCGGCTTCGTCGATCACGTCAATCGCCTTGTCCGGCAATTTGCGGTCATTGATGTAACGTGCGGCCAGTTCCACTGCGGTCTTGATCGCATCGGCGGTGTATTTGATATCGTGGTGTTCTTCGAAATAGGGCTTCAACCCTTTCAGGATTTTTACCGAATCTTCGACAGATGGTTCGTTCACGTCGATCTTTTGGAACCGGCGCGACAACGCACGGTCTTTTTCAAAATGCTGACGATATTCCTTGTATGTCGTGGACCCCATGCAGCGCAGTTTGCCACCCGCCAACGCGGGTTTCAGCAGGTTCGATGCATCCATCGCGCCGCCAGACGTGGCACCCGCGCCAATCACGGTATGGATTTCGTCGATGAACAAAACGGCGTCATCGTGATCTTCCATTTCCGTCATCACGGCTTTCAGCCGTTCTTCGAAATCGCCACGATACCGTGTGCCGGCAAGCAATGCGCCCATGTCCAGCGAATAGATCACGGTTTCGGACAGGATGTCCGGCGTTTGGCCTTGCACGATTTTGCGGGCCAACCCTTCGGCGATGGCTGTTTTGCCCACACCGGGATCACCGACAAGGATCGGGTTGTTTTTGCGGCGGCGGCACAGCACCTGAATGCAGCGTTCGACTTCGTGATCGCGACCAATCAATGGGTCCACGTCGCCGTCAGCCGCTTTCGCATTCAGATCGACACAGTATTTTTCCAGTGCGGATTCCTTGGCATCTTTGGCACCTTCGGCTTCGATGTTTTCAAATCCGTCGTTGGTTTCTTCTTCTGCGCCTTGAACGGGGCGGGATTCGCCGAATGCCGGGTCTTTGGCGACCCCGTGGGCAATAAAGTTCACCGCGTCATAGCGGGTCATATCCTGTTCTTGCAGGAAATAGGCTGCGTTTGATTCCCGTTCGGCAAAGATGGCAACCAGAACATTGGCGCCCGTCACTTCGGTACGGCCGGATGATTGCACGTGGATCGCTGCGCGCTGGATCACACGCTGAAACGCAGCTGTTGGCACGGCTTCGGATCCGTCAACGTCGGTGATCAGTGTCTGCAGATCATCATCGATAAAAGTTTCAAGCGTTCCGCGCAGGGCATCAAGATCAACCGAACAGGCCCGCATCACCTTTGCGGCGTCTGGTTCATCGATCAGCGCCAGCAAAAGATGTTCCAGCGTGGCCAGTTCATGTTTGCGATCGTTGGCCAAACCCAACGCGGCGTGGATGGATTGTTCTAATGTAGTCGAAAATGACGGCACGTTCGGTGCTCCTCATATCTTGGTCGCGGGGGGAGGGGATACTCCACATCGTGGTACGACCGTGTCTGTTATATCTAGACTTTGACTTTTGTGCCCAGCCTTCAAGTGTTTTTGTCGAAATTCCGTTACAAATTTCCCTTGACCCGCGGTTTTGTGATCTGTTGTCGATCATCGCGCGCAAGTGATGAAGAAATCACCAAGAAATCGACCGCAGGGTTCGATTAATGCGCTGCACACCGCATGGCCCCGGGGGGTATCGCGACGCCGGGTCGATGTTTCGACCCAGCATTTGATAAAAGACGTAAGTCTGTGTGCCGGTCATTCAAGATGGTGGATGGATGCCTCACGGCTTTGTGCCGATGACAGGTTTTCGCACTTTGGCCCAAATGCCGACCGATGGGTCCACGAACATGCTTTGCGCGGCTGGATTTTGAAAAGCGGTATGCAGGGTCAAAAGTCATCTTTGCGTTTGCGAATGGCGGCGAAAACTTCGGCGGGGTCTGCCCCGGTCATGCCCAATGCCGCTTGCAACGATGGATCATCGGCACGCAGAAACGGGTTGGTGGCTTTTTCCAACCCCAATGACGACGGAACGGTGGGGCGACTTCCCAAGCGGAGCATTTTCACCTCTTCCTCCCGTTTCGCCAACACTGCGTTGTCTTCGCCCAACGATTTGGCAAACGCCATATTGCCGCCCATGTATTCGTGACCTGAATAGACGGTCGTATGATCGGGGAGCGACCGGAGCTTCAGAAGGCTGGCCCACATTTGATCGGGCGTTCCTTCAAACAATCGTCCGCACCCCATCGCCATCAGACTGTCGGCTGTGAATACCGCCTGCACATCTTCGCTATAGGCCGCGATATGGCCAACCGTGTGGCCGGAAACCTCAAGAATTTGAAAGGGCATGTCCGCAAGCATGATGGTGTCGCCTTCTGACACGGCGTGTGTCAAAGGGGGCAACCTGTGTTGATCCGCTTTTGCGCCGATGACTTCGAAGACTGCCGCCCCTTCGGGCGCGTTTTCAAACCCATAGCGGTCTTTCAGCGCTGACAGGCCATCGACATGATCCCAGTGGTGATGGGTCAGAAACACAGCGTCGAGCTGAGCGTCAAGTTCATCCAGCACTGCGATGATCGGTGCGGCCTCTGGCACATCAACAACAGCAGCCCGTCCGTTGGCCTGATTGAAAATCACGAATGCATAGTTGTCTTGCAAGCACGGAACGGTTTTGATCTGGATAGGGTGCATTGGGGCCTCTGACGCTATTATCCCCAAGACGTATCGCAAGAAGGCAAAAGCGCAATGCATTTGGATGTGCGGGAACTGCGGGAATTTTACTATCGGTCCAAATTGGGCCGTGCGGTGCAGCGGTCTGTGCGCGATCAACTGTTGCGGATCTGGCCAGAGGCGCGACGCCAAACCGTCGTGGGGTACGGGTTTTCGGTGCCGTTGCTGCGCCCTTATCTGAAAGACGCGCGGCGGGTGACTGCGTTGATGCCCGGCCCACAGGGCGTGATGCCCTGGCCTGCGGGGGAAAAGAACGTCAGCGTGTTGTGCGATGATACCCGCTGGCCGTTGGAACCCGCGTCCGTGGACAAGCTGATCGTGTTTCACGGTCTGGACACGACCGACCATGCCGCGGCCTTGTTGGAAGAAGCGTATCGCGTTGTCGCGGAAAATGGGCGCGCGGTGTTCGTGGTGCCCAATCGGGCCAGCCTTTGGTCGCGCAAGCATGGAACGCCGTTTTCGGTATCGCGCCCCTATACGTTGACCGAACTGGAACGGCGGCTGAAATGGCACGGGTTTCTGGTCTGTAATCACGTGACCGCGTTGTACCAGCCGCCGCGCAGCACGAAATTCTGGCTGCGGATTGGGCCAACGCTGGAACGGATCGGGCAATCCATCCCGCTGTGGTTCGGGGGGGGCGTTTTGATGGTCGAAGTGCGCAAACAGGTTCCGCGCCCGCAACGCCCCGGGTTGGGTCAGATCCTTGCCAAACCGATGGGTGTTTTGGATGGCATTGGACAGGCGGAACCCGCGCGCAGGACGCCCAGCCAATAGATTCGCAGGGCTTCGTCTGGCGTGACACTGTGCCGCAATCTGGACTTATCGCGGCATACACCTGTTTTTGCGGTGTTTTGTGGCTGCGAAAGTAGGCGCGATTGCCATTGCGACCTATCGAACCCTCTGTTAGTTACCCGGCGAATTTGGGCGTTGCAGTTCGCAAGGCCGTGTATTGTCATATTCTGATGCATCCGGATATGACGCAAAGCAGAGGGTGAGACTTGTCAGAAACAGCATCCATCTCGTCCGGTATCGCAGGTCGTTACGCGACAGCGGTTTTTGAAATCGCCAAAGACGACAAAAAACTGAAAAATCTGGAAGCCGACGTTGCCGCCCTTGATGGTGCGCTGGCGGAAAGTGCAGATTTGCGATCCCTGGTGACATCCCCAGTATACAGCCGCGAAGACATGGGCGCGGCCATTGCTGCGGTGGCGGACAAAATGAAATTGACCGCGACCATGAAAAACACTTTGGCGCTGATGGCTACGAAGCGCCGCCTGTTCGTTCTGCCGAATTTGCTGGCAGCACTGCGCGGGCTGTTGGCCGATGAAAAAGGCGAAGTCACGGCAGAAGTTGTTTCTGCCAAGGCGTTGACGAAAGCCCAATCGGACAAACTGGCCAAAACGCTGAAAGCCCAAGTGGGCAAAGACGTGAATATTCAAGCGACCGTTGATGAATCCCTCATCGGCGGTCTTATCGTTAAAGTGGGTTCGAAAATGATCGACACGTCGATCAAATCGAAACTCAACGCACTTCAGAACACTATGAAAGAGGTCGGATAAATGGCGATCCAAGCAGCGGAAATCTCCGCAATCCTGAAGGACCAGATCAAGAACTTTGGCCAAGAAGCCGAAGTTGCTGAAGTGGGCCGTGTGCTGTCCGTGGGTGACGGTATTGCCCGCGTATATGGTCTGGACAACGTGCAGGCCGGTGAAATGGTCGAATTCCCTGGCGGTATCCAGGGCATGGCGCTGAACCTGGAAAGTGACAACGTCGGTGTTGTTATCTTTGGGACAGACCGTGACATTAAAGAAGGCGACACCGTCAAGCGGACGAACTCTATCGTGGACGTTCCTGCCGGCGAAGGTCTGCTGGGCCGCGTTGTTGACGCGCTGGGCAACCCGCTGGACGGCAAGGGCGCGGTTGACGCATCCGAACGCCGCTTGGCCGAAGTCAAAGCGCCGGGCATCATCCCGCGTAAATCTGTTCACGAACCCATGGCGACGGGCCTGAAATCCGTGGACGCGATGATCCCGATTGGCCGTGGCCAGCGTGAATTGATCATTGGTGACCGCCAAACGGGTAAAACCGCCGTGGCCTTGGACACCATCCTGAACCAGAAAGTCTACAACGACGCGGCGAAGGACGATTCCGAAAAGCTGTACTGTATCTATGTTGCTGTGGGCCAAAAGCGTTCCACTGTGGCCCAGTTGATGAAGAAACTGGAAGAAACAGGCGCATCTGAATACACCATCGTTGTGGCTGCGACAGCGTCCGACCCTGCACCCATGCAGTTCCTGGCGCCATATTCCGCAACCGCGATGGCAGAATATTTCCGTGACAACGGCAAGCACGCGCTGATCATCTATGATGATTTGTCCAAACAGGCTGTATCCTATCGCCAGATGTCGTTGCTGCTGCGTCGCCCACCGGGCCGTGAAGCGTATCCGGGCGACGTGTTCTATCTGCACTCCCGCCTGTTGGAACGGTCCTGTAAACTGAACGAAGACCACGGGTCTGGTTCTTTGACAGCGCTGCCGATCATCGAAACCCAAGGTGGTGACGTTTCTGCGTTTATTCCAACCAACGTGATTTCGATCACCGACGGTCAGATCTTCTTGGAAACAGAATTGTTCTACCAAGGGATCCGCCCTGCGGTGAACACAGGTCTGTCTGTGTCCCGCGTTGGGTCATCCGCGCAAACCAACGCCATGAAATCCGTGGCGGGTCCGGTGAAACTGGAATTGGCACAGTACCGCGAAATGGCGGCGTTTGCCCAATTCGGGTCCGATCTGGATGCAGCCACACAGCAGTTGTTGAACCGTGGTGCACGCCTGACCGAACTGATGAAGCAACCCCAATACGCGCCGCTGACAAACGCGGAAATCGTTGTTGTGATCTTCGCAGGCACAAACGGCTATCTGGACAAGATCGATACGAAAGCCGTTGGTCGTTACGAAGAAGGTCTGCTGAAGCACCTGCGCGGCAAGCATTCCGACCTGTTGGATTGGATCACAAACGAAGATCCAAAAATCAAAGGCGATGCGGCTGACCGGATCAAAGCGGTGCTGGACGAATACGCAGCGGACTTCGCGTAAGGTCATATAGATGCCAAATCTTAAGGACCTCAAAAACCGGATCGAGAGTGTCAAAAGCACTCGGAAGATCACCAAGGCCATGCAGATGGTCGCGGCTGCAAAATTGCGCCGCGCCCAAGATGCGGCCGAGGCGTCCCGGCCATACACAGAACGGTTCAATGCCGTTCTGGGTGGGTTGGCTGCGTCTGTTGGTGGTTCTGCGTCCGCCCCACGCCTTTTGGCCGGGACGGGCAGTGATCAAACCCATCTGTTGATCGTGATGACCGCGGAACGCGGGCTGTGCGGTGGTTTCAACTCTTCCATCGCGAAATTGGCCCGGTCCAAGGCGCAGGAATTGCAGGCCGCTGGCAAGACTGTCAAAATTTTGACCGTCGGCAAAAAAGGCCGCGATGCGATCAAACGTGACTTGGGTGATTTGTTTGTTGGTCACGTGGACCTGTCTGGCGTGAAACGTCTGGGCTACGATGATGCCGCTGGCATCGCGACCGACGTGCTGGCGCGTTTTGATGCGGGTGAATTCGATGTCGCCACCATCTTTTTCAGCGCGTTCCAATCGGTGATCAGCCAAAAGCCGACCGCCCAGCAAATCATCCCCGCTTCGTTCGAAGCTGATGCAGCGGAATCGACGCTGTATGATTACGAACCCAGCGAAGAAGCCATCTTGGCCGATCTGCTGCCCCGTGGTGTTGCGACCCAAATCTTCGCAGCGCTGCTGGAAAATGGTGCGTCTGAACAGGGTGCGCGGATGTCTGCAATGGACAACGCGACACGCAATGCCGGTGAAATGATCGACAAGCTGACGATCGAATTCAACCGGTCACGTCAGGCCGTGATCACGAACGAACTGATTGAAATTATCTCGGGCGCCGAAGCGCTCTGACACTAGGAGACACGACATGGCAAATGCAAAAGGCAAGATCACCCAGGTGATTGGCGCCGTTGTCGACGTGCAATTTGACGATCACCTGCCGGCGATCCTGAACGCGCTGACGACGGACAACAACGGCAAAGAACTGGTTTTGGAAGTGGCCCAGCACTTGGGCGAAAACACTGTTCGTGCCATCGCGATGGACGCAACCGAAGGTTTGGTGCGCGGTCAGGAAGTATCTGACAGCGGATCATCCATCGAAGTGCCCGTGGGCGACGCCACGCTGGGCCGCATCATGAACGTTGTGGGTGAACCCATCGACGAAAAGGGCCCAATCGGCGCGAAAGAAACACGGTCCATCCACGGCGATGCACCTGAATTCGCTGCACAGTCCACAGCATCTGAAATCCTGGTTACAGGGATCAAAGTGATCGACCTGCTGGCGCCATACGCCAAGGGTGGTAAAATTGGTCTGTTCGGTGGTGCCGGTGTTGGCAAAACCGTTCTTATTCAGGAACTGATCAACAACATCGCAAAAGTGCACTCCGGTTATTCCGTGTTCGCGGGTGTGGGGGAACGGACCCGTGAAGGGAACGACCTGTACTACGAATTCATCGAATCCGGTGTTATCAACGCGGACGATTTGACAAAATCCAAAGTGGCCTTGGTCTACGGTCAGATGAACGAACCTCCGGGTGCGCGGATGCGTGTTGCGCTGTCTGGTCTGACAATGGCGGAACAGTTCCGCGATCAGTCCGGTACTGACGTTCTGTTCTTTGTCGACAACATCTTCCGCTTTACCCAAGCGGGTTCCGAGGTTTCGGCGCTGTTGGGTCGTATCCCATCTGCGGTGGGTTACCAGCCAACACTGGCCACCGACATGGGTGCGATGCAGGAACGGATTACATCCACAACCAACGGGTCGATTACATCGGTTCAGGCGATTTACGTGCCTGCGGACGACTTGACTGACCCGGCACCAGCGACATCGTTTGCACACTTGGACGCGACAACGGTTTTGAACCGTGCGATTTCCGAGCTTGGCATTTACCCTGCGGTGGACCCGCTGGATTCCACATCGCGTCTGCTGGACCCAGCGGTCATCGGTGAAGAACACTACAGTGTTGCAACGGACGTGCAGCAGATCCTGCAGCGTTATAAGTCTTTGCAAGACATCATCGCGATTTTGGGCATGGACGAACTGTCAGAAGAAGACAAACTGACCGTGGCCCGTGCGCGTAAAATCCAGCGCTTCCTGTCCCAGCCGTTCGATGTGGCCGAAGTGTTCACCGGTTCGCCCGGCGTACAGGTGCCACTGGAAGACACGATCGCATCCTTTAAGGCTGTTGTGGCTGGCGAATACGACCACCTGCCCGAAGGTGCCTTCTACATGGTTGGCGGCATCGGCGAAGTGATCGCAAAAGCCGAAAAAATGGCGGCTGAGGCAGCCTAATGGCGGGATCGATGCAATTTGACCTGGTCAGCCCGGAACGAAGCCTTGCTTCGTTTCAGGCGACCGAGGTCCAGATCCCAGGGGCAGATGGGGACATGACGGCGATGCCGGATCATGCACCCACGCTGACAACCCTGCGCCCCGGTGTGCTGGTGGTGAAAGCAGATGGCGGTGATCAAGAATACGTGGTCACGGGCGGTTTTGCTGAAATTTCACCCGCTGGCATTTCCGTGCTTGCGGAACGTGCCATGCCAAAGTCCGAAGTGACAGCGGCGGATATCGCTGCGATGGTCGAAGCTGCAGAAGCGGTGGCCGCCGGTAAATCGGCAAGCGAACTGGACGATGCGAACAAAGCCGTCGCTGATGTTCGTGCGCTTGGTGCTGCACTGGGCCTATAACGCCGTCACAACAAAAACACAGTTTTTGAAAAAGGCCCCTTATGCGGGGCCTTTTTTGTGGATAACGTCTGTGCAGGGGAATTTGGGACGGTGTTGCATGCGCAAGCTTCGCAGCCATTTGACAGGTATCGATCAGGGAGAGGTTGTTCTTTTCTCTGATTTCGAAGATGACGGCCAAATGTGGGCCGGCACCGGTCCACGCGAACAGCGCAAGGCGGTCGTATTTTCAGAAGCTTACCAATCCATCCCTTCAGTGACGGTTGGCTTGTCAATGTGTGACATCGATGGCCAGACAAGCGTCCGCACAGACATTCGCCCCGAAAACATCACTGAAACAGGATTCGAAATCGTGTTCCGCACATGGTCCGATACGCGGATCGCACGGGTGCGCGCATCGTGGCAGTCCATCGGCGAATTGGAAGATGAAGACAGCTGGCAGCTGTATTAATCCGCTTCGTAGATGCCTTCGTAGATGGCTGAAAGTGTTTCTGTCTGAAACAACGATGACACAGATGTGCCAGACCATGTGTTCAGGATGGCCTGCGCAAACATGGGCGCCATGGGCACAATGCGAATGTTGCCCGTTGCCTTGATCTCTGGTGTGGCTTCGATGGTGTCAGTGATCACAAGGCTTTTCATGACCGAATTTTCAATCCGGCCCACCGCGGGCCCCGACAACACGCCGTGCGTGATATAGGAATGCACTTCTTTGGCGCCGTTTTCCATCAGCACTTCGGCGGCTTTGCACAACGTGCCGGCCGTATCCACGATGTCGTCCACGATCAGGCAGGTGCGGTCTTTGACATTACCGATGACGGTCATTTCCGCCACTTCACCGGGCTTTTCGCGTCGCTTGTCCACGATTGACAGGGGCGCGCCGATCCGTTGGGCCAATTCCCGTGCACGGGCCACACCGCCCACATCCGGGGACACGACGGTGATTTCATCCATCCGGTCTTTGAAATGGTGTTTCACATCCAACGCAAACACTGGCGATGCGTAAAGATTGTCGACCGGAATATCGAAAAAGCCCTGAATCTGTGTGGCATGCAAATCAAGGGTCAGCACCCGTTCGATGCCAGCTTCTTCCAGCATATTGGCGACCAGTTTGGCGGTGATCGGCGTGCGCGCCTTGGTCCGGCGATCCTGCCGCGCGTATCCGAAATAGGGAATAACCGCTGTGATCCGTGCGGCTGATGATCGTTTCAACGCATCCGCGATGATCAACAGTTCCATCAGGTTGTCATTGGCCGGGCGCGATGTGGGCTGAAGGATAAACATATCTTCGCCACGCACATTTTCGAACACTTCAACAAAGACTTCGCCATCGTTGAACCGTTCGACCCGGGCGTCGACCAATCCGACGCTCATCCCGCGGTGCAATGACATCCGACGGGACACTGATTTTGCCAGTGCCAGATTTGCGTTACCGGAAATAACCTTCGGTTGTTCCACAGATGCCATTCGATCGTCCCCCAGCATCGATTGCGCGACTCGCGCCGTTGACACCCCCTAACACGGGGCTAGGGTCAGGCAAAGCTAAGTCATTGAAAGGGCGCGTCCAAATGGCCAAAATCACATACTACTTTGCAACAATTTCGCCCTACACCTATCTGGCGGGCACCCGGCTTGAAGAAATGGCGGCGGCGGTTGGCGCGACCATCGATTATCGTCCGCTTGATATCATGGGGCTGTTTGCCCGCACGGGCGGCACACCCCCAAAAGACCGCCACCCGAACCGGCAAGATTGGCGGGCGCAGGAACTGGTGCGCCAAGCAAAAAAGCTGGATATGCCGTTTCATCTGAAGCCTGCCCATTGGCCCACGAATATGGCGCCGTCCTCTTATGCGTTCATTTCCGCAAAGAATCACGGATCGGGCGGCGATTTGGGCGCGTTGGTGCATGCCTTCACCCGCGCCTGCTGGGCCGAAGAAAAGGATATCGCCACCCCTGATGTGATCGCCGCATGTCTGACATCTGCCGGGTTTGATCCGTCGTTGGCCGACAAGGATATGATGGGCGCGGCCGAAGAATATGCCCGCAATCTGGAAGATGCGGTTGCCGCAGGGGCGTTTGGCGCGCCGTTTTACATCACCGAAGACGATCAACGGTTCTGGGGCCAAGACCGGATCGAAGATTTGGGCCTGCATCTTCAGGGCAAGCTGTGACGTATGAAACACGCGCTGGCGTAAAGATATTTCACAAAACAACGGGTGACGGCACCCCTGCGATTTTCAGCCACTGTTCGCTGGGCAATCACAACATCTGGCGTCCGCTTGTTGATCGGATGTCGGATGGCTGGCGCTGCACGGCCATTGATTTGCCAGACCATGCGCGATCAGATGCAACACCGGTGGGGCAGGATCCCCAACGGCTTGCCGCGGATGTGCTGTTGGATCTGGCATCGGATCATGAGGAACCCGTTCATCTTGTCGGGCATTCATTTGGCGGCACTGCCGCACTTTTGGCCGCCGTCACACAGCCGGAAATGTTCGGGTCTTTGACATTGCTGGAACCCGTGCCCTTCGGCATCGCCAAGGGAACAAAAGCGTATGACGATCATAGCGCCGCCTTGGCTGATTTTCCCGCAGCGTTGGCTGCTGGAAACAAGCGCAAGGCGGCAGAGATTTTTCATGCCGTTTGGGGTGGGGGTGTCAAACTTTCACATCTTCAAGAAGGGCATATGATTGCGATCATCGAAAACATTCAGGTGATCGGCAGACAAGGCCCCGCTTTGTACGATGATATCAATGGCATTATGCGACCGGGTGGTCTTGCCCAGATCACATGCCCCGTGCGGTTGGTTGGTGCTGATCGCAGCCCATCCATCGCGGCGGTGATGTTGGATGTGTTGCACCAGCACATGCCCCACGCGGTGCGCCATACCATTGCCGACGCCGGCCATATGTTTCCACAAACGCATCCCAGTCAGGTCGCGGATATTTTGCAGACGCTTTGACGGGTGTGCACCGGTCTGCCGGGTCAGGATCGCGCCACGGATAAGAACGCATCGACCGCTTCTTGGGTCATGGACCAGTCGCAAACCAGCCGCGCCAATAGCTGTTCATCAGCAGGACCCGTGTCCACATCCCCGTCCATCACATAGTACTGTGCACCAGCGCGATGCAGTTTTTGGTGCATTGCACGGGGCATGCGCGCGAAAATGATATTCGCCTGTGGATCATGCAGAAAGGCCACATCGGGCATCTGCCGCAATCCACGCGCCAGTTCCCCACAGCGATCGTTGGCGGCTGTCGCCATGTCCCGCCACAAATCATCCTGCAAGGTTGCAACCATTTGCGCGGCCAGAAACCGGTGTTTCGAAAACAGATGCGCCCCGCGTTTGCGGCGCAGTTCGAATTCCCAGCTGTGCTTGGGGTCAAAGAATACGGCCGCTTCCACAGCCATCAGTCCATTCTTGGTTCCACCAAATGTCACGGCGTCCACGCCGACCTTCCAGGTCATGTCTGCCGCCGTGCATCCCAGTGCAACGCAGGCATTGGCAAACCGTGCGCCATCCATATGGACAGGGCAGCCAAAGGCGTGGGCGACATCAGCCAAGGCCCGAATTTCATCAAGGGTGTAAATTGTGCCGCGTTCGGTGGCCTGCGTGATGGACACGGGGCCGCGCTGCGGGCCATGCACGCCGCGCGTTTCTTCCGCTTCCAATGCTTTGCGCAAGCTGTCAGGCGTCATCTTGGCATCTGCGCCTTCCACCAAAGTCAGTTTCGTGCCAGCGGCATAGAATTCCGGCGCATTGCATTCATCTTCGTGGATATGCGCATGCCGGTGGCAAAAGATCGTCTGCCAAGGGTCAGACAGCGTTGCAAGGATCAGCGCATTGGCCGCAGTGCCCAAAGACACCAAATGGACGGCGGCGGCTGGTGCTTCGAACACATCGCGCACCATGGCAACAGCCTGCGCTGTCAGATCATCGGCGCCATAGGGCAGGGCGTAGCCCTGATTGGCATCCATCAGCGCCGCCATCACTTTTGGATGCACGGGGCCGGTGTTGTCAGAGGCAAAGTTCATGTCTCATCCTCGATCACGTAGTCTTCCCAGTCTTCTTCTGGGATTTCGAATTCTGGGATTGTCCAGCCCTGCACAGAAATGCCGGCTGTGTGAACTGAATTGGGATCGCCCGTGATCAACGGATGCCATTCGGGGATCGGGTTGCCATCGTGCAGGCGTTTATAGGCACAGGTTTCCGGCAACCAATACGCATGCAACGGAATCGATTTTGGCGTCATTTGAATGCATTCCGGCACAAATTGGTGGCGAATGTCATATTGCGCACATTGGCAGGTTTGATCATCCAACAACCGGCAGGCAATCCGGGTCAATGCAACGACGCCCGTGTCCGGGTCTTCCAGCTTGTTCAAACAACACCGGCCGCAGCCATCGCACAGCGCTTCCCATTCGCGGTCGGTCATATCGGTCAGACGTTTCTTTTCCCAAAACCTGTGGGATAGCCCGTCGCGGTTGATTTGATTGTCCGTCATAGCCCGGCCAAAAGGTGCCGCGCCCGGGCGCAGTCTGCTGACATCTGAACGATCAGGGCATCCAGACTGTCAAAGTTTTCTTCGCCGCGCAGAAAATCAACCAACCCGACAGACAGTGTTTCGCCGTACAAATCACCCTGAAAATCAAAGATGAAGGTTTCGCAGTTTGGGGTGTTTTCGCCAAACATGGGGCGCACCCCAATCGACGCGGCCCCTTTGTAGCTGCCTTGGTGTGGGCCAGTCAGCACATCCACGACAACGGCATAAACGCCAAACGCCGGCAAATGGCGGCCAGACAAATCCATGTTCGCGGTGGGGTATCCCAGGTCGCGCCCCCGTTTTTCGCCGTGCAAAACCGGCCCTTCGATCCGGTGCCAATGGCCCAGCATCGCCGCGGCCTTGCGCGGGTTGGCATCGGTCAAGGCTGCGCGAATGTTGGTTGAACTGATCGTGTCATCCCCCAGCTGTGCGATATCCGCGATTGTGACACCAAACCCCATGTCCGCCCCGTATCGTTTCAGCGCATCCACATCGCCTGCGCGTTTCGTCCCGAACCGAAAATCAGCGCCCACCACCACATGCGAAAGACCCAGCGCATCGTGCAATATGGACTGACAGAATGTTTCGGGCGATTGACTGGCAAGGGCCGCATCAAACGGAACTTCGACCACCAGATCCACACCCAGCTTGGCCAAACGATTGGCCCGTGTATCCGCATCCATCAAACGAAACGCGGGAAGTGTGGCACCCGCCTGCTGTGCGAAAAAGCGGCGGGGATGGGGTTCAAAGGTCACGATGCCCATCGGGGTGTGTGATGATTGGGCAAGGGTGCGGGTTTGATCAATGACCGCGCGGTGGCCCAGATGCACACCATCAAAATTGCCCAAGGCAACTGTTGCGCCACGGGCGGATTCAGGAATGGGAAACGACGTATACCTGTCCATGCCAGACCCCTAACGCGGGCCACGAACAGGGGCAAGCAGTGTCAGTCGAACTTGCGCGACGGGGCCAGAACCGTGGCTTCGCCAATCAAGACTTTCTTGCCATCCACAAGACAGCGCGTGTCCATTGTCACGCGGCGTTTGGAATGATCAATCGCTGTCACTTCAACTTCGGCGCGCACATAATCACCGGGGCGCACAGGGGCCAGAAATTTCAGGCTTTGACCCAGATAAACCGTGCCATGGCCCGGCAGTTGTTCCCCAATCACCGCTGACACCAGCCCAGCGGTCAACATTCCGTGGGCAATGCGGCCTTCAAAGATGGTGTCTTGTGCATAATCGTCATCCAGATGCACGGGATTGTGGTCGGTCGACACTTCAGCAAACATTTCAATGTCGCGGTCCGACACCACTTTGCTGACATGGCGCATCATGCCGATTTCGATGTCTTCGATACAAATTGTGCCGCGGGGCATATTGTCGAGCATGTCGCACCTCTGAGTAACAAAACCACCATCGCACAGCGATGATTGAAATTTAATTACTTTGCAGGTGCAGAAATGCCAAGGGAAATCTTACCTAAGGGCACCGATTGCGTAGGTTGGCGACATCATTTCCGCGTCAAGATGGGCTTTCAGGGCGTCGGGGTCAGGCTGATGATCTGTTTTCGTCTCTTCCCGGGCCAAACCACCGGTGATGTAAAGCGAATCAAGGCTTTCGCCGATGGCCCCGGGAACGTCGGTCACAATCCCATCGCCGACGCACAGGATACGGTCATCGGGAATGTCTTTGCCCATCGCACGCAGCCGGCGGCGTGCCAAATCATAGATCGGCGGGTGTGGTTTGCCGAAATACAGGCTTTCACCGCCCATTTCGGTATAAAGCTGCGCCAATGCCCCGGCACACCATTCCCGTTTTTCACCGCGATCCACGACGATATCGGGGTTCGCGCACAAAAGTTTCAGCCCTTTGGTTTTGGCGTACAGAAAATCAGCGCGGTACACATCCAGATCGGCCAATGGATCGAACGGCCCGCAGCAGACGATCCCTTCGGCGTCGGCCAAATCGACCTTGGCCATTGTCACGGGATCCTCAATCAGATCGAGCGGGTCAAAAAAGCTTTCGTCGTGGTCCTGCCCGATGAAATACACCTTGGACCCGACAATCCCCCGAAACATCGCGGCGCGCGCACTGTCGCCGGATGTGGCAATCACATCGTAACTGTCGTCAGGCAGCCCCATGTTTTTCAGCTGTGCCGCGACGCTATGGCGCGACCGGGGGGCGTTGGTCAGCAACAGGTTTGTGCCACCCCCCGCCTTGAACGCCTGCATGGCGGCAACGGCTTCTGGATGGGGGGCGATCCCATTGTGCACACAGCCCCATAAATCCAAAAACAGCGCATCATACCGATCTGCGATTTCAGACAGCGATTGAATAATCTGGGTCATGGGCTGCTTTCCGATTGTGGGGCCACACTGGGCCGACTGTTGCGTTGGTTCTGCCAAAGGAACGGGGGCGCCCTTGGCGGGGGTGTCTGGTCAGACGGACATCAGACCGCCAGGTTTGGAATGATCTGCTTCTTGCGCGACATGACCCCCGGAAGAACCACGGTGTCACCGGCAACCGACGCACCAAATGATTTTTCCGCAACAGATTGTGTCAGTGCGTTCGGGATCAGCATCGTCGCCTCTTCATTCAAGATATCAACGACGAACAGCAGCACCTGATCGACACCATCTTCTTGCGCGACATCCGCCATCGACGCCATCAGGCTGTCTTTGCGGTCCAACACCATTTTGGGGGCCGTGGTTTCCAATACGGACACGCGGAATTTGGTATCGCCAACCGCGTATTCCTTTGAATCCATCCGCAGAAGTTCCGCATCCGAAAACGCAGAAACATCGGATTTCGCTTCGAACATTTCAGCGGCATAGCTTGCCATATCAATGTCGAGCGCGGTGGCCAGCCGCGCAGCCGTCGCGCGGTCATGGTCTGTGGTTGTTGGGCTGCGGAATTCCAAAGTATCAGACAGGATGCACGACAATGCGGCGCCTTTGATGGCGTCGGGCATTTTGTCCGCGTCATCCCCCATCAGATCAATCATGATGGTGGCGGTGCAGGCCAGTGGCCGGATCGTGATGTCGATCGGGCCTTTGGTTTCCAGACCCCCGACCAGTTTGTGGTGATCAATGATGGCCTGAATGTCAGCATCGTTGATCCCGTCGGGCAATTCGGATGGGTTGTTCGTGTCAACGATGATGACCGGTGCGCCAGCGGCGACACCGTCGATGATTTCCGGCTTTTCAAGATCCCATTTGCGCAAGACAAAGGCGGCTTCCGTGTTGGGTTCGCCCAACAGCACGGGCGTGGCCGGGGTGCCCTGAATTTCGTTCAGATACCATGCCCAGATGATCGGGCTGCCGGTGCTGTCGGTATCAGGGGATTTGTGGCCAAAAATCTGTGTCATCGCTGAACGCTCCGTCGCGGGAAATTTTGCGCGCTTATAGGCGGGGTCGCAAAGGTTGTCACGCAGGTGCACCACGGTTGACGGGCAAACGGTCGAAAATCTAGACTCTGTCAAAAGGCCAACGGTCCGAACGGGTCACAATAAGGCAGGCACCATGTCAGAAACCGAACTTTATGCCCCCATAAAGGCGTTCCTTGAACAACAGGGATATCACGTCAAGGCAGAGGTCGGCGCGGCCGATGTTGTTGCGGTGCGAGATGGAAATCCGCCCCTGATCGTTGAATTGAAACAGGCCTTCAGCCTCGCCTTGTTGCATCAGGCGGTCGAACGGCTTGCGCTGACGGATCTGGTCTATGTCGCTGTGCCGCGGCCCAAAGACTGGAAGGCCCTGCGCAAAAACATCCGGCTTTGCCGGCGGCTGGGCATCGGGGTTCTGACCGTTCGCGCAAGAGATGGTCTGGTCGAAGCCCATGCCGATCCAGGGCCCTACGCGCCGCGCCAATCCAAGCCAAAACAGGCGGCATTGCTGAAAGAATTCAGCCGCCGGCGGGGGGATCCAAATCAGGGTGGGGCGCGATCCGGGCAGGTTATCACGGCCTATAGGCAAGACGCAGAAGCCTGCCGGGACTATCTGATTGCCCACGGGGCCTGCCGCGGGGCAGAGGTTGCCAAAGCCACCGGCGTTCCCAACGCAACACGGATTATGCGCGACAACCACTATGGTTGGTTCGCCCCAGTACAACGTGGCGTTTATTGTGTCAGAAATTTGTCAATTTAGAGCTTAATTTTCAAAATGGATCAGGGTAACAATTCCGTGTGGGTAGATGAATCAGTTTTTGGGAGAAAACAAATGAAATTGAAAGCAAAGGCATTTTTGCCAATCGGGCTGGTGTTCGGATTGGCCGCGTGTGGCGGTGGCGGTACAGGGGCAGGGATCCCAGCGTCATTGACACCTTCTGGGGCGGCTGGTGCGTCTTCCAGCGGTGGCTATGCAACGGGAACCACCAATTTCTTGTCTGGAAATACATATACGACGCCCGTCAGCTATGTGATGAAGTTGACGGCAAGCGGTGGTCAATTGACCAGCGTCGGACTTGAAGGCCAATCCATGACGGTGTCGTTCAACAACACATTCACGACAGCGACAATTGGATATGGTGGGCAAACATTTGTTGCGTCATGCGGCACGACATGTAGCTCCGCTAATCCTTTGTACACCGCGACAGTGAACGGCGTTGACTTGGAGCTGCAGCTTTTGGTTGGCGCAAGTGATGTCGAAATTTATTCGGTGACCGCAGATTCAACAACGGAATTCAACGGCGGCTATTTCATTGCGGGCGCGAACACCGACCCGGCAGTGGTCGATGCGAAAACTGGGTCTGCTGTGTTTAATGGTTCAATCTTGGCAGGTGTTTTGGAAATTGATCCGTCGTCGCCGTCTACCAGCAATGGATATAGTGTGGGTGGTACAGTGACGTTCAACGTTGATTACGATGCCAACCAGATTGATGGGACCATGGTGATCAACAGTGCCTCGGGTGGTGGCTTCGCTCCCGGGACCATTGCAACGGTAACCGTACCCACCACAACGATTGTCGGGAATACGTTTGGAACGACCGGCGCGACGATTTCTTCCGGTCAGTTCGCGTCGGGAACAACCTTCACGTCAACTGCTGTGACAGGTGGTTTCTACGGGGCAACCGGTGGTGATCTTGTCGGAAACGTTGCCGCTGAAGGTGCCAATGGGTCGACACAAATCCTGATCAATGGGGTTTATGCAGCAAACTGATCTGCGACAGACAGTGTTAAGACATCAAAAGGGGCCTAGCGGCCCCTTTTTCGTGATAAAAAATCCGCCATTGGGGTGGACTGTGCGCTTGACAGCTGGCGCGCATCTCCATAATTCAGGGCCGTTATCACTCACCCCTTGTGAGTGCTAATCACAACCTTTGAGAGCTGGAGGAGCACCAAAGATGGCACTGAAACCTTTGCACGACCGTGTGTTGGTCGAACGCACAGAAGGCGAAGAAAAGACCGCTGGCGGTCTGATCATCCCTGACAACGCAAAAGAAAAGCCTGCCGAAGGCGTGATTGTTGCCGTTGGCGCAGGCGCACGTGACGATGACGGCGATCGCATCGAAATGGACGTCAAAGAAGGCGACCGCGTTCTGTTCGGCAAATGGTCCGGCACAGAAGTCACCGTCGACGGCAAAGAGCTGTTGATGATGAAAGAATCCGACATCATGGGCATTCTGTCCTAAGCGGGCAGCCTTGATGGGTGGTGGGTTTCACCCACCCTACGACACAATTCAAACGGAGTTTCAAAATGGCAAAAGACGTCAAATTTGATACCGATGCCCGCAATGCAATGCTGCGCGGCGTTAACGTACTGGCAGACGCTGTCAAAGTGACCCTGGGCCCCAAAGGCCGCAACGTGGTTCTGGAAAAATCCTTTGGCGCCCCACGCATCACCAAAGATGGTGTGTCTGTGGCCAAAGAAATCGAACTGGAAGACAAGTTCGAAAACATGGGCGCGCAAATGGTGAAAGAAGTCGCCAGCCGCACCAATGATGAAGCCGGTGACGGCACGACCACAGCGACTGTTCTGGCACAGGCCATCGTTAAAGAAGGCATGAAGTCCGTCGCTGCTGGCATGAACCCAATGGACCTGAAGCGCGGCATCGATTTGGCGACAGCCAAAGTTGTGCAAGCGATCAAAGACGCCGCCCGCCCTGTGAACGACAGCGCAGAAGTGGCCCAAGTTGGTACTATTTCCGCAAACGGCGAAGCTGAAATCGGCAACCAAATCGCAGACGCGATGCAAAAGGTTGGCAACGAAGGCGTCATCACAGTTGAAGAAAACAAAGGTCTGGAAACAGAAACAGACGTTGTCGAAGGGATGCAATTCGACCGCGGCTACCTGTCCCCTTACTTTGTCACCAACCCAGACAAGATGACTGTCGAAGTTGAAGACTGCATGATCCTGTTGCACGAAAAGAAACTGTCGTCGCTGCAGCCTATGGTTCCGCTGTTGGAATCAGTGATCCAGTCGCAAAAGCCGCTGTTGATCATCGCTGAAGATGTTGAAGGCGAAGCGCTGGCAACTTTGGTTGTGAACAAACTGCGTGGCGGTCTGAAAATCGCAGCTGTCAAAGCACCAGGGTTCGGCGATCGTCGTAAAGCCATGTTGCAAGACATCGCAATCCTGACCGGCGGCCAAGTGATTTCCGAAGATCTGGGCATGAAACTGGAAAATGTCACGATGGACATGCTGGGCTCTGCCAAGAAAATCAACATCACCAAAGACGAAACAACCATCGTTGACGGTGCTGGTGAAAAAGCAGAAATCGAAGCCCGCGTTGCACAAATCCGCCAGCAGGTGGAAGAAACAACGTCTGATTACGACCGCGAAAAACTGCAAGAACGTGTTGCCAAACTGGCTGGCGGTGTTGCCGTGATCCGCGTTGGTGGCATGACCGAAGTGGAAGTGAAAGAACGCAAGGACCGCGTTGATGATGCATTGAACGCGACACGTGCCGCCGTTCAAGAAGGTGTCATCGTGGGTGGTGGCGTTGCATTGGTCCAAGCCGGCAAAGTGCTGGATGGTGTCGAAGGTGCAAACGCTGATCAATCCGCGGGGATCGCCATTGTGCGCCGCGCACTGGAAGCACCGCTGCGCCAGATCGCAGAAAACGCAGGTGTCGACGGTGCCGTTGTTGCTGGCAAGATCCGTGAAAGCGACGATGTGTCCTTCGGGTTCAACGCGCAGACAGAAGAATATGGCGACATGTTCTCTTTCGGTGTGATTGACCCTGCGAAAGTGTCCCGCACAGCGTTGGAAGACGCCGCGTCGGTTGCTGGTCTGCTGATCACAACAGAAGCCATGGTTGCCGACAAACCAGCCAAAGACGGCCCTGCCGGCGGCGGCATGCCCGACATGGGCGGCATGGGCGGCATGATGTAAGCTGACCATTGGTCGAAATCAAAAGGGCGTCCTTCGGGGCGCCCTTTTTTTGGGTTGAATTCTGCGGCTGTTTGTTTTTGGGTTGAGTTTCCAATTACATAAGCAATCAAAAGTGGAAAGTTTCATGAAGTTGTTTTTGTCTGTTTTGTGCGCGTGTTTGTTGCCCTTGGCGGTATTTGCGCAGGATGTTCCCGACAGCCCGGTGGGCGAAAATTGGGGCAGCTATGGTATCAATTGGTCAGACGGGTCCGAATTGTATTTGCGGTATGGGGTCAAAGATCACAATGGTCAGATCGCAGTCTGTGTCGCGGTGACATCGCGTCGGTCCATACCACGCAATCTGATTCAGGAAGCGTTGCGTCAAGGCCGCGTGGTCACAAATGGCGATACCGCTGTTGTTCGGGATTTGCGTTTCGGCCGGGTGTATTCATCGCGTTATCGCAATGGTGAACTGGTCGGGGAAGCCGCGCATTGCAAAGTATCGAATGTGGTTTCGCAGGCGGGCCTATCGTTCCAGATGGTCTTTCCCAATGGCCGCTACACGTTCCAAAAATAAAGCGACACCATAACGGCATTGGCTTCGAAAAAAGAAGCCTTTGCCAATCATGCAGATATGCGAAAGGGTGCCGCCATGAATGGCGGTACTTCTGATCATCGAACCCTTGTCGCTGCGACCGCGTTGGCGCTTTTGGCATTTGCGGGCAATTCTGTTCTGACGCGCTGGGCCATGTTGGACGGTGCGACTGATCCGGGGGTTTTCGCGATCCTGCGTCTGGCGGCCGGGGCTGTGTGCCTATGGGTGTTGATCACGGCGCGCAACGGGGTGTGGAAACCAACCCCCAGCTTTTCTGGAACAGCCTCGCTTTTTGTATATGCGGTCGGATTTTCTTTCGCCTATGTCACGTTGGACACGGGGGCAGGGGCGCTGATCTTGTTTGGTGTCGTTCAAATCACGCTGTTCGTGTGGGCACTGTTGCGGGGTGAACCGGTTCCCAAGGGCCATTATATTGGCGCGGCGCTGGCTTTTGCGGGGTTGATGATCCTGTTTTGGCCGAATGGCGACACCCCGTTGCCACTGACCGGATTTGCGATGATGGCTGCGGCAGGGATCGCATGGGGGCTTTACACGGCTTTGGGGCGGGGGGGCAAAGATCCAACCCGCGCAACAGCCAACAATTTCATCGGCGCTGCCCTATGCGCGGCCCCACTGGCGTTTTTCGTGCCTTTGAACGTGACAGGCACAGGGCTGGCACTGGCCATCGTGTCAGGTGCGATCACGTCCGGTTTGGGCTATGCGGTGTGGTATGCCGTGTTGCCGCGCCTGCGCAGCAGTCTGGCGGCGATCTTGCAACTGACAGTGCCGATCCTGGCTGCGGTTGGGGGAATCGTTCTGTTTGGGGAAAGCCTGACGGTGCCCCTGATCATTGCATCGCTTTTGGTGCTGGGTGGCACGGTTATTGCCGTGCGCAGCTGACCACCCCGTGACGCAAGGTTTCGTTTGTTCCCCCTTTGCTTGACTTGCACGTCACCCCACATGTCGCCCATGATAAAGCTATACGCCCTGACCCTGATTTTGGCTGGTTTGCCTGCAATGACCCAAGCGAAAGACTGCGTGATCCTGCTTCATGGCCTTGCCCGGACCGAAGCATCGTTTGCCATCATGGAACGTGTGCTGGAAGGGGAAGGGTTCAAAACCATCGCGCCGGGATACCCATCGCGTGAAAAAACCATTCCCGAACTGGTTGAAGAAACACTTCCCGATGCCGTCGCACAATGTGGGGATGCACGGATCAATTTTGTGACCCATTCCATGGGGGGCATTCTGGTGCGGTCTTATCTGGCTGTGAACCGCCCGCCAAATCTGGGCCGTGTTGTCATGCTTGCCCCCCCGAACCAGGGATCCACACTCGTCGACGCGCTAGAGGCGCTGCCCCCGTTTGAATGGATCAATGGGCCAGCCGGGGCACAGTTGGGGTCTGATCCATCTGATTTGCCCAGCACCCTGCCAGCGGCAGATTTCCCGGTTGGCATCATTGCGGGAACAACCAGTCTGAACCCGATCTATTCCGCGTTTCTGGATGGACCCAATGATGGCAAGGTATCTGTCGAAAGCACGAAACTTGCGGGGATGTCGGATCATCTGGAATTGCCGGTGACCCACACATTCCTGATGAACAATCCGCTGGTTATTCAGCAAACGGTGCATTTCCTGAAACAGGGGCGGTTTGATCACGATTTGTCGTTTGGGGATGCAAACTGGGCCGCACTGTCGAATGCGTTGGGCTTGAACCGCGGCCGGTGATCAATCCGACTGGGCAGGTTACGTGGACGACAATCGTATGTTCACATGCCCCATTTTCCGACCGGGCTTGACGTCCGTTTTGCCATACAGATGCAGCGCGTGCCCCGCGGCCGCCAAATCCGGCACGCGGTCCATATCGTCGCCGATCAGGTTTTCCATGCGCATATCACTGTGGCGTGCGCCGGTGCCCAAAGGCCAGCCAACCACCGCACGGATGTGTTGTTCAAACTGGCAAATGTCGCAGCCATTCTGGGTCCAATGTCCCGAATTATGCACACGCGGCGCGATTTCGTTCACGATCAACCCTTCGGGCGTGACGAACAGTTCGACCCCCATAACGCCCACATAATCCAGCGCGTTCAGGATCTGGCCCGCCAAAAGCACGGCGTCCATCCGCACGGATGCCGGTATCGCAGCCGGGACAGTTGTGGTGCGCAGGATGCCGGCACTGTGAACATTTTCGCCGGGGTCGAAACAGGCCACTTGGCCGTCTGACCCACGCGCCGCTATGACCGAAACTTCGCAGGAAAATTCAACAAACCCTTCCAGCACACAGGGGCTTTCACCAACATCTGACCACGCTTGGGCAAGATCTGACTGGGGATGCAGTCGCACCTGTCCCTTGCCGTCATAGCCAAACCGGCGGGTCTTCAGGATCGACGGGGTTCCGATCGTGGCGACAGCCTGTTCCAAATCGGCAAGTGTTTCCACATTCACGTATGGCGCGGTCGCCAGTCCCAGCCCATTCAGGAAATCCTTTTCGACCAGTCGATCCTGCGATGTTGCCAAAGCCTGACGGCCCGGCCGGATCGTGCTGTGCGCGTCCAACAGATCAAGCGCCGACGTGGGAATGTTTTCGAATTCATAGGTGATCACGTCACAGCTGGCGGCAAAGTTTTGCAGCGCTTTTTCATCATCATAAGTGGCCTTCAGATGGAAATTCGCCACATGGGATGCTGGGCAGTCCCCCCCGGGTTCGAAAATCGCGGTCTTGAACCCCAGCCGGCTGGCTGCAACGGAAAGCATCCGCCCAAGTTGGCCGCCGCCCAAAATGCCGATTGTTGACCCAAGGGGCAGGGGATCAGTCATTGGTCGGTTCCTCCGGGATTGATGCGGATAATGCGTCGCGCCATGCGTCCAGCCGCTGGGCAAGGTCCGCGTCGGTGACAGCCAAAATTCCAGCTGCCATCAGCCCGGCATTTGCGGCCCCGGCGGCACCGATGGCCATGGTTGCAACGGGGAACCCCTTGGGCATCTGCACGATCGAATACAGGCTGTCGACACCCGACAACGCCTTGGTCTGGACCGGAACACCGATCACCGGAATGCGTGTTTTCGACGCCATCATGCCGGGCAAATGCGCGGCCCCGCCGGCCCCGGCGATGATCGCCTTTAGGCCCCGGCCTGCTGCTGTTTTGCCGTAGTCCCACAATCGGTCTGGCGTGCGATGGGCGGACACAATCTTGGTTTCATAGCTGACGCCCAGTTCATCCAGAATGGCGGCCGCTTCGCGCATTGTGGGCCAATCTGATTGACTGCCCATGATGATGCCAACATCTGCCATGTCACACTCCGCTGCGGGTTAAAATTCAGCCGATAGGGCAAACGCGCGGATTAGGCAATAATATCAGGCGTCAAACGATCTTCGAGCGCCGTAATTTGATCTTTCAGGGCCAGTTTCTTTTTCTTCAGCCGTTTCACGGCCAGTTGATCTGAACCACGTTCTGCCAAGGCATCGATCGCAGCATCCAGATCACGGTGTTCCTGCCGCAGATATTCCAGCTTGATCTGTAACACGTCTTCAGACGGCATTTCGGGCATGGATGTCACGGGTGTATCCTTTGGCTTCGGATGGACTGTATATATGAAAGCCTAAAAGACAAATGAAGTCTTGCTTGCACAATCGCAATGCCGCACCCATATTTCCTGTAGATCGGGTCGCCTTCGGGGGCCTGTAATTGAACCTGTCGCTTTTCAAAGGACCGGAAATGACAAAATTGACCTTGGGCACGCACCCTTTTTTGCTGGGGTTTGATCAGTTGGAACGGCTGGTGGAACGCACCGCCAAAACCGGCAACGAAGGCTATCCCCCCTATAACATTGAACAGACATCGGACCATTCTTACCGGATCACGCTTGCCGTGGCCGGATTTGGCGAAGAAGATCTGGCGATCACCGTCGAAGACAGCCAGCTGGTGGTCCGTGGCAAGATCCGTGACGAAGGATCGGACCGGATCTACCTGCACCGCGGCATCGCGGGCCGTCAGTTCCAGCGGACGTTCGTTTTGGCAGACGGGGTCGAAGTGGGGCAGGCCAGCATGGAAAACGGCCTGTTGCACATAGATTTGAACCGATCCGTGCCAGAAACCGTTATACAAACGATACAGATCAAAAAGGGGACTTCAAAATGAATATGAAAACCACATACCCCACCCAGCAAAGCAAGCTTGTCTATGTGAAACCCGTTGATGTGGCCGACCTGCCGCAGGATGTTCGGGATGAAGCAGGCGATCTGGAACAGCTGTTTGCGTTGCATGACGCGTCTGGCGAACAGCTTGCGTTGGTTGCCAACCGCACGCTGGCCTATGATCTTGCCCGTCAGAATGACATGGTGCCTGTGACCCTGCATTGATTGGCTGACACCCGGTTTAAACGACAACGGCGGCACCCATCGGGATGCCGCCGTTTTTGTATCAGGCTGCGATCAAACCCATCGCTTCCAGCTTCAACAGGACCTGATGGGCGCAGTTGTCGACTTCCACGTTTTCGGTTTCCACGCGCAGTTCCGGGTTTGCAGGCACATCATAAGGGTCTGAAATCCCTGTAAATTCCTTGATTTTGCCTGCGCGGGCCAGTTTGTACAAACCCTTGCGGTCGCGCCGTTCACATTCTTCGATGGTGGTGGCCACGTGCACTTCTACAAAGGCACCGAAGGCTTCGATGTCTTCGCGCACTGCGGCGCGTGTGGTCGCATAGGGCGCGATCGGCGCACAAATGGCAATTCCGCCGTTCTTGGTGATTTCAGATGCCACATAGCCGATGCGGCGGATGTTCAAATCGCGGTGTTCTTTGGAAAAGCCCAATTCGGACGACAGGTTTTTGCGCACAATATCCCCGTCCAACAGCGTGACAGGGCGACCACCCATTTCCATCAGCTTGACCATCAACGCATTCGCGATGGTGGATTTGCCCGATCCGGAAAAGCCCGTGAAAAAGACAGTGAAGCCTTGCTTGGCCCGTGGCGGTTTGGATTTGCGCAATTCGGCAACCACTTGGGGAAAGCTGAACCATTCGGGGATTTCCAAACCTTCTTGCAGGCGGCGGCGCAGTTCGGTGCCGCTGATGTTCAAAACGGTGACATTGTCTTTGTCTTTGATTTCGTCAGCAGGTTCGTACTGGGCGCGTTCCTGCACATAGACCATGTGCTTAAAGTCGACCATTT
>JAHDBC010000063.1 GCA_020630595.1 Planktomarina sp.
CCTGACGCGAAAATCGTCAAGAGCTACATGCCATACGACCGCTAAGAGGGAGGGTTAGAATATGTCTCGCGTTAAAGGTGGAACCGTCACTCACGCCCGTCACAAGAAGGTCATCAAGGCTGCAAAAGGTTACTATGGCCGCCGCAAGTCGAACTTCAAAACCGCAACACAGGCCGTCGATAAGGCGAACCAATACGCCACGCGCGACCGGAAAAACCGGAAGCGTAATTTCCGCAGCCTGTGGATCCAGCGTATCAACGCCGCCGTGCGGTCCCATGATGAAAGCCTGACATACAGCCGTTTCATCAACGGTCTGTCCTTGGCAGGTATCGAAGTGGACCGCAAAGTGCTGGCCGATCTGGCGGTCAACGAACCCGACGCATTCGGTGCAATCGTTGAAAAAGCACAAGCTGCGCTGGCTGCGTAAGCCGCCAAAGCTTTTGGTTAAGAAAAACGCCCTGTCATCTGACAGGGTGTTTTTTGTTTGCCCCATCGCTTCTTGTCGCTAACTGCACCGTGCCTGCGTCTGTCGCGCCTCTTCGAGTATGTATTCTGCCGTACGCCTTTGCTGGTCTTCGACGGTTCGATCTTGCACGGCCTCTGGGATGCAGTCAAAAAGCGGCTTGGTTGATTGGCCATCGCATCCTGAATGAAACAGCAGTGTGCCGAAGCTAAGGAGTGTTACCCCAAGTCTTGCCATCGTTTTCTCGCTTTGGTTTTTGTTATCCGCATTCATGTTATAGTTATGGCACATTTTCATCGTTCCCACAGAGAAAACGAAGGTTAAGTATTATGCGTATTGCTGGGTTTTGCGTTTTCTTGGCCCTTATCACATCCTCCTGCGCGCCGTTGCCGGGCAGCAAATCTGATGCGCGTATCGTGATGTTGGGCGACAGCGTGTTCGCTTGGTGGCGGGGAACGGGGCAGTCTGTGGGCGATGCGATGTCGGCCGATCTGGATCAGCCGGTGGCGAATTTTTCCATCGTATCCGCCCGGATCACGCAGCAAAACCCAGTGATGAAGCTGACCCGTCTAAACATCCCCAATCAGTTTGATCGCCGCGCCGCGGATTGGATTGTGGTCAACGGCGGCGCGAATGATCTGTATTTTGAATGCCTGTGTTTGCGGTGTGACACTGTGATTGACCAGTTGGTGGATGAAACGGGAACCCAAGGCGAAATCCCCGCGTTTCTTACCGAACTTAGGGAAACGGGGGCCAAGGTGATGTATGTGGGATATCATCGGTCCGGCGGATTGGGCGGGCCCTATGACCGCTGCACCAGCCGGTTGGATGTGGTTGAAACACGGCTGGCGGATTTTGCAGCCGCGCAGGATGGGATTTTCTTTGCCGATATGTCAGATGTGTTTCCCCCCCGCGACCGCAGCTATTATGATGGCGATCTGATCCATCCGTCTGTGAAAGGGTCAGCCGCCATTGGCGCGCGGATCGCGGAACTGATCCACGCGCACCCAAACTAAAGGACCGCAGCCATGATCGATCTTTTGTATGACCCGAATGCCTGGGCCGCGTTTTTGGCGCTTGTCACGTTGGAAATTGTGTTGGGGATCGACAACCTGATCTTCATTTCCATCGTCGCGGCCAAGGTGCCTGTGGAACAGCAGGATTTCACCCGCAAGTTGGGCATTGGCCTTGCGTTGGTGCTGCGCCTGATCATGCTGGCTGGAATTGCGTGGATTGTGGGCCTGACGGCACCCGTGTTTGATCTGGGCATCACCGGCCCACCGGGGGATCATGGCGAACCCACATTCGAAACGGCATTCAGCTGGCGTGATTTGATCCTGATTGCCGGTGGTCTGTTTCTAACGTGGAAAGCTGTGAAAGAAATTCGCCACAAACTAGACCCCGAAGAACCTGCCAATGGGGTGTCGTCTGCGGCAACATCGACGATGGCAGCTGCGATTGTGCAAATCGTAATTCTGGATTTGGTGTTTTCCATCGACAGCATTCTGACGGCTGTGGGCATGACCGACGAACTGCCCATCATGGTGGCGGCAGTGTTGTTGGCCGTCACGATGATGCTGCTGGCATCTGGCCCTGTGATGCGGTTCGTGCAGAACAATCCGTCGGTGGTGATGCTGGCGCTGGCTTTTCTGTTGATGATTGGCATGGTGCTGATCGCGGACGGGTTCGGGCGGCATGTGCCCAAAGGGTACATCTATTCTGCCATGGCCTTTGCCGCATTGGTCGAAGGGTTGAACCTGATGGCGCGACGCAGGCGGTTGCGCAGGCAGGGTTGAAACGCGTCCGCCCCCAAGCTAGGACGCGATGAACCTAAAGGGGCAGCACCATGGACGACCTGCGCGACAAATACATTGGCCTGATTGCAGATGCGGCGGACGAAGCCGCATTGGAAGACCTGCGCGTGCAGGCTGTGGGCAAAAAGGGCGAAATCAGCCTGAAAATGCGCGAACTTGGCAAAATGAGTGCTGAGGAACGCCAAACCGCTGGCCCCGCCCTGAACGCGCTGAAAAACGAAGTGAATTCGGCCCTTGCCGCGCGCAAGGCAGCCCTTGCGGATGCGGCGCTGGATGAACGGCTGCGGTCAGAATGGTTGGATGTGACACTGCCCGGTCGGACGGATCGGTCCGGGCGCACGGGCACGATCCACCCGATTTCACAGGTGTCAGAAGAGGTCACGGCGATTTTCGCTGACATGGGATTTTCGGTGGCCGAAGGGCCGCAGATCGAATCTGACTGGTATAACTTCGATGCGCTGAACATCCCCGGCCATCACCCGGCGCGCGCGGAAATGGACACGTTCTATATGCACCGCGAAGATGGCGACAATCGCCCGCCGCACGTGCTGCGCACCCACACCAGCCCGGTGCAAATCCGGTCGATGGAAAAGATGGGCGCCCCACTGCGCGTGATTTGCCCGGGCCGCGTGTATCGCGCCGATTATGACCAAACCCATACGCCCATGTTCCATCAGGTCGAAGGGTTGGCGATCGACAAAGACCTGTCGATGGCGAATCTGAAATGGGTGTTGGAAGAATTTGTTCGCGCCTATTTCGAAGTCGACGGCGGCGTTGAACTGCGCTTTCGCGCGTCGCATTTTCCGTTCACCGAACCGTCGGCAGAAGTCGA
>JAHDBC010000042.1 GCA_020630595.1 Planktomarina sp.
AACCGCCTGCGGTTAGCAGGAACCGCACTAGCTGACACTGGTCCAGCTCCGGGGCAATGCTGCCCAGATTGATCAGCTTTGACCGCAGTTGTTCAGTGCGTGGTGATACAAAAGGGGTTGGTTGGATTTCCATTAGGCGGGAACCTTTCCCATCAGAACGTCATTCCAGTCCTGCCCATTCGGTGGGGTCAGGTGGCACACCCGCCAGCCTAAGCCCGCCGCACGTTGCATCAGGTCAAACCCTGCCGCCCGGCCCGGTGCGTCCCCATCAACCGCGACGATCAATGCGCCCGTTGCGCTGGGCAGGTCGATTGATTTCATGCCGCTGGTGGATAGCGCGGCCCAGACCGATGCAGGGCCGCTCAGCAGGCCAGACAGCAGGCTAAGGCCCGTCTCGATCCCTTCACAAACGACAAGCGGCCCAGCGCCCTGCGACAGCCTGACAGCGCCCCCACGACATGGCCCCAGCATCAGTTTGGCCCCGTTGGTCAGGCGCTTACCTTGCTGGTCAAAGAATGTCCGGTGAATCGCCCCCGTCGGTTCGATGAGTGCAACCATGGCATCAGCAGGGCCGCCAGTGTGTGGGTGAAACTCGCCGGGTAACCAGCGTAAGGTTTGGGGCAGGTCGCAGGTGATCCCGCGCCCCCGCAAATACCGTTCGCCGGGCGTCCCATGAATTGGCAATGCGGCCCGCCACTTTGCCTGCGCTTTGTCCAGCTTAGCCTTTGCCTGCGCGATACGTTCAGCCCGCGCCCTTTCAAGTTCAGCACGGTCAACCTCGACCCTATCGCCAGATATGCCCAGCGCGGCCAACAGGTCGGTGAATCCGCAGTTAGATTTATGGCAGTGCAGCAACAGGCGGTCGTCGCCTTGACCGATGGAAAGTCCCCGCTGGTCGCGGCGTCCCTCTGGTTGGCAGATAGGGCAAGGGGCTAGGAAATAGCCCGCATGTGCATCGCCGCCTAAGCGTTCGCTGATTTCTTTTGGTGTCATTGGCCGCCCCCCCAATGCAATGCGGCAATCATCGCTGCCCGTGACCAGGTAAGGCCAAACCGCACCATCAGCGTTTTGATCTGCAACGCCGTCATTGCGTCACCTCAATCGCGACTAACGCTGTTCGAAGCTGGTAAAACTTGCGGCCTTCGATGGTGGTGAGGGTGTCGATGGTAAGACCATGATCACGTCGCAAGCGTAGCACGCTGTCGCTGATCCGCACGGTGGATGCACAAAACAGCGGAGCCATTAAAAGTGCGTCTAGCACCTGTTTGTCGCGTTTTCCGAGTGTGATCTTGTCGCCAGTAGCTAGGCTGTAGGTGGTTGGACTACGGTCTGTTGGAAGGTCGCGAACCGCCATGATCCATTTTGGGGTAGGGTTGCCATTGGCGGCATTGAAGGTTAGCTTTATCATATCAATTTCCACGGTCCTTCCCTTTCGCTTGCAGGCATGGGTTGGGCCGTTTTTCTTTTTTAGGGGGATGGCTAGGCGGCGGTTTCGACTGTGTTTTCAGCCAAGTGGGCCAGAACATCAGACCCGCGATAAAGAACACGCCCACCAAGTTTGATGAATGGGCAACCCTTGCCTTCGTGGCGGTGACGTGCACGTGTCTGGGCCTTGCCCAGCACGTCTAGGGCCGGGTTTAACGCTTCATAGGTCACGTCAGGGTCAATTTTAGGAAACATCGTCAAACCTCTTGTTTGAATTTCAACTAAGAGGAATTTAGCGAGGCATTCTGACGCCTTCGCCTGACGTAAACTTGATGCAAAAATGCGGTTTAAGTATCAGATAATAAATATTAAATCATGTCTCTGAGAATTTAACCCCCTCGAAAAGTTCTGAGAAAAGCACATCTGAAATTTTGTCCATTTGCTTAAGCGACGGCTTGTCAGTGTACGGTGACAAGATGATTCCCGGTCCATCAATAAAAGAGGGTGATAGCTTCTTTTCAATGGACGTTATTAATGGGTCCAAATGTGTTATGCCCCATCCATTGCCGTTCAATATTCGCAAGGCCCGTGCGCGCTTGAATACATTCTGATGGTGCTGCAAAATAAAGTATAATTTTGCCATTGTATTAATCCAGCGGCGTTCGGAGACGCTCATGCGGCGGATTATTTTCATGTGTCCCAATTCAATTTTTTTTGCCCGTTCCCTTGCAGTAGTTCTTCCTTTCTGACCGTTCTTCTTCCCTCTAATTCTGGATAATTCTGCATCCCAGCTTTGGATTGATTTGAAGCTGTCAGATTTGCCGCCATGCACAAAAGGGATTGGCCTGTTGAGAGTACGGTGGGCCTCCTGAATTTTTTCCATCAATGTCGTTTGTTCACCGTAAGCGAATTCTTGGTAGCGTACCAAAGCCGCAATGAAGCGGTCCGGATCGCTTAAGAATTTTAGCTTTCGGCGGGTCATTATGAAGAACCCGGCCTTTGAGAGAGTGAAAATATCTCAGCATCCTGTCCTTTCCCAACATTCAAAAGCGCAGCCGTTTCAGCCCCAATCGCTTCGCGCAACTGGTCCGCCTCGTCCCCAGCCATTTTGACGTATCTCAGCGCCATTGTGCTGGTTTTGTGTCCCAGCAGGTCTTGCAATAAGGGAACCGATGCACCTCGTCGGGCGGCGCTGGTCATGGCCGTTCGGCGCAAATCGTGTAGCCTTGCCCCTTCGATCCCAGCGACTTCACACGCCTTAGCGAATACTCGGCCAATGGCGCGATAGTCCAACGGCTTACGGTCTGTTTTGCCAGCTACAGGGAAGGGGCCAACATTTGGGGCGTCGGCCAAAAGTCCCAGCGCCGCAGCGGGCAAGGTGTGGGTTCTGGCCCCCGTCTTTGTATCGGGCAATTCGAGCCGCCCGGTCTTCATGTCCAGATTGTCCCAGCGTATTGATTGCACTTCGCCGATCCGTAGCCCTGTTAACGCCGCCAAACGGATTGCAAGAATGGCCCAAGGGTTGGCATCCGTCATGCTTGAAAGCGCTTTGCCAAGTGCCGACAACTCGTCTGGCCCAAACGTCCGCAGCCGTTCGCGTTCCGTGGCCCGCTCAACACCGCGCACCGGGTTCGTGTGCTGGGGCCGTAACTTCCAATCTTCGGCAAGGCGAAAAATCTTTGAAGTCAGCGCCAGAACACGGTTGCGCATAACTGGCCGTAGGTCGCGCACCATCTTTTCGACATGGGTGCTTTGAACGTCCTCGACAATCATGCGGCCAAGGGCGGGGCGCAAATTGCCTTCGATTTGGCGTGTGTATCCGTCGATGGTGCGTGGCCTTAGTTTTCCCAACTCAAGCCGCTTGGGGGCATATTCGTGCAAATAGCGGTCTAACAATTCCGAAACTGTTATCCGCGCTTTACGGGCTGCTTTGACGTCCAACGGGTCAATGCCTTGAGCCAGATTGCGAAGCGCCTCTCTGGCCGCATCTCGCGCTTGATCCAATGAAAAGGCTGTGGCTGGGCCGATAGTCCAGCGACGCTTTTACCTCGACGCATTGCGGTAATCCAAAACCCATGTCCGCTTGCCCCCGGTTCCGATCCGCAAGGATAGGCCCGCCGGGTTGTCATCGCGCAGGAATACCGTGGTCACGCCTGGTTTCGCGTCTCTAACCTGTTTTGCGGTCAGTCCCATATTCCGGCCCAAATCCTATAAGTCACCAACTGGTCACCACAAAGTCACCAGAAAACCGGAAATCCCCGGCATCTGAAGGAATGCAGATACCTACCATATGCGGTGTTTTCGGGGTAATCTCAACAACTTATGGAACGTTTGGGAATTTCAGGGAAACCATCAGAAACCCTATAGTATTGACTTCTAATCAGCAGGTTGAGGGTTCGAGTCCTTCAGGGATCGCCAAACAACCAGATGCGCGCGTCAGACCCCGGCGGGGTTGTCGACATCGTGGCCCAAATCTTTCAGGTCCTGATACCGGTCACCGATCCGGTGATGGGGGCGTCCGCCGATGGATGCGCCAAGGGCGATCAGTATTTCATCGGCCGCCGGTGCATCTGCCACCGATGTTTGAATGGTCAGGTAGTGCGACCGTTTCCCACCATCGTTTTTGTCCATCAGCGGGATCATCAATGGTGCGTTGGCCGGCCCACGCGTGTTGCAGAAAGACAGATATGATTTCGCGCCAACGGCGTTCCGGTAATGGTTGCCAAACTGCAGGGTGTGGATCAGGGCTGACGCATGTTCGACCTCTCCGTTCAGGCCGACGATGGCGGATTTGCCGTATCCTTCGACTTTGTCGCCGCCACCGCTGGCGTCCAGAATCATTTCGGTCAGCAACGCGCCCAGACCCGGCGCACAATCGCGGATTGCTGGGCCCAGATCATCCACAAACCCAAGCCCCGCCCACGGGTTGCGGATCACCGCCATGGCGGCAATCATTTTCAACGGTGTGGGGGCCGCTTTGCCGCCTTCGATCAGGGTTGTTTCGACATGCAGCAGGGTTTTGCGAATTTCGGCAGGCATGGGGGATCCTTTGGACGTTTGCACGGTTGTTGTGGGAAGCCCATGCAGCTGTCAACACGGATGCGATGAAACCTGCGATTCAATGCGATGTCACCGCGCCAAAAGGCGCAGACCTTGGGTCACATCGGCGCGGACGGCGATGCGCAAACCCGGTTCATCCCCCGCCCGAAGCGCAGACAGGATCAGCCGGTGATTGCGCGGCGGATCCGACTGACGCATCTTGCCATACAAGGCCCGCATGGTTGGCCCCAATTGCAGCCACACGGTTTCCACCATGGCCAGCATCGCCGGGGCCTGCGCCCGCAGGTACAGCGTGCGGTGAAATTCGAGATTTGACCGGATATAGGCCACCGCGTCGGCCTTGGCCACGGCCACAGATATGGCGTTGTTGATCGTTTGCAGACGTTCGATCAGGGCCAGATGGGCCCGGGGCAGGGCGCGTGTGGCCAATTCCACTTCGATCAGGGCGCGCAGGGCGGCCAGTTCTTCGATCCGGTCATTGGTCAGTTCCGGTGTGCTGACCCGGCCCGACACGGACATCACCAATGCCCCTTCTGCCACCAATCGGCGCAGCGCTTCGCGCACAGGGGTCATGGACACGGACTGCGCGTCGGCAATGCCGCGGATTGTCATCACTTCGCCCGGTTTGCGTTCTCCAAACATGATTTCACGTCGAAGCGTGCGGTAGACAACGTCGTGGGTTGGGGTGATGGGATCGGTTCGTTTCGTCATGGCGTCACACATCGTACGCGTGCAGCTGCGGGCCGATGTCTTTCAGCCATTTGCGCGCATCGCGGTGGTGGGGATAGATCCGGGCGACATGTGCCCAAAAGCGATCTGAATGGTTCATTTCAATCCGGTGTGCGACTTCATGGGCTGCCACATAGTCCAGAACGGATGGCGGGGCCATGATCAACCGCCACGAATAATTCAGGTTGCCCGCGCTGGAACACGACCCCCAGCGCGATCTTGTGTCTTTCAGGCTGATCCGGTTGATCGTCACCCCCAGACGATCTGCATAGTGGTGTGATGCATCCGTCAGCCTGCGCCGCGCTTCGTGTTTGAAAAACGCCTTCAACTTTGGGCGCACAGTGTCATCTTGCGCCCCGACCAAAAGCTGCCCGTCGGCCACGGTGACCGTGCGGCCCGCGCCTTTTGTGATGTGGTGCGGTGTGCCGTGAAACAGAATTGTCGATCCAAACCCAAGCGGCGCGGCAGCCGGGGCATTTGCAACATGCTTGCGCACCCAATCGGCCCGTTCGGTCAGAAATGCGCGCGCTTCGCGTTCGCTGCAACGCGGCGGCACGGTCAGCCGAACCGTGCCATCCAGCCGCGACACGCGCAACGACAGCCGCCGCGCCCGGGTGGATTTCACCAATGTCACGGGCACATCCGGGTTGCCCGGCAATTCCAATAGTTTTGCCAAAATGTTCCAAGCCCCCTTGAACCCGTGACAGAAAAGCCGAAATGCCCTTTGACACGCACCGCCCCATATGGCAGTGCGCACAGATTGTACCGAGATGAAAAAGGGAACAACCCATGCCCAAAGAAGAATGGGGCGTGAAGCGGATTTGCCCCACCACAGGCAAACGTTTTTACGATCTGAACAAAGACCCAATCGTCAGCCCCTATACGGGCGAAGTCGTAACCTTGGATACGGCCAAGGGCCGCACCATGATTGCGGATGCCGAAGATGCGCAGACCAAAAAGATGAAAGCGGCCGAGGTCGACGAAGAAGATGTGGTTTTGGATGACGACGATGAAGTCGACGTTGATCTGGGCGATGACGTGCTGGATGACGACGATGATGACAGCGTGTCATTGGACGATATCGCCGACGTTCCTGCCGACGACGACGAAAACTAAAAATTGCGTTTCGGGCGGGTCGGTTTTCGCTTGAACCCGCCCCATACGTGGCTTAAACGCCCGTCTACGGAGGGCCCTTAGCTCAGCTGGGAGAGCGCCTGCATGGCATGCAGGAGGTCAGCGGTTCGATCCCGCTAGGGTCCACCAAATCCCCTTTTCAGGTTCTGGCCCGTTCGAATGCCGCCCAGGCATGTTCCAACGCATCTATGTCGAATCCATCCGCCCGTGCAGGGCCAAGGATGATGTTTTCGCTGGCGATGACGGTTTGAATCGCAGCTTCCAGATCGGGCACGACGCTGTCAGGGATAACGACCGCCCCGTGTCGGTCAGCGTGCACCAGATCCCCTTGGGCCACCGTCAATCCACGGATCGTCACATCCGTTCCAATGTCAACGACATGGACAAATGCGTGGCTGACCCCAATGGACCCGGCAAGCACTGGAAATCCATCATCCATCACATCCAGATCGCGCATCACGCCGTTGGTCAGTGCGCCTTTCAGGCCCAACCCTTTGTGCACGGCAACATGCACTTCGCCCCACCAGCCTGCGACACAATCGGGATCATCCAGATCTTCCACTACGGCCACGCAAGGGCCCGATCCGCCGGCCATCGACCGAAAATAGTCCAATCGGCGGGCGCGGATCACATCCGGCGGGTCTGTGGGCGGGGTTTGCCCTGCAATCCGTGCCGTGCGGGCATAACCCACCATGGCAGGCGACCCGGGCTGGTTGTGGATCATCGTGCCACGGGTAAAGCCGTTGAACCCGCGTTGCCCCTGCGCCACCTCAATCGCGTTGCAAACGGTTGGGGTGTCGACCGTGCACAAAAGTGCATACAATGTGTCTGGCATCGGGGTCATTGCGGTGCCGATGCCGCCCAGATGTCGGTGACCCATGATTTGATCGTCAAGGCTTCGTCCCAACGGTTTGACATTTCGCGCCCGTCTGGCCCGGTCATCGCGTATTCTGGCGGGCCAAGTTCACATAGAAAAATGCAGTCATCATCGGTGCGGCGGCGGTAGTCGGCAAACCCTTCGGCCCACCAGCCTTTGAACAGGTCCACCCACTTTTGGTGTTGGGGGAAATCCAGTTGCAACTGGATTTGCTGGCGGCTGGCCACCCGGCCCTGAAAACTGTCGGATCGCTGCAGGATACGGCTGATCAGGCCCATGTCGCGATCAGATAGGGGAAACCAGAATTCACGGTCCACAACATAATGGGACAGGTCCGCACACATGCGCATTTCCGGGATCGCGTCCAGCAGCGTCAGCGTGGTGTAAAGATCGTTGGTGATGCAGTTGCGGTGGCTTTCGAATTGGATCGGCATGCCAATTTGGTCCGCCATATCCATCCACGCCCGGATCACGGGGATCATCCCATCCACCGTCAGCGGCGTCACTTGCCCGATCACATCGACGAAAGGTGATCCGAAATCCTTGGCCATGATCAGCGTTTCGCGCAAAGACTCAACCGTCTTGGGAAAGGCCACGATCAGCGGTGTCAGACCTGCGCGTTCCATATGGGGGCGGACTTCGTGCGCCTGGGCGACATCGCCGGCACCCAGATCAATCGCCATGCCAGCATATCCGGCCCCCGCGACCATCTCACAGACCTGATCATAGGGCAGTTTGACCCCGGTCTGATCATGGGGCTGCATGGCCCAAAGGGATGTGTAGACGTGTAAATCACCCATCCCCCACGCTAGGCAGCGCAGGGGCCATTTGGCAAGGGGTCAACCGGCGGCTTCTTCTTCGGCCTTCAAAAGGGCGATGCCCTTGTAAAGGGCGGCGATAATCTGTGCCTCTGTGATGCAAAACCGGGCAGAGGGGGAGATATCGACCGTTCCATCAGCCCCAATCGGCGTGTGTTCCCCGCCAGCACCGCGCACCGATAGGCCCAGCGGTTTGGCGATGGCCTTTGCTTTCTGGTCCGTCCCGTCTGCGGTCAGGTTTGGCAGTTGAATATGAACTGATGCCCGCATGGCTGTCCCCAGGTTCGTAGGGCAGGATGTGACGACACCGTAATCATCCGACATCGCAAAGGTCAGACCATCGATCCCATTCACAACATCCAGCGCGGTTTTCAAGCGGTCAAACACCCGGTTCAACACCGTTCCCCTTTCCATGCACATGATGCGCAGGTGATCTTCTTCCCCGACCCAGATGATGAAGCTGCGGTCGTCTGAAACGTA
Organism: Planktomarina sp.; assembly: GCA_020630595.1. Classification (GTDB taxonomy): domain Bacteria; phylum Pseudomonadota; class Alphaproteobacteria; order Rhodobacterales; family Rhodobacteraceae; genus Planktomarina. The sequence goes on from JAHDBC010000042.1 coordinate 8,524, forward strand.
ACACCCGCGCCCATGGGGCCAATCGGCGGCGATGCCTGCGGCCAACAGGTAGCTGTCGTTGCTCATGTCTTTGAACATGATGTGGGCATCGACCAGTTCCTGATATTGGGCCTGTGTGATCTGGTTCAGGTTTCCCGGCGTCAGCGAATGATAGGCGCCGCCATAATCAGGGTGATCGATCAGCACTTGAAACGCCGCCATCATGCGGGTTTCCAGCGCGACCCGCTGATCGCGCGTCATAGACCCCGGCAAGGGAAAATCTGCCAGATTGCGCCCCACGCGCACCCGCATCGACAGGGGCGGCAGGCCAAGGGCGGCCATGTCCAGAACACCTTCGTCCGGCAGACCGTCGACGCTGGACAGATCCCAGTTGTTCGTGTGCTTTGCATCCTCTGCCACCCGATGATTGCGGGCCAATGCCTTGGCAAAGAACGGGCGGAAATCATCGTAATCCGACGGTTGGCAAGCATAACAGCCCATTTCGCTGTCCGGGTTTTCGATCCCGGAATTCAGGCATGTCATCAACCGGGCCTGTTCATCGGGGCCCAGTGTCGCGAAATAGGCCGGATCAAAGCATTGAATGGCGATGTTTTGTGGTTGATCGGCTTTCAGCGCTGCAATCTGTGCCAGTTTTTGTTCGTACATGATGCCCCCCCGAACATATGGATGTTCGCAAGAACATAGCCGCGCCGCGGGAATTTGACAGTTATTCGGCCGGGATCCGCATCCGTCCACCGGATGTGGGGACCACCCAGACTTCGTTCATGGGGTATTGGCTTTCGTCTTTGGCGGCCAATTTGCGGATCACTTCGAACTGGAATTCGAACCATCCCATGCGGTGCACGGTGCCGGCTTTCGCTTCGATCTTGGCATTCAAATCGCGCAGTTTCCAGAACGGCACAGACGGAAACGTGTGGTGCGCCGTGTGATAGGGCATTTGCCAGCACAGCCACCGCATCACGGCATTTGTCCGCGTGGACCGTGTGTTTTCAAGGATGTCATCTTCGTGCGACAGCCCCAGATGTTCGATCGTGTTTTGCAATTGATGCACGGGCTTTGTCAGCACCATGGGGATCAGCCAGAACGTCAATGCGGCCCATGATCCGGTCGCCACAGATACCAGTGCGATCAGCGCATAGCCCAGCACATGCAGGCGGCTTTCGCGGATGATCTTCGCTTCTTCTTCGGACCGGATGTAGGGTTCAACGATGATTCCACGCGCACGCCGGATCACCCCGACAATCCGATTGCGCCAATAGGTGACACCCGACAGCCACAAAAGATAGGTCGTCAGCGTGTAGGGTTCCCGCACCAGTTCGCCATCGCGTTCCCAATCCTGTGTGTGCTGATGATGGGCAAAATGCATGACCTGATCAAAATCACGCGGAAAGATCATCACAAACCCAATGCCGCGCCCGAACCATTCGTTCAGCTTGCGCGTTTTGAACACCGTCGCATGGGACAGTTCATGCTGCGCGGCGTATAGAAAGTTCAGCAACACCCCCAACACAAAACCCGTCGCCAAAACCCACCATGTGCCCAGTGCAAACGCATGGGCAAGGCAGGCCAACCCAATCGCCCCCAGATGCGATGCCATTTGCAGACCGCCCATCACATCGGACCGCGTGTTCAGGGCTTTCATTTCCTCAGGTGTCAGCAACGTGCGTCGTGAAAAGCTTGCGTCCATGAACAGGGCCCTTTCGGTTGGATTGGCAAAGAATGAAGGGCGAATCCCGTCCTGTCCAGTCACCCGATGCCGCAGGTCGGTCTGTCCCCATGGCGACAGCGGTAAAAACGCTGGATCGTGTGACCAATTCCGGTCTAACTGTCGCCATGGAACTGCGCATTGGAATACTGGGGTGACAGGCCCCAAAGGCATGATGGTCCGGCCCATCGGGCTTAGGGATCGGTTTTTGCGCAACACGCCTGCGCGTTGGCTGTCCCGTTTGGGGTTGCAGGCGTCGGTCACAAACCTTGATCCCAGTGATGAAATCGATCTGAACGCACAGGCCACGATCCACATTGCCGTGCAGGACAAAAAGGAAATCTGGCTGGGCCAGGGGCTGTTTGATGTGTTCAACGCGCTGTGTGCAACCGATGATTTCGGCAAGCTGGGAACCGGCGCAGTCATCGTGGCAGATGATGTCACCGGGTACTTCGGGGTTCAGGAATTTTTCGATGGTGATGCCGGGTGGGGCGGTCAGGTGATTGCCGATCCCCCCCGCACATGGACCCGCCCCAACAGCGGCGCGACATCCGAACTGCACCGCCGGGTCACCTTTGGCGCATTGGCGGGAAACATCGGTGCCGATCCGGCGTTGATCCAGCGCTGCGTGACGGGCATGAACGGCAAGGGCCGATATGGCATTGCTTGGCACGGCGACAAACACACATGGGTTCTGGCTCGCATCGGATCCGAAGGCGCGGGCCAGTTTCAGGAACTTGATCCAGCGACATATTCCAAAACCGGTCTTCCATTCAGCGCCGCGACCCACCCGGATGGTTGGCCCAGCTACTGGAAACAGGAACATCTGTTTTCCGCCGCACAAGATCACTTTGCCCGGTCATGGGGCGCCCCCGGGATCACCGAAATCAGCCCGTCGCATCCCGCGCTTCAAGGGCAGGTCACCCGTTTGACCCTGACACAGAACAGCTGAACACACCGCAAAAGGAATACTTATGGCACAGGCACATATGGGCATCATTGGCGTTGGCACGATGGGATCAGCACTTGCGCTGAACATGGCAGACAACGGTTTTGATGTGACACTGTGGAATTTGGATCCATCGACCGTCACCGCACTGGTGTCCGGGGCAGGGCCTTTGGCGGATCGGTTGCATCCGGCTGAAACGATCGAAGACATGGTCGCCAAAATGCCCACCCCCCGGGCCATCCTGATGATGGTCCCGGCGGGAAAGCCTGTGGATATGACGATCGACGCGCTGATCCCGCTGTTGTCCCCCGGGGATACGATCATCGACGGTGGAAATTCGGATTTTCGCGAAACAATGGCGCGCACCGCGCGGGTCGAAGCAGCCGGATTGGCGATGCTGGGCGTTGGGGTGTCAGGCGGCGAAGACGGGGCACGCCATGGCCCATCGATGATGGCCGGGGGAACCGCTGAAACCTACGCCAGCCTTGCCCCGATACTGGAAGCCATCGCTGCCAAATTTGAAAATGATCCATGTGTGGCACATCTGGGGCCGGATGGGGCAGGGCATTTCGTGAAAACCGTCCACAACGGCATTGAATATGCCGATATGCAAATGATTGCCGAAGCCTATGGTCTGTTTCGCGACGGTCAGGGCCTGCCCGCCAGCGAAATCGCCCCCATATTCAAAGGGTGGAACCGGGGCGCATTGAACAGCTATCTGATCGAAATCACCGGCGAAGTGCTGTCTGCCAGGGATCCGAAAACAGGATCAGCCATGATCGATATGATCGTCGATCAGGCCGGCCAGAAAGGCACCGGGCGCTGGACCGTCATCGAAGCGATCCGAATGGGCCAGTCGGCCTCCATCATCGAAGCCGCCGTGGGGGCACGGGTCCTCAGCTCGGAACGCCCGACCCGTGCGATTGCCGCCCCGATCCTGTCGCCCGCAGGCGAAGACATGATGTCAGTCGTCGGTGAACAAGACATCGAACAGGCCCTGATCACAGGCCGCGTGCTGGCCTACGCGCAAGGGTTTCGCATCCTAAAGGCCGCGTCCGAAGAATTTGGCTGGGATTTGGATTATGCCCGCATCGCGGAAATCTGGCGGGCAGGGTGCATCATCCGGTCATCGATGCTGGACGACATCGCCGATGCGTTCCGCACGGACCTGCCCCATGGCCGTCTGATCCTGTCGGATCATTTCAGTGAAATTCTGAAATCCAATGCGGGTGGTCTGCGCCGGGTGGTGGCAGCCGCCGCATTGCGCGGATTGCCCGTGCCTGCATTTTCTGCAGCGCTGTCTTGGTTTGACACCACGCGCCAGCCCCGGGGCACGACCGATATGATCCAAGGCATGCGCGACTATTTCGGGGCCCATTCGTTCAAACGTCTGGACGACGCGGGCGATCATCACGGCCCTTGGCACGATTAGCCCCCTTCATTTTGCCAATAATACTCTCGGGGGTGTGAATGGCCCAAAGGGCCAGAGAGGGGGCAGAAGGCCCCCTTTTCACACTTCGCATATCGCGCGGGCCACAGGCCCGCACAATGTGATCATTTGCGCGGTTTGGCCCGCAGGGTCGGGTCCGCCTGCGTAGGGTCTTCGGGCCATGGATGTTTGGGGTATCGGGCGCGCATGTCCTTGCGCACGTCCGCATAGCTTCCCGCCCAAAATCCGGGGATATCCATCGTGGTCTGGATCGGGCGCTGGGCCGGGGACAACAGCGTTACTTTCAAGGGCTGTGTGCCAACCACCGGATGGGTGGTCTGCCCGAACATCTCTTGAATGCGCAGGCTGATTTCCGGCACATCACCGCCGTAGTCAATCGCGATCCGCCGCCCCAGCGGTGTGGTGAATTGGCCGGGAACAGCTGCGTTCAGGGCCTGCAGTTCTTGCCACCCGATGCGGTGTTCCAACGCGGGCATCGGGTCAAAATCCTTGTAAGCCCCTTCCGTCGCGATCCCACCGATAAAGGGCAGCAGCCAATCGTCCAGATCAGCGGCCAAAGCGGCATCGGTCATATCGACGATGTCCATTCCGCTGGCACGGGCGACGGCCACACGGGCCTGCAATCTTTGTGCGGCGGGTGGCAGGCGCAATCCCAAATGGCGCACCCCATCCAGCATGGCGGATGCAATTGCGTCTTGCGGGGCGTCTTTCCAGATTTGTGATTTCAGCGCGATGGCGCCCAGCCGTTCTTCCTGACGCGCGACAACGCGGCGGTCGCGTTTCGACCATGCGCAGCTGCGATGCCAATGGATTTGATGGCCCAGCACCTCTCTCAGGTCCGCTTCGCTGATGGGCAGGGCACGGCGGATCACGGGGTCGGGGGTCATGCCGCGTGGGTTGCCCATGTCTGCAATGACCAGCAAACGGTCCTGCGCCAGCGGATCATCTTCGGCCATCACGGCCCCCATCCCGCCAGACAGCAAAAACCGGGGCGTGTCACCGGGCCGTTTCAGGGCAATGCGATCCGGAAACGCCAAGGCCAGACATTGTGCGCCGTGAAACCCGGTGTCGCGGTCCACAAGCCGGGCCAGACGGTCGCGGTCTGCGCGGATGCGCTTTAATGCGCCGGGATCGCGCACCTGAACCGTCCGGTCCCCGTCCAATGCCCGCAGGGCAGGGCCCAAATCCACTTGCCGATTGATCAGGATATCACGATCCGACAACAGGGCCGCAATCGCGGCCCCGGCTTTGCCTGCTGCAATCATCATCTGCGCCAGCCGTGGATGCAGGGGCATCGCCGCCAGCTTGCGCCCATGGTCCGTGATCCGCCCCGCCTGCACCGCACCCAACTGGGCGATCAAGGCGGTCGCTTCGGCCCATGGCCCTGCGGCAGGCTGGTTCAGAAAGGCCAGATCATCTGGCCCCGTGCCCCACAGCGCCAGATCAAGCGCAAGCGGCGCAAGATCCGCAATTTCGATTTCTGCCGGGGCAAAGGCAGGCAATGCGCCTTCTTCTGCTTTTGCCCAAAGCCGGTAGCACACACCGGGTGCAACCCGCCCGGCCCGGCCGGTGCGCTGCGTCGCCTCTGCCCGGCTGACCGGGTCGGTCACCAGCCGCGACAGACCAAGATGCGGATCATACCGCGCCCGTCGCGCCTTGCCCCCATCAACCACAACGCGCACGTCCTGAATTGTCAGCGACGTTTCGGCGATGGCGGTTGCCAAAACGACTTTGCGTTTTTTGGGGTCTGGTTCTGGCCGGATCGCCCTTTGCTGTTCTGCAAAAGGGAGCGCCCCCAACAGCGGGCGCACGACGGCGGTGTTGGGCAGACGGGGTTTGATCAACCCTTCGACGCGTCGAATTTCCGCTTCCCCGGGCAAAAACACCAAGATGCCGCCCTGCGTTTCATCAAAGGCCTGCACAACCAAATCTGCAAGGGCCTGATCAAACCGTGTCTTTGCAGGCAGCGGGCGCGGCAGATGGCGCACATCAACGGGAAACGCACGCCCATCGGATGTGATCACGGGCGCATCGTCCAGCATGGCTGCCACGGGCCCCGCGTCGAGCGTTGCGGACATCACGCAAATGATCAGGTCATCGCGCAAAGCCCCGCGCACGTCCCATGTCAGCGCAAGACCCAGATCGGTGGCCAGCGACCGTTCATGGAATTCGTCAAACAGGATCGCCCCAATCCCGGGCAGATCGGGATCGGATTGGATCATCCGGGTCAGGATGGATTCCGTGATCACCTCTATCCGTGTGTCGGTTGATACTTTGGTGTCGCCACGCATGCGATATCCCACCGTTTTGCCGACGGGTTCGCCCAGCGTTTCGGCCATGCGTTCGGCCGCCGCACGTGTTGCCAGACGGCGCGGTTCCAACAGCAGGATCGTTCCATCTGTAACGCGGCTTTGCAGGATTGCCAGTGGCACGCGCGTGGTTTTCCCTGCACCGGGCGGGGCTTGCAACACACAGCGCCCGTGAGCGGTCAGGGTGTCGATCACCTGCGGCAGAACCGCATCTATGGGCAGTTGGGTTTGGGTCACGCCCCCTTATCGGGCCTAATGTGCGCATCGTCCACGCCTGTTCGATCATTGCCAAAAACCAGCACACTGGGTAGGGGTGCGGCAAGACGCGAACAAGGGACCGGACAGCATGACGGACACACAGGTCCAAACCGTGGTGGACAAAATCGTGGACGGCAACCGCCGGATGCTGGCCCGCGCGATCACACTGGTTGAAAGCACGAAACCGGATCACCGCGCACAGGCGCAGGATGTGTTGCAAGCCCTGCCCACGGATCGCCAGGCCCTGCGCATCGGGCTGTCGGGCACGCCGGGGGTTGGCAAATCCACGTTTATCGAAAATTTTGGCATGATGCTGGTGGGCAAGGGGCTGAAAGTGGCCGTGTTGGCCGTTGATCCATCGTCATCGCGGTCGGGTGGTTCGATCCTGGGCGACAAGACCCGGATGGATCTTTTGTCGCGGCATCCCAATGCCTTTATCCGCCCGTCACCATCCCAAAGTCAGCTGGGCGGTGTGGCGCGGCGAACGCGCGAAGCGACCGCCCTGTGCGAAGCCGCGGGCTATGATGTCGTGCTGATCGAAACCGTTGGCGTCGGGCAATCCGAAACCATGGTGGCGGATATGTCGGATCTGTTCATCCTGCTGATGGCGCCGGCTGGCGGGGATGAATTGCAGGGCGTCAAGCGGGGGATCATGGAAATGGCGGACATGATCCTGATCAACAAATCTGATGGCGATTTGAAAGCAGCAGCAACGCGCACCTGCGCAGACTATGCAGGTGCGTTGCGTATGCTGCGCAAACGCGCACAGGATCCAGCCGATTTCCCCAAGGCGGTTATGGTGTCTGCGCTTGCGCAATCCGGGTTGGAAGATGCCTGGTCCGATATGCAGACCCTGTCTGACTGGCGCAAGGATCAGGGCATTTGGGCGGCCAATCGCGCCCGTCAGGCACAATTCTGGTTCGAAGAAGAAGTGCGGCAGATGGTTCTTTCGGCGCTGGCGCAGCATGGGCAGGCGGGCGCGTTGATGGCGAATCTGTCGGATGCGGTTGCGGGCGGTCAAATCCCCCCGTCCATTGCGGCGCAACACGTGATCGCGGCGTTTTTGGATAAAAACCCGCAATAAGCGGACCGATGCGCCGCTTGGTGGCTGCGTGCCACCGCAATTTCTGCGCAATCGGCGCGCCAAGCGCTTGACGCGCCATGGCTTGCCGCTTACACGACGCCAACTGAAATCGGACCCCGCGTGGGGTCTTTTGATTTTTTGATGAGGATCTAACAATGTCACGCCGCTGCGAACTGACGGGCAAAGGCCCAATGTCTGGCAACAACGTCAGCCATGCCAACAACAAAACAAAGCGTCGGTTTTTGCCGAACCTGAACGATCAGACCCTGCATTCCGAAGCGTTGGGCCGTGCGTTCACACTGCGCATTTCCGCGTCTGCGTTGCGGACTGTGGATCACCGGGGTGGATTGGACGCATTTCTGGCCAAAGCCAAGGACGCAGAGCTGTCCCCAGCTGCGCTGAAAATCAAGAAAGACATCGCAAAGGCACAAGCCGCCGCTTGATCCCTTGCGACTGTTGTGAAAATGGCCCCGCCTTTGGCGGGGTCTTTTGTGTTGTGGGTGTCACCCGAAACGCCAAGGGCTGCGACCCCTGCACCGTTCGCGCGTATGGTTTTTGAGTATTTTTGGCAAAATGAAGTTCAAAGCGATGTGATGATCCCATCGACCCATTGCGGCACGGTCTGTGTTGCCGGACCACAGACAAAATGGTCGAAATGTGCGCCGGTTTGATCAAGATTGAATTCCCAAAGGTCTGCGCCAGCGTCTTGTGCAAGATTGGAAAATCCGGCGGCGGGATAGACCTGTGCGGAGGTTCCGATTGAGGCGAACAGATCAGCCTGTTGTATGGCGGCCATACAGTCATCCATATGGTAAGGGATTTCGCCAAACCAAACGATATCCGGACGCCCCGCTGGTGCGGTGCAGGCCGGGCAGGGATGTGGGGTTGCCATGTCGCCCGATTGTTCCCACCGGGCGCCGCACTGGCTGCACAATCCCCGGCGCAGGGCCCCATGCATTTCAATCGCATGGCTTCCGGCCTTTGCGTGCAGGCCATCAACATTCTGGGTGATCAGGGTCAGGTCAACATGGTCGGCCAATCGTTTCAAGGCGTGGTGTGCGGCGTTGGGTTCGGCCTGTGCGGCGTCGGTGCGGCGCATGTTGTAGAACCCCTGCACCAAGGCAGGATCACGGGCAAAGGCGTCGGGTGTGGCGACATCCTCTACCCGGTGTTGTGCCCACAGACCATCGGAGGCCCGAAATGTTGCGATGCCGCTTTCGGCGGAAATTCCGGCACCGGTCAGAATTACGATCTTGGTCATATGGCATGTCTCGTGTCATTGTCAGGTCAGACTACACAAAGGAACGACACGATGAAAACGCCTTGGCATTTTTGGGTATTGACCCTGTTGGGTTTGGTTTGGTTTGCGGGCGGGGCCTATGATTACGTCATGACGGTCTATGAAAACGAAGGGTATCTGTCGATCCTGACACCCGAACAGCGGGCCTGGATGGATGCGCGACCCGTGTGGTTCACGGCGCTGTGGGCCGTCAGCATCTGGTCGTCGGTTCTGGCCATGTTGGCCATGTTGATGCGCAGCCGGGCAGCGGGGCATTTGATGTTGCTGGCACTGGTTGCATATATCCCCTGTCTGATCTGGTCGTATGTTTTGGCCAGCCCATCCGCTTACGCGGTGACGGGGTCATTCGGCGTTCTGTTTTCGGGCATCATCTTCCTAACCCTTTCATTTTTCATCAGTTATTCGGCATCCATGGCGCGCAAGGGCGTGCTGCGGTGAAGATCCTGTTTGTCTGTCTGGGCAATATTTGCAGATCCCCCGCGGCAGAGGCCGTGGTGCGGGATCTGCGCCCGGACCTGATGGTGGACAGTGCCGGGACGGGGTCATGGCATATCGGGAAACCACCCTATGGCCCGATGCAGGATGCGATGCGGGCGCGGGGGTGGGATATGTCTGACCTGCGGGCGCGTCAGGTGGTGGTGGCGGATTTTGAGGCGTTTGATCTGATCATTTGTATGGATGATGACAATGTGGCGGATATTGAACGCCTGCGCCCTGGTGCGTGCCCAACCCCGGTGCGGTTGTTTGCAGATTATGCAGGGGAAACGGGGGCTGTGCCGGACCCTTATTTTACCCGTGATTTTGATGGGGCGCTGGATATGATCGACCGCTGCGCGCAGGGGCTGGCGGCGGCGGTTTAGGCCAAAATTGGCCTGTCACACACCGTACACCCCCTGTACACCCCCCGTACAGACAGACGCGCAGATCAGGCGCGGGCGCAGACCTGTTTGGATCGGTTCGACCATGCGCGATAGCGGGTCCAGAATGTGCTGGTGCCGCGGGCATCCTGTGCCTTTTGCGGGTCGCGGAAAAAGCTGACCGCGCGGGATTGTTCACGGGCCGATAGATCGCGGTTGGCGGTCGATTGGATGCAGCCACACACGCGTTGCGAGGCTTTCCTGCGGTCGGCTTCGAGACAGGCGTTGTAGATGGGGCCGGTGGCAAAGGGCACGCTGACCTGCGGCGTGCTGGCCCCGGATGAACTGCGCGACGACCCACAGGCCGACAATGCCCCGATCAGGGCGATGAAAAGGATGTACCGCATGTGCCTATAACTCTGACTGCCCGCGTTCTTTGACGCTTTGAATGTAGTATAGGGCAGGGCGTGGTTTTGGGAAAGGGCTGTGCGGTCCGGGTGGCGGAGGGTTGCCTTTGGGCCGTGGCG
>JAHDBC010000009.1:0-65322 GCA_020630595.1 Planktomarina sp.
AGGGTGGGTGAAACCCACCGCACGCCTACCCCACAAACCGGTCGGCCAGCGCCATGAACAGCGGGATCGACAGGATCGCAACTGGCGTGCCCAGCCCGGTCGATGCCCCCACATAGGCCGACGGATTTGCCTTTGGCAGGGCGGCCCGCAATGTCGGTGGGCCAGAAATGTCAGAACTGGATGCGGCCATCACCGCCAGCAACACAACACCGCCTTGGGAAAAGCCGACCCAATGGTGGGCGATAATGCCGATGCCCAACCCCACCAGACCATGCAGGATCGGGGCTGTCAGACCGTAGATGATATAGACATGCGCGACCTTGCGCAGTTCGGCCAGCCGCGACCATGCTTCCATCCCCATGATCAGCATCAACAGCGACAACAGGCCCCGGAACAAAGGTTCATAAAAGCTTTGGTAAACGGATTCCGGCCGGGCCAGCAGACCGATGAACACTCCGATCACCAGCGCGGAAATGGCGGGGCTGCGAAAGGTATCGACCAGAATATCCCGGAACATGCCCCGTTCAAACCCGCCTATGGTCGCCGTGCCACTGCCCATGGTGGCTGTGCCATCACTGGAAACAGGGGCGGTTTTAACAACGCTAAGCTTGGCCAGAATGATGGCCGTGACCAAGGCGGCGATGTCCATAAACGGATATAGCGCACCGATGAACCCTTCGTAGGCAATGCCTTCGCTGTCCAGGACCGCCATCCCCGCCGCCAGCGTTGAGGCGGACACCGCCCCAAACAACCCTGCGGTCGCATAGCCATCCATCTTTGACACGCCCCCTGCCCGTGTCAGCGCCCAGCCCCCGGCGACCACCACAACAATCCCAATCACCGCCGCCCCCAGCGCCGGCACGATAAGGGAGGCAAAATCAGCTTCGCGCACAGACACCCCCGCGCCCAAGCCGATCTTCAACAACAACACGACCACAATGAATTTGTAGACCGGTTGCGGGATTTCAAACTTGCTGCCCAGTGCAGCCAGAACCACCCCGGCGATCAAAAACGCCAGAGTTGGTTTTTGCAGCTGATCCAACATCGTGCTGCCAATCGAAAAAAGTATTTCCATGACCCGTTCCCTTTTTTGCGGCGGACTAAGCGGGCAATTAGGTGGCAAATCGAAAGAAGAAAAATATATATAAATCGACTTACCGTTCGGAAAAACAGAATATGTCTGATTTGAACTATCATCACCTGCGGTATTTCCGCGAAATCGCCCACGATGGGCAACTGACCCGGACCGCAGACCGGTTAAATGTGGCACAGTCTTCGCTGTCTGCGCAGATCAAAACGCTGGAAGCCCGGCTGGGCCATGATCTGTTTCACCGCAAAGGTCGCACCCTGCATCTGACCGAAGCCGGTCGGATCGCGTTGGAACATGCCGACCGCATCTTTGGCGCAGGCGATGAACTTTTGGCCACATTGGCCCAGACCGGGGCGGGTGTGCCACCGCTGAAAGTCGGGGCGCTGTCGACCCTGTCGCGCAATTTTCAGATGCAGTTTCTGGAAAGCGTTTTGGCCGACCAATCCGTTCCGCTGACCCTGAAATCCGGGCAGATGGAGGATCTGCTGACCGATCTGGAAACCATGGCGTTGGATGTCGTGTTGACAACCGATCTGCCGCCCACGGGCACTGATTTTGCAGCCCAGCGCATTGCGCAGCAGGCGGTTGGCCTGCATGGGCAATCACAGTTCATGCGCCACGAAAGTTTGGAACATATGCTGGCCGCAGAACCACTGATCGTGCCATCGGGGGGCGTGATCCAGCATCATATGCAAGACCTGTTCACCCGCTTGGGCGTGACGCCCACGATTGCAGCGGTGGTCGATGATATGGCAATGGTGCGATTGTTGGCGCGATCCGGCATCGGGATCGCGGTGGCCCCTGCGGTGGTGCTGGCCGATGAAATCGCGTCGGGTTTGATCCAATCGGCACCCTTTGTACTGGACATTTTCGAACCATTCTATGCCGTGACCGTTGCACGCCAGTTTCCGCATCCTGCCCTGAAAACGATAAAGGCGCCCGAACCGGACGCCTGAACCAAAGAACCGTAGGGTGGGTGAAACCCACCGTCCGTCAGCCCTGTTTTGTGACCTGTGTGTATTCCAGTTCGACCGGCGTGGCGCGGCCAAAGATGGACACGGTGACTTTCAGGCGCTGGTTGTCGACATCGACTTCTTCCACCGTGCCATCGAAATCTTCGAATGGGCCATCGTTGACCTTGACCTGTTCGCCCACTTCAAAGCTGATTTCCAGACGCGGCGCTTCTTGACCTTCTTCAACGCGGTTCAGAATGCCATTCACTTCGGCGTCGCGCATTGGCATGGGGCGCCCTTGCGGGCCCAAGAACCCGGTGACGCGGTTGGTGGAATTGATCAGGTGATAGCCTTCGTCAGACATTTCCATGCGCACCAGAACGTAGCCCGGCATAAAGCGGCGTTCGACAGTGACTTTCTTGCCCCGGCGCACTTCGATGACTTCTTCGGTTGGGACCAACACTTCTTCGATCTGATCTTCCATGCCATCTTCGATCACCTTGGTGCGGATGGCTTCTGCGACCTTTTTCTCAAAGTTCGACAGGACACTGACGGAATACCAACGCTTTGCCATTTTTTGCACCTTTCGCAACCAAAGCAGGAAAACCACCTGCCGGATATAAAACGGGCGTGGGGCTGATTCGCCTCACGCCTGTGTGTTTGACCGTTAGCTACAAATCCCGGACGGGAATTTCAAGGCTTAGCCAAAGGCATCCAGAATGTTGCGCAAGCCAAACCGGATGGTCCAATCCACGCCCATGAAGAAAAATGCGAAAACAATCGCCAAAAGCAGAACCATCGCGGTTGTGATCAACACTTCACGGCGTGTCGGCCAAACCACCTTGGCGATTTCCGCGCGGGTTTGGTTGATGAACTGAATCGGGTTGGTTCTGGCCATGGGTCGATCTCACCTTGTGGTGCAAGGCAGATACGCTGGCCCCGCGGGACTTTCAACCCTTTCAGCGCGTTGGTTTCAGAACAGTGATCCCCGGGATCGTTTCAAGCCGCGCCATATCATCCGCATAGCCTTGCGCCACGGTATCCTGCACGGTGTCTGACCATGGTGAAAACCGCGGGGTGCTGTCGGAAATCGGAAAATCTTCGCGGGCCACGGTGCCCAACCGGCCGCGATGACCGTCGGCATACCACCGCGCGCAGGCATCGACGGCGGCCCCTGACAGCCCTTCGTGGGATTTGCGGTTCAGGTTCACGGGCCCAATGGGATGATCGGGCCCCAACAGATGTGCGACCACATCATGAAACACGGCATGATAATCTTCGTACCGCCAGACCACGATGCTGGCAAAATGCCCCGATTGCGCAAGCCGTTCCAATATGCCGGACCATTCCATCGCCACGGGATCGACATCGCCAATGAAATCTTCCCACGAACGGTAATTTCCCGCCATCAACGCCTGTGCGTAAGCTGATACCAGCAGATCGGCCGGGTTGCGCAGCCCGACGGCCAAATGCAACCGATGCGGCTTCAACCCTTTGGCAAGGGTGGTCAAACGATGCGGCGCGGTCGGATACAACCGTTTGTGCGCCAACTGACCGTCGGGTGCGATAATCATACCCAGTGCATTTTCTTCCGATACCAACAGCCCGCGCGCATCGCCCAACCGTTGGGACAGCACCGCATCGCGGTCTTGGCCCGGTGCAGCGCCCAGCGCCGCTTTCAGCGATTGACCCGCCCGGCGCAAATGGCGCGGCCCCACGAAGGAAGTGCCGCGGCTTTGGATTTTGTCTGCATATTGATAAAACAGCTGCTGCAAATGGGTTGTGGCGGTCTTGTGTGCCCCCGCGTGCAAGACGATATCAATCGGCTCCAGCAAAGACTGTTCCCCCAACAACGCCATTTCTGTTCTGCATGCCTGCATGGTGTCTCCAAGCTTTAAGCGATTGGTGCATCCGAAGATACCCGACCAAGGGATGATATTTGCGTTTTGCAGTCACGGTGACGAAGCGCCTGCTGGTCCCCGTGCCTGCGGCCAGTTTGCAACGTTCAATCTTAACATCGGCTTCACATCCGCACGGGGTGCCGCACGCCATGTAAGGCCCCGCCGATATTGCAATCACCCTAAGGACGAACATCGACCATTCATTTTCTGGTTGAAAACACCGCCCGCTCTGTCATTGCCAGTGGTGGAAGACACAAACGCCAAAGCATGGGATGGTGGTTCAGGCCATGACGCATGACATGAAGCAGGACGCACAACCCCTTTTGGATGCGTTGAACGATTGCGGTGACGCGCAAACCGCTGATGCTTTGGAACAGTCATTGGATTGTGGCGATTTGACTGCGGCGCGCGATCTGTTGGATCACCGCATCCGGCTGACGTATCACAACCCCGACGGGATCGCGCCACAGGTTGAAATTCAGCCACAAGACGCAGAAACACCGACGCGCGGCGGATTTCAAAACCTTGCGTTTCGACTGTTCGCATCCTTGGAAAACGCTTTGCGGCGGCGGCAGTTTGCAACGATGCTGGACACCCACCCCGGCCGCCCGGCCGTGTTGGCCGAAGGCGACAGCTGGTTTTGTTTTCCCATTATCGCGCCCCTTGATGTTGCGCAGGCCATGGCCAACCATTTGCCGGTGTATCCCGTCGCCGCGCCCGGTCAGTCCTTTCCCGATTACCTGTCTGACAGCCAGCTGGCCGAAACCATTGCGGCGCTGAACAGCTATCCGATTTCCGATATTGCGCTGTCGGGGGGTGGGAACGAAATGATGGGGGATTATTTCAAAGACCATCTTTTGCCCTTTGACGGGCAGTCCAGCGCCCGTGATTTTCTGAATTGGGACACTGTGCATCCGACCATAGATGGGCTGGCCCGGCAGGTGGCGCGCTACGGCGAAACGCTGCAAAACAGCACGGACCGCCCGTTGCGCTTCTACAGCCACAGCTACGCGGTGCCATTTTTGTTCGGAACAGGCAGTTGGCTGTCCAAGGATCTGGAGGCCGCGCAAATCCCGACGCGGTATTGGACCGAAATCTGCGCGTTGATTGTGGCGACATATTCCGCACGATTGACCGCGCTGGAACTGGAATTGGACAATTATCGGTTCATTGATCTGCGCCCCTTTGGCCGGCCCGATGCCCATGCGTGGCACGACGAAGTGCATTTGTCAGACGCAGCGGCAAAGGCGGCGGGTGCCCATTTTGCCCGCCGGATCATGGCCGCCCAACCAAACCTGCAGGTGTCGTGATGGCGCCCCCGTTGCCCTTGTCTGCCCCGACATTCGAACAGGTGGCGTTTCGATTGTATCAGGCGGTGATTGACCCTGCCCATCTGGCAGACCTGATACTTGTGCTGGGCAGTTGGCTGTCCGAAAACGATGAACCCTTTGCCCGGCTTGAAATCGAAAAATATTCCGAAGTGGCCCTGCGCAGCCTTGAAGATCAGGCACCGCTGATCCGACCACAAGAGGGGCAGCCAGCCGATTTCAAGTTTGACGCCGACCTGTCCATCGCCGACCAGATTGGGCTGATCGAACAGAACCGGGCGATTGATCTGCATCCTGATGATCGGTCCCGGATCATCGCATCCTATCACGCAACCCCCGGGCCGATGATTTTTCGGTATTTTGTGTCGGACCGTGAATCGGCCAATCTGGGAACCGCCCGCCCCAGCGACACCCAGCCAGACCAGACGGAATGGTTTTTGGAAACAAACATTCTAACGGGTGCGATGCGCCATTTGTTGGAACGCGACTTTGGGATCACGCCTGCCGAAATGCGGGTTTTGGCCCACGCACTGGATGGATTTCGCGCAACTGAAATTGCAGCGGCACTGGGCAAATCACCCGAAACCATTCGCAGCCAATTAAAGGCGCTGGCTGCGAAAGTGTCCGCTGATGGGCAACCCAAACTGATCGCAAATATTCACGGTCTGGCGACCCATATTCCGCAAGACGAACCACACAAGATGCGCACCAGACAGCCCGAACAGGACACCCCCCTGCACGATGGATCGGTTGCCCTTTTTGTGCATTGCGCCTTGCACGGCCCGCATCTGCCGGCCCGGTTTCTGACCACCGCGCGCAAGGCACAGATTTCCATTCTGGCCCCATCACGGCCCGGTTATGGAACGACCCCGCTTGATCCGGCGATCAAGGCGCAGGGGTTTGACGGTCTGGCACATTTTTATGCGGCCTACCTGAAATCAAAGAACGTCTCCCAGGTGTCTGTACTGACCCACGGCACGGGGCTTGCGTCTGCGTATCGTCTTGCGGTGCTGTACCCCGAAATCGTGGTGCGGCTGGTGGGGCTGGATTGCGTGCCACCTGCAACCGGGTTTCAGACAATCTTTGGCTTCAAGGGGCATTTTCGGTCCGTGGGGCTGGCCATGCACAGCGCCCCAAAGACATTCGATCTGTTGGGCAAATTGACCCTGAAACGCCTGCAGGGGTTCAAAACAGGGACAAAACCGTACCGCCGCCACATTCTGTATCCCGATGTGCCCTTGGCCACGTTGGAATCACCCGATGGGCTGAAGGCCATGCAAGCCAATGCCGAAGATTTGGTGGCACAGGATCTGGCTGGATGCCTGCACGAATCAAAACTGTACGGCACGCCGTGGGATCAGCTGGAGGCTGGCACAAACGTCACGCCGAACTGCCATCTGTTGTCGACAGAAGAAAACCCGTTGATCAGCGACAAACTGTCAGCCCAACTGGCCGGTCAGATCAACGCACGCCACGAACATTTCGGGGCGACCTTTCCGTTCCTGTTGGCCCAGACTGACAGGATTTTGAACCTTTTGCGCGTCAGTTAGCGCGGCGGCAATGCGGCAACCGCCCCCGTACCGGGCGCGTGTACAGCCCGATCAAATGCCCCGCCGGGGGCCAAGCATCGCCGGAAATTCACCGACCATGGTCCTTTTCCCCCATTTGGGTGAAAGCGAATGATCCCGAACAGGTTAACCCTTGGTCAACCATTCAACCCGGGGGTGATTCATGACGACACAAATGTTCGACAACGCACTGAAAACAGCCGCAGACATAGATGAAAAAGGGTTCGATGGGGACGCATGGCTGTTTGCGCAGCTGGGTGCATCGCTGAATGCCGAATCTGATGGTCAAAGCGACCGCATGCTGGGCCGGGCACATCTGGCATCTGTTGAACATAAACTGCGCCGTACGCTGTGTTCTTTGGACCCGACCTGCACTGCGATCCGCGCGGAACTGCGAACGGCTGAAAAATCATTTGCGGGATCAATTTGCGTCTTGATGCAGGCCCATTTCGGTGTGGATGAAAACGCCGCATCCCTTGTCGCGGCCATTTTGGTGCGCAAACTGGGCGATCCGGATACGGATCATGTGTGCAATATCTGGGCGCACAGATTGGAAACGACCGAAGCGTTGAACTGCCCCCAGCCTATCTTGTCAGAACAGGCTGCCGCAGTGCATCTGGCCTGAGTGTTCAAGCGGCGCATCTTGCGAAAAAAATGGCATCACCCCGCACTTTTTTGCGGGGCTGTCCGACGACCCTGTAAAATTTGAACCAAAGTTAAGACAAAGTTAGGCTTTGGCGGGTTTTGTACGACCCATGCTATCGTTTTTCTTTTTCCTATCGCTCGCCAGCGGCATGTTTGTCATCGACACGATTGTCGAAGAATTCATAGAACCCTCTGATGATGCGGACACCCCGCCCGATCAGCCGGATGATGATCCGGCATCCGACGATTCATCCGCCGACCGTGATGAACCCACAGCCACAGCCCCTGAAACCACACCCGATTTTGAAGAAGACGAAGATATCTATGATCCGTTGACGGAAACCGTTCCGTTTTACCGCAGCGGCGGGGATGACGGGTTCAATCTGGATCTGACCTTCGAAGGCGACTGGACGCTGGACGAACAGAACGCCGTCATCAAATGCGCAGAATTCATCAGCCAGGTTATCGTAGAAGACATTCCTGATGACAGCTATCGCGGGCAGGAAATAGATGATGTGGCCATCACATTGTCGAAAGCCGACATCGACAGCTATTCGGGCATTCTGGCCTATGCGCAGGTCTATGATACGCGCAGCGACAGCGATTTGCCGACGCGGGCCGACATCGTGATGGACAACGCTGATCTGGAAGCACTGAAGCGGGGTGACGATTTTGAAAGCACGGTCCTGCACGAAATGTTTCACGCCATCGGCTTTGGAATCAAATGGGAACAACAGGGGTTGATTGACCGGTCCAACCCGGACGCCGGTGTGCGGTTCACGGGGGCCAATGCCACGCAGGCCTATCTGGACAGCCCGCTATCGGAAGATGATCCCTTTGCCGCATCCGGTGTGCCCGTCGATCCACGTGGCGGCCACTGGGACGAAGGCGCATTGGGGTCCGAATTCATGACCGGCATCCTGAACGCGAACAGCTTTGTGTCAGACATCACGCTCGCCTCACTGGATGACATGGGCTATGACACGGTCCGCGATGATGTGACCAAACCCAACGACGCGATCGGCCCCGCCCCCACCATGTTCGTCTGATGCACCGGGCCGCCTAACGGCACATAAGCAACCCACAACACAGGGGGTGACGCACCAGCGTTGCCCCTTTCCCCCAAATGTGCCCTGATCGGGCTTTCCCACGTTGGTCGATCTGATTTCACTATTTTTGCCCACAGGTGATGTTTTTGAACCAAAACGGCTTACCTTGACAGTTGCGAATGATTTGCATTTACAGAAATCACCAACGTGGAAAGGATCGCCGAATGAAATCCCTTTTGCCAGTTGTCACGATCTGCGCGTTGTCTGCGGGTCCGATTGCTGCGGACCCCCTGAAAGTCGCAACCAGCTTTACGGTTTTGGCCGATATCGCCAGCAACATTGCAGGCGACCGGGCTGATGTTGTGTCCATCACGAAACCGGGGGCGGAAATTCATGGCTATGATCCCACGCCGCGCGATATCGTGCGCGTGATTGATGCCGACCTGATCTTGTGGAACGGCATGAATCTTGAACTGTGGTTTGAACAGTTCCTTGAAAATCTGGGCGATGTGCCATCGGTCACTGTCACCGATGGGATCACCCCACTTGCGATCAAATCGGGTTCATACGCGGGCAAACCCAATCCCCATGCATGGATGGGTTTGGACAATGCGCTGATCTACATCGACAATATCACGGATGCCATGTCTGATCTGGATGCAGAAAACGCGGCCTATTATGCCGCCAATGCAGACCGTTATAAGCAACAATTGCGGGACACCATCGAACCCCTGCGCAATGCTGTTGCGCAAATCCCCGAAAACGAACGCTGGCTTGTCACCTGTGAAGGGGCGTTCAGCTATCTGGCACAGGATTTTGGCCTGCAAGAATTGTATTTGTGGCCCATGAACGCAGATGCCGTCGGCACACCGCAACAGGTGCGCGCCGTGATCGACGGGGTGCGGGACAATGACATCCCCGTTGTCTTTTGCGAAAGCACCGTGAACACGGCCCCCGCCCGTCAGGTCGCGCGGGAAACCGGGGCGATGTACGGGGGGGATTTGTTTGTGGATTCCCTGTCGGATGCTGATGGCCCTGTGCCCACGTATCTGGATCTGCTGCGCGTGACGTCCGAAACGGTCGTGCGCGGCCTGACGCAAAGCGCGCCCTAGCCCATGCCGACCCAGCACCCCACTGCCCCCGGCCTGTCTGCGCGCGGCCTGACCGTCACGTATCGCAATGGCCACACAGCCCTGCGCGACGCCACATTTGACGTACCGCGCGGGACGGTCACGGCCCTTGTCGGGGTCAATGGGGCGGGAAAATCCACCCTGTTCAAGGCTTTGATGGGGTTCGTTCCCGCAGCAAAGGGCGACATTCGCATATTGGGCCACACGGTCGCACAGGCGCTGAAACGCAATCTGGTGGCTTATGTTCCCCAATCAGAAGACGTGGATTGGGATTTTCCCGTTCTGGTCGAAGATGTGGTGATGATGGGCCGCTATGGGCACATGGGCCTGTTGCGCCGTCCGAAACCCGCTGACCGCGATGCCGTTGATCAAGCCTTGGACCGTGTCGGCATGGCAGAGTACCGAACCCGCCAGATCGGCGAATTGTCGGGCGGCCAACGCAAACGCGTGTTTCTGGCCCGTGCGCTGGCCCAAAACGGCCAGGTCATCTTGTTGGACGAACCCTTTACCGGGGTCGATGTCAAAACAGAAGATCAGATCATCGAACTGTTGCGCACCCTGCGCGACGAAGGGCGGGTGATGCTGGTATCGACCCACAATCTGGGGTCTGTGCCCGAATTTTGTGACCGCACCGTGTTGGTCAAAGGAACCATTCTGGACCATGGCCCCACCGCCGAAGTCTTTACGCAGGAAAACCTGCAACGGGCCTTTGGGGGTGTGTTGCGGCACTTCACCCTTGCCGGAACCGATTTGCACGATGATGAAGACGGGCGCGCCGTCACGATCCTGACAGACGACGAACGCCCCTTTGTTCAATATGGCGATCAAACCCGAACCAGTGGGCGCGACGGATCATGATTTTGCTGGAACCGTTCAGCTATGGCTACATGACCAACGCGATGTGGGTGTCGGCCCTTGTGGGCGGCGTTTGCGCGTTTCTGTCGGCCTATTTGATGCTGAAAGGCTGGTCGCTGATCGGCGATGCGTTGGCCCATTCGGTCGTGCCCGGTGTCGCCGGAGCTTATATCTTGGGCCTTCCTTTTGCTTTGGGGGCGTTCCTGTCTGGGGGGTTGGCCGCCCTTGCGATGCTGTTTCTCAGCAATCGGTCGGGGCTAAAGGTCGATGTGATCATCGGCATCATCTTTACCAGCTTTTTCGGGCTTGGCCTGTTTGTGATGTCGCTGAACCCCATCGCCGTTTCCGTTGAAACGATCACCATGGGCAACATTCTGGCCATCAGCCCGGGCGACACGCTGCAACTGGTGTTGATCGGGGGCATCACACTGGCTGTTCTGATCTGGAAGTGGAAAGATCTGATGGTTACGTTTTTCGATGAAACCCACGCCCGCACAATCGGGCTGAAACCGGATGTGTTGAAGGCGGTGTTCTTCGTGCTGTTGTCCGCGTCGGTCGTGGCTGCGATGCAAACCGTGGGGGCGTTTTTGGTGATCGCCATGGTCGTCACACCGGGCGCGACCGCATATCTGTTGTGCGACCGGTTTCCGCGCCTGATCCTGACATCCGTCGCCATCGGAACAACAACCAGTTTTCTGGGGGCCTATGCCAGCTTTTTTCTGGATGGGGCCACGGGGGGCATCATCGTTTGCCTGCAAACACTGGTGTTTCTGACGGCATTCGTGCTGGCCCCCAAACACGGGGTCTGGGCCGCCCATAGGCGGGCCCGTCAAGCGGCAGAGGGTCCCCATGGCTGATCTTTGGCTGCCGTTTCAATTTGGCTTCATGCAAAACGCGTTTTTGATCTGTGTGATCGTTGCCGTGCCCACGGCCCTGTTGTCTTGTTTTCTGGTGACCAAGGGCTGGGCCTTGATGGGCGATGCGGTCAGCCACGCGGTTCTGCCGGGCATTGTGGCCGCTTATATCATCGGGGCTCCGCTGTTGATCGGGGCCTTTGTGGCGGGGATGTTTTGCGCCGTTGCAACAGGCGTGCTGACCGAACATTCAAGGGTGAAACAGGACACGGTCATGGGTGTTGTCTTCAGCGGCATGTTCGGGCTGGGACTGGTGATGTATGTGGCCACGGATGGCGGCATCCATCTGGACCACATCCTGTTTGGCAACATGCTGGGCGTGGGCACGGATGATCTGGTGCTGGCGGGGTGGATCAGCGCGCTGGTCACGGCCGTGTTGGTCCTGCGTTGGAAAGACATCCTGTTGTTCATCTTTGATCCCGCACAGGCACGTGCGGCGGGGTTGAACGTTAATTGGTTGCACTATGGGCTGTTGGCGGCCCTGTCGCTGACCATTGTGGCGACCCTGTCGGCGGTGGGTTTGATCCTGTCGATTGGCCTGTTGATTGCGCCGGGGGCGATTGCGTTTCTGGTGACCAAACGATTTGGATCGATGTTGTGGATTGCCGTCGCAGTTTGCATGATCAGCATGATCACTGGCACCTATGCCAGTTTCTGGATCGACAGCGCCCCGGCCCCGACGATTGTTCTGATCCTGACGATCGTGTTCATCATTGCCTTTGTCACCCGTGTGACCGTGAACCGGCAGCGCACGAAACACATCTGATCCTTCACCAACGGTGATCAATCCGTTCACGGATTTTCGTTTCCCATCCCCACCCACACGTTTCTATGGTTGGCAAAACCAAAAGGAACAAACCCATGGGATATGATCTTTATATTGGCGACCGCACCTATAGCAGCTGGTCCATGCGGGGGTGGCTGATGTTGCGTGCGTTCGATATCCCCGCGACCGTGCATATGGCGGGGCTTTATGATGGCACGATGCACGAAGATCTGGCCCATCTGGCCCCGGCGCGGCTTGTGCCGGTGATGACCACACCCGCAGGCCACGTGGTGCAGGATACCCTTGCCATGGCGGAAACCCTGCACGAAGAAAACCCGGATGCGGGGCTGTGGCCTGCGGATGCCGGGCAGCGCGCCTTGGCACGGGGCATGGTGGCAGAAATGCATGCGGGTTTTGGCGCGCTGCGCACCGATTGCCCCATGAACCTTGAACACAGCTGGTCGGGGTTCGAACCCTCTGACGCTGTGCGGGCCGATCTGGCGCGGATTGACAGGCTGTGGTCCATGGCGATGGATCAATCAGCGTCTGACGCTTGGTTGTTCGGCGCCTATTCCTTGGCAGATGTGTTCTATGCCCCGGTGGCGGCGCGGATTGCGGGCTATGGCCTGCCCGTGTCTGACGCCGCGCAGGCCTATGTGGCCCGTCATCTGGCCCACCCGCTGTTTCGCCAGTGGCGGGCCATGGGCCTGACAAAAGCGTATGATCCCAAACCCTATCGGTTGCCACTGGATCAGGCCGATTGGCCCGGCCCCGCCCCCCTTGCGGCAGCGCCGCTGGACGACGGCACCCCGGAAAACAACACATGCCCCTATTCCGGTGATCCTGTCACGCATCTGTTTCAGGTCGAAGGGCGCACATTCGGGGCCTGCAACGCATTCTGCCGCGACAAAACCGTGGCCGACGCCGAAGCTTGGCCGCAGTTCATGGCTGTTTACAATTCTTAAACCCCTGCCCGGTTAGCGTGGCGTTAACCATGCCAGCCGGGGGCCGAATTGACCGCAGTCACCTATACCGCCGCGTTCGAAGGGATCACAGCACATCTGGTCGAAGTGCAATGTGCCGTGGCCCCGGGAATGCCGGCGTTTCAGATCGTCGGATTGCCGGCAAAGGCCGTGTCCGAAGCCCGTGAACGGGTCCGCGCGGCCCTTGCCGCCTGTTCCGTTGCCCTGCCGTCCAAACGGATCACGGTGAACCTGTCCCCGGCTGATATGCCCAAAGACGGGTCGCATTTTGATTTGCCCATCGCTGTTGCGCTTTTGGCGGCCCTTGGCCTGATTGCCCCCGAAGACGCAGCCGCCAGCGTTGTGATGGGGGAACTGTCGCTGGATGGTTCCATCGTGCGGGTCAACGGGTGCCTGCCTGCGGCGATGGCCGCCCACGAAGGCGACAAGCGCCTGATCTGCCCTGCCCCGTGCGGGGCAGAAGCCGCATGGGTTTCCGACACACAGGTGATCGCGCCCCGGTCACTGGCCGCGTTGCTGCGCCATTATTCGGGTCAGGCCGTCTTGCCCCCATCCAAGCCGGGCGATGTGATCCGCGACGTGCAGCTGCGCGATATGGCAGACGTCAAGGGCCAGGAACGCGCCAAACGTGCGCTTGAAATTGCGGCGGCCGGGCGGCACCATTTGTTGTTGATGGGGCCGCCGGGGTCGGGCAAGTCGATGCTGGCCGCCCGCATGCCCGGTATCCTGCCCCCGCTTACCCCGGCAGAAGCGTTGGAAACGTCTATGATCCAATCCTTGTCGGGCCTGTTGGACGATGGCGGCATATCCCGCGAACGCCCGTTCCGCGAACCCCACCACACATCGTCGATGGCTGCAATTGTGGGCGGGGGGCGCGGGGCCAAACCCGGAGAGGTGTCGCTGGCCCACAATGGCGTGTTGTTTCTGGACGAATTCCCTGAATTTCCCCGGCAGGTTCTGGAAACGCTGCGCCAACCGGTGGAAAGCGGCGAAGTTGTCGTGGCCCGCGCCAACGCCCATGTGCGCTACCCTTGCCGGTTCATGCTGGTGGCCGCTGCCAACCCCTGCCGGTGCGGGCATCTTTCTGATCCGGCAAAGGCGTGCGCCCGTGCCCCTGATTGCAGTGCGGATTATCTGGGCCGAATTTCCGGGCCGTTGATGGATCGGTTTGATCTGCGGGTCGATGTGCCGCCTGTGCGGTTCACGGATCTTGATCTGCCGGCCGACGGCGAAACCAGCGCGGTCATCGCAGACCGGGTGCAGGCCGCGCGCCGGATCCAGACCGAACGCTATGACAGCGTGGGCGACGTGCGATCAAATGCTGATGCAGAAGGCGCGGTCTTGGAAATGGCCGCCCCCCTAGACAGTGACAGCCGCACATTCCTGATGCAGATCGCCGCACGATTTGCGATTTCGGCGCGGGGGTATCACCGCATTCTGCGCGTGGCCCGAACGATTGCCGATCTGGCCGGATCAGACGCCATCACCCGCACACACGTGGCCGAAGCTGTCAGTTTTCGAATGCCCGAAGTCGATCAACGCCGCGCCAGTTGGAAAACCGCAGATGCGCCCCAACCCGCGAAAATGGCAATGGCAAGCGAAAGCAGCCCGTAAAGCACGGGGTTTTCATGGGCCAGATCGAACAACCAGCGTTCGGCCCCCACCTTTTGCACCGGAATCTGGCTTTCATGCAGCGCCATCACCGACCCTTGCCGGGTGATGAACACCCGCAGATCGTAATCGCCTTCGGTCAGGTTGGCAGGCAATGGGATCGACGTTGAAAACAGCGTATTGGCCCGCAATTCGATGCTGTTTTCCAGCGTCTGGTACAGGCCATTGTTTTGACGGATGCGCTTGACCGCCACGGCAAAATCTTCGGCCCCTTCCACATCCATGGGCGCACCCACGGATCGGATCATGCGGGGCACGGAAATCGAATGGCGCAAATCTTCTGTATCGGCCAGAACATCTGCCAATGGCGCAGATGTGGCCAGCGCGTAAACCGTTGGGGCCAGATCAACGTCAACCGCATCCACATTGACCCAAATCCCGAACCGGCGTTCCTTGCGCCGGACCGTGACCGGTTCGCGCGGGCTGGCGATGGTGATGATCACGTCATAGGGATCTTCGAAACTGACCAGCGACGATGCCGATGGGCGGATTGCGCCGTAGATGAACAGATCAGATCCGTCGAAAAACGCATCAATGCCAATCTCTTGATCAGACAGGCCCACCACAACCTCTTGCGCTTTGGCAATCGGGGCGAACAGCAAAAACAGGGTCAAAAGGTAACGCATCAGTGGCCCCCGCTGTCACCAAGGGAAAACAGTTCCGTCGGTTGAATGATCAAATCCAGCGCAAGTTTCGCGCACACGGCGATAACGATCAGCGCCAGCAAGACACGCAGCTGTTCGGCGCGCAGCTTTGCCCCGATGATCGTGCCGAACTGTGCACCAATCACCCCGCCCACCAGCAACAAAACCGCCAAAACCATATCCACCGTATAGTTCGTGGTGGCGTGCAGCATTGTTGTGAACGCGGTGACGAAAATGATCTGGAACAGGGATGTGCCCACCACAACCTTCGTCGGCATGCCCAAAAGATAGATCATGGCTGGCACCATGATGAACCCGCCACCGACCCCCATGATCGCAGCCAGAACGCCCACGGCAACCCCGACCAACGCTGGCGGGATGACCGAAATATACAGGCCCGACACCCGGAATTTCATCTTGAACGGCAGGTTGTGAACCCACGTGTGTTTCTTGCGTTTCGGGGCGGCGGTGGGTGTGCCCGCCCGGCGCAAGGCAGACAGGCTTTCAACGAACATCAACGACCCGATGATGCCCAGAAACACGACATAGCACAGCTTGACCAGCAGATCGACCTGACCGAGTGATTTCAGGTAATTGAACACAAATACGCCCAGACCCGCACCGATCAGGCCGCCCACCAGCAGAACCGTTCCCATTCGGAAATCGACTGTCCGGCGACGCAGGTGTGCCAGCACACCCGAAAAAGAAGATGCGACGATCTGGTTTGCCTCTGTCGCGACGGCAACGGCTGGGGGGATGCCAATGAAAAACAACAGCGGCGTCATCAAAAACCCACCGCCCACGCCAAACATGCCGGACAATACACCGACAAGACCGCCAAGGCCCAACAGCAAGAACGCGTTGACCGATACTTCAGCAATAGGGAGGTAGATAGACATGCGCCCCCCTAGGGCAGTTGCTGCATTGCGGCAAGGGGGGCGGTGTCGGATTTAACGGCAATCCCGCTATGCACGGGGCGGTGGTCTGTCACCGTGGGCAAACTGGACTTACCGTTCTTTCACATATGGTTGGCCCCCGGCGCGGGGTGGGATCGCCTTGCCCACGAACCCGGCCAGAATCACAACCGTCAGGATATAGGGCAGCGCATCCAGCAGTTGCACCTGCACCTTGATCCCAGACACGCTGGTGATCAGATCAGGCCGCAGGGCCAAGGCCTGCAAAAAGCCGAACAGCAAACAAGCATACAGCGCATACCATGGCCGCCATTTCGCAAAGATCAGGGCGGCAAGCGCGATGAACCCGCGCCCGGCGGTCATTTCCTTGACGAAGCCGGCTTGCAGGGCTGTTGCCAGATAGGCCCCGGCGATGCCGCACAACACGCCACAAATCAGCACGGCGGCATAACGCAGACCAACAACTGAAATGCCCGCTGTATCCACGGCGGCAGGGTTTTCGCCCACAGCCCGCAACCGCAGACCAAAGCGGGTGCGGTACAGCACATACCACGTCAATGGTACGATCAGCAGCGCCAGATATACAAGGATCGTATGCCCGGACAAAAGTTCTGAATACAGTTGCGCCAAGGGACCAGCGTCAGCCAATTCCCGGCCCGGCACGGCCCCCGGAAAATCAACCGGGTTGAACCGACCGTCACCGGACAATTGCGGGGTGCGCCCGCCCTGCCCGAACCAGGTTTGGGCGACAACCACCGTCAGCCCGGCGGCAAGGAAGTTGATCGCCACGCCGGAAATGATCTGATCACCACGGAAGGTGATCGACGCAACACCATGGATCAGGGACAGGGCAACCGACGCCCCAATCCCCGCCAAAAGCCCAATCCAGACAGACCCCGTCATGGCGGCCACGGCAGCCGACAGGAACGCGGCGGCCAGCATCTTACCCTCTAGCCCGATGTCGAAAATGCCTGCGCGTTCGGAAAACAACCCCGCCAAACAGGCCAGCAGCAGTGGCGTGGCAAAGCGCAGCGATGCATCCAGCACCTGAAGAATGGTCAGAAAATCCATTATGCCATCCCCCGCGATGGGGCAAAGCTGAACAGCCAGCCCACGAACATGCGCACCATGTTGTCCAATGCGCCCACAAACAGGATCACCAAGGCCTGAATGACGAGGATCAGTTCACGCGGAATCGATGTCCAGAACCCCAATTCCGCCCCCCCCTGAAACAAGAACCCAAACAACAGCGCCGCCACGCAAACGCCAAACGGATGGCTGCGCCCCATCAGGGCAACGGCAATGCCCAGAAAGCCTGCGCCTTCTGTGAAATTCAGGATCAGCCGTTCCGCTTCGCCTTGGGTGGTGTTCACGGCCATCATGCCCGCAAGTCCGCCGGAAATCAGCATGGCGATCATGATGATTTTGGTGGGGCTGATGCCTGCGTATTTGGCGGCTGTCGCCGATTTCCCAAACGACCGGATTTCATAGCCCAGCCGCGTGCGCCAGATCAGCACCCAAACCGCAAAGGCCGCAATGATCGCCAAAAAAGTGGTGACATTCGCAGGCGACGCGCCAAACATCCGATCAAATCCCAGCCCTTCGGCCATGTCACGGAACGTGGGCAGATGCGTTGCCTCAGGAAAGCTGGGGGTTGCCGGATCCATGGACCCAACGGGTTTCAGGATGTTGACCAGAAGATAGTTCAAAAGGGCCGCGGCAATGAAGTTGAACATGATCGTGGTGATCACGATATGGCTGCCGCGTTTGGCCTGCAAATACGCCGGGATCGCAGCCCACATCGCCCCAAAGGCCATCGCACCCAGTGACGCGCCAATGATGGCCAGCGTCCAGTGGGGCCACGGGATAAACAGCATCGCCAGTGCCACGCCCAAGCCCCCCAATTGCGCCTGCCCTTCGCCGCCGATGTTGAACAGGGCCGCGTGGAACGCGACTGATACGGCAAGCCCGGTGAAGATGAAATTGGTGGTGTAATACAACATGAACCCGATGCCTTCTGACCGGAACAGGGTTCCTTGGATCATCAGGTTCATGGCCTCAATCGGGTCTTCGTTGATGGCGACCAACAGGATCGCGGCACAGATCGCGGCCAGCAACACGGAAATCAATGGGATCAGGATCACATCTGCCCAGCGTGGAATAGGGTGCATCAGGCGGCCTCCCCCGTCATACCGGCCATCATCAGGCCCAGTTCTTTGGCATCTGTCTGATCCGCCATGCGTTCGCCCATGATGCGGCCATCAAACATGACCGCCACACGGTCCGACAGCGACAGGATTTCATCCAGTTCCACACTGACCAGCAAGATCGCCTTGCCCTGATCGCGCAGCGCCACGATCTGCTGATGGATGAATTCAATCGCGCCAATGTCCACACCGCGTGTGGGTTGGCCGATCAAAAGCAGATCCGGGTTACGCTCGATCTCGCGGGCCAACACGATTTTCTGCTGATTGCCGCCGGAAAATGATTTGGCTTGATTCCAACAATTCGCAGGACGGATATCGAAACGGCTGATCTTGCCTTCGGTATCACGCCGCATGGCGTCTGGATTCATCAGCCACATGTTGCGCTGATAGGCGTCGTCGTGATGATAGCCAAAACACGCATTTTCCCATGCGTGAAAGTCCATGATCAGACCTTCGCGTTGGCGGTCTTCGGGCACATGGGCCACACCGCGCGCACGGCGCGACCGTCCATCGGAGTATTTGCCCGTCAGATCCAGTTGCTGACCGTTCAGAAGAACTGTGCCGGTGGCATTCTGGGTACCACCCAGCACTTCCAACAATTCAGACTGACCATTGCCGGCCACCCCCGCAATGCCAAGGATTTCGCCCGCGTGCACCTGCAGCGACACGTCTTTCAAACGGTGCACGCCCTGATCATCGGTAACGTTCAGGTTTTGCACGTCCAACACCGCAGCCCCCGGTTGGGCCGGGACCTTGTCGACCTGCAACAGCACCTTGCGGCCCACCATCAGTTCCGCCAATTCCGCAGGCGACGTTTCGGCGGTTTTCACGGTGGCCGTCATTTCCCCGCGTCGCATCACGCTGACGGTATCGGTGATATCCATGATTTCACGCAATTTGTGCGTGATCAGAATGATGGTTTTGCCTTCTTCCTTCAGCCGCGCCAGAATGCGGAACAACTGGTCCGCCTCTGCCGGGGTTAGAACACCCGTGGGTTCATCCAAGATCAGAATATCCGCCTGTCTGTACAGGGCTTTCAGGATTTCGACGCGCTGCTGCATGCCCACACCGATGTCTTCGATCACGGCATCGGGTTCGATGTTCAGGCCGTATTCTTCGGCCAACCCCGTCAGTTCCCGCCGGGCTTTGCGCAGCGATGGGGTCAGCAATGCCCCGTCTTCGGCGCCAAGCACCACATTTTCCAGAACGGTGAAATTTTCCACCAGCTTGAAGTGTTGAAACACCATACCGATCCCGGCCCGGATCGCGGCCTGACTGTCAGGGATTTCGGTTTTGGTACCACGAATGAACACCTCTCCCTTATCGGCTTTGTAAAAGCCGTACAGGATCGACATCAGGGTCGATTTGCCTGCGCCGTTTTCGCCGATAATCCCGTGGATCGTACCGGGTTGAACGGAAATAGAGATATCCTTGTTGGCCTGCACCGGGCCAAAGGCCTTGGAAATGCCTTTTAATTCAATGGCCGGGGCCGTCATTCAGGTGTTCCTAATCCGGGAAAGCCAATCAGCCGTGTCAGTTTGCCATCGGCGTCCATATCCGCAAAATAATGCCCATGCATCATCGCGTTGCCATCTTTCTTGAAGGCGACCGTTGCCCGGGCGTGGCCGTTGTGGGCATCGACTTTCACGACTTCGGCGGAACCGCCGGGCATGTGTTGTCCGAACATGGAAACCATCTGGTCCAGGCCAGCCACGTCGGTGACGGGGGCCGGGCATTGCGGATCAGCGTAATAGACCGATGCGCCAAATGCATCAGCCACGGCCGCACTGCGGGTGGCATCATCTGCACCCCATGCGGAAAAGAATGTTTCAAGTGCGGACATGAATATCATCTTTCTATAGCAAAAACCGCGCCCCAGTTCAGGGGCGCGGTCTGTTCAAGGACGCTGATCAGAAGTTCAGCGCAGGGCAGCTTTCGTCGCTCATGTAGTCGTGAACGGCCACTTCGCCGGCCTGAATCTTCATGGACGCTTCATCAACAGCCGCTTTCATTTCAGCAGACACCAGCGCTTCGTTGTGTTCATCCAACGCATAGCCCACACCACCGTTGGCCAGGCCCATCACGTTGAACCCTGTTTCCAAACCGGGGCCATCAGAGAATGCGTTGTAAACAGCATTGTCCACACGCTTCATCATGGATGTCAGAACCTTGCCGGAATGCAGGTAGTTCTGGTTGGAATCCACGCCAACAGACAGGATGCCTTCGTCGGCTGCGGTTTGCAGAACGCCAACACCTGTGCCGCCAGCGGCTGCGAATACAACGTCAGCGCCTTGGGAAATTTGCGCTTTGGTCAGTTCGGACCCTTTCACAGGGTCGTTCCATGCTGCCGGTGTTGTGCCTGTCATGTTGGCAATCACGGTTGCGTCTGCGTTCACGGCTTTCACACCTTGTGCATACCCACAGGCAAAGCGGCGGATCAGCGGGATGTCCATACCACCGATGAACCCAACAGTGTCGGATTCAGATGCCATCGCGGCCATCATGCCAACCAGATACGATCCTTCGTGTTCGTTGAAAACAACGGACCGTACGTTTGGTGCATCCACGACCATGTCGATGATGACAAAGGATGTGTCTGGATATTCACCGGCCACTTCACCCAGTGCAGATGCAAAGGCAAAACCAGCCATGACAATCGGGTTGGACCCGGCTTCTGCGAAACGACGCAGGGCCTGTTCCCGTTGGGCTTCGTTTTGAAGTTCGATTTCGCGGAATGACCCGCCTGTTTCTTCGGCCCAACGCTGCGCGCCGCTAAAGGCCGCTTCGTTGAAGGATTTGTCGAATTTGCCGCCCAGGTCAAAGATGATGGCTGGATCGGCCAAAGCTGCGCCCGCAGTCAAAGCCAGCGCAGCAGCGCCGCCCATGATGGATTTCATAAAGCTCATTGAGGTCTCCCATGTGTCAGGTCCCGCCCGTTCTTCGATGGGCCGGGATTCGAGCAGATCAAGGTGATCCCCCAAAAGGTGGCCCCGCAGACGGTCAAGGGTCAATAGGGATTGCAGCAATTTCCCCAATGTCATCACAGGAATAGGCAATCAAGCGCATCAAAGATGCAATTCCATGATCAATGCATCGGATCGGGTCCCATCTAAGCCTGCATAATATCCGCGCCTGCGGCCGATCTTTTGAAATCCGAATCCTGAATACAGGGCAAAAGCGGGTTTGTTGTCCGCCGCCACTTCCAAAAAGATGCGGTTCAAACGACTGTCGCGGGCAAAGGTGATCGCCTGCCCCAAAACATGGCGGCCAAATCCATTGCGTTGCTGGGACGGATGCGTCGCGCAGGTCAGAATTTCGGCTTCGTCCAGCGCGATTTGCAAGATGGCAAAGGCCTGTTCGCTGCCAAAAAACCGGATGTTTTCGCGGCGCTGCATGTCTTGAAATTCAGCCACAGTCCACGGGCGGCTGTTGGGAAATGCCGCTTCGTACACCTGTGCCAGCTTTTCGGGGGTCATGGTCCGACAATCGCAGGTGCGGCTGTGGATGGCGGTGCCGCATCGGCGGGTTTCAGATACATGGGCTTTGGCGCCGGCCAGTCGGTGCGCGCGGTAAAACGTGCCGCTGTGACATGGGCCAGCCCCGCACCGATCGACTGTTTCGGCGCCATGGGCTGCGCACCCAGCGCGGTGGCCCAACCATCATCGATTGCGCCGATCAGCACCGGTTCCGCCTTCGGGGAATGGTAGGGTTCCACATCGGATGGCCCCCGCACCAAAAGGGGGGTCGTGCCATTGCCAGCATCCAGATAGGCCGCACCGCGCGGGGCGGATACCGCGGCATAGACCGCCCGGTGGTCAAAGCCATGTTTCAAGATATCAAACATGGACACGCCGATGGCCGGAACATTCAACGCCAACGCCAACCCCTTGGCCGCGGCGACACTGATCCGGATGCCCGTGAAATTGCCCGGCCCCACGCCGACGCCAATCGCATCAAGATCGCCAAACCCCATGCCCTGACGCCCCAACATATCTTGCAAAATTGGCATCAACTGCTGGTCCTGACCACGGGCCAGAACCTGAAAATGATCTTCGACAATTTGCCCGTCAGATAGCAAAGCGGCCGCGACATGCGCGGCCGATGTATCAAACGCCAAAATGGTTGGGTTATGCCGCAACAGGGCGCACCTCTACCACTTCGGGGATGTAGTGGCGCAACAGGTTTTCAATGCCCATTTTCAGGGTCAGCGTGGATGACGGGCATCCCGCGCACGCGCCCTGCATGTGCAGATAAACGACACCGCGATCAAACCCGTGGAACGTGATGTCGCCACCATCCTGTGCCACCGCCGGACGCACGCGCGTATCCAGCAGTTCCTTGATCTGGCCCACGACGACCGCGTCTTCTTCGTTGCCATCCGCATGACCCGACGCTTGGACGGTCCCATCCGCGATAACGGGCTGGCCCGATTGGAAATGATCCATGATCGCGCCCAGCAAAGCGGGTTTGATGTGATCCCATTCTGCACCATCGGACTTGGTGACTGTTACAAAATCAGATCCGAAAAACGCACCCGTCACCCCGTCCACAGCAAACAGACGCTGCGCCAGTGGCGATGCGACAGCCGCTTCGGCTGA
Source organism: Planktomarina sp. (assembly GCA_020630595.1). Taxonomy (GTDB): domain Bacteria; phylum Pseudomonadota; class Alphaproteobacteria; order Rhodobacterales; family Rhodobacteraceae; genus Planktomarina. Next base: position 23,217 of record JAHDBC010000009.1, read on the forward strand.
TGGGAAATCCGCAGTTCCCATGTCCATCACGGTCTGCCCGGGCAGAAATTTCAACGTGGCTGGGTTTGGGGTGGATTCGGTTTGAATGAACATGGGCGACGCTCCGATCGTTTCGCCAAACATGGCGATCCGACCGGAGGATGTCAACAAGTTGGAATGATTCTAAATCAGGTGATCGCTTCCAAGCGTTCTTTTGACAGGTTGCCCGGCACGATTGTGATCGGCACGGATAAGGCGCTGGCGTTTTTGACCAAACCGGTGACCAGCGGACCGGGGCCCTTTTTGTCCACGGCGGCGCCCAGAACCAACACGCCGATGTCGCGATCTTCGTTCATCTGGGCAATGATTTCGCGTTCCGGTTCGCCTTCGCGGATGACCAATTCGGGGTCCACGTTCTGTTTGTCACGCATCCATTTTGCAAAGACTTCGAAATGCGCGTGGATCCGTTCACGCGCTTCTTCGCGCATGATTTCCCCAACGCCGATCCAATGATTGAATTCTTCGGGCGGAATCACAGCAAGGATTTCGACGCCCCCACCAGTATGGGCGGCACGCATGGCGGCAAAGCGCATGGCGCTGATGCATTCTTGGCTGTCATCCAGCACGACCAGAAACTTACGCATGGTGATCTCCTTTTGCTGGATCACACTGCCCCATCCACGGGGCGCGCTGCAACGGTTAAGTGCGTGTGATCAAAAACACATTGCCCACACGTTGGGCAACGCGTGGGCAATAGATCAGCAGTTTGATCCATCAGGCGCCCGAGGGGACGAACGCGCCTGTATCACAATCCTATGCCGGAATTGATTCAGTTTTGTGACGCCGTTCGGCCAACAAACCCTTCAGATCCAAGCGCCGTGTCGCCATGGACAACGTCCCGTCAGCCGACCGTTGCCATTCGGAACGGGGGCGGTCCCGGTACAGTTCAATGCCATTGCCATCAGGATCACTGAAATACACGGCTTCTGACACCCCGTGATCTGACGCACCGTCCAGCGTCACACCAGCGTCCAGCACGTTTTGCACCGCATCGGCCAAATCCGCGCGCGAAGGATAGACAAACGCGGCGTGAAACAGGCCAGTGGTGCCAGCGGCAGGGCGCGATCCGTTCTTGCTGAACCACGTGTTCAGGGCGACATGGTGGTGATACCCACCCGCCGACAAAAACGCAGCATCCGATCCCATCCGCTGTTCGACCGTCAGGCCCAGCACGTTTTCATAAAACGCAACAGACCGATCCAAATCGGAAACTTTCAGGTGAATATGGCCGACACGCAGGTCGGCAGGGGCATGATATGTCATGGGGATTTCCTTTCCCCCCGCAGGTATTCACGCCCCCGTTATGTTCAAGTTTGCAAATCGCACACGCACATGTGCGTTAACGCACCATCCCGACCAGATCGTATGTCTTTTCCAAAATCGGGGCGGCAATTTCGCGTGCCCGGTCCGCACCGCGTTTCAAGATGCGGTCGATTTCAGCCTGATCCTGCATCAGGCGGGCCATTTCACCAGAAATGGGCGACATTTTCGCGACCGCCAAATCCGCCAGCGCGGGTTTGAAAGCCCCGAACTGCTGACCCGCAAATTCGGCAACAACAGCGTCGGGCGACTGATCGTTCAAAGCCGCATAGATGTTGATCAGGTTTCGCGCCTCTGGCCGGTCGGCCAACCCATCGAGCGTATCTGGCAGGGGTTCCGGGTCCGTCTTTGCCTTGCGAATTTTCTTTGCGATGTCATCTGCAGTGTCGGTCAGATTGATCCGGCTCATGTCGGATGGGTCTGATTTCGACATCTTCTTGGATCCATCGCGCAAGCTCATGACCCGGGTGGCGGCACCTTCGATCACCGGTTCGGTGATCGGGAAAAAGTCGGTGCCAAAGTCGTTGTTGAACTTCATCGCAATGTCGCGTGTCAGTTCCAGATGCTGTTTCTGGTCTTCGCCCACGGGCACGTGTGTGGCGTGATAAATCAGGATATCTGCGGCCATCAGCGCGGGATAGCCAAACAGGCCCAGCGATGCGTTTTCGCTGTTTTTGCCCGCTTTGTCTTTCCACTGGGTCATGCGTTTCATCCACCCCATCCGGGCCACACAGTTGAACACCCAGCCCAGCTGCGCATGTTCTGCGACCTGACTTTGGTTGAACAGAATGGATTTTTCGGGGTCGATGCCAGAGGCGATGAACCCTGCCGCCAATTCACGGGTGTTCTTGCGCAGGTCTTCGGGGTTCTGCCACACGGTGATCGCGTGCTGATCAACCATGCAATAGATTGTTTCGTGGGTGCCCGCGTTCTGCATATCCACAAAACGTTTCATCGCCCCCAGATAATTGCCAAGGGTCAAACCGCCGGACGGCTGAATGCCGGAAAAGACGCGCGGGGTAAAATCGGACATGGAACGGACCTTTGGCTTTGGGCGATGCTGGCAATTTGTCAGATGATCGCTTACCCAGCGGGGCAAGACGCGTCAAGGAAACTGCCCCATGTCACCAAACACTCCTGCTGTGAACACGTTGCCCGTGTCCGTGATCCTGTTGTTTTTGCCCATGGTGGTGGTCGAAGGCTACTTTGCCGGTGCCGAAGCAGGGCTTTGGGGTGCCTTTGACACGCGGCTGACGGTGATCCGTGATTATGCTGTGATCCCCGAACTGGTCAGTGCGTTGATCAATGCCGGCTATTGGAATCTGGATCTGTTCTTGCCTTTCGTGACCCACCCGTTTGTGCACAGCAGTTTTCTGAACGCTGTCTTTGCGGGTGTTTTGTTGCTGGCGATGGGTAAATTCGTGGGCGAAGCGATGGGGGATCTGGCAATCGCGGTGATCTTCTTTGCCTCTGCGATCATGGGGGCTTTGGCCTATCTGATCCTGTTGCCAGACACATATCCCGTGTTTGGCGGGTTCCCAGCGGTTTATGGGCTGATCGGGGCGTTCACCTTTGTGCGGTTTTCAGATGCGAACGGGTTGAAACAGCAACAGATGATGGCGTTTCAGCTTTTGGCGTTTCTGATGGTGCTGAACCTTGTGTTCACATTTGTCTTTGGGGGGCCGAACACATGGATGGCCGATCTGGTTGGGGCGCTGACCGGATTTTTCCTGGCTGCGGCCCTGAACCCCGGCGGGATTGATCAGGTGATCAAGACCCTGCGCCGCCGTTAGCGCCGCAAGCCCGATTTCAACTCGCGCAAGCTGAACGCGCCCAGCGCCTGGCCTGCCACCGCATAGCTGGCCATGCCAAGCGCGACCAACGCCAGCAGGCCCAGATAGCGAAGCCGGGCGGCTGACAGCATATCCCCCATCCCAAGGGCCGCCCCATACAGCACCACGCCCATCACGCCACTTGCCAACACAATCCGCCACCACCGTGATTTGAATTGTGCATCGACCCCTGCGGCCTGCCCCATGGACCGGCTGCCCCACCACAAACAAACCAGCATGGCCCAACCCGCAACGGTCGCGCCGATGGCCGCCGCAATGAACCCCACAAAGGGGGCAAGCCCCACGGCCAAGCCGAAATTCACGACCATGGCCACAAGCGCGTAGCGAAACGGGGATTTGGTATCTTCGCGGGCGAAAAACAGCGGCTGCAAAACCTTTTGCAACACAAATGCCGGCAATCCCAAACCATAGACGGCACAAGCCAACGCGGTGGCAGCCGTGTCAGCGGCGGTGAAACTGCCGCGTTCGAACAAGACGGAAATCAACGGACCCGGGATCACGGCCAATGCCACAGCACAGGGCACGGTCAAGGCCAGCGCAATTTCCGCCGCGCGGTTCAGCGCGTCTTGCGATCCATCCACATCTGCCGCCGCCAACTTGCGCGACAGGTCCGGCAAAAGCACGATCCCGATGGCAATGCCAACGACGCCCAGCGGTAACTGATACAGACGGTCCGCATAATACAGCCACGCATTCGCGCCTTCGAAATAACTGGCCACGTTGCGCCCGATCAACAGGTTGATCTGCACGACCCCCCCAGCGAGGGCAGCGGGGGCCGCAATGATCGCCAATCGTTTCAGTTCCGGCGTCAAAACGGGGCGACGTGGCACCAGCGATATACCGGCCCGCCTGGCCGCCCACCACACCAGCGCCAGCTGCGCCATACCGCCAAGGGGCACGGTCCACGCCAGTGTCAGGCCGATATCCCAACCGGCCGCGGCCCCAACAATCATCGCTGCGATGAACAAGACATTCAGCAACACCGGGGCCGCCGCCGCCGCGCGGAAATACCCGGCGGCATTCAACACCCCAGATGCCAATGCAGCCAGCGAAATGAACAGGATATAGGGAAATGCGATCCGGCCAAATTGCACCGTCAGATCAAACCGTTCATCCCCCACAAACCCGCTGGCCATCAGCCACACCAGCCACGGCATGGCGATCATGGCAACAATGGAAAACACCGTCAGCACAAGGGCCATGCCGGAAAACGCATCGCGTGCGAAATCCTCTGCCCCCTGCCCGGATTGCAGCTTTTTGGAAAACATCGGCACAAAGGCCATGTTGAACGCGCCTTCGGCGAAGAACCGGCGAAACAGATTCGGCAGGGAAAATGCCAGAAAGAATGCCTCTGCCACCGGGCCGGCCCCAAGGAATGCGGCGATCATGATATCGCGGGCGAACCCGAAAATACGCGACATCATGGTCCACGCGCCCACGGTCACAAAGCCGCGCATCAGTCGGATCGGGTTCATGACAGTGCCTGTTCCGCGCCACGGGCAATGGCATCGCGCAGCTTGTTTTCCAGGGCCTGTTGTTTGGATTTGGAATAGTATTTCAGGCCAAACATGTCTTTGACATAGAACGTGTCGACGACCTGTTCGCCATAGGTTGCGATGACCGCATTGGCCACATTCACATTCATCGAATGCAACGTGCGCGTCAGATCATACAAAAGCCCCGGGCGGTCGCGGGTGTCGACTTCGATGATCGTGTAAATTTCGGACCCATCGTTATCAAAGGTGATCGACGTGGGCACCGTAAATGGCTTTTCGCGTTTCTTCAGCTTGTCTTTCTTGACCATTGCGTCACGCGCCACAACCAACCCTTTCAGGGTCTTGTGGATCATCGTTTCCAATCCAACCTCGCGGTCCAGATCATAGGGCGCACCGTGCTGGTCCTGGATCCAGAAGGCAGCGGTCACATATCCATCTTTCGACGTAAACGTCCGGGCATCCACGACGTTGGCGCCGACCAGCGCAAGCGCACCGGTTATGCGGCTGAAAATGCCCGGATGATCTGCCATGGCGAATTGCGCCCGTGTTGCGTCGCGGTCTTCGTCTTGTACCAGATGCACCCGAATTTCATCTTCGGGCAATTCGCGCAGCATTCGCGCAAATTCGACATGGGCCGTGACGTGCAGGCCCTGCCAGTAAGGCGGGTAATGGCGATTGGTTTCACGGCGCAGGTCTTTTTCGGCCCAATCAGACAGCGCAGCCCGCAGGTTGCGTTTGGCTTCTGCGCCACGGTTTTGCCGCGTCAAATCTTCCAAACCGTTTTCAAGCGCGCGGCGTGTTTGCCGGTACAGGGCCCGGATCAGCGATGCTTTCCAATTGTTCCACACGCCCGGACCGACGCCCGAAATATCACACACGGTCAGAACGGTCAGCAGATCAAGCCGTTTGACCGTTTCCACCGCTTTGGCGAAATCGCGCACTGTGCGGGGGTCTGCGATATCGCGTTTTTGGGCCATGTCCGACATCAAAAGATGGTGGCGCACCAGCCATTCGACCGTTTCAGAATCAGCTTTGTTCAACCCCAATCGCGGTGCAACCGTGCGCACGATCCGCGCACCCAAAATCGAATGATCTTCGTCGCGGCCTTTGCCGATGTCATGCAGCAACAGGGCGATATACAGAACCTTGCGGTTCAACCCGTTTTCCAGAATGCCGGACGCAACGGGCAATTCTTCGACCAGTTCCCCCCGTTCAATCCGCGCCAGATGGCTGATGGTTTGGATGGTGTGTTCGTCCACGGTATAGCTGTGATACATATTGAACTGCATCATCGCGACGATGGGTTCGAATTCGGGGATAAAGGCCGCCAGAACGCCCAGTTCATTCATCCGCCGCAACGCCCGTTCGGGATTGCCATGTTTCAAAAGCAAGTCCAGAAAGATGCGCACAGCTTCTTTTGACGTGCGCATGTCTGCATCGATCAAATGCAGGTTAGACGCCACAAGCCGCATCGCTTGCGGATGGATCAGATAGCCCGTGCGCATGCCTTCTTCGAAGATGCGCAACAGGTTCAGCTTGTCCGCCAAAAAGGACGCGTCGTCTTTGATCACCAGCCTGTTCTTGCGCACATCGTACAGATCACGCACTTTCTTGCGACGCCGGAACAGGTTCGACAGCAAGGGTTCGCTTTTCAGATGCGCGTCTTCCATTGCTGTCAAAAAGATACGCGTCAGTTCCCCCACAGTGGTGGCATGGCGGAAATAGGCCTGCATGAAATGTTCGACTGCCCGCCGGCCGGATCGGTCTTCGAACCCCATCCGGTCCGCAACTTCGACCTGCAAATCAAACGTCAGCTGGTCCACGGCCCGCCCAGTGATCAGGTGCAGGTGGCATCGCACCGCCCACAGGAAATCTTCGGCCGCGACGAATGTATCGAATTCTGCACGGGTAAACACGTTCAGATCCACCAGATCGGCCGCATCCGAAACATTGTGAACGTATTTGCCAATCCAGAACAGTGATTGCAAATCCCGCAGGCCGCCCTTGCCTTCTTTGACGTTGGGTTCGACCACGTAGCGTTGACCGCCCTGTTTGGTGTGACGGTTCGCACGTTCTGCCAGCTTGGCTTCGATGAAATCCGGCGCGGTTGATGCAAACAAATCATCCCGCAGGCGCTGCTGCAGTTCAGCGGAAACAGACTCGTCTCCCAACAGATGGCGTTTTTCAACCAAAGACGTGCGGATCGTATAATCTTCGCGGCCCAGTTGGATACATTCTTTGATCGTGCGTGTGGCGTGCCCGACTTTCAGCTTCAGGTCCCACAAAAGATACAGCAGCGCTTCGATCACTTGCTTTGTTTCGTCTGACGACGTGCGCCGCGACAAAAACAACAGGTCCACATCAGACTGTGGGGCCATTTCACGCCGCCCATAGCCGCCGACAGCCACGATCGAAAATCCGGCAAGATCTGTCTGCTGTTCGGATTTCAGCGCGAACGCGAAAGACGCAGAAACCAGACAATCGGTCAAAAACGCATAGGATCGCGTGGCAGGGCGGGATTGCGTGGGCGCCGTCGCAAAGGATGCAGCAATCTGGGCCATGCCAGATTTACGCGCCGTGGCCAGCAACGCCCGGGCGTCCGATCGTGTTTCGACCTGATTGAGTTCTGCGAGTAGGGATGCTTGGTCAAAAATGTCAGCCGCCGGACAAATCAAATCATCCGGCGGCTGTACAAAAGGTGTGGGTGTCACGTTAGGAACCGAAGCCTCCGAACCCGGCGGGGGCAGCGTCGATCACGACAACCTGATTTCCGCGGATGGTCGCAATGGCAAGGCTGCGGGTGATGCGCCCGTTGGCGTCCCACCGGAACGGGCCAGTGGCCCCTTCAAACCCACGCGACCGGGTCAAACCCGCACCCGACAAGGGTTGACGCCCGCCAGCAGCCAAAGATGCGGCCACCGCTGCGACACCATCGAACGCAAGCGATGCCAATTGGTGCGGCGCCTGGCCATAGGTGCTGGAATACCGGTTGCGGAATGCGGCATCACGTGCCTGATTTGGCAGCGCGAACCAGCCACCCTGAATGCCCGGCAAGGCAAAGCCCTGTGGTGCGGCATCCCAGCGTGTTGTGCCTGCATATTGTACGGTTGACGGGTTCACGCCTGCCTCTGGCAGAAGCTGTGCCAAAAAGGGCAGACCGCCTGCGGGGCTGGATGTCAAAATCACAACGTCAATCCCGTTTGCCGATGACCGGCCTGCCGCACGGTTCACAGCCGCCTGCAAGGATTGCTGGTTCAAATCAAACCCTTCAGACGCAGCGCTGATTCCGGCGCGGGCCAGCGCGGCTTCGACAGCGGCTTTGGCCTGTTGTTCGGCCGTGTCATTGGCATGCACGACCAAGGCGCGTTTCTTGCCCTGCGATGCGGCAAAACTGACAAGCCGGTTTGCCGTGTTTTCGAATGTGTTGCCCAGAACATAGACGTTGCCACCCGCGACCCGTGTGTTGTTGGACAGGGTCAACACGTTGATCCCCGCAGGCGCAACAGCCCGGCCCACCGCAACGGCGTTGTCTGCAAACAACGGCCCGATGATGATATCAGCGCCTTCCGCCACGGCCTGCGTCGCCACAGCGACGGATTGGGCTTCTGTGCCTTGGGTGTCATAGACTTTCAGTTCGATAGAGACGTTTTCACCGGCATCCGCAATCGCCATGCGGGCCGCGTTTTCAGCATTTTGTGCAATCGTGCGCACCCCTGCCGTGGACGACCCTTTTGGCACCAACAGGGCCACCTGTGCGGTTTTGGACCCGCCGCCGATCCCCAATGTTGCCAAAGGATTTTCGACCTGAGGCAGTTCATCACACGCAGCAGTGAACAACAGCACGGCGCTGGCCGCGATTGCTTTGCTCGTGCGTCCTGCAGACGACAAGATACGGAATACCATGGTAAATGTGCCTCCCTCGGCATACTAGTTTTGCCAGACTTATAAACGATCATCCGAAAGGGGACCAGAGGGTGACCATCCAACAGACCAGTCTGGAACCGGGGCTTTACGTGGTTGCAACGCCCATAGGGTCATCGCGCGACATCACGCTTCGCGCATTGGATGTATTGGCCAGTGCTGATGTGCTGGTTGCCGAAGACACACGCACCCTGCGCAAACTGTTGGAATTGCATGGAATCCATTTGGGGCAGCGCAGGCTTTGGTCGTATCACGACCACAGCGGCGGGGCGGACCGAACACGGATCGTCAAGGCCATCCAAGACGGGCAATCCGTTGCCTATACATCCGATGCGGGCACGCCAATGATTGCAGACCCGGGCTATCAGCTGGTGCAGGATGTGCTGGCCCATGATCTGGCGGTGACATCGGCCCCCGGCCCCAGCGCCGCAATCAACGCCTTGGTTCTGGGGGGGATGCCCACGGACCAATTCCATTTTGCCGGCTTTTTGCCCCCGCAAGATGCAGCCCGGCGCACCGCGCTGACAGGATTAAAGGGCATCGCTGCCACCGCCGTTGTCTATGAAACCCCCAAACGGTTGTCCGCCATGCTGACGGCGATTGCAGCCGTATACGGCGCGGACCATCCCATTGCCGTGTGCCGCGAAATGACCAAACGGTTTGAAACCGTGACCCGTGGCACCGCGCAGGCCGTTCTGGATCAGATCCCGGAGATGACGTTGAAAGGCGAAATTGTTTTGCTGATCGGCCCAATGACCCAGAACGATTCGTCGGAAGATGCGATTGATGACGCGCTGCGCAACGCATTGTTAACCCTGCGCGTGAAAGATGCCGCCAACGCCGTGGCCGGTGCCATGGGACTGCCAAAGCGGGATGTGTATCAACGGGCCCTTGCCCTGGCGCAAAAGGATGACAGCACGTGACCCAGCCGGCCACCAATTATCTTTCAGGGTTGGTGGCCGAAGACCGCGTGGCACAGGTGTATCTGGGCAAAGGGTACACCCTGCGACATACGCGGTGGCGTGCGGTTGGCGGGGAACTGGATCTTGTCTTGTTTCACCGGGGCACACTCATCTTTTGCGAGGTCAAGCAGGCCCGAACCTTTGACGCTGCATCAGAACGGGTGACGGGCCTGAAACAACACCGTTTGATGCGCACGGCGCAGGCCTATCTGGCGAAACATGAACTGGATCAATCCACGGACATGCGATTTGACGTGGCGCTGGTCGATCAGACAGGTGCCATCGACATCTTCGAAAACGCATTCATTTGATCTAACCTTCTGCATCTTGCAGCCGCCCCGCCCCAGTGCCATTTACCAAGAACCAGTCGAAAGGACAGATCATGGCCCTGCGCGTTGCATTCCAGATGGACCCCATCGAAACCGTCGACATCGATGCCGACAGCAGTTTCCGCCTTGCGCTGGAAGCGCAGTCCTTGGGCCATGACATCTATTATTATACGCCCGATATGTTGGCCGTCGAAGAAGGGCGCGTCACCGCGAAGGGCCGCAAGATGACGCTGCGCCGCGAACGGGGCAACCACGTTGATCTGGGTTCTATGGAACATTTGGATCTGCATGGGTTCGATGTGATCTGGCTGCGTCAGGACCCACCATTTGACATGGGATATGTGACGACAACGCATCTGTTGGATTTGCTTGCCGGGGATGCGCTGGTCGTCAACGATCCATTCTGGGTGCGCAACTATCCCGAAAAACTGCTGATGTTGCAGTTCCCTGATCTGATCCCGCCAACCACCATCGCGCGTGATCTGGACACGTTGAAAGCGTTTCGTGCCAAACATGGGGACGTTATCGTCAAACCCCTGTATGGCAACGGCGGGGCTGGCGTGTTTCGTCTGACGCCCGATGATCGCAACATCGCATCGCTGCATGAAATGTTCACGGGCATCAATCGGGAACCGCTGATCATTCAGAAATTCCTGCCCGATGTCAGCAATGGCGACAAACGGGTGATCCTTGTGGACGGCGACCCGATTGGCGCGATCAACCGTGTGCCTGCCGAAGGGGAAACCCGGTCCAACATGCACGTTGGGGGGCGGCCGGAACCGGTTGCGCTGACAGACCGTGATATCGAAATCTGCAAGGCCATTGGCCCCTTGCTGCGCGAAAAAGGTCAGGTGTTCGTGGGGATCGACGTGATTGGCGACTATCTGACGGAAATCAATGTGACCTCTCCAACAGGTATTCAAGAATTAGAACGGTTTGATGGGGTTAATGTGGCTGGCGCGATTTGGGATGCGATCCAGCGTCGACTGGACGCCTAACCCCGTCACCCGCGCCCGACAAAGGGCATGCCATTGGCCATAATTGTCATCTGCAACACGTTCGCTTCTAACGGCAATTCGGCCATATGGACCACGGCATTTGCTGCCGCTTGCACATCCATTGTGGGCAATGGGTCTTCCCCACGATCCGCCCGGCGCTGTTGCAGATCGACGACCATATCGGTCCTGGCATGGCCAATATCAATTTGACCACACGCAATATCAAACGGCCGCCCATCCAACGAAAGTGCCTTCGTCATGCCAGAAATCGCATGCTTCGACGTTGTGTAGCACACAGACCCATGGATCGGGGTCTGTGCGGAAAGGGACCCGTTGTTGATGATCCTGCCGCCTTGCGGGGTTTGTCCGCGCATGACACGAAAGGCGGCTTGAGCCACCAAAAACATGCCTTTCACATTGACGTCCATAACCTGAACGAAATCGTCAAAATCGAGAGTGTCAATCGTTCCAGAAGGCCCGAACATCCCCGCGTTGTTGAACACGCAATTCAGATGCCCGACGTCTGCGATGAAATCCGTAAACACTCGGGCCACGTCATCGGGTTGGGTCACATCGCCCGGCAACACAGTTGCCGCACGCCCCTGCGCGAACGCGTGCAGGGCGGCGGCATCACGGGCCATCAGGCCCACATGCCATCCATGATCCCAAAATACTTTGGCCGTTGCGGCACCGATACCTTTGGACGCGCCTGTGATTAGAACGGTTTTCATAAAAAGCCCTCTCCTTCATCGAATGTATCGCGGGTTAATTCCAGCGGCGCTGGGGCCGACCGCAGGTCTGTTGTGGACAGCGGGTCCGTCGGACGCGCCAAACGGTTGCGCGTGACCCAAAGCAGACGGTTTTCAGCCCGTGTGATCGCAACATAAGCCAACCGTTTCCACAGCTGTATTCCCGCCTCTGACCGGTTGGTCTGTGCGGCGGCAAAGATATCAGGGGCGAAAACCTGCACAGTGTCCCACTGCGACCCTTGCGCTTTGTGAATGGTCACAGCGGCCCCATGCAGAAACGTCGCCCCCATCCGGGCAGCAAAGGGGATAAACGGTTCTTCTTCGCCGGGTTTTTCGATTTTCACGATCGACGCTGCAGACACCTGCGGGTCTTCTGCCCCGATGACATGAAGGCGCGAAAAACCCGGCTTGCGCCCCGGGCCCAGATACACCACCTGCGCCCCTTTGATCAGGCCGCGCGCCTCCAGATCCAGGCGTTTCTTGCGGTGTTTCATGGGCAGTTCAATGCCATCGCAAATCAGCGGTTCGCCTTCTAGCAATTCTTCCATTGGTGCGTCATATGCGGCCCGAAATGCGTTGATCAGCCGGATGCGCGTGGCGTTGCGCCAGACCAGCACCGGCGACCGCGCCATCAGCGCAGCTTCGACCCGTTCTGTGCGTTGAACGCGATCATCGCGCGCTGCGGCTTCGGCAATCATCTGTTCAAAGCTGTAAAAATCCAGCTGCGGGTCGGCCAAGGCATGGGCCAAATCCAAAATCGGATTGTCCGCATCCTGACGGTGCACCCGGCTAAGTGTCAGCCGCCGCCCTTCGGGCAGCGCATCAAACACCATCGACCCCGATTGATTGACAGGGGCCAGCTGTGCCGGATCGCCAAACAAGACCAACGTGGGAAAGATTTCGCGCAGGTCTTCATATTGGCGGTCGTCCAGCATCGAACTTTCGTCGATAAATCCAACATCCAGCGGGTCTTCGCGCCGTTTCCAACCGGTGATAAAATCTGACCCGCGCAAGCCCGCCGCCGCCAACGCGCCGGGGACAGACGCGATGTTCTGGTAAAACGCAAAAGCGCGGTCCAACGCTTCGTCTGTCAGCCCGGCAATGTCTGGACGATCCCCATTGCCCACCAACCATTCCGCAATCTTTTCATATTCCGGATCATAAACAGGCGTATACAGAATGCGGTGGATCGTTGTTGCCGGAACACCGCGATTGCGCAAAACGCTGGCCGCTTTGTTTGTGGGGGCCAAGATCGCAACGGTGCGGCGATCTTTGCGCCGGCGTCCTTCATAATCGCCTGAAATGATATCCGCGCCGGCGTCTTTCAGATGTTCATACAGGTTGGCCAAAAGCATCGTTTTGCCCGAACCCGCCTTTCCCAAGACCGCAAGAACCTGCGTGCGGTCGTCTGATGGCGGCAACAAAAGGCTTTCATCCAGATCAATCCCGGCGGATTTCAGGCTGTCGGAAATCGTATCAAACGCCTGCGCCTGATCGTCGGAAAGTGTCATCTGGGTGCCCATGGGGCGACCCTATCTGCCCCGTTGGGCCGGGGCCAGTGGGATTGTGGGGCCAATCACAAATCGCGTTCGAAACAAGCGTCCAGCTGGGCCACATCAACCCGCGCACGACGGGCCAGCCGCGCCTGGGCATCATCTGTGAAATGCCACAGCCCCACCCCGATTTCATTGGATTTGCCCAATACTTCGGGCGATGCGCCCAATGCGCGGTACACCCGCAGCATAGACAGATCAAACACGCCCACCAGACTTTCCAGATCAAACGCCCGCAGAAACTTGCCACCCGCCAGCATCAATAGTGCGGCGACCGTGCTGTCGGCCTGTGGCGACAGGCAAAACCGCGTGCATTCCCAGATAAAGGGGCTTTCGACGGACCCGCCCCCCAACAAATCCGAGAAATGATCATTGACCATTGTTGGACCTGTGGTTGGCAAAAGACGCATGGACCCCAAGTGGCAGCGTTCTGTTTCATCTGTGGCGATGACATACAATGGGTTGCAGGCGTCGTATTGATCGCGTTCGCGGCCTTCGCGGTCCACGGCCACATCCCAGCCCAGCCGATGGCGGAACTGAACCGCCCGGTCGCGCAGCATCGAATCGCGCAAGATCGGATTGTCGTCTAAATCGTCTGCATAAATGAAGCGGATCATGGTGCCCCTCGCATCAGGTGTGGGGGGCAATATGTGCGGCGGGGCTTAAGGGGCGCTGATCAAACCGTTCGGCGCCGTTAATGCAGACTTAAGGCAGCGTTCGTTAAACGACGATGAACCCTTGGCTCATCGCGCGTGCAACGGCGTGGGTGGTGTTCATCGCACCCAATTTGAAACGTGCACTTTCGATGTACACACGCAACGTGTGTTCCGAAATGGACAGGGCCGTTGCCGCCTGTGCGCGGCTGTATCCAACAGCCAGCAAGGTCATCGCATCGATTTCCCGCGGGCTTAGGCCCTTTTGCGGGCCGCGATCAGCGCTGCCTTCGAATTCAAGCGCCTTTTGGTTGAAAGCATAGGCCACAAGGATCAACGACCGCCGATGGTTTTCCGTGAATGTGGTCCAAAATGCATCGTCAGACGAATGGTTGACTGTGAACAACGCAAACTGCCCCTTGGGCCCGCGAATGGGGATGGAATATCCCTGATTGCCCAGCCCATGCTTGATCGCATCTTTCATAAAGGCCCGGGCGGCCTTGGACGACCAATCCAACCGTTTCCAATCCGCCGGGTGAAACCGCTGATAACATCCCAAAATCACCGGATCGACCCGCAGATAGTCTTGTTCCAGATAGTGTCGAACCCAATTGGGATCATAGGTTCCACAGCCGTATTGTTCCCCAGACGCTGACACCCAATGATAAACAACGTGATCAATGTTCAACAGATCGCGCAGCTGTTCGCTGGCGGTCTGAAGGTCAGCAAGATCCTGCGCGTCCTCCAAGGTTTGTAAAAAGGGGTCGTACCAATTTGCCATTCACGTATTCCCGCTGTGGTCGCAACGACGGCTGGGATGTTGATGTCATTTCGGCCAAGGCAATCACGGTCGTATCTTCAAGCTGGCCTGCCAGAACGGGCAAATCGTTGTCTTGTGCAAACTCTTTCAGGTCCGTCAAAACATCCAAAATCCACTTATGCGTCATGGGTCACCTCGCGTCAGGATGGTTAATTTTGTCTTAACGAATAGGATAATGCCCGCAGAAAGTGTGCGAAACTCACTGTTTTCCCTTCGCCATAAATGGGGAGGGCCCATTTCAGCAGGTCCCTGAAATGATTGACGGCGCCCCTGAATTTCAGGAACGCCGCGTGTTTTGGTTTTGCTGCGATGGCCCTTAGCGCATCGCGTCCAGTGATTCTTCCACTGTTTTCAGGCCCGTTTTTGGTGCCTGAACAAGGATCGCCATGTTGCCGGGCAAATGTTCGTTGCGCAGCATTTTGGTGTGGGCTTTCGCCATGTCTTTCCATTCGAAACATTCAGACATGCAAGGGTCCAGAACCCCTTCGCACATCAGATCGTTCGCGGCTGACGCTTGCTTTAGGTGTGCAAAGTGGGACCCCTGCAAACGTTTCTGGTGCATCCAGACATAACGCACATCAAACGTCAGGTTGTAGCCGGTGGTCCCGGCACAGATCACAACCATGCCGCCCTGTTTGCACACGAAAGACGATACCGGGAATGTGCTTTCGCCGGGATGTTCAAACACCATATCGACGTTGTTGCCCTTGCCGGTGATTTCCCAGATGGCCGCGCCAAATTTGCGGGCTTCTTTGAACCATGTCGCATATTCAGGCGTGTTGACCGTGGGCAATTGGCCCCAGCAGTTGAAATCGCGGCGATTCAGAACGCCTTTGGCCCCAAGACTCATCACAAAATCGCGCTTGGATTCATCGGAAATCACACCGATCGCATGGGCACCGGCCGCTTTGGCCAGCTGGATCGCGTATGATCCCAAACCGCCGGACGCACCCCAGACCAACACCGTCTGCCCCGGTTTCAGATCGTGGGGCATGTGGCCGAACAACATGCGATATGCAGTGGCCAGTGTCAGCGTGTAACACGCGCTTTCTTCCCATGTCAGGTGCTGCGGGCGTTTCATGATTTGCTGCTGCTGCACTGCAGTGAACTGTGCAAACGAACCATCCGGCGTTTCATAGCCCCAGATTTTCTGGCTTGGCGAATACATGGGATCGCCGCCATTGCAGTGTTCGTCATCACCCGCATCTTGGTTGCAGTGAATGACGACTTCGTCGCCCACTTTCCAGCGTTTGACACGTTCGCCAACAGCCCACACGATGCCCGATGCATCAGACCCGGCGATGTGATAGGGCTGTCCATGGCCGTCAAATGGCGAAATCGGAACACCCAAACCCGCCCAGACGCCATTGTAGTTGATGCCAGCGGCCATCACCAGAACCAGCACCTGATCCGGACCAACGGCTGGAACATCCAGCACTTCTTCCAGCATCGCTTGTTCGGGTTCGCCATGGCGTTCACGGCGGATTGCCCAAGCATACATCTGTTTTGGCACGTGACCCAACGGGGGCATTTCGCCCAGCTCGTACAGGTCTTTCTTTTCGCCCACGTGCGCGGCTAGCGGTGTTTGTGCGTCCAATGGCATGGTGCAAGCCCCTTTGGTAAATTTCTGCAATGCAGAATCATTCTGCTGCTGCGAGAACTAGAGCTTGCCACGCAACAAAGCAACACCCTTGGGCAATTTTTTGTAATTTTATGTCGCGGCTAATTTTGCGACAAATGGCTTAAACTTGCGGCGTAATAGGCAGCGATACGATCATTGTCTTCCGAAAGGCGGATCGTCGAACCATCGACGCTGATGATTTTCCGCTTTTGCAAATTTCGAAGGCCGTATTCGATGGCATAGTCAAAATCGTCGCGTGGAATGTGAACATAGCCACCGTTTAACCCGTCAACCTTGGCCTGCGCGGCCGCCAACAGATCACGTTTTGACCATTCGCGCTGTTCCACCAACAAACTGGCCACCAAAGGAACCGGCAGAACGGGCATCACATTGCCGATCCGTGTCATCAATTCGTTTGCGATGACTTCCACATCCATCGTCTGACCCGCGTTGTGCCGATCCGCCAACGACAACGGCGTCCCAAAGGATGCCGCAGCATAGCCGAATTTGTGATACTGGCCCGTCATGCGCAGCCACAGGTGTTTGAACATCTGTTTGACCACAACGCTGATCTTGGCCCCGAACCTGCGATCCCC
This sequence comes from Planktomarina sp., assembly GCA_020630595.1. Taxonomy (GTDB): domain Bacteria; phylum Pseudomonadota; class Alphaproteobacteria; order Rhodobacterales; family Rhodobacteraceae; genus Planktomarina. Next base: position 40,127 of record JAHDBC010000009.1, read on the forward strand.
CCGTTCGCCCGCCGCGATCAAAACATGATCTTCCAGCACGCGGTCGTAATTCACCGCCACCGGCACGAACACCACATCCCGCCCGCCCGGCTTGTAGGCCCCGATAACATAGGCCAACAATCCAACCTTTGGCGGGGCCAAATCCCCCGTCAGGCTTAGCCCGCCTTCGGGGAAAATGGCCTGTGTCACACCGCCTTCGGTCGCCATTTGCACATAGCGCGCCAACACTCTGCGGTACAAAATCCCCCGCGATCTGCGCCGGATGAAATAGGCCCCCATGGCCCGGATGAAGCGCGACAAAGGCCATACCCGCGCCCATTCCCCCACCGCGTAAGACAGCGCAGACCGCTGCGATGCCAGATAGGTGACCAGAACATAATCCATGTTCGACCGATGGTTCATCACAAAGACGACCGTTCGATCGCTGCCGATGTTGGTCAGCGTTGTATCATCGGACCCCATGCGCACCCGGTAAAACGCCTGCGAAATCAATTTCGCCACTTTGCTGGCCATCAGGAAATATCCCGTCGCACTGAACGACGGCACGATTTCCTTGGCGTAATGGCGGGCCTTTTCAAAGGCGACGTTTTCCGGAACGCCATCTTTGGCGGCGTATTCGGCGACGGCCTCCATCACATCGGGGTGATAGATCACGCGCTGGATCATGTCGTGACGCTGCGCCAGTTTGAACGGTTCGATGGGCCGTTCCAGCCGCTGATTGATTTTCGCCACCACCCGTTCAGCACGGCGCCGGAAAAACCAGCGCACCGATGGAAACAAGAAATGGCTGGCAAAGGTGACCGCTGCAAACAGCAAGATCACCAACAGGGTCCAAAGGGGCAGCGTAATGGGTGTTGTCATGGGCAAACACTGACGGATGTTCACATTCTGCACCAGCCCCAGACTTCGCCGCACCGCAGCGAATTGACAGGGTGATATTATTCCTACATTAAGCATTCAAACGCAACAATGTTGCGCAAACTGATTCAGCGGAGGCCCCGATGACCGAAGTTCAAAAAGACCGCCCTTGGTTGTTCCGGACCTATGCCGGGCATTCAACAGCAGCGGCATCGAACGCGCTGTACCGCAGCAATCTGGCCAAAGGGCAAACGGGCCTGTCGGTGGCTTTCGATCTGCCGACGCAAACCGGATATGATTCTGATCACGAACTGTCGAAGGGCGAGGTCGGCAAGGTTGGCGTGCCCGTGTGCCATTTGGGTGACATGCGGACGCTGTTCGATGATATCCCGCTGGAACAGATGAACACATCCATGACGATCAACGCGACCGCGCCGTGGCTGTTGTCGCTGTATATCGCCGTGGCCGAAGAACAGGGTGCGGATGTGTCTGCCCTGCAGGGCACCGTGCAAAACGACCTGATCAAGGAATACCTATCCCGCGGCACATACATCTGTCCGCCCAAACCATCGATGCGGATGATCACCGATGTGGCGGCCTATACCCGCGAACACCTGCCCAAATGGAACCCGATGAACATCTGTTCCTACCATTTGCAAGAGGCGGGCGCGACGCCGGAACAGGAACTGTCGTTTGCCCTTGCCACCGCTTGCGCGGTTCTGGATGATTTGAAGGGCAAAGTCCCCGAAGAACATTTCCCACAAATGGTGGGCCGGATTTCGTTTTTCGTGAACGCAGGCATCCGCTTCGTGACTGAAATGTGCAAAATGCGCGCCTTTGTCGATCTGTGGGACGAAATTTGCGAAACGCGTTATGGTGTGGACAACCCGAAATTCCGCCGCTTTCGCTACGGGGTTCAGGTGAACTCCCTTGGCTTGACGGAACAGCAACCCGAAAACAACGTCTACCGTATTCTGATCGAAATGCTGGCCGTGACGCTGTCGAAAAAGGCCCGTGCCCGCGCGGTTCAGTTGCCCGCATGGAACGAAGCCCTTGGCCTGCCGCGGCCATGGGATCAGCAATGGTCGTTGCGCATGCAGCAGATCATGGCCATGGAAACCGACCTGCTGGAATACGGCGATCTGTTCGATGGCAACCCCGCCGTAGATGCCAAAGTCGAAGAGCTGAAGGCAGGCGCACGCGCCGAACTGGCGGCCATTGACGGAATGGGCGGCGCGGTGGACGCGATTGAATACATGAAATCCCGCCTGGTCGAAGCCAACGCAGACCGCATCGGCAACATTGAACAAGGCAACACGACCGTCGTGGGTGTGAACAAGTTCCAACAGGGGGAACCATCCCCCCTGACCGCTGGCGATGACGCGATCATGGTGGTGGACCCAGCCGTGGAAGCGGAACAAATCACCCGCCTGAACCAATGGAAAGCGGACCGGGATGAAGCCGCCGTTCAGCAAGCCCTGTCCGAAGTGCGGGCGGCTGCAAAAGACGGCACCAACATCATGCCATCGTCCATCAAAGCGGCGAAAGCCGGGGCCACCACGGGCGAATGGGGCGCCGTTGTCCGCGCGGCCTTTGGGCAGTATCGCGGACCCACGGGCGTGTCTGCCAACCCATCCAACCGAACCGAAGGGCTGGATGAAATCCGCGATGCCGTTGCCAACACCAGCCAGAAACTGGGCCGCAAGCTGAAGTTCCTGATGGGCAAACCGGGGCTTGATGGTCATTCCAACGGCGCAGAACAAATCGCGGCCCGTGCGCGGGATTGCGGGATGGACATTACCTATGCAGGCATCCGCCTGACCCCCGATGAAATCGTAGAGGCGGCGCAAAATGATGCGGCCCATGTGGTTGGTCTGTCGATCCTGTCAGGATCGCACATTCCGCTGGTCGAAGATTTGATGGGCAAGATGAAGGCCGCTGGCCTATCCCATATCCCTGTTATCGTCGGCGGCATCATCCCAGATGACGACGCAGAACGGTTGCGCGGGATGGGCGTCGCGAAAGTCTACACCCCAAAGGATTTCGAATTGAACCGCATCATGTTCGATATTGTCGAATTGGCGGATCCCAACGATATCGCCGCGCAATAGCGCGGCATCTGCCCCCCTTTTCTCGGCAACAAGCGACAGCACATCAACACTGCCGCTGGACTGCCATTCAGTAAAAGCTTTGTGGATCGATATCGATCGACAGACGCAGGGTGGATGGCAATTTGAACTGGCGGACCCATTCGGCCAGCGCGGCCTGGATTGGTGCGGTCTTGTTCGCCTTGACCAGCAACCTTACGCGGTGACGGCCCCGGATGCGGGCAATCGGGGCGGGGGCCGGACCGAAAACCTGTGCGCCGATGCGCGTCAGCGGCACCACGTTTTGTGCCATCGCCTGGCCCACGTCAAACACCTCTTGAACATCTGGCGATGACAGAACGATCCCCGCCATTCTGCCATAAGGGGGCACACCTGCAGCCTTGCGTTCGGCGGCTTCGGCGGTCCAGAATCCATCCTCATCCCCTGCAAGGATCGCCTTGATCACCGGATGATCCGGCTGATGGGTTTGCAGATACGCAACGCCCGGTTTTTCTGCGCGCCCTGCCCGTCCGGCCACTTGGCGCATCAATTGAAACGTCCGTTCCGCCGCACGCAAATCCCCGCCCTGCAACCCCAGATCCGCATCAATGACGCCAACAAGGGTCAGCAACGGAAAATTGTGCCCTTTGGCGACCAATTGGGTTCCGATGATGATATCCGCCTCTCCGGCGGCAAGCGCTTCGATCTGGGCCTTCAACGCACGGGCCGACCCGTACATGTCAGACGACAACACAGCGACACGGGCATCCGGGAACAGGGCTGTCACTTCTTCGCCCAACCGTTCCACGCCGGGGCCGACGGCAGCCAACCGATCTTCTGCTTCACAGGAGGGGCAAACGGTTGGGACGGGTTTCGTTTCCCCGCACTGGTGGCACATCAGCCGCTTTAGAAACCGGTGTTCCACCATCCGCGCGTCGCAGTGATCACACCCCACTTGCTGACCACAGGCCCGGCACAGCGTCACCGGGGCAAAGCCGCGCCGATTGATGAACAAAAGCGATTGTTCCCCAGCCGCCAGCCGCTGTTGCACCAGTGCCTGTAGGGTGGGTGAAACCCACCGGTCGCCGGGCAGGGTTTCCGCCCGCATGTCAATCGCGCGCATATCCGGCATTTGCGACGCACCAAACCGGGATGTCAGTTCCAGCCGTTGATACTTGCCCGCTTCGACATTTGACCAGCTTTCCAAGCTGGGCGTGGCAGAGGCCAGAATGACCTGTGCCCCCACAAGCGACGCCCGCAGCACGGCCATATCGCGGGCATTGTACAGCACACCATCTTCCTGCTTGTAGGACGTATCATGTTCTTCGTCGACGACGATCAGGCCCAAATCCTGATAGGGCAGAAACAGCGCTGACCGTGCGCCCACCACCAGCTGCGCGTTGCCCTGCCCCACCATTTTCCACGTTCGGCGGCGTTCGGTCATGGTCACGCCACTGTGCCATTCGGCAGGGCGCGCGCCAAAACGCGCCTCTACCCGGGTCAGAAATTCTGCCGTCAGCGCAATTTCCGGCAACAACACTAGCGCCTGTCGCCCCGCACCAAGACAGGCGGCAACGGCTTCCAGATATACCTCTGTCTTGCCCGATCCGGTCACACCTTTCAAAAGCGTGGTCTGATACCGCCGCCGGGCCGCCGCCTGGGTCAAGGCCCCAACGGCAGTCGCTTGATCAGCTGACAGCGTTTTGCCGGGCAACGCCGGATCAAGATGGGGGAACGGAAGATCCCGTGGACTGGCCTGTTCCAAAACAGCCCCCGCCTTGACCAAACCCTTGACCACGGACGGGGTGACATCTGCGGCCTCTGCCAGTTCTTTTAGCGTGAAGGCCAGACCGCCGTATTCTTCAAGCGCGGCAATCACCCTTGCGCGCGCATCGGTCATGCGGGCGGGCCGCGCATCGCCCAAACGGTAAACATATCGCATAGACGGTGGATCGCCCAACCCGGGGGCCCGCGTGGCCAGCCGCAGCATCGCAGGCAAGGGCGTTAGGGTGTAGTCCGCTGCCCGTGCAATGAATTCGCGCATCGAAACATCCATGGGCGCCACATCCAAAACCCGGATCACAGACCGAATCTTGTTGTAGTCGAAATCCCCGGCCCCCTTGCCCCAGACCACGCCCAGCACTTTGCGCGGGCCCAGCGGCACTTCGACGAAAGCCCCCATAAAACAACCGCCCTCAGGCGCTTTGTAATCCAGCGTTCGATCCAAGGGCTGTGTGGTCAGAACAGCGACCAAGTCACCTTCGTCGAAAAAAAGGGGGGGGCTTTCAGCAGCGGCAGGCATGGTCTAGAAGTGCCCCAATCCAAACCATTGGTGCAAGGACAAAGCCACATGAAATTCTTCGTAGACTCCGCTGATGTGGACGCAATCGCCGAACTTAACGATCTGGGCATGGTGGACGGTGTAACCACCAACCCATCCATCATCCTGAAATCAGGCCGCGACATTATGGAGGTCACAAAAGAAATCTGCGATCTGGTCGATGGTCCCGTATCCGCAGAGGTCGTCGCCACCAAAGCCGACGACATGATTGCCGAAGGCCGCAAGCTGGCTGAAATCGCGGAAAACATCACCGTGAAACTGCCCCTGACATGGGACGGGTTGAAAGCCTGCAAGGTGTTGTCGGGTGAAGGCAAAATGGTCAACGTCACATTGTGTTTTTCTGCCAATCAGGCCCTTTTGGCGGCCAAGGCGGGTGCCACGTTCATCAGCCCCTTCATCGGCCGGTTGGACGACATCAATCTGGATGGGATGGAATTGATCGAAGACATCCGCACCATCTATGACAATTACATGTTTGAAACCGAAATCCTTGCGGCGTCCATTCGCAGCGTCAATCACGTTCTGGACAGCGCCCGGATCGGCGCAGATGTCATCACAGCCCCGCCAAATGTGATCAAGGCATTGGCCATGCATCCGCTGACGGACAAGGGTCTGGAACAATTTTTGAAGGATTGGGAAAAAACAGGGCAGAAAATCCTGTAAACCTGTGCTACACACGCGCCAACTGAGGCGGGACAACCCGCCCGTTGGCAGTGAGTGAGGCAGTTATGACAACAGCGGCGAACCCCCGCGTTGACCCCGGAATGCGTGCAAAATTGTTGGCCGATCCGGAATTGATACTTGATGATCCTGATCTGATGCGCGCCCTTGTCGCCGCACAAGAAGGCGGTATGGGGGCCAATGTCGTTGATATGCGTGGCCTTGCCATGCAGCGGCTGGAAACACGGCTGGATCGGCTGGAAGACACCCACCGGAACGTGATTGCCGCAGCCTATGACAACTTGGCGGGTACAAACCAGATTCACCGGGCTGTGCTTCAATTGCTGGCCCCGGCCGATTTCGCGGCATTCTTACATGCGCTGAAGACGGATGTGGCTGAAACCCTGCGCGTGGATTTCATGCGGCTGGTGCTGGAAACCCACGACGCTGACCCCGGCGCCGCCGTTCAAGGCTACGAAGACATCGTGGCGGCCGCACCGTCAGGGTTTGTGATGACATATCTGGCCCATGCCCGTCCAAGGGCCACCAGCAAGGTGATTTTGCGTCAGGTTCAGCCCGACAACGATTTGATCTACGGGGAATACGCGGGCGTCATCCAATCTGAAGCCTGCCTGAAACTGGATTTTGGGCCGGGCATGTTGCCGGGGCTGTTGGTGTTGGGGTCAGATGATCCGCATCAGTTCAACCCGTCACAAGGCACTGATCTATTGTCGTTTCTGGCATCGGTCTTTGAACGCGCCATGCGGCGTTGGTTGGCATGATCACGATTTCCCCCGCAGCACGGGATGCGTTGCAGCGGTGGTTGTCCCATGAAACATCACTGAAAGGCGTCAGCCCGAAAACCGTCGAAGCCTATGCCGCTGATGTCGGGGGGTTTTTGGGGTTCATCACCCTGCACAAGGGCGAACCACAGGGATTGGGCGCGTTGTCTGATCTTTCGATCCGCGACATGCGGTCGTGGATGGCGCAGGAACGGGGCAAGGGCGTCGGCCCGCGCAGCTTGGCGCGCAGGTTAAGCGCGGTCAAAGGGTTCTTTCGCTGGTTGTCTGCCCACGAAGGCATTGACCCCACAGCGGTTCTAAGCACCAGATCGCCAAAATTTGACAAGAAACTTCCACGACCGTTGGCGCAGGATGCCGCCTTTGCGATGCTGGATCATGTTGATGTTCAGGCAAAAGAAGACTGGATCGGGGCGCGGGATACGGCAGTTGTCACGCTGTTGTACGGATGCGGACTGCGAATATCCGAAGCGCTTGCACTGAAAGGCGCAGATACGCCCCTGCCGGATGTTTTGCGGATCAAGGGTAAAGGCAACAAGATGCGCATTGTTCCCGTTCTTGATCAGGCGCGCGCAGCGGTCGATCACTATTTGCGGCTGTGTCCTTATCCCCTGGAACCCGATGGACCGTTGTTTCGTGCCGTGCGCGGGGGCGCCCTGTCGCCGCGCACGATACAGAAATCCATGGAACAGGCCCGCCTGCAGCTGGGCCTGCCGGCCACGGCAACGCCCCACGCAATGCGCCATTCCTTTGCCACCCATCTTTTGGAAGCGGGCGGCGATCTTAGAACCATTCAGGAACTGCTGGGCCATGCATCTTTGTCAACGACACAGGTCTATACCGGTGTCGATGCCGCGCGTCTGATGGATGTCTATGAAAAGGCGCATCCAAAGGGATGACCGGTCCCGTGACGTGAAATGCTGCATGTGTTCCGTTTCCGGCGCATTGCCCTGCGCCGATTTTAGGGTATGAACGCACCATGACCCAACGCATCAAAGCCCTGTCCGTTCATTTGTTCACCGCCACCGGCGCGGTCTTTGCCATGCTGGCCATGTTGGCAGCCGTGCAGGGAAAATGGGACATCATGTTCCTGTGGCTGGTTGTGGCGTTCATTGTCGACGGGATCGACGGGCCATTGGCACGGAAATATGATGTCAAAACCAATGCCAAGGAATTCGATGGGGTCTTGCTGGACCTGATCATCGACTATCTGACCTATGTGTTCATCCCGGCCTATGCGCTGTTTGCTTCGGGCCTGATGTCCGGCTGGACCGGATGGTTGGCGATTATTGTCATCACCTTTGCATCGGCCATGTATTTTGCCGATACCCGGATGAAAACGAAAGACAATTCGTTTCAGGGGTTCCCGGGCTGTTGGAACATGTTCGTGTTGGTGATTTTTGCGACAGAACCCAATCACTGGGTCATCTTGGGGTTTGTCATCGCGTTGAATATCGCGATGTTTCTGCCGATCAAATTCGTGCATCCCGTTCGCACAGAACGGTTTCGCAAAGTGACCCTGCCCGTTGCGCTTGCGTGGGTTGGATTTGCAGCATGGGCGGCATGGGGCAATTTCAATGTGACGCCGTTGGCAAATCTGGGGCTGATTGGGACGTCGGTTTATCTTTTGGTGATCGGCGCCATTCATCAGGCCACAGACCGTTAAATCCGGCTTAGGATAACGCCGAAGACGATGATAACGGCGGCTGTGACTTTGCCGGTTGTCATGCGATCCCCGAACCAGATCCAACCCAGAAAAACGGCAAACAGGATCGATGTTTCGCGCAAAGCGGTGACCTGCGCAATTGGGGCCTGTGTCATGGCCCAGACCACAATCGCATAGGCCGCGAATGATGCGGTTCCAGCCAGCAGCCCCTGACCATATTGGCGCACCGGCACCTGCGCCACAGACCATCCCTTCAGCGCGATGATGGTCGGCACGTAAAACACAGCGGCAAACATCAATAGCCACGCGGTATAGGCGAACGGATCGCCCAGCGCACGCGCACCCAATCCATCCACAATCGAATACCCTGCCGTTGCAGTCGCTGACCCAAGGGCAAGCGGGATCAAACGGCGGTCTTCCCCACTGGAAAACACCCCCTGGGCCATCAAAATGATGCCTGCCACCAAAATCAGGATGCCGATCTTGTCCAGACCCGTCAGCGGATCAAGCGCGAACACGAGGGTCACACCCAGAACAAGAAGCGGTGCAGCGCCGCGTGCGATCGGATAAACCCGGCTTAAATCGCCCCGTTCATAGGCGTACCCCAAAAACAGCTGATAGAACGTATGGATGACACCCGACGCCAAAAGCCAGAACCATGTCGACCCGGACGGAACGGTCACAAAGGGGATCAGGCACAGCCCGATCAAACTTTGACCACAGGTCATCGTCAGCATAGCGGACTGTTTGTTCGCACCGGTTTTGACAATCGCGTTCCACGTCGCATGCAACAGCGCAGCCGCCAGCACCGCCCAAAACACGACCCACGTCATAGCAGGAACCCCCCCGCCCCTTCGTGGCGCAACAGCCAGACTTTCGTTTCAACACCGCCCTGTCCGGAATAGCCGGTCAGCCCGTTTGCGCCCATCACGCGGTGGCACGGCACGATGATAGGGATGCGGTTCGCACCACAGGCCTGCCCGGCCGCCTGTGCGCTGATGCCCGTGGCTGCGGCGATTTCGCCATAGGTGCGGGTCTGTCCAAAGGGGATCGCACACATTTCTGTGGCAAACCGTTTGGCAAACGGCGTCGCAAACCCGGCCAAGGGCAGATCAAATTGGGTCAACGCACCGTGAAAATATCCAGACAATTGATCTGAAACTGATCTGGCCAGCCCCCCAGCAGGTCGCGCCCCGCCATCCCCCCAGTTCAGGGCGACAAGCGCATCTTGATCCAGCTGATAGGTCAGCGGGCCCAGGGGGGACTGGACCGTAAAGCGGTGCGGCGCGTCAGTCATGTTCGAACAGCATTGGCATCTTCACACAGATGCACCCCAATCCCACGCACCTGTCAATTGATTACAGGGGGTCGCGGCAATAACCCCGCGCAGGTGCGCGGGGTCCAAATCATTGACCATGATCACGTCAAAGCATTATCGCAACGCCCACAAACCCCGGGATGGGCATGGGTTCCGACGTCAGGCAGGATCTTCCAGCACCGCGTGCATTTTTCACCATCCGCCTTCACGAAACGGGCGGCGATGCCATCCACATCTTCCAGACGGAACGCATCTGCGGGGGCTGTATCGGTTGAAACATGAACATCTGATGTGATGAACAAATCGGCAAGGGTCAGGCCATTCAGAACATTTGCCGTATCCGCATCCACATAAACAACCGGTGCGGCCTCAAGCGATGATCCGATGACCTTGTCGCGGCGCTGCACCTCTAGCGCGCCGGTCACGACCCGGCGCACCCTGCGCAGTACGGACCATTTGGCGGCCAGATCGGGGTTCAGCCAATCAGCCGGCGTTTCAGGCATGTCTTGCAGGTGAACCGATGCATCATCTTCTGGATGACGTTCCAACCAAACCTCTTCCATCGTAAAGACAAGGATCGGGGCCAACCACGTGGTCAAACGGTGATACAGAATATCCAGAACCGTGCGCGCCGACCGCCGTTCCAGCGTATCGCCATCGCAATACAGCGCATCCTTTCGGATATCGAAATAAAAGGCAGACAAATCCACCGTCGCAAACTGGAACAGGGCCTGAAACACGCCCTGAAAATCAAAGCTGCGATATCCGTCACGCACCTGAACATCCAGTTCAGCAAGGCGATGCAGCACCCAGCGTTCCAGTTCGGGCATATCGGGTGCGGCCACCCGGTCGGCTTCGGTGAAATCAGAAAGCGATCCCAACATATACCGCATTGTGTTGCGCAGTCGGCGGTAACTGTCTGCCACGCCTTTCAGGATTTCCGGGCCGATCCGTTGATCCGTTGTGTAGTCGGTTTGGGCCACCCAAAGGCGCAGGATATCCGCCCCGTATTGTTTGACCACTTCGTCAGGCACGATCGTGTTGCCGATGGATTTGGACATTTTCATGCCCTTTTCATCGAGCGTGAACCCATGGGTTACCACGTTGCGATAGGGCGCGCGGCCCGTGGTGCCCACCGATTGCAACAGCGATGAATGGAACCATCCACGGTGCTGGTCGGTGCCTTCCATGTACACATCTGCAATGCCGTCTTCTGTTCCGTCTTCACGGTCGCGCAGAACAAAGGCGTGTGTTGATCCGGAATCGAACCACACATCCAGAATATCGAACACCTGGTCATAGGCATCCGGATCAACGATCCCATCCAGAAAGCGTGCCTTGGCCCCATCTTCGTACCAGGCATCTGCGCCTTCGGTTTCAAAGGCATCAACGATGCGCTGGTTCACATCCGTGTTGCGCAACAGGAAATCTGGATCCGTGGGCAACGCGCCCTTTTTGGTGAAACAGGTCAAGGGAACGCCCCATGCCCGCTGGCGTGACAACACCCAATCTGGCCGCGCTTGCATCATGGAATGCAACCGGTTGCGCCCGGATTGGGGCGTCCATTTCACATTGTCGATTTCGGTCAATGCCCGTTCGCGGATCGTTGTGCCGTGCATGTCTTGACCGTCGCCCACCGGTTTGTCGATCGCGGCAAACCACTGCGGGGTGTTGCGGTAGATCACCGGGGCCTTGGACCGCCATGAATGGGGGTAGCTGTGTTTGATCTTGCCGCGGGCCAAAAGCCCGCCCACTTCGACCAGTTTGTTGATCACGGCAGTGTTGGCATCCCCTTCGCCGCCCTTGCGCGACAGGATGTATTTGCCCCCAAAAAACGGCAGATCATCGCGAAAACCACCATCATCTTTGACGTTATAGGTGATCACCTGATCCAGCATGTTCAGATCGCGATAAAGTTCGTATTCTTCCATCCCGTGGGATGGGGCGCAGTGCACAAACCCTGTGCCTTCGGTATCGGTCACGAAATCGGCGGCGCGGAAATCACGCATATCATCCCATTCGCCGTTGGACCCATCTGCCCCAAACAGCGGGTGGGTCAGCCTGACACCCGACAATTCGTCAGCCGTCACATCACGGACCCGGGTATAGTGGGTTTCATCCAACCGGGCGCGCGCCATCACATCGCCAGCCAGCTTGTCTGCCAAAATGAACCGGTCGCCGACCGCGGCCCAACATTCGTCGGGTGTGCCCGTGACTTCGTAAAGACCATAGGCAATGTCTGCCCCGTACACGACCGCCTTGTTTGACGGCATGGTCCACGGGGTGGTGGTCCAGATCACGACATAGGCATCTTGCAGATCACCGTCTGTGTGCGCTTTGAATTTCACCCAGATCGTAAAGCTGTCTTTGTCGTGGTATTCGACCTCTGCCTCTGCCAGTGCGGTTTGTTCCACGGGCGACCACATCACGGGTTTCGATCCTTGGTATAGCGTGCCGTTCATCAGGAATTTCATGAATTCTTCGGCAATCACCCGTTCGGCGTGAAAGTTCATCGTCAAATAGGGTTCATCCCAGTTGCCAGTCACACCCAGACGCTGAAATTCGGATGTTTGAACACCCACCCATTCTTCTGCGAATTTTCGGCACTCGCCCCGGAATTCATTGATCGGCACCGCATCCTTGTTCTTGCCCTTTTTGCGGTACTGTTCTTCGATTTTCCATTCGATGGGCAAACCGTGGCAATCCCAGCCCGGGATATAGCGGCTGTCGTGGCCCATCATCTGATGGGATCGAACGATGATGTCTTTGATGGTTTTGTTCAGCGCATGGCCGATGTGCAAATGCCCATTCGCATAGGGCGGACCATCATGCAGCGTGAAAGGGGCGCGGCCCTTCTTTTCGCGCAGGCGGTCATAAACACCGATCTTGTTCCAGCGTTCCAGCCATGCGGGTTCGCGTTTGGGAAGACCTGCGCGCATGGGAAAATCAGTTTTGGGCAGGTTCAATGTGTCTTTGTATTCAGGCGTTTCAGCCATGGGACATCTCAATCTATCTGGGTGTGTTTCGGATCAGGTCGGGGCGCATACGCAGCACCTTGGCCCGGCAACAGCAGTTCACTGCGCCGGGGATATAATTCGAATAATGATCCGTATGTGTGTCATCTTGGCGATGCTTATAGGCAGCCCCCCCAAGGCTGGCAAGACCACCCCAAAGGGGGCGTGGACCTTGGCCCCCGAAGGCGGCATTGTGCGGTTCAAAGCGCAGGGAACACAAAGATGAAAGTCGCAATTGCAGGGGCCGGAATTGGGGGGCTGGCGGCCGCCTGCCTGATGCATGACACCGGTCACGACGTCACCGTGTTTGACAAATTCGATACGCCCCGTCCGGTTGGATCGGGGTTGGTGATCCAACCCGTGGGTCAGGCGGTTCTGCACCGGATCGGCGCGCGCACGGCCGCCGTGAACCAAGGCGCCCCAATCCATCGCATGTCTGGGCAAAACGAACGGGGCCGGCACGTTTTGGATGTATCCTATGGGATCAAGAACGATGGCGTTTTCGGTCTGGGGATTCACCGGTCCAGCCTGTTTGATGTGCTGTTTGACGCCGTGAAATCCCGCGACATCCCTGTGATTGCGTCGTTCGAAGTGGCGCAGCGGGATGATCAGCAGCTGATTGCGCAGGGCGGCCAGCGCAGCGAACGGTTTGATCTTATCATCGATGCATTGGGGGCCGGTTCAACGCTTAGCCCGCTGAAGGCCAAGCCCCTGCCATTCGGTGCGGTGTGGGGCACGGTCGATTGGCCTGATACCGAATTGCCGCACGATCAGCTGTCACAACATTACACCGCTGCGCGTCACATGATTGGCGTCATGCCCTGCGGGATGGGACGGGCGGCGGTATTTTGGTCCCTTCCCCGGGATGCACATCAGGCATTTCGAACGATGGGACTGGACGCATGGAAAAAGCAGGCGGTCGACATGTGGCCCGCCTTTGCACCCTTTGCCGCACAGATCACCAATCTGGATCAGCTGACATTCGCAGCCTACAGCCACGGGTCGTTGTCGCGCATGTGGTCGACAGGCATGGCCCACATCGGCGATGCTGCGCACCGGGCAAGCCCGCAGCTGGGACAGGGTGCAAACATGGCGCTTTTGGACGCTGCCGCCCTAAGCCATGCCTGCACACTGGCACAAGGGAACGATGCGCTGAAACTGTATCGCACGATGCGGTGGCGTCATATCGCGGTGTACCAAATCATGTCGCGGGTGTTCACACCCATGTATCAGTCGCAAAGCCCCCTGCCGCCCATGATCCGCGACACCGTCTTATTTCCATTATCCCGCGCACCTTTGGTGCCGCGCATCCTGACGCATCTGGTGCGGGGTGATCTGATCCGCCCGCTGGGACGGATCCGGCGGCGCTGACGGTCAGCCTTTGTCGGACGACCACAAACCCGTCAACGCCCGGCTTAAAACACCGGTCACAGATGGCGGTTTGCCCTGCTGAAACGGGATCGGGCGGCACACTTCCATCGTTGCGACACCCACGCGGGCGGTCAGCGCCCCGTTGATCACACCTTCGCCGAAGCGCCGCGAAAACTTTGACAGGATCCCCCCACCGGCAACGCTTCCGATCAAATCATCGCCCACTGCAACAGCACCCGTCGCGACCAGATGCGTCAACACCGACCGGGTCAGGCGCAGACTTCCAAGGGTTCCCCCCCGGCCGCCATAAACTTCGGCGATCCCACGGATCATGCGCAAGTTGGCAGTCGCGGCCGTGAACACATCGGCCAAGGCAATGGGGATCAACGCGGTCACTGTGGCCACTTGCCGGGTGGCGGTCTGAACTTTCTGCAGGGCCGCCGCATCAAGGGGGGACAAAAGCTGCGTTTCAGCCATGGCCAGCAGACCGTCGGCGTCAAACACATCACCTTTTTGGTCTTCGAATGATTTGCGACCCCATTCCGTGTCTGGGCGGTTGCGGTACATGCGCACCAGCTGATCTGTGACCACCCGCGCTTTGGCAAGATCCTGTTCGGTCAATGCAAGGGCCGCATCATGCTGCATCCGGTCAACACGGGCCAGCCGCATCAACGCCCGCAATTCTTTCAAAACGATCAGCAGACACACCAGAACAAAGGCCGCCAGCAAGCCCGTGACCACATATCCCAAAATGGGGTTCTGCGTGATCAAACCCGTAACATAGTTCCACGCTGCAACCGACACGATAAAGCCAATCAGCATGACCAAAAGACGCCAGAACCACCGCGCCAGAACGCTGGGTGGGCGCGCGGTTGCCAGCGCGACAGCCTGAAGCGGGGTTTCCGGCAGCGTTTGATCTGGCACCGGCGCGGCATCGACCGGGGATGGCGGAACATCATCTTCCAGATCGACCACCACGGGCCCCTGCTGTTTTCGCTGTGTCATAGTTTGTCACCAATCAGAAACTGAAGCGCCTTGTCCATGCGGATGTGTGGGGGACCTTCGCCCGGGGGGATCGCCATGGCGGGCGGTCCAAATCGCATCGTCGCAAAACCCGGCCCGGACCATGTGTCGCCACCCTTGCGCGCCTCAGCCAACAAAGCGGATGGCGCATCGGGCAAATCCCCGGGGTAATAGGCGCGCGCCTTGCCGGTCGTCAGATCAATGCCCTGCACTGCGGGCAATCCATCGGCCACGGTGGTTTCGGTGGTCGTGCGCAGCGCCGCAATCGACATCGCCTGTGTCTTGGCCCCACTGAAATTCGCACGATCCCGGGCCACGGCAGTCATTTCCGACATCAACGCGCTAAGCGCTGGGTGTTGGCTGTGATGCAGATGATCCGCTTTCGTCGCTGCAAACAGGATACGATCCACGCGTTTGCCCAGAAGGATTTCGTTCAAAAACCCATTCCGCCCTGGGCGAAACGACGTCAGGATATCGGCCATGGCCGTTTCCAGATCCGCCACCGCCTCTGGCCCATTGGACAGCGCCTTTAAAACGTCCACCAGGACGATCTGACGGTCAATCTTTGAAAAATGGTCCCGAAAGAAGGGGCGCACCACACGCGCCTTGTACGCTTCAAAACGTCTTGCCATTTCGGCACGCAGTGATTTGCGCGGGGACGGACCGTCCGGCAAAGGGGCAAAGGTCAGAACGGGCGATCCGGCCAGATCACCGGGCAACAAGAAACGGCCCGGTGTGCAGTTCGCAAACCCGTTTTGCCGCGCAGTCTGCAAATATTGGGCATATGTGCTGGCCAGTTTGCCCGCTGTCACATCATCGAATGCCTGACTGCCATCGACATCGGACAGGGTGGCCCAGAATGCCTGTGCTTCGGACCGCTTTTTGGCCTGATCCAGCGCTTGCGCCGCCCAATCATCATAGGATTTGTCCAGCAACCCCAAATCCAAAAGCCATTCACCGGGGTAGTCGATGATATCGATGTGCAGCGTTTGCGGCCCCTGCAAACCGCCCAACAGACCAGATGGCCTGACCCGAAGCGACAGGCGAAGTTCGCTAACGGTGCGTGTGCTGTCAGGCCAAGATGGCGACGGGCCGATCATCGCATCCAGATGTGTTTCATAATCAAATCGGGCGACCGTGTCATCGGGCTGGGGCTGCAGGTATGCTGCCTGAATGGCCCCGTTGGCTGCCGCCAGCAGCTGGGGCATGCGCCCGCGGTTCAACATGTTGGCGACCAATGATGTGATGAAGACGGTTTTTCCGGCACGTGACAGCCCCGTCACCCCCAACCGGATCACCGGGTCTGTAAACAGCCCACCAATCGCTGACGCTGTGCCACCGACACTGCGGGTAACGATATCAGTTGTTGTACGCAAAACCATGGGCGGCCCTTCTGTGTGCCGCCCAGACATATGAACACATGGCCCGCCTGACTAGTCCGGCTGGGACAACGCAACCGCTTTTCCCCGCTGGATGCATCGTATAGGCAGCACCCATGCCACGCTTTGCCTTGAAAATTGAATACAACGGAACTGGTTTTTCCGGATGGCAACGCCAATCCGATCAGACGACTGTGCAGGGCGAAATCGAAAACGCTTTGCAGCGGTTGGAACCCGATGTCCCATCCATCGCGGCCGCCGGGCGGACAGATGCCGGGGTGCACG
This sequence comes from Planktomarina sp., assembly GCA_020630595.1. GTDB lineage: Bacteria > Pseudomonadota > Alphaproteobacteria > Rhodobacterales > Rhodobacteraceae > Planktomarina. The sequence goes on from JAHDBC010000009.1 coordinate 56,929, forward strand.
CGTTGGGGCAGGTTGCGCATTGCGACATGGTGAAAGACTGGGACCCAAATCGGTTGATGGGGGCCCTGAATTACCACTTGAAGGCGCATGCCATTTCCATTGTGGCCTGTGCCCGCGTCGCACCCGATTGGCATGCCCGTTTCGATGCAACCGAACGCCAATACCGGTTTCGCCTCGTGTGCCGCCGCGCCCCGGTGACCCATGACGCGCGGCTGGTGTGGCAGGTGGGGCATGGCCTTGATCTGAAAGCGATGCAGGACGGTGCAGCACATCTGATCGGCTTGCATGACTTTACAACATTCCGATCCGTGATGTGCCAATCCAAAAGCCCTGTCAAAACGCTGGACGAAATATCAATCGTTCAAGCGGACTACCCGGGTGGGCAGGAATTCACCTTTTTCTTGCGGGCGCGCAGTTTTTTGCACAATCAGGTGCGCAGCATCGTGGGCAGCCTGGAACGTGTGGGGGCAGGATCGTGGGACCCCGATCGGATGCGCACCGCACTTGAAGCCGCCGACCGCAGCGCCTGCGGGCCAGTTTGCCCGCCACAGGGATTGTACCTGTCGCACGTCGTCTATCAGGATGATCCATTCATCGGCTGATCAATCATTGTCGTTCAAACCAGCCCCAGCACCACTGACGCGGGCATGATCCGATTCCGGGACGTATGTCTGTTTCGCAAAATGGTTCAGCCGCCGCCATGTATCGGCATCGACCGAAACCCGTTGCATGCGGGGCAGGCCATGATCTGGCCCCTGCGCGATGCACACACCCCTGTCCGATGATTCAATCGCCCATCCCCAAACCGCCGACAACGCGGCTGAAGCAGACCCATCTGGGACAGGGGACAGGCTGACAGGTGCGCCCCCGGCTGAAACGGCATCGTGTATCACCGGTGCATCGCGCCAGATGTTCACATTGGCAAACACAGGCGCATCGTCATCGAATGTCGCTGTCAACGGCGGCGTTTCAGCCTCCATCGCGGTGGCAAGATTTTCAAGCGCCGGCAATGATCCGGCACGCGCCACGGTTTCCGCGCCAAACTGTCCCGCGCTCAGCGGGAATCCCGCGCCGCGCATGGCTTTTAACACCATGGCAAAGATTTCGCTGCCGGACCGATCGATCATTGACATGGCGCAAACGTGGACAGCCAGATTTGATCATCCATCGCCCCGCTGGCAATATCATCTGCCAACGGTGCGCCCTGCCCCAGCGCGATGCGGGTCCACAGCTTGGATTTCGGATCAAATTTGGTCGCCCCAAAAAACGACAGCTTGCAGCGCAACATATCGATTGGCTGCGTGGTTTCGCAGATCAGGTTGTTGCGAATATCGGCATAGGGCCGGGTCTGCAGACGCTGAACCCGTTCTGCGGCATCGCGGTGGCGCGGGTGTTGCGCCAGAAACCGCCACAACGGGCCATCCGCATCGGCCAAATCACGGGAAAGTTCTGCGATCCGTCGTGCCACATCCAGTGGCGATTCACGGTCAGCCCCCGGTTCCGCATAGCGTTGACCAATCCGCGGTTCGAGCTTTGATTGAGATACATACCAAAACTGCGCGCTGTCATTTGGCGCATCGTAATCAGGGGCAGTGGCGAAATCACAGGCGGCTTCGATCAGCGCACGCATCGCAGCGCAACTGACCCCCGCATCAAGACGCTGGCTGCCATCACCGCATAAATCAGTGGCAACAGTTGCACTGGGATCAACCAGCGCTTCGATGATCCACGCGATGGCAAGTTCTTCGAAATCTGATGTGGGCGCAGACCGGATGATATCTTCCAAATCCAGCGCACCCGCGGTGCGCGCGCCATTCAACATGCGCACCATCGCCGCCCAATCGCCGCGCAACGCAACAATCCTGTCTTGGTGTTCAGGATCAGGCACATTCCATTCCAGCAAATGCTGCATCGCGCGCCGGGCCAGATGCGTCAGTCGCACAAGATCAGCATCGTCCAATTCCGTTTGAAGGGCACGGGCCAGATGCGTTTCGCGGGTATGGATCCATGCGTGGATCAGATCAGGGTGCGATACCAGAAATGGTGCCATCCCCAGACCAGTGGAATTGCCGACGCCCAGCGCCCGTTTCAATCCCACAGGCAGCGTGCCCCGCCCCACATGTTCCACCAGATCAAACGTGAAATGGCGGATCAGCCAGACGGTCAACATTTCAGCCATGAACGGTGCGGCCAAATCGGGACGGTCCGCGTAACTGTCACGGTCGGCCAACCCGAATTTGCCATTGCCATATACCGCTGTCGTGCGCATCAGATATCCGGTTTGCACATAATCGGACGGATCAATCGGGCGGCCCGTCTGCAGCGCATCAACAGTTGCCGCAAAAAGGCGCACGGATTTGTTCGCGCGGGACAGGCAAAGGTCTGTGGCCGCGAAACGCCCGGCTTCTTGTTTCGGGGCGTTTTCGGCAAGGCGGTCGCATTCCTGGTCGTCTGGAACGCCATCATACAAAACGAAGGCTGCATCCCATGCCTCTGCAATGACGCGGTCGGTGCGTTGCGAAGGGTCCAGCGGCTGTGACGTCGCAAACAGGCTGTAGTCCCGCCCCCCCAAAGACACGCTATAGACGGCTGTGCCATAGCCGTCGGCATCAAGGTTAAATCGGTGTCGGATCACCGGGGATTTGTCGCGCGCCAATTGGCGCATCATCAGCCGCATGAAGCTGATCTTTGTTGGAAACATCGCCCCCATCTGGGACAGACGCATCACATGGGATGCCGGGCGCAAATCGATGGACAACAAATCTTTCATGCGGGTTCCAGTGCAGATTCCAAAAACCGTTCCCAGTTGTTACCCATGATGCCGTCAACCTGTTGTCCTGTCAGGCCCGCATGCGACAACCCTGACGCCAAACCCGGAAAATCGCGGTTGTCCGTGAACCAGTCGGGTTGTTGGGGAAACACCGCCGCAGGCACCGGCGTTTTGCGCCAATGCCCATTGCGCATCCAATTCACGACGCTGTCGGGCTGGTCTTGGCACAGATCCGATCCGATTCCGAAATGATTGCCAAAACGGGTCACACAGTCCGCCGCCATCGTTGCAAATGTCGCCAAGCTGCAGGCAGACCCATCTTTCAGATGGTGCGGATACAGGCTGAACCCGACCATCCCACCTTTTGACGTGACGGTCTGAATCAGATCATCGGAGATATTGCGGGGCACGGGATGCCATGCATGGGGATTGGCGTGTGTCACGGCGACGGGGCGGTTCGACACCTGTGCGACATCCATCGCGGTTTGCGACCCCGCGTGGGACAAATCAATCACCATGCCGACCCGGTTCATTTCCGCAACACATTCGCGGCCAAAGTCGGTCAACCCGCTGTCTTGGGTTTCAAAACATCCTGCGCCCAAAAGGGACTGCTGATTGTAGGTGATCTGGCAAAATCGGATGCCGGCTTGAACCAGCAATTCGACGCGCCCCAGATCCGCCGAAAACGCCAGTGGGTTTTGCAATCCGAACATGATGGCGGTGCGACCAGCCTTGTTTGCCGCACGCACATCCTGCACAGACGTGGCCCGTGCAATCAGGTCGCTGTTGGCTTCCAGATGCTTGTTCCAATCGGACAGATTTTGAAGCACCCCATGAAAATCTTCATGGTAGCCCACGGTGATATGAACAAGGTCCAACTGCCCTGCGCGCATCTGTTCGAAAACCTTGCGCGACGGGGCGACATATTGAAGTGCGTCGATAAACATGGCGCCACCCTGCCCGGGAATTTCGGCCATGACAACGGCGGATACCGCGCTTTGTCAGATGTTCCCAATTTCCAGAAATGCCTGCTGCAAGATATTTCCGAAATCTTCGGCATAGCGTTTGTTGGGCGATCCATCTGCAATCGCAAGAAACACACTTCGATTGCGCCAAACACGGCGCTGGGATGCGACCTGAAGAACGCCTGCCTTGACGTCTGCGGCAAATAGCGGTGCCAATCCCACCCCCACGCCGCGCCCGGCCCGCAAGGCTTTCAAATACGTGCTGAAGCTTCGATATGGCGCTTTGTCGATGCCAGGCAAAACGGTGTCTGGATCAATGCCCAAAAAGCCTTGCCAATCCTGTGTGTGATCCGGGTGGGCCAGTGACAACAACGGTTCTGCCATCAGCGATTTTGTGTCGAACCCGTCTTTTGGGACCGGATACCTGTTTCCGCAGACGGCGATAACCTCTTCGCCAAACAGGGCATCACATTCATACCCCGGAAGGGCGGATTTCCCCAGATAGCACAACACATCCGGCGGGGTATTCTGTGCCTCTTGGCTGGTGACAAAGTTCAGTTCAGCGCCAAGTCCCCGCAATTCATTCAAGTATGGTTGCAACAAACCCGCCAAACCCCAAATCTGAAGCGAAATGTTGATCCGCGGCACATCGCTGGCAATCGGCGCGTCCATCGCAGGGCCCATAAGCGCGGCTGCGCCCAGTTGTATGTCGCGCAAGGGATCTTTGACGCCATCATAAAGCCGCTGACCCAATTCCGTCAGCGTCAGCTTGCCGGGGGCACCTTGAAACAGGGGGGCGCCCAGCAACCCTTCCAACCGGGCCATTTGCTGGGTCATCTGGCTTTGCGGCAGACACTGGACAGTGGCCGCGTGGGACATCGATTTGTGCTGCGCCACCCCCAGAAAAGAAACCAGCAAATGAGGCGGAATGGATCTGGGCGCATCAACACGGTGGTTGGACCCCAAAGGTGCCGGTTGCGACAGGTGGTTTGACATCAGTGTCCCCTTTTTCAAAAGCGTCTTTATGGCAGCCTGAAACCAGTATTTTCGCCCGCGTCCTGAAGGCGATTGCCATAAATCAGCAAAAATTCATCAATGCGATCAGCTGTTTGCGATACAGCCTGCCCCGGCCCATCGGATCCTGTCTGATCTTCCATCGCGTGCAAATATGCAGACAAATTGGTTAAAGGCAGGAAAACATCTTCGATGGTGGAACCAGTTTTTTCCACCACCGGCTTTTGCAGAAAATCGGCCGTTTCATTGAACCCAACGCGAAGTTCCAGTTCAATCGTGCCATCGCTGTGATGCTGACCCCGCAGGTTTTCAAACTGAAGATGCGGAAGACGTGCGAAGAAATTTGGTGCAGACATGTCCCCCGTCTGCCCCGGTTCACCCACACATCGTTTTGCCAGGTTCGTGACAAGAACAAGAAGATCATCACGAACCACGGACGGTGCCGCCCATGACCATGAAAACGTAAATTTGCAGGTGTGCGTGTCTGCCAAAATTTCAAGTTGATCTAAAGTTGGATCCTTTTGATCAAAGACAGTGAATTGGCAGGTCAAGCGCGCCCAGTGCTTTGCCCCGTACATCATTGCATTGGTCCCCTCTATGCTGATGGGGAACGCATAGACCAGAAAGTCCTAATGCAGGTTTAACAAGACACCGAAAGATACAATTGGCACCAATGCCTAAACCTTTGGGAAGCGAAATCGTTCCGCAGTAATTGTCCAATCCATGTGATTTCTTACATATTGTTGGCTTGCGTCCGATGGCGGGTCGTAATCCCAGTCTTCGCTTGCCCCCGCCTGCATCGCTGCATTCAGCGCAAAACGGCTGCGTTGGGATGCCATGATCGTTTCGCGCAACGCAGCCCCATCCCATCTGGCGGCCACTTCCTGTGCAAAGCTGCTTGCGATGTCCGCGTATTCCGGCACATCAGCAAGATTGGTGTTTTCGTGTGGGTCGGCGACCACATTGTACAATTGCGCGGGGTCGCTGTCGCAATGGATGTATTTGAAATCGCCGCGCCGGATCATGAACACGGGATGACCTGTCATTTCGGCACAGTATTCACCCACCGCTTCACCATCATCGGTTGCGCCGGAAAACAGCGGAACAAGGCTTCGCCCGGAAACCGGGGTGCCAAACATCGCATCGGTCCCGCCGCCCAGATCGACAACGGTGGGCAGAATATCCACCAACGAACAGGGTGACCCGTTCGTGCCGGTGGCAACACCCGGCCCAGCCACGACAAGCGGCACCCGCGCGGATTGTTCAAAGAAGTTCATCTTATACCACAGCCCCTTTTCCCCCAGCATATCGCCGTGGTCTGCGGTGACGATGATGATCGTGTTGTCCAACTGGCCCATTTCCGTGACCGTTTGGACAAGAGCACCGATCTTGCTGTCAAAATAGCTGACGTTGGCATAATACGCCCGGCGGGCCTGCCGAATTTCGTGATCGGTCAGGGGTTTTGAATAGGCCTCGATCCCTTCCAGAACGCGCTGACCAAAGGGATCTTGGGCGTATTCGGGATGCACCGGCATATCAATGTCGTCATCATCATACAGGTTCCACCATTCCGGCCGAGCCACATAAGGGTCGTGCGGATGAATGAAACTTGCAACCATGCACCATGGTTTGGTGTCATCGCGCGCGTAATCAAACAGTTTGCGGCGGGCTGCGAATTCGACTTCGTCATCGTAATCGATCTGGAAACTGGCCATGCATTCACCGCTTTCTTTGACGGTCTGCATGTTGTGGTACCATTTATCGATCCGTTCATCCGCCTTTTCCCAATTTGGGGTCCAGGCGAAATCGGATGGATAGATGTCTGTCGTGACGCGATATTCGAAACCATGCATTTGATCGGGACCGACGAAATGCATCTTGCCGGACAAGGCCGTGCTGTAGCCCAGCGATTTCAGGTAATGGGCAAATGTGGGGATCGACGCCTGAAATTCTGCGGCATTGTCCCACGCGCTGATCTTTGTGATGTGCTGCCCAGACATGAACGCAAACCGGGATGGTGCGCACAACGGGCTGTTGCAATAGGCCGCATCAAATCGCATTCCCCGTTCTGCCAGCGCATCCAAATGCGGTGTCTTTACGACCGAATGACCATAGGCCCCTGTGAAATGGGGGGCCAGTTGATCTGCCATGATGATCAGAATGTTGGGTTGTGTCATGGTGCGTCCCTTTGCGTTGGGCGCAGGCTGACAGTTTGGGCAAATCGGTCAAGCCCGGAAACGACATTGACCCACCGCTTACGGCAGCGTCTAACCTTCGCGGGCGTTTGCAACCAGTTCCTGCATTTCATCAAGGCTTATCAGGCCCGGGGCCAACTGTTGCCCCACCACGAACGCGGGCGTGCCGGTAAAGCCCATGGCACGGGCCAGTTCGGTCGATGTGGCGATGTGTTCGTTGACCGCATCAGAATTCATATCCGCCTGCAGCTTTTCCACATCCATGCCCAACTCACGGGCGGTGCGCATGATGGTTGCTTCTGATGCGCGTCCTTCGGAGGTCATCATCGCCCAATGAAACGCTTCGTATTGATCCTGATTGCGGGCTGCCAATGCGGCGCGTGCGGCCACAACACTGGCTTCGCCCAAGATCGGCCATTCACGAAACACGACCTTGATGTTCGGATCTGCTGCGATCAGGTCTTCGACAACTTTGCCTGCGCGGCGGCAATACGGGCAGTTGTAATCAAAGAATTCAACCACCACGACATCCCCATTCGGGTTGCCCAGCACGGGCGCGTTCGGATCATCGCCCAACCCCTGCATTACTGACGCGGCGGCCTGTGCCTGTTCGGCACGCTGCTGCGCCTCCAGAATCGCGACAGCCTCCATAATGATTTGCGGATTTTCCAGAATGGCCTGAAGCGCCAGTTCCTTGATCCGGTCATCATCCATGGTCTGCGCACCGACGGGTGCCCCAAAAAGAATCGCAGTCGTCAGAAAAAGCGTACGCAGCATCGGGGCCTCCATCATTGCTGGATCACTTTGACCGAAGTGCAGGCAGAACACCAGCACCCCGCGCAATTGTGATCAATGGGTGTTAACGGCAGTCTGCGAGCAACGCGAATGTCCGTTCAATCAATTCTGCGTACAGTCCCGGGCCGGGTTCAATGCCCGCACCCAATGGGTTCAGCACACGCAGTTCCAACCCGGCATCCTGTGCCATGGCAGTCATCCCGGTGTTTTCACCAGCTTCATCCGTTAGCGCACATTTCGGATGGGCCGCCTCAATTTGATCTTTCAATTCTGCCAACTGCGATGGTGTTGCGGTTTGCCCATCGCCCAAGGGGATCGTGATCACCGGCCCGGTGTCAAAGGTATCTTCAAAATAGCGCAGTGTATCATGGAACGTGACGACAGCATGATCGCCCATTTGATCGGAATAGGTCGCGATCATGCGATCCGAAAGACGTTCAAGGTTTGTGACGGCAGACTGCGCATTGGCGCGGTAGGTTTCGGCATGGTCGGGATCCGCATCCGCAAGCGTCTGGGCAATCACATCCAGCCAGAGGGCCGCATTTTTGGGCGACATCCATGCATGGGGATCCACACCATCATGGTCGTGATGGTGGGCGTCTTTGTCATCGTTTCCATGATCGTCGTGTTCGTCGTGTCCATGTTCGTCGTGCCC
>JAHDBC010000009.1:65422-80014 GCA_020630595.1 Planktomarina sp.
CCATGTTCGTCGTGCCCGTCGTCCCCATGATCGTCATGCTTGTCTTCTGCGTGGTCATCATGCCCGTGGCCTTCGTGTTCGCCGTGCCCATGATCGTCGTCGGCAGTCAGAACCGTGGCCCCGGCAACATCCAGCAATTTGACCGCAACGGCATCCCCCGCAAGGTTCGCCAACGCACGGTCCATCGACGGCAACAGGTCTTCGCCGATCCAAAAGATGACGTCCGCGTTTGCCAGGCCACGCGCATCTGACGGGCGCAGGGAAAACGCATGGGCATTTGCCGTAGACGGGACAATCGCCTGCGGTGTTCCCAGATCCCCCATCACCTGCGCCACAAGGCTTTGCACCGGCGGAATATCCGTGACGACATTGGGAACATCTGCCATAGCAGGGCTGACCAAAAACGAGGTGACCGCGAAAGCTGTCATAGGGGTGTAACGCATTGAACCATCCAATGTTATGATATAACAATACGATCTATACAGCACCCGCCCGGACCGCAACCCGAAACCCAAACAGGGATCCATCCCATTGCCCCCCACCGGATTTACACAACACGACCACAGCCATTGCATCAGTGATGCCGTGACATCCGCCCAGGATCATTGTGCCCGCAACAAGGTGCAACTGACGCCCGTGCGGCAGCGTGTTCTGGAAATCCTGCTGCAAGAACACCGGGCGATGGGCGCGTACGAGGTTCTGGATATCCTGCGCAGCGAAGGGTTGGGGTCACAGCCCCCCGTTGCGTACCGCGCACTGGATTTTCTTGTGTCCCATGGTTTTGTGCACAAGATCGAACAGCTGAATGCGTTTGTGGCCTGTTCCCATCCCGGCCAATCCCATACACCCGCGTTCCTGATTTGCACCGACTGCGAAACCGTCGCAGAAACCCATGCCGTTCTGGATCGCGGCCCGCTGAACACGGCCGCACAGGAAACGGGGTTCGAAATCGCAGACGCCGTTATCGAAGCGCGCGGTCGATGCCCAAATTGCCGGACCGCACCATGACGCTTGTCACATTAAAAGATGTCAGCCTGGGGCATGGGGCCACACCCGTATTGCGCAACGTGAACCTGTCTGTTGACCCCGGGGAAATCGTGACGATTGTCGGGCCCAACGGATCGGGCAAATCGACCCTGCTCAAAGGCATTGTGGGATCCATCCACCCCATGTCCGGCAGCATCACACTGCAAAAGGGCATTTCTTTGGGATACGTGCCCCAAAAGCTGCATATTGATCCTGTCCTGCCATTGACGGTCGAACGTTTCTTGCGGCTGGCCGGCGGCACCACAGCACAGCAGGCCCATGATGCCCTGCGTGAGACAGCGATTGAAGCGCTGGCCGGGCAACAGATGACCGAATTGTCTGGCGGGCAATTGCAACGCGTGCTTTTGGCCCGCGCCCTTTTGAACAATCCGGCGCTTTTGCTGCTGGACGAAGCGACCCAAGGTCTGGACCAACCCGGGTCAGCCCGGTTCTATCAGATGATTGCCGATCTGCGCGACAAGACCGGATGTGCGGTCTTGATGATCAGCCACGAATTGCATGTGGTCATGGCTGCCTCTGACCGCGTGATTTGCCTGAACGGGCATATCTGTTGTGAAGGCGCGCCCGAACACGTGGCATCCGCCCCCGAATACCGCGCCCTGTTCGGATCAGGCACGCAAGGGGCGTTGGCGTTGTATCGGCACGAACACAATCACCACCATCACGACGATCACACCCACCACGACGGGTGCGCCCACGATGCTTGATGATTTCATGGTCCGCGCCGCTTTGGCCGGCATCGGGTTGGCCGTTGCCGCGGGGCCTTTGGGCTGTTTCGTGATCTGGCGACGGATGGCCTATTTCGGGGATGCAACCGCCCATGCCGCCCTTTTGGGCGTGGCGCTGGGACTGGCGTTTCACATATCGATTCTTGCAGGGGTTCTTGTGGTCAGCCTTGGCATGGCATTGTTGTTTCAGAACCTGACTGACCGTGGAACCAGTGCGGATTCAGCGCTTGGCGTGTTGTCCCATGGGGCGCTGGCATTCGGTTTGGTGGCGATCGGGTTGATGTCCAACGTGCGCATCGATCCCATGTCATACCTGTTTGGGGATATTTTGGCCGTTGGCACCGGCGAACTTGCTGTAATCTGGGGGGGGGCCGCGATCATTGTCGGCTTGCTTGTGGCGCGGTGGTCGGCCCTTTTGACCACCACACTGAACCCGGAATTGGCACAGGCATCCGGGCTTTCGCCAAAGCGCGAAGAACTTGTTCTGACCCTTGCACTGGCTTTGATCGTTGCGATGGCCATTCAGGTTGTCGGGGCCTTGCTGATCACCGCCATGCTGATCATTCCAGCCGCTGCCGCGCGCCCCGCCGCCCGATCCCCCGAAGCGATGGCAATCATCGCAATGATTATTGGCGTCGCGGCAACGCTTGGCGGGATTTTCGTGTCATTTGCCATCGACAGCCCCACGGGGCCAACCATGGTAACAGTGGCCGCAGTGATCTTTGCGCTGACCACCGCAGCCAGCCGATTGCGGGGCTAGTACTGCAGTTCCTTTATCGCTTCCATCGACACATGCGTCGATGTGTGCGCCACATGAGGAAGCGATGAAATCACCTCTCCCAAAACGCGCCGATAGGCGGAAATGTCGGACGTCCGAACTTTCAGCAAATAATCAAAGGCCCCCGCGATCATGTGGCACTGTTCAATCTCTGCCACAGCCTGCACCGCGTCGTTGAACGCCCCCAGCGACCGTTCGGTCGTGTCGTTCAAACGCACTTCGACAAACGCGACATGATCCAACCCCAGCTTTGACGGGTTCAGGACTGCCCGAAACCCTTTGATATAGCCCTGCGCCTGCAACCGTTTCAGCCGCGCCTGACAAGGGGTTTTCGACAATCCAATTCTGCGTGAAAGATCGGCAATCGGCAGCCGCCCTTCCTTTGCCAGAATAGACAGGATTCGTTCATCAATATGGTCGATCTGACTGCTCATTGTAATTCTTATGGTCTATACGCATTATTTTCAGGACCATTTTAGTTCAGAAGACCCTGCTTTTCCAGAATTTGGGCGAAACGACCGGATATCTTTTCCTAAACTGTCACCATGAACACGCACACACCCCTTTCCCCGCTGGCCGCCCTGCGCGACGAAATCCGGTCTGCGACCCTGCGCGCCGATTCAGTTGCACTGGATCATCTGAACATGCGCCATCCCATTTCGGCTGAACGCCGCAGCAGGATCCACGCATCCGCAACATCACTTGTGTCGCGCCTGCGCACGGATACGGATCCGGGGCTGATGGAACTGTTTCTGGCCGAATACGGACTTTCAACCGACGAAGGCGTCGCCTTGATGTGCCTTGCCGAAGCGTTGCTTCGTGTGCCAGACGCCGAAACGATCGACACATTGATCGAAGACAAGATTGCCCCATCGGCGTGGTCCGATCATCTGGGCCAGTCCACATCGCCACTGGTGAACGCATCGACATGGGCATTGATGCTGACCGGGCAGGTATTGCGGGATGGGGATGGGGTTCTGTCTGCGCTTAAGGGGGCCGTGAAACGCTTGGGCGAACCGGTCATCCGGCGCGCTGTCGCCCGCGCCATGCAGGAACTGGGCGCGCAATTCGTGTTGGGGGAAACAATCAAAAAGGCGGTCCGCAATGGTCGGCACGACCGCGCCAAAGGCTTTACCTTTTCGTATGACATGCTGGGCGAAGCGGCCCTGACAGCCGCCGACGCGCAGGCCTATTTTGAGGCCTATGCCGATGCGATCACCGCGCTTGGCCCGAACTGCACCGCGGATGATATTCGCGACACCCCGGGCATATCCGTCAAACTGTCCGCGCTGCACCCCCGGTACGAATTGGGCCAGAAAACACGCGTCATGAAAGAATTGGCCCCGCGTCTTTTGACCCTGTGCCAAATGGCGGCAGATCGTGGGATGGGTCTGAACATCGATGCCGAAGAAGCCGACCGGCTGGACCTATCGCTTGACGTGATTGAACGGGTTCTGGAACATCCATCGCTTGCTGGATGGGATGGGTTTGGCGTGGTTGTTCAGGCCTATGGGAAACGGGCGGGGCCGGTCATTGACTGGCTTTACAACCTTGCCACATCGTTGGATCGCCGCATCATGGTGCGCCTTGTCAAAGGGGCGTATTGGGATACCGAAATCAAGCGCGCACAGGTTGAAGGGCTGAATGGGTTTCCGGTCTTTACCGCCAAACCGGCAACGGATGTGTCCTATATCCAGTGCGCTGCAAAACTGCTGGATATGACTGACCGGATTTATCCGCAGTTTGCGACCCACAATGCGCATACGGTGTGCGCCATTCTGGATCTGGCACAGGATCACGACGCATTCGAATTTCAGCGCCTGCACGGGATGGGCGCCGCGTTGCATGATATGATCAAACAAGATCACGGAACCCGGTGCCGCATCTATGCGCCAGTGGGCCCGCATCGGGATTTGCTGGCCTATCTGGTGCGGCGATTGCTGGAAAACGGGGCCAATTCATCCTTTGTCAATCAATTGGTCGACGAAGACGTGCCCCCCGAAACCGTCGCCGCCGATCCATGGGGGCTGCTGGAAAAATCCACCTTTGGCGTCAGAACGGCAGCCGACCTGTTTGCCCCCGAACGCCAAAATTCCAAGGGTTGGGATCTGCACGATGTCACCGATGTGGATGCATTCAACGCTGCCAGATCGGATTGGAAAACCCATCGTTGGGATGTGCGCACGGGATTAAACGGGCCGATACGCACGGTCACAAACCCAGCGTTGAACAACGATATTGTGGGCACGCTGCACGATGGCACAGCCGCCGATGTGGCGCAGGCGGCCCGCCGCGCGAAACCTTGGGCGCAGTCCCCCAACGAACGCGCAGCCGTGTTGAACCGGGCCGCCGATTTGTACGAACAGCACAGCGGCGAATTGTTCGCCCTGCTGGGACGGGAGGCTGGCAAGACACCGATGGATGCCATCGGCGAAGTGCGCGAAGCGGTCGATTTTCTGCGGTACTACGCTGCACAGATTGACAGTTTGGCAGATCCCGCGCGGGGCATATTCGCCTGCATTTCACCATGGAATTTCCCCTTGGCGATTTTCAGCGGTCAGATTGCGGCCGCCCTTGCGGCTGGTAACGGGGTGATCGCAAAACCCGCCGATCAAACGCCGCTTATTGCCGTACGGGCTGTGGCGCTTTTGCACGATGCGGGCGTGCCTGCGGACTGCCTGCAACTGATCCCGGGGGATGGTCCGACAGTGGGTGCCGCACTGACACAGGCGGCACTGGATGGTGTTTGTTTCACCGGATCGACTGGCACGGCCCTGACCATCAATCAGGCCATGGCAACGCATATGCCCCCGACCGCACCGTTGATCGCGGAAACGGGCGGGCTGAATGCCATGATCGTGGACAGCACCGCCCTGCCGGAACAGGCGGTCAAAGACATCGTTGCATCGGCGTTTCAATCCGCAGGCCAACGCTGTTCGGCGCTTAGGGTTTTGTATGTGCAGGATGATATCGCGGATGATTTCCTGTCGATGTTGTTTGGTGCGATGGATGAACTGACGATTGGAAACCCATGGGATTTGACCACGGACGTTGGGCCAATCATTGACGCGCCGGCCAAAGCACGGATCGATGCCCATGTCGCCGCTGGCACGGTGCTGCATCAACTGGACCCGCCCGAAGACGGAACCTTTGTTGCGCCGACTGTCTTGGCCGTAAATGGGATTGGCGATCTGGCCGATGAAATCTTTGGCCCTGTTTTGCATGTGGCCCGGTTTGCCGCATCGCAATTGGATCAGATCATTGCCGACATCAATGCCACGGGCTTTGGGCTAACGTTTGGCCTGCACACGCGGATCGACGACCGTGTCGAACACGTCAGTCGGGCGGTCAAAGTGGGCAATGCCTATGTCAACCGCAACCAGATCGGTGCCGTTGTCGGCTCTCAGCCCTTTGGTGGGGAAGGGTTGTCGGGCACGGGGCCAAAGGCAGGTGGCCCGCGCTACATGCACCGCTTTACCGCGCCCAAAGATGTGTCTGTCACAGCCACTGAAGTGGGGGCGGCTGATCCCCGCGACATTCAGCGTGCGCTTGATGAATTGCCCCGGGCCGGTGTGATCACGCAAACACAAATCATGCCGGGGCCAACGGGTGAAAGCAACACGTTGACGCATCTGGGGCGTGGCCGTGTTTTGTGCCTGGGCCCCGGCGCACAACGGGCGCAGGACCAAGCTGAAATCGCACGCGCCCATGGCTGCCATCCTGTGGTGGTCAACGACGATCTGGACCCTGCCGCATTGGAAACACTTGCCGGCATAGATGTTGTTTGCCACGATGGCCCGCCGGACGACCAGCGCCCCTTCCGCAGCGCGTTGGCGGCGCGATCCACGTCAAACATCAGCCCCATGATTCCGTTGGTGACGACCCTGACACTGCATCAAGTGGCACGTCTGGAACGCCATCTTTGCGTGGACACCACAGCGGCGGGCGGGAATGCATCGTTGCTGGCCGAAGTGGGCGATCACATACCGGACTGACGTTGAATGTCCTGTGCGATCAGATCTTTGTACAGGGCTTGAATACGGGCCATGACCGGGCGGTCCCCTGTGCCGATGGGCTTGCCATCAATGGACGCGACGGGGGTCTGCGCGCCAAAGGTGCCGGTCAGGAACGCTTCGTCTGCGCCATAGGCTTCGTAAAGGGAATAGTTCTTTTCAAACACCGGGATGTCATTCGCGCGGCATAGATCAATCACCTTTTGCCGCGTTACACCATTCATGCAGTAATCCCCGGTCGACGTCCAAACCGCGCCCTTGCGCACGATAAAGAAATTGCATGCATTGGTCGTATTCACAAACCCATGGGGGTCCAGCATCAGGCCTTCGTCCGCGCCGGCCTGTTCGGCCTGCAAGCATGCGATGACGCAGTTGAGTTTTGAGTGGCTGTTGAATTTGGCATCTTGCGACATCGGTAGGCCGCGCACCTGCGGCACTGTCGCAAGTGTGATCCCCGCCGATTGCAGCCGATCCACCGGTTTGGAATGTTCCATGATGATCACAAGTGTCGGCCCAGATTGGGACAGTTTGGGATGTTGAAACGGTTTCACCTTCACACCCCGCGTCAACATCAGCCGACAATGCACATCCGTTTGCATGCCATTCGCGGCCGCTGTTTTGGCCAAGGCGGCAGCAATGCCGTCGCGGTCCAGCCCCACATCCAGTGATACGGCTTTGCAGCTGTCGAAAAAGCGATCCATGTGATCATCGAAAAACGCCCAGCACCCGTCATACAGCCGCATCCCTTCCCACATGCCGTCACCCAGCATGAAACCGGAATCATAGACCGAAACCTTTGCATCATCGCGGTGGACCAGATCACCGTTCAGATAAATCAGGATATCACGATTGCGGATGTCTTCGTCTGCGTCATGTGTGGCCATGGGTGCGGTCCCTTTTTTGCCCACCATTGCGCCACACAGATCAAAAGAAAAGGGCCGCTGACGGGGCGGCCCAAGAATCAGCTGTTTAACAGGCGGCGTATTTTGCCCATCGCCCGGTCAAAGTCTTCTTGATACCCGATGGGTTCAAAAAACCGGCCACGATCGTCAAACAGCATGACATATGCGGAATGGTCCATCGTGTAATCGCCATCTTCCAATGGCACCCGGCGTGAATAGGCACGAAAGGCGGACACTGCCTTTTGCACCTGTTCCGGCGTTCCGGTCACGCCCCGCGCACCGGGAACCCATTCGACGTAATCTTTCAAGACATCGGCCGTGTCCCGTTCAGGGTCTACGGTGACAAAATAGATTGCCAGATCATCTGGTGTCAGGCCCATCTCTTCTTGGATATAGGCCATATCCGCCAATGTCGTTGGGCAGATTTCCGGGCAATGGGTAAACCCAAAGAACACGGCACTGGGGCGTTCGCGCAGCGTGGCTTGGGTAAATGGATCACCGCCCGTTGTGACAAGCTGATAATCCCCCTGCCCCATCTGATCGGCCAATGATTGGGTCATGCGCGGGCTGATCACATTCAACCAGACAAACGCCCCAACGGCGACAATGGCCAGCGCATACAAAAGCGGGCGAATTTTGTGAAGAAATGCCATATCAATGTGTCCCGTGATTAGACCCGTGCGGGCGGCGCGTTTCAATGGGCAGCGCAAGCGTCACTGACCCGGCCCGTTCAAACGTTAAAGTCACTTCGACGGTGGATCCGGCTTTCAACGCTTGGGTGATTTGCATGAACATCAGGTGGTGCCCGCCCGGTTTCAGTTCGACCGTGCCGCCTGCAGGCAGGGCAAGCCCCCCGTCCACTTCGCGCATGCGCATCACGTCGCCGTCCAGTGCCATTGTGTGGATTTCCATCTTGCCCGCGATGGGGGATTGCGCGCTGATCAATCGGTCATCCACCGTGCCCTGATTGGCGATCGTCACAAACCCGCCGCCCACAGGTTGGTTCGGCAATGTCGCAAAGGCAAAGCCATTTGTTACCATCAGATCCCCAAGGGCCACCATGGCGCGATCCGCGTCAGCGTTTATCAGATGTGGGGCCGTCTGCGCTGCCCCGTGTTCGTCAGTTCCGATTTGGAACACCAGTTGCGGTTTCGGATCCGTCAGGTTTGGAATGACTTTTGCCGCCACGGCGGTCATGGCAAAAACTGCGGCAGTTGCCGTTATCAGTGTCATCGGTTTCATAAGATTTTCCATCGTTCAGCCCCTGTCACGGGCCGTTGCAGTTCAAGGCGTCAGTTCACGTCCGAAAACCCACCGGCGGTCCCCGCGCCGCGCGTGAAACTG
This sequence comes from Planktomarina sp., assembly GCA_020630595.1. Classification (GTDB taxonomy): domain Bacteria; phylum Pseudomonadota; class Alphaproteobacteria; order Rhodobacterales; family Rhodobacteraceae; genus Planktomarina. The sequence continues at coordinate 74,235 of JAHDBC010000009.1, forward strand.
TGACTGGGCCGGGGGCGGCTGTGTGGCTGACCCCATGGAACCGAACATCGGCGGCCAGAACAACGGGTTGTTTTGAAGCCTGCACATCCAAAACCGCAAACACAGACACAGCCGACCAACCGCATGGGGGTGCTGCATCAGAATGCACTGGCGTCTGAACAGGTGGCGCGTTCCCTTTGGAATCCAGCTGGATTGCGACGATCTTGTCGCCCTGACACAGCACGATTTCCGCCCCATCCGGGGTGGTTTGCATCATTGTGCCCGGCGCAACCCCCTGCAACAGCACAAAAGGTGCGATCAGCAGGATCAAAACAGCCTTGCGCAGATCGTGCAGGATTATGGTTCCGGTGCGTTCCATTGAACCTGCACATAAACCGATGCCATTAAGGTTCCAAGCCATCGGCAAGCGACTGCTGACCATATGTCGCGGATCAATGGTGCATATAATGCAATTGATCGAACGACCCGCGCCAATCCGCCACCCGCGCAGCAAGCGACGCGGGATCGTTGGATTGCAGCGCCTGCGCGATCAGGTCTGCCATTTGATCGGCGTCTGCAGGGGTCACCCCCCAGCGGACCAATTCCGGGGTTCCGATCCGCAACCCGTTCATATCGCCCGGAACATCCCGCACCGGAAGGCCGATTCCACAGGCCAGAAAACCCGCCTTGCGCAGGGTTTTGGATGCGGCCTGCCCCCCGCCGAACCCTTCTGCCTGAACTGCAAACTGATGGGATTGGGTGTGCCCACGCGCCCCTTCGAACACCGGCAAGCCCTTAGCGGCAAGCGCGGTGGCCAATGATTGCGAAAGCGCGATCATGGCGGCGGCGTAATCACGACCAAAATCGCGCCAATCCAACAACGATACGGCCAACGCCGCAGATTTGGCGGCATCAAAATTCGCGGTCATTCCGGGAAAGGCAATGGCATCCAAGCGTTGCGCGATGTCCGCCTCATTGGTGACGATCAACCCACCTGCCGGACCGCCAAGCGATTTGTAGGTGGACATGGTCATCAGATCTGCCCCTTCGGCCAGTGGGTTCGACCATGCACGCCCAGCGATGATGCCGCATTGGTGTGCCGCATCAAACAACAGCCGCGCCCCGCAATCGCGTGCAATCTGCGCCACTTGTGCGACCGGGTGTTCAAATAGGTTCAGACTGCTGCCAAGGGTGATCAATTTGGGCCGCACGTCGGATGCCAGTTTCGCCAGCCCATCCACATCCACGGTATAGCCATCAGCATGCACAGGGGCCGACACCACGTTCAGCCCGTAAAGCCCGGCGCACCCGGCATCGTGATGGGTGACATGGCCGCCGATGCTGGCAGGGGGCGCAATGATGGTATCGCCCGGTTGGCACAGGGCCATGAAGCCAAACATGTTGGCAAGCGCGCCAGAGGGCACACGGATTTCTGCAAAGCGCGCATCAAAGATTTCCGAAGCCAACGCCGCAGCGACGACTTCGATTTCTTCGATCGCCTCAAGCCCCATTTCGTATTTGTCGCCCGGATATCCCAACGACGGACGCGACCCCAAACCTGTGGCCAACATCGCTTCGGCCCGGGGGTTCATGATGTTGGTCGCCGGGTTCAGGTTGAAACAATCCCGATTGTGGATCTGCGTGTTGCGATCCACCAAAGCCTGCAGATGATCGAACACAGCCGCAGACGTCTGCGCATGGGTCTGCTGGGCAATATTCTGAACCCGCTGTTCCGGCGCAGACGGCACCCAGTTTCGCACATCCAAGGCCATGATGATCCCCCGTTTTTGTTCGACTGCACAATGTGCGCACCAAACCGGCGGGGCAAGCCCTAGTTCGGCGCCGCGCGGCGCACCATGCCAAACAGATCGCGCGGGTCATCCGGGTCCGCAATCATATCCAGATCCTGATAGGTTCCATTGTCGCGCAGCTGGCGATGCACATACCGCAGGGCGGAAAAGTCTTCGGTTGCGAAACCCACGCTGTCAAACAACGTGATCTGGCGGCTGTCTGTCCGTCCGGGTGCATCGCCACAAATCACCTGCCACAGTTCGGTCACCGGGTGATCCGGATCCAGTGCCTGAATTTCGCCTTCGATGCGTGTTTGCGGTGGGTATTCCACGAATATGTCAGACCGCAGCAGAATATCGCGGTGCAGTTCCGTCTTGCCCGGGCAATCGCCGCCAATCGCGTTGATGTGCTGGCCGGCACCCACCATGTTGTCCGTCAGAACGGTGGCGTATTGCTTGTCGGCCGTGCAGGTGGTGATGATGTCGGCCCCTGTCACCGCGTCTTCGGCCGTTTTGCACTTCACAACAGTCAGCCCACTGCCCTGCAGGTTCTTGGCCGCTTTGGCAGTGGCGGCGGGGTCAATGTCAAACAGGCGCACGGTGTCAATTCCGATGACCTTTTGAAAGCCAAGCGCCTGAAATTCACACTGTGCGCCATTTCCGATCATCGCCATGGTGCGTGCCGTTTTCGGGGCCAGATGGCGTGCGGCCATCACCGATGTGGCCGCCGTGCGAAGTGCGGTAAGAACCGTCATTTCAGACAATAAGATTGGATAGCCCGTATCGACCCGGGCCAGAACACCAAATGCAGTGACGGTCTGGAACCCACGCGCCATATTTGCGGGATGGCCGTTGACGTATTTGAACCCATAGGTTTCGCCATCGGAAGTTGGCATCAATTCGATCACGCCTTCGGCGGAATGGGCGGGAACCCGGGGCGTTTTGTCGAACTGGGGCCAGCGTCGGTAGTCGGCTTCAATTTCATCGGCAATATCCGCGATCATCTGGGCGATGCCGATCTTGTTCACAAGTGTCATCATGTCTTGCACGCTGACAAAAGGCACCATCGCCATGGCAGAAGGTTGTGGGATCATTGGGGTCTCCGACATGGGTTAGATGTTCAGGGTTGGGCGGTCCAGAATGCGGCGTCCGAACAGGGACCCGCAGAAATCGACCATCAATCGTGCGGTCTTGCCGCGATCATCCAGAAACGGGTTCAGTTCCACCATATCAAGGGATGTGACCAGCCCGCTTTCAAACAGCATTTCCATAACAAGGTGCGCTTCTCTGAATGTGGCACCGCCCGGCACCGTGGTGCCGACCGCACAGGCGATAGCGGGTTCCAGAAAATCGACATCGAAACTGACGTGCAGCCGACCGTTTGCCTGTGCGACCCGGTCCAAAAAGGACCGCAACGGCCGCGCGATGCCGTGTTCGTCGATGGATCGCATGTCAAACGCAGCCAGATCACGGTCACCGATCAGTGACCGTTCCGCCGGATCGACGGATCGTATGCCAAACAGCGCGACATGCGCAGGATCAATCGTGTGATCAAGATCCGGAAAAAACCCATCGAACCCCGGTTCCCCCATCAAATAGGCAAGGGGCGTCCCATGAAGGTTGCCCGAAACAGTCGTGTCCAAACGGTGCAAATCCGGATGTGCATCCAGCCACAGAACAAACTGGGGCTGGCGTTTTTGTGCGGCGTACCCTGCCGCTGCGGCCACGGTACCGGCGGACAATGCATGGTCCCCGCCCAGAAAAATTGGGCAATCTGTCTGTTCAAATACAGGCGTTGCGGCACGTGATATCGCGTCAATCCACGCACAGGTTTCGGTCAAGCGGTGCAAGGCCGGATTGCTGTGGCTGCGTTCGGGCCAGTGCGCGGGGGTCACATTCCCAAAGTCCTGCACCCCATGGCCAAGTTGCGCCAGATGGTCGGCCAATCCGGCGCAACGAAACGCATCCGGTCCCATCACGCATCCGGGGGTCTGCGTTCCAGTTTGCATCGGTATGCCCAAAATGCCGCATTTCATGCGCTGATCCTTTTGATTTGCCCCTGAAGAATTGCAAAACACCCGTAACCGTGGCGAGATTCAAAATCGTTCATTGTGGCAATTTGATTGATCAAAATGATCAAACGTGAAACACTTTGATCATGCGTCTAATTGATGACAATGACCGCGCAATGCTGCGCATGCTGCGCCGTGACAGCAGGGTTTCGATCACCGAACTGTCCCAAACGCTGGGGCTGGCACGCGGCACGGTGCAGTCGCGGTTGGACAGGCTGCGCCGCGATGGCATCATCAGGCGGTTCACGATTGAAACCGACAGCCGGGTCGAAACAGACCCTATTGCCGCGATTTCGATGATATCCGTGACCGCTGCGAAAATGCCCGCTGTCCAATCATCATTAACGCGCATGCAGGGGATCGAACGCCTGTGGACCACGAATGGCAGTTGGGATCTGATCGCTGAAACACAAAGCAAGGACCTTGCGGAATTCGATCAAGTGCTGAATACTATGTTAAAGGTTCAGGGGATTTCAAAGATCGAAACCTGCCTTCTTCTGACGCGGATTGTGTGACGTGACAGATTCTCTTTTCCCAAGCCAAAATCGTTTGTGATCCTGCGAATTCTGACGGATTCACAAAATTGATCAATTATTGAGACGAATTTGTTCAATTTCATCTCAATTTTTGAAAAATTTGTCAGATTTTTCTATGCGCAACAAAAAGTCGTCGCTACACTCGACAATGAAACTTCCGTGTCTTTGTGACGCGGTTTTGCAGTTTCACGAACGCCCAGAATAACCAATAGGGAGGAAATAATGGGTATTAATGATCGCATTAAGGGTGTGTCCCGCCGCGACTTCTTTAAGATCGCCGGTACTTACGGGATGAGCTCCACACTGATGGCCGCAGGGTCCATCGGTGGTATCATGACAGCCACCAATCTGGCTGCCGCTGCGGAATCCACATACGAACGCCGCTTCGCCAAAGAAGCCAAGCATACGCTGAAATTCGGCGCTGCTGGCTTTAACCCACAAAACCTGCTGATTGAACGCGCTGGCGCGTTGGAATTCGCACGGGATCTGGAAGCCCGCACAGACGGCGAAATCCGTGTTGAATTCATCGGCAACAACCAGATCTGTGGTCAGGTGTCTTGTGTTGAAAAATGTCAGCAGGGTATCGTCGATATCTATGCAGCATCCACACAGAACTCTGCCGGTGGTGCACCATACCTGAACGTTCTGGACTATGCATACATGTTCCGGAACCGGGCCGACCAGTACCACTTCCTGTATTCCCCAAAATCCATGTCCATGCTGCGTGAACCATATGAACGCCGCCATGGTCTGAAATTCCTGTTCAGCCACGCTGAACTGCGCGGGATCCAGTTGGGTCTGGCATGGGACGACAAACCAACAGTGACATCTGTGGACCAGCTGCGCGGCACGAAGAACCGCGTCACAGGCACACAGCTGGGCCGGATCGCGATGACAGCGCTGGGTCTGAACCCAACACCTGTTGCATGGGAAGAAACATTGGATGCGTTGAAGCAAGGTCTGATCGACGGCGCTGAAACATGGGCATCCGCTGTGGCATACGCCAACATGGCACCTGTTGTATCCCAGTCGGTTCACCTGAACTTCTTCTGCGGGACAGAACACACAGCCATGAACGCAGAAGTGTTCGACGGTCTGGGTGGTGAACTGCAAGACGCCGTGATGGAATCGTCCTACTGGGCACAGACACACGTGCAGGCCGCAAACGAAGTTGCATTGATCAACACTGTTGGTCAGTCCGACCCACAGCTGCCAAACACGATCTTTGCGCAAAACGGTGTTCGCAACGCGTTCCTGTCACCCGAAGAAATCCGCAAGGCCGAAGAACAGTGTTCGCCAGAATTCCAACCACAACTGTGGGAAGAATGGCGCGAGCGCATCAACGGCTGGCAGGGTGGCGCAGACACCTACCAGGAAATCTACGACGAAGTCCGCACAATTTC
>JAHDBC010000010.1 GCA_020630595.1 Planktomarina sp.
TTGTGCGCTTTGCCCGATGGGATCATGGGGAAGCAGTTTTCGTGTTTGGTGACCAAGCAGTCGAATACGACTGGACCGTCGTGGTTGATCATTTCCATGATCGCATCGTCCAGATCAGCGGGGTCATCAACGATGATACCTTTGGCACCGAATGCTTCGGCCAATTTCACGAAATCGGGCAGGGCTTCGGACCACGAGTGCGAGAACCGACCGCCATGCAGCAAATCTTGCCATTGGCGCACCATGCCCAACCGTTCATTGTTCAAAATGAACTGTTTCACCGGCAGGCGGTATTGGGCGGCGGTGCCCAGTTCCTGCATGTTCATCAGCCATGACGCTTCACCAGCGACGTTGATGACCAATGCATCCGGGTGCGCCACTTGAACCCCGATAGACGCGGGAAAGCCGTAGCCCATCGTGCCCAAACCACCGGATGTCATCCAACGGTTTGGCGCTTCAAACCCAAGGTACTGGGCCGCCCACATCTGGTGCTGGCCGACCTCGGTCGTGATATAGCGGTCGTGGTTCTTGGTCAGGGCTTCCAACCGTTCCAACGCGTATTGCGGTTTGATCGTCTTGGTGTCTGGCTTGTAGTCAAGGCAGCGGATCTTCTTCCAATCTTCGATCTGCGCCCACCAGTCTTTCAGGGCCGCTTTGTCGGTTTTGCGGCCACGGGATTTCCAGACTTTCAACAGGTCTTCCAATACATGGGCCACATCACCCAAGATCGGAATATCGACATGGATCACCTTGTTGATGGACGACACATCGATGTCGATGTGGGCTTTTTTTGATCCGGGGCTGAAGGCATCCAATCGGCCCGTGATCCGGTCATCAAAGCGTGCGCCGATGTTGATCATCAGATCACAGTCGTGCATCGCCAGATTGGCCTCGTACAGACCATGCATGCCCAACATGCCCAGCCAGTTGTCACCAGACGCCGGATAGCTGCCTAGCCCCATCAATGTTGATGTGATGGGAAACCCTGTTGCCGCGACCAATTCGCGCAACAGTTGCGACGCTGCGGGCCCTGAATTGATGACGCCGCCGCCGGTGTAAAAGACCGGACGTTTCGCGGTTTCCATCGCTTCGGCCAGTTCCGTGATCGCCGCCAAATCGCCCTTCAGCGTGGGTTGGTAATGCGATTTAGCGGGTTTGGGGCCCTGGTAGGTTCCATTGGCAAACTGCACGTCTTTTGGAATGTCGATCAGCACTGGCCCGGGACGGCCAGATGTGGCGACATGAAACGCTTCGTGGATGGTTTCAGACAGTTTGTCCGTTTCCTTTACCAGCCAGTTGTGTTTGGTGCAGGGGCGGGTGATGCCCACGGTGTCTGCTTCTTGAAATGCATCGGATCCAATCATGAAAGTGGGAACTTGACCCGTCAGAACCACGATTGGAATGGAATCCATCAACGCATCTGTCAGGCCCGTCACTGCATTTGTGGCCCCGGGACCCGATGTCACCAAAACCACACCCGGTTTGCCCGTAGACCTTGCATATCCTTCGGCCATATGGACCGCGCCTTGTTCATGGCGAACCAGAAAATGACGAATGCCATTTTGCTGAAAGATTTCGTCATAGATCGGTAGCACAGCGCCACCGGGGTAACCGAAGACTGTATCCACACCCTGATCTTTCAGGGCCTGAACCACCATTTTCGCGCCGGTCATTGTCTGTGCCATGTTCTTTCTCCTGATCTGGCTTTCGACTTCACATAAAAAAACCCGCTGGGCTCAGCGGGCAGGGGGAAACAAACGGTGTTCAAATCACTCCGTCAGCGGCCCCCTTGCCGCACGACCACCACTAGGATTTGTGCCATGCTGTTTTCCATGGGTCGGTGGTATCTATTGGCTGTGGCGGGGTCAACAGGGCCGATAAAGAAAAATGCGTATCGGCGGCATATTTTGTCATAAAATTTCCGAAAACGGACGAAACGCCAAAAATTGCCAAGGTTTACGCATTTTGGGGTCGACGATCAGAAGAAAGTATCTAGTTATCGTACGGTACCGTTTTATAATACGAAAGGGGTTGGTAATGTTGGCAAATCGTTTGACATGGGCACCAAGCCGCACCATCGCGGCACTTGGTGCGTGTCTTGCCATTGCAGGTGTTCTGTCTGTTCCGGGGCCCACGCGGTCATCCAATCACAGCCCACTTATTCAAGAACTGCTGGACCGCGCATATGTTACCGAAGCTTCGCGTGGCTTGGGATATGTTCGGTTCCTTGCTGGTGGATCAGCCGAATTTGAATTCGACCGGGAACGCACCACCGGACGGTGGGCGGCATTCGGGGATCGGCTGTGTGTTCGGATCGATCGGCCCAGCAAGACAGAACGTATGTGCCTTCAGGCGGAAGTTTTGGATGGCGGGATCATCGCTTTGGCAGATGGGCCAGTATTGCGCCCGATTGCGCAGATGCGGCCCACAGGCTAACGCAGCACGCCGTGTTCCATGGCATAGCGCGTCAATCCGGCGGTGGAATTGATACCCAGTTTGCGTTTGATGTTTTTGCGATGGGTTTCGACGGTGCGGACCGAAATGTTCAAGTCGTTCGCGACATCCTTGTTCGATTTGCCCTGCGCCAGTTCCAAAAGGATGGACTGTTCCCGGCTGGTTAATGCATCGCGCCCATCTTCGTTTGTGGAAATCGCCCCTTCGGCACCGGTGCACAGATAGCGTTCGCCTGCCATCACCTTGTCGATTGCAAGTTTGATTTCATCGGTGGGCACATCTTTTAACAGGTAGCCGCGCGCCCCGTGGTTCAAGGCGGTTGCGACATATTCCGGCGCATTGTGCATGGACAGCATCAAAACGCGCGTTTCCGGGTGGTTTTCCAGAATGATCTCTGTCGCCGACAGGCCCCCGATGCCCGGCATATTGATATCCATAAGCACCACATCCGGTTGATGTTCGCCAACAAACCGAACCGCTTCTTGGCCGTTGCGGGCCTGTGCGACCACCACGATATCATCATAGGTTTCAAGGATGGATTCGATCCCTTCGGCGACCATGGGGTGATCATCAACGATCAATACACGGGTACGGTTGGTCATTTGGACGGTTCCATAAGTGGGTCTTTGGTGTTGGGGCTTAGAATATGCGTCAGCGGAACGATTGCTTCAATCACGGTGCCGGGTTTTGCTTGGTTTATGGTCAATGTGCCGTCCAGAAAATCTATCCGTTCTTGCATGTTCCGCAAGCCCAAGCCCCGGGTTTTGCGTTTTCGAATGCCGACGCCGTTGTCTTCGATCCGCATGACTGCGCCCCGTTTTGATCCCCGCAACGACAGGGAAACGTGGGTCGCGTTTGCATGGCGTTCCACATTGGTTAATGCCTCTTGCGCGACGCGGTACAGCGCGATTTTGCTTTCGTCGTCCAACCTGTTTCGAAAGACGACGGAATGATATTCCGTCGTGACGCCAGTGCGTTCACTGAAATCTTCAACCAGCGTTTTCAAAGCAGGCCCCAATCCAAGATCATCAAGGATAGCTGGGCGCAGGTCGCGGCTGATGCGACGCACTTCCTGAATGGCGCCGGATAGATGGTCGATCCCGCGATCCAGCGTATCCGGGGCGCGGGTGTCGCCTTTGGTTAGACGGCGGCGCGTTGTATCCAAGGCGTAGCGCACACCCACCAGCATCTGACTGACACTGTCGTGCAATTCGCGTGCCACGCGGCCCCGTTCTTCTTCTTGGGTGTCAAAGATCCGCTGGGTCAGCTGTTTCAGTTTCACATCCGCAAGCCGACGTTCGCGCACTGTGATCAGCAAGCCGGTTACAAATACCCCCAACAGGGCGGCAGTGGTGATAGACGAAATATATATGAATGTGCGTCTGATGCGGTTTTCCACATCCGCGCGGGCCGCGGCAATGCCATCGCGCACATCGTCCAGAAACACGCCGGTGCCCATGGCCCATCGCCAGTCCTGGAAGCCGATCACATAAACTTCGAACGGGGCAATTTCGCGTGTGGACGGTTTGGTCCATTCGAATTGGTGATATCCGCCACCGTTGCGGGCAATCCGTATGATTTCATCTGTGATTGGAATTCCGTTCAGATCCGTCAGACCGCGCCAGTTTTTGTCGATCAGATAGGTTTGGCGTGGCGACACAAGATTGTTGCCGTCGTAATCAAACACAAAGAAATATCCGTCCTGTCCATACAGCAGTGACGACAGCGTTTGCGTGACCAACAGTTTTGACGCCGCATCATCGGGCTGTGCGCGGCCGTAGGTGTTGATGACGGCCGTTCGGGCAATCGAAATATAGTTCTTCAGCTCTTCGCGTTTTGCAGCCACCAATTGGGCTTCAAGTGTCGCAATTTCGCGTTCGGCCAGGTCACGGGATTCGCGCAAAACAACAAAGCCGATGGCCGTTGCCGCAAACAACAACGGCAGCGTGGCAAGCAAAAAGATCTTTTGCCCGTAGCTTAACCGAAAAATACGCAAAAACGTCCCCATACCGCTGGCTAGCGACCTTGGAGCCAATTTTCCAGACATTCCAGCGACTTCTGGCCATGTTAGCGTTCACAATCTGCCCGGATTGTAGGCGGTCGATCAGCGCAGTCGCCCAAAAATACGTAGTAGTTGGTATTTTAACCAATCTGCGCGCAGGCTAGCACAGTCCCACTGAAACGATCTGGCACGCGGGTACCGTCCGTGTGTCGCTTCATGGGAGGATACTTTATGGATCGTCGTTCTTTTCTGAAAACAACTGCACTTGGCGGCGCAACAGCGACGCTGGCGGCCCCGGCTATCGCTGCTGGTCACGCACGTACACTGACAATGGTAACATCTTGGGGCCGTGGCCTTGCAGGTGTGTTTGACGCCGCACAACGCGCCGCAGACAGCATCAACGCAATGTCAGATGGCAGCTTGAATGTTGAAATCAAAGCCGCTGGCGAATTGGTTGGCGCATTCGAAGTGTTTGACGCTGTGACATCCGGTCAAGCCGACATGTATCACGCCGCTGACTATTACTTCGTCAACCAGCACCCAGGCTATGCGTTCTTCACATCCGTGCCTTTCGGCATGACTGCACAGGAACTGGCAAACTGGTACTACCACGGCGACGGTATGGCACAGCATGACCAGCTGGGCGAAATCTTTGGCCTGAAATCGTTCTTGGCCGGTAACACAGGCGCACAGGCCGGTGGCTGGTTCAAAAACGAAATCACAGGTCCGGGCGATTTCAACGGTCTGAAATTCCGTATGCCAGGTCTGGGCGGCAAAGCACTGGGCAAACTGGGCGCATCCGTACAAAACCTGCCAGGTGCAGAAGTGTATCAGGCACTGGCATCCGGCGCGATCGACGGCACAGAATGGATTGGCCCATGGGCTGACGAAAAAGCCGGTTTCCAAGAAATCACCAAGTTCTACTACACCGCTGGCTTCCACGAGCCAGGCGCAGGTCTGTCCTTGGCAACGAACCGCGACGTGTTCGACAGCCTGACACCAGCACAGCAGAAAATCATCGAAATCGCATCTGCTGAAGCGCACCAGTGGAACCTGTCTCAGTTCCTGAACAACAACGGTGCGGCGCTGCAGCGTCTGCAAGCCGGTGGTGTCAAGGTTCTGGAATTTGGTGACGACGTTTGGGATGCATTCGGTTCCGCATCTGACGAAGTTCACCAGGAAAACATGGGCGACGATATCTACAAAGGTATCTACGACAGCTATCAGGCATCCCTGAAAGCATCGTCTTCCTGGATCCAAAACGCCGAAGGTGTTTACCGCGCACAACGCGACCGCGTACTGGGTTAATCCCAATACACTGGAAAGGGGCTGCGATACCGCGGCCCCTTTTGCCCGAATGCCTGACTGCGGGCAGGGGCCACACAAGACCAAAATGGGGGAACGTCCATGCTGGATGGGATCATCTGGTTCTTCACGAACATTGCCATGTCATTTGTCAACTTGGGGACTGCCCTTTTGCAGCCGGGATCTTGGCTTGCCTGGATGGGCGGTCTTGAAACGCTGGAAGACAAACAATCGCTGATGCGGGTGATCTACTACGGTGGGTCGGTGGAATTCTTCTTTGTGGTTTTCACGGCATTTTTGATCCTGACGGCCATTGGGATTTGGAAGAACAGTGTCATGTGGGGCACCGTGCGGCTGCTGGAAGGCATGGCAAACGGCATTGGTCGTTTTGCGGCCTGGGCCGGATTGCTGATGGTGTTGCAGCAGGTCGTGATCGTGTTCATGCAGCGTATTTTTACGGCATCCGAAATCAGCCTGTTCTTTTTGCCTTTTGATTGGGCGACCTACGATGTGTCGTGGTGGTCAGAAGAACTGAAGCTTTATAACGCCATTATCGTCTGCCTGTGTGTGACCTACACATTTGTCCAGGGCGGTCATGTACGGGTTGATCTGGTATATTCCGCCGTATCGCACCGCACCAAGCGGATGATCGATATGTTTGGGTCGCTGCTTTTCATGATGCCTGCTGCCGTGATCACATGGATGTATGGATGGTATTTCCTGTGGCGCCACCTGACTGTGCCAAAGGCATCTGCGTCCGATCAACTGGACCGTTTGTTGCTGAAAGCCCGCGCATTGCGCTGGAATGTGGAAACCATTGGATTTTCGCCCAACGGCTTTAACGCATACTTCCTGTTCAAAGTGCTGTTGGTGTTGTTTGCAGCGCTCGTATTCCTGCATTCCATCGCATTCTTCTATCGGTCCTATCTGGAATGGAAAGAAGGCGAAGGCAGTGCCAACAAGTACCTAGACAAAGATGTTCTGGGTGACGAAGACGCCGAACGCGTCGCAGAAATTCATTAAGACGACGGGGAACGGAAACCATGTTATTTGGACTTGATGGCGTCGAAATCGGCCTGATCATTGTGTTCCTCAGCCTGTTTGCTGGGATTTTGTCGGGGTTTCCCGTCGCCTTTGCGATTGGTGGGTCTGCCATCATTTCATTCGCAATCATCGCGGGATTGGACAGCGCAGGGCTGCTGATCCATCAGGCGATTGACAAAGGATCGGCGGAATATGCCGCCTTGGTCGGGCAGGGGATCAACAAAGATACCATATCCATCTTCCGATACCCTGACTTGCCAAGAATTGCGGAGCCCGTGTTCGTGCAGGGATGGGAAACGGCGCTGGATCGCAACATTTCTTTCCTTGTGAACCGAATGAACGAACGCGTTCTGGCGGGCCAATCGATTGAAACGCTGCTGGCGGTGCTGATGTTCGTGATGATGGGCATCACATTGGAACGGTCCAAGATCGCGAATGATCTGCTGACAACCATGGCCCGGGTTTTTGGCCCACTGCCGGGCGGTCTGGCCGTATCGGTTGTGGTTGTGGGGGCCTTCTTGGCGGCATCCACCGGCATCGTGGGGGCGACTGTTGTCACCATGGGGCTGTTGTCACTGCCAACGATGTTGAAGAACGGATATTCGCCGCAGCTGTCGACGGGCGTGATTGCGGCGTCCGGCACCTTGGGCCAGATCATCCCGCCATCGATTGTGATTGTTTTGCTGGGCACGCTTGCGGGGGATCTGTACGCATCCGCGCAGGAAAACCGTGCGCAGGAGGTAGGCTGTTCTGACGCGCTGACTTACTTGGGCGAACCGGCGGTGGTTTCTGTTGGCACGTTGTTTCAGGCAGCGTTGCTGCCGGGCATCATGCTGGCGGGGCTTTATGCGCTATATGCCTTTGGCTATGCACTTTTGAACCCATCCAAAGCGCCAGCCGTTCAGATGGATTCCAACAATTCCGAAGTGATCACCAAGTCTGATGCACTGAACTGGTTCCTTGTGGCCCCGGTTTTGCTGATCGGTGGTGTTATTGTGGGAAGCCAGTTCGGTCTTGTTGGGTCCCAGTCGGTGATCGTCGACAGTTTCTCGGACGCCGGTCAAACCGCATCCTTGCGCACCAATGTGTCAGAAGCCTGTGCCGCCGCAATGCGGGAATTGCACGGCGAAGCGGCGTGGGCGCAGGCCGTGGCGGAACAAGCTGCCATTGATGCGGCCGGTGGTGTTGCGGAAAGCCGTGCCCTGACGGACGCAGAACGCGCCACCGCGCTTTCGGAAAAAGTGGCAGCCGCAGCCCCCATTGGAACCGGCATTGCGATTGCGTTCATGATGTTGGGGTTGGTTCTGACAACAGCGCGGGGCATTGCGCCCAGCTTTGACCCAAAACCGATCTGGATCGGTTTGGCAGGCGTTGCGCTGGCCCTAATCGTTGACGTGGCCCTGATCGGCCCGCTGACGTCACCGGGTGTGACATTCCTGTTGCTGGCTTTGCCGTTGGCGCTGACGCTGTATGGGTGCTGGCATGCGGTCAAAATGCTTTCAACCAATGAACTGCTGCGCGTGGTCTTCCCACCGTTGGTTCTGATCGTCGCGGTGCTGGGATCGATCTTGGGCGGCATTACAAACCCGACCCCCGCTGCCGGTCTGGGTGCTGCAGGTGCGATCATGCTGGCGGCTTATCGGAAGTTGGGCGATGAAAACAAATCCGGTCGGATGATCCTGATCGCAGCGTTTTCCATGGTTGTGATGATCCTGATCGGGATCAATTTCGATCTGCGGATCAATCAGCCCGAAGTTTCGACAGAGACCTATATCGCATGGTTCTTTGCACGCGCCTTCTATCTGATCGCATTGTTTGGTTTGATTTACGCCTGTTGGGTGCTGTGGCGGACCGCCGTACTGTCACCTGTGGTGCGTGAAACGGCCAAAGTCACGTCGATGGTCTTCACAATTCTGATCGGATCCCAACTGTTGAACCTTGTTGTCATCAGTTTCGGTGGGGAACACTATATCCAGCTGTTCCTGCGCAGTTTCGACAGTGAATGGACGGTGTTCTTTATCGTGATGATCGTTCTTTTCGTGTTGGGCTTCGTGCTTGATTTTCTGGAAATCATCTACATCGTGATCCCGATTGTGGGGCCGGTCATCTATGGGGGCACATTTGATCCCAAATGGGTGACGATCATGATTGCGGTGAACCTGCAGACATCGTTCCTGACGCCGCCCTTTGGATTTGCGCTGTTCTATCTGCGCGGCGTCGCCCCGAAAGAGGTCACAACAGGCCATATCTATCAAGGTGTGGTGCCGTTCGTCTTGATCCAAGTGGTTGGTCTTTTGATCCTTGGATACTTTGACGGCATCGTCACCATCGTGCCCAATCTTTTGGGTGGATAAGATCAATATGCACTGGGGGCCTTCGGGCCCCCTATGCGTTCAATTGCAAAAGATCCCAACGATTGCCAAATGGATCGTTGAACACAGCGACAGTGCCATAGGGTTCGATGCGCGGCGCTTCTTCAAATAGGACACCCGCGTTTTTTAGTTTGGCATACAGATCATCAAACCGATCCGTGTTCAGAAAAAATCCGACCCGTCCGCCCGTTTGATTCCCGATAGCCGCAATTTGTTTTTCGTTGACCGCCTTGGCCAGGAGAAGCGCTGTGCCACCATCAGGTGGGCGCACCATGACCCAGCGCTTTCCGTTGCCTTGGTCTTCATCAGACACGCAATCGAAGCCTAGGACATTGGTGAAAAACCCCAGCGCAACATCATAGTCAGGCACGACCAGCGTCACCGCATGAAGCGAAAGGTGGTTCAAACCTGCGTTGGCCACGTGTCTGGCAAGCTGATCCCACTGACCTGTTCGGCAATGGGAACCACCGAAAGCGGGTGGGTGGCATCTGCAAAAGACTGGTTGGGATCCAGCGCCGTCCATTGACCCTTGTGAAAAATTTCAACACCCGCAAACCGGGCCTTGTAGGCCATCTTTTCGCTGCCCGGAACCCAATAGCCCAAATAGACATAGGGCAGCCCGGCTTCCTGCGCGATGCGAATATGATCAAGGATCAAATACGTTCCCAATGATTTCTTGGCGTCATCGGTATTGAAAAAGCTGTACACCATGGACAGCCCATCATCCAAGACATCTGTCAACGCGACCGCGGTCAGTTTGCCCGCGTCATCCCCATCGGTGTATTCGATCACCCGGCTGCGCACCGGCGTTTCTTCGATCATGGCTGCAAATTCAAAGATATCCATATCCGCCATGCCGCCATCCGCATGGCGCGCGTCCAGATAGGTGCGGAACAGATCGAACTGATCTTCCGTGGCCCACGGTGCATTGGCCTTGCGCACCAATGATTTGTTGCGGCGCAGAATGCGTTTTTGGTTTTTCGAAAACTGAAAATCGGCCACGGGAACGCGGGCCGAAAGACAGGCTGAACATTCCGCACAGGCCGGGCGATACAATACATTCTGTGACCGCCGAAATCCCTGTTTGGACAATGCATCGTTCAACAGTTCAGCGTTTTCACCCTGCAGTGATGTGAAAAGTTTCCGTTCCATCCTGCCCGACAGATACGGGCAGGGTTGCGGCGCAGTCACGTAAAACTGTGGGGCAAGCGGAAGGGTATGGCGCATGGTGGTCCTTGGAAGTTACGTCACCGTAACAATAGGTTGTTCATGCGCCAAGCCAAAATGAAGGAACGGTAAATTTACGCCCGTGCGATTTGATTAACAGCCGTTGTGCTAAGGATGACATCCGTTAATCCTTGCCCACGATCCGTGATCAGCATCATGATAGCAGACACGATCTGAAGGCCTGTGGCAAAGCTGATCATCAGCCCAACCGTATGCAACAAGGCAGTCATCCCTGAAAATCGCTGGCCCATGCCATCGCGCAGTTCGATCGACATCAGGCGCATGCCCCAGGTCGATGACCGGGTCGTCAGTGTCGCAATGCGGTACAGAAACGAAATCACGGCCCACAACCCAAAGAACACCAAAAAGCCAAGCCCAAAGGTCAGCACACTTGCCAGTATCGCCAAAAGGAAAATGATTGCGCTGTCGAACACCCAGGCAATGGCCCGTTTCACAGGAACCCCGGCATAGAAGCCGGGCTGGCTGGCTGGGTCGGGCAAACCGCGCAATGCTGTTTCAAAATCTGGTGTCATGGTCGTCATGTTTCAGTGTCCCTTAGATATTGTAAGAAAAGGGGGCCGTTTCCAGCCCCCTTGTGTCTTCCATTTGACAGATCAGGCGTCTTTTTTGGTGTCGTCTGATGCGCCTGTGGTCTGTTCGTCCATGAACTGATCGAATTCAGATTTGTCCTTTGCAGCGCGCAGGCGTTCCAGGAACGCTTCGAAATTCGCCTGTTCGTCTTCCAAACGGCGCAGTGTATCGGCCTTGTAGGCGTCAAAGGCTGTGTTGCCGCTGGGTTTCATGGCCATCCGCATGGATGATTTGGCGGAACAGGTGTGGGATTTTGAAAACATGCGTTTGCTCCAGATCATGTAGGCCAGAATGGCAAGCCCAAGGGGCCAGATAAAGATGAACCCCAGAACCATGGCCGCAATCCATGCGCCTTTGCCTTTGTGGTCCAGCCAGCTTTCGGTTTTTGCAAACCATCCGGGCTGATGCGAATGGGATTGTGTTGGTGTGGCGACAGCGGTCATCGGGTCCTCCGTTTGATTGATGTTAATGTGTTTCACATCATATCAGATGGGGGGTGCCACAGATTTCGCAAGGCCCAATGTGAATCTTTTTTACATCTGCGTGCTAAAGCTTGCCCGCAGTGCGCCCGATGCCGTTGCCAGTTCCGACGCCGTGGTATCAAAAACATGGTTCGGCGTTCCGGCAGCGGCATAGATGACCGCAAACCCGAATAGCGTTTCATCAATGAATGCGGTGATGGGGGTCAAATGTCCCAATGGGCTGACGCCACCAATGGCAAACCCCGTGACAGACCGCACAGTTGCCGCATCCGCCTTTTGCAATGGTTCGCCCGCCAAAACGGCCGCCTGTTCCATATCGACCTGTCGCCCCCCCGCAGTCAAAAACAGGTAAAGCGCACCGGTATCTGATCCAGAAAATATGATCGATTTTGCGATCTGGTCAGTGCCGCACCCCAACGCATCGGCGGCCTGCTGGGCGGTTTTTGCAACGCCCGTTTCACGCACGATGGATGTCATGGCGTGATCTTCCAGCGCGCGCTTAACACGATTCAGACTTTTGCCCATTTGTTTGCCCCGATTGACCTTGGTTGATGGATCAAGCACGGTTTGATCATGCGATTGATCGATAACATCCAGCAGGTCCCCCGCGCAATTGATCCCTTGCGGGGACAGGCCGTTGTGGATCTATGGGGGGCGACCGGTGATTTGGCCGAATTGCTGCGCGGTGCGGCAGGCACCAGCCCGTATCTGAACGGCGTTCTGGCACAACAGGCCGAATGGTTGGCAGATGCCGTCACGCAGGACGCGCCTGTGTTTCAGGTTATTGACGGTCTTCAAAACACCCAAGATCCCGCGAAAGATTTGCGCATCGCAAAGCAGCGGGTCGGCGGCTATCTTGCCTTGGCAGAATTGGCGCGGGCCCACGATGTGTTGGAAGGGACATCGCGCTTGTCCCTGTTTGCGGACACCGCAGTTCAGCTGGCATTTTCAGACCAAATCGGCACGCTGATCGGGCAGGGCAAGTTGCCCCCTGACACACGATGGTTCGTGATTGCGATGGGAAAAATGGGTGCGCAGGAACTGAACTTTTCATCGGACATTGATATCATTGTTTTCGTCGATGACACGGATATGCCGTCCGACAGTGCCTTTGAAATCCGGTCCCAGATGGTGAAGGCCACGCGGCGCGCCCACAAGATGCTGACGGAATTGCGCCCGGATGGTTATGTGTTTCGAACCGATCTGCGTTTGCGGCCTGATCCATCCGTCACCCCGGTTTGTGTGCTAACAAGTCAGGCACTGCACTATTACGAAAGTCTGGGTCGTACATGGGAAAGGGCCGCATACATCAAGGCGCGCGTCTGTGCCGGAGACCTGCGCGCAGGAGAGGCGTTCCTGTCAGAACTGGTCCCGTTTGTCTGGCGGAAATATCTTGATTTTGCAGCCATTCAGGAAGCCCATGACTTGCGGATCAAGATTTGGGAACAAGGCCAACATGGCAAGCGGATCGTCCTGAATGGACATGATGTGAAATTAGGGCGTGGCGGGATTCGCGACATCGAATTTTTCACGCAGACCCGCCAACTGATTGCGGGTGGGCGGGACAGCGACTTGCGCCACCGTGCAACATTGCCGGCTTTGGCATCGCTGGGCCGGGCGGGTTGGTTGGATGGTGAAACGGTCCAAATATTTTCAAAGAATTACAAATCATTGCGTTATATCGAACACGCCGTGCAAATGATGCGCGATGTGCAAACCCAATCCTTGCCCAATGATGATGCTGGACTGGACGCGATTGCGGCCCTGTTGGGAACAGATTTGGCAACGTTCAAAGCCGACGCAATCGCGATGTTTGAAAACACACATGACATTGCAAATTCCTTCTTTGATCCACCAAAGACTGATGTGTCTGTGCCCGAATTTGACACGTCCTTGTCGGATCGTTGGCCGGAATATCCGGCATTGCGGACCCAACGTGCCGCCATATTATTCGAAGATTTGAAGCCAAAGATTTTGTCTGGGCTTGCAAAGGCCACGCGCCCGGAAACGGCGCTGATGTCATTTGACAGTTTTCTGAAGGGGCTGCCGGCCGGCGTGCAGGTGTTTTCCCTGTTTGCGTCCAACCCGAAGCTGACGGAATTGTTTGTTGATATCGTCACGACAGCGCCAGCCTTGGCCCAGTACCTTGGCCGGAATGCTCAGGTTCTGGACAGTGTTGTGTCTGGGAATTTCTTTGCCCCGTGGCCCGGGCTGGATGGGATCATCCGTGATCTGGGCCAAAAGGCATCGGCGACACCATCATACGAAGATCAGCTGGATGGATTGCGCGCCGTTCATCAGGATTGGCATTTTCGCATCGGGGTTCATCTGATCCGTGGGATCATCACACCCGTCGAAGCGGTACAGCAGTATTCCGATCTCGCAGAAGCGGTGATCGAAGTGGCCGCAAAAGTGGCTGAAACTGAATTCAGGCGGAAATTTGGGGCCGTTCCCGGGGCACGCTGGGCCATTTTGGGAATGGGATCTTTGGGCGCGCGCGCCGTTTCTGCCAACAGTGATCTGGACCTGATGGTGATTTTCGACGCTGATCCAAGCGCGGAAAGTGATGGGCCCAAATCCCTGTCGGCACGGCCCTACTTTGGCCGTTTGACGCAAAGCCTGATCACTGCGCTGACCGCCCAAATGCCCAATGGCAGGCTGTACGAAGTTGACATGCGCTTGCGGCCGTCGGGCAAGGCGGGGCCGATCGCGACGCGGATCGAAGCCTTTGATACCTATCAGCGACATGATGCGTGGACGTGGGAACATCTGGCGCTGACACGGGCCCGGCCGATGTGTGGCGATGCCGAATTGATCGCACAGATCGAACAGCTGCGCAGGGATATCATTGAAGAAAAATCTGCGAACCCCGGCATTGTTTCTGACGTGAACGACATGCGCGGAAGGCTGGCGCAGGAAAAACCACGGACCGGCACGTGGGACATGAAGAACGGGCCGGGGGGGCTGATGGATATTGAACTGTTTGCCCAAACGCGCACGCTGTTTCGCGGCGGTGGACAGCGGCAGGTTGGCCAGCAGCTGTCCGATGACCATGCTGAACTTGGAACGATGTATCAAACCATGGCAGATCTAAAGACGCTGCATTCTGTTTTGTGCGAACTGGGTCATCAAACATTCGATCCCGGTCCGGATGCTTGGAAAATCATCCGGGATCATTGCAAAATCGGCGATCTGCCTCAATTAGAAGCGCAGATGTCGCAGTTGCGCGAAACGGCGCGCACATGGATTGATACTGCGCTGGAAGAATTGGCGAAGGACTGAACCATGGACGTGGCTGAATTTGACCCCAAGGGGCTGATCCGGGAAAGTTATCGTATTGAGGGGATCACCGAAGCCGAATGCCGCACAATCTTTTTGGACTGGGCCATACAGGTTCCGGTGGGGGCAGACCCGAAGTCACATATTCAGGCCTGCCTGTCTTATTATGGTGCTGATCTGCCGGATCATCCGATGACGACAACCTTGCAGGCTGGTTTGATCCCATCGCCCAAGGCCAAACGACGCGGTGGGCGTGCTGCGAAATTCAGCGGCTCAGCTTAGAGGCATCTGATGCCAACTGGCGAATGCCGTCCCAATCCTGTGCGTTGATCAAATCTGCCGGGCAAACCCAGCTGCCCCCCACGCAAACAACATTTGGCAGTTCCAAATAGCTGGGCGCATTCTGCAGCGACACACCGCCTGTTGGGCAGAATTTGATCTGGGGCAGGGGGGCGGCCAGCGATTTCAACAATCCACGCCCGCCCACGGCTTCTGCCGGGAACAGTTTCAAGGTTTCGAAACCCATTTCAGCCAATTTCATCGCCTCTGACGCTGTGGCCGCACCCGGCAGCAACGGCAGCCCGTGATGTTGCGCGGCATCGACCAATGCTGGCGTGGCGCCGGGCGAAACAGCAAATGTGGCACCTGCTGATTTTGCATCGGCGATGTGCCCGGCGTTCAGTGCGGTGCCAACCCCCACAATCGCGCCATCGATCTGCGCCATTTCCGAAATCGCATCCAACGCTGCAGCAGTGCGCAACGTCACCTCAAGGGCGGGCAGCCCCCCGTCGACCAAGGCCTGCGCCAAAGGGCGTGCATGGGCGACATCTGCGACCGTCAGCACGGGTATCACAGGTGCGGCATTGCATGTCGCAGCAATATGGTGTGACATTTCTTCAGGTTTCATGGTGTTTCAATCCTATACAACAACGCCAGCGCCCTGGGTGGCGGGGCCAACCAAACGGCGAAACGGGGCAAAGAGTTCACGGCCAATGCCGAATTCATTCGCGCTTAGATCCGGGTGGACGATCTGGCGGTCATCAAAACCATCAGCAAGCACATCCAGCGTGCCAGCTGCAGCATCCAGACGCACAATATCGCCATCGCGAACCTTGGCCAGCGGACCGCCTGCAATGGCTTCGGGTGCGACGTGAATCGCGGCGGGAACCTTGCCTGATGCGCCTGACATCCGGCCGTCGGTGACCAGCGCGACCTTGTGACCACGATCCAGCAGAACGGACAGGCATGGTGTCAGATTGTGCAGTTCCGGCATGCCGTTTGCGCTAGGGCCTTGATAGCGAACCACAACGATCACGTCCCGGTTCAATTCGCCATTCTGAAACGCCTCTTTCACGCTGGCTTGATCGTGGAAAACAGCCGCCGGTGCTTCGATCTGGTGCAAATGTTCTGCAACTGCCGAAACCTTGATCACGCCATTTCCCAACGATCCGGCCACGTGACGCAACCCCCCTGAAGGCGCGAAGGGCGTTTTCGCATCACGCAGGATTTTGTCGTTCAGTGATGTTTCCGCGCCCGGTTCGAACACGATGTCATCCCCGTCCAATTTCGGTTCGTTGCGGTAGGCCTGCAACCCTGTGCCTGCGATTGTTTCCACATCTGGATGCAGCAACCCTTCGTCAATCAGTGTTCCGATGCAAAATCCAAGTCCGCCCGCGGCATGAAAATGGTTCACGTCAGCAAGCCCGTTAGGATAGACCTTCGCCAGCAACGGAACGACTGCGGATATGTCGGCGAAGTCTTCGTTTTCCAAAATGACGCCAGCCGCGCGGGCCATGGCCGGCAGGTGCAAAATCAGATTTGTTGACCCCCCGGTGGCCATCAGCCCCACAATACCGTTCACAAACGCCCGCGCATCCAGAACATGGGCCGCCGGGCGGAATTCTGTGCCCAGATGCGTGATATCGCACGCCTTGCGCGCGGCAAGGCGGGTCAACTGTTCGCGCAAAGGCGTGCCCGGATTGACAAACGACGATCCGGGCAAATGAAGCCCCATGAATTCCATCAGCATCTGGTTGGAATTTGCGGTGCCGTAAAAGGTACACGTGCCCGGCCCATGATAGCTTTGCATTTCAGCCTGCATCAGTGCGGTGCGATCCACATCACCCGACGCAAAAGCGCGGCGCACCCGGGCCTTTTCATCATTGGGCAATCCACTGACCATGGGGCCAGCAGGCACGAATATTGCCGGGATATGCCCAAAGGTCGCGGCTGCGATGACCAGACCGGGCACGATCTTGTCACACACACCCAGATAAAGTGCGGCGTCAAACGTGTTGTGCGACAATGCGACCCCTGCCGCCAGTGCGATCACATCGCGCGAAAACAGGCTAAGTTCCATTCCTGTTTGGCCCTGTGTGACGCCATCGCACATCGCCGGCACACCCCCAGCGACCTGAGCCGTCGCACCGTGTTTGCGTACTTCGTCCTTGATCGTGTCAGGAAAATCCTTGAACGGCTGATGGGCCGAAAGCATATCGTTGTAGGCTGTAACGATGCCAATATTGGGCGCACGTTCCGCAATCAAATTTGCCTTGTCATCACCCATCGCGGCATAGGCATGGGCCTGATTGCCGCATGTCAGATGTGCGCGTTTGGGGCCATCGTCGATGGCTGCGTTGATCTTTGCCATATAGCTGTCGCGCGACGGACGGGATCGTTCGATGATGCGTTCGGTGACAGATTGTATCGTTGGGTGAAGGGGCATTGGCGGCCTGCATAGATTTCCGTTAGCGGTAACATTTCATGTTTTGGCGAAACCTTCAAGCAGGTCCGGCTTGTCGTGCGGCACCGCGTCACGTATGGGCCGCCTATGAACCAGCCTGTCATACGATTGAAACCGAAAATGGACCCACGCCGGATCAGGCACGGGTTTCCTTGGGTCTATGCAAACGAAGTGGTCACGGATCGGCGGACGCGCCAAATTCCCGCGGGATCCATCTGTGAATTACAGGATGCCGACCGCACCCCTTTGGCGACTGTGGCGATCAACCCCGCGTCAAAGATCATCGGTCGGGTGCTGGACACGGCGCCGTCTGCTGTGATCGATGCCGGATGGATCGCGCACAAGGTTCGGCTGGCACACAATCTGCGCAGCAAGATCTATTCAGACCCATTCTATCGCCTGATCCACGCAGAGGCTGACGGTCTGCCCGGTGTGATCGCGGACCGGTTTGGCGACATCGTAGTGATGCAGCCAAATGCGGCATGGGCAGATCAACGGGTGGATGAATTTGCTGATGCGTTTCGGGCAATTGATGGTGTCAACCATCTGATTATCAACGGATCGGGCCGCGCAAGAACGCTGGAAGGGCTGGAAGATCGGCGCGACGTTGTCTTTGGCGAAATGCCCGAAAATCCCGTTGCCGTTCCCATGAATGGGGCCACATATTTCGCAGATATTCGTGATGGTCAGAAAACGGGGCTGTTTTTTGACCAACGGCCGAACCACGCTTTTGTTCAGTCTTTGGTCGATGGCGGGACCGTGCTGGATGTGTTCAGCCACGTTGGCGGGTTTGGTCTTGCGGCACGTGTGGCAAACGCAGCGTCGGTGATCTGCGTCGACGGATCCGAACCGGCGCTGAAACTGGCTGAAAAGGGTGCGGCTGAAACTGTTGGGGCAGGTACATTTGAAACCCTTCGGTCCGATGCGTTCAAAGCGCTTGAAAACTTTATCGAAGCGGGACGCCGATTTGATGTGGTGGTTTGTGATCCCCCTGCATTTGCCCCCGCAAAACCCGCACTGGAAGCGGGGCTGCGCGCCTATGAACGGGTTGCACGTCTGGCCAGTCAGTTGGTGTCAGAAGACGGATTTTTGGCTTTGTGTTCGTGTTCGCACGCAGCGACCCCGGAAAAATTCCGCGCCGCCTGTGTGCGCGGTATTGGCAAAAGCGGCCGTCAGGCACAGTTGATCCATACGGGCGAAGCGGGCCCGGACCATCCAAAACACGTGATGCTTGCAGAAAGCGGATACCTGAAATCACTGTTTTTCCGTGTGACCTGATGCGGTTCGTTCTGGATGCCTGTGTGCTGTTTCCAAACGTGATGCGGTCTGCGCTTTTGGCTGTTGCGGAAACGGGGGCGTATGAACCGATTTGGTCGCCACGTCTGCTGGAAGAATGGCGCAGGGCAGGGCATCGTCATGGTCCGGACGTGGGCGTTGCGGCAGAGGCTGAGATAGCCCTGTTGGCCCTGCGGTTTCCCAAGGCCAGACGCGCCACACCCGAAAATTTGGATCGGTTTTATCTGCCAGATGAAAACGACATTCACGTTTTGGCCTTGGCCGTCGCGGAATCCGCAGATGGGATCATCACGGTCAACCGAAAGGATTTCCCCAGACATATCCTTGCCGAAGAAGGGCTATCGCGGGCAGATCCTGACGCATTTCTTGTGGGTGCCGCACAAGCAAACCCGGGGCCGATTTCACTGGCCCTTCGGCGTGTGGCCGAAGATGGGCAGGCAGGACAGGACCCGCGTGGGTTTTTCAAAAAGGCCCGATTGCCGCGATTGGCGAAATGGTTGGTGCAGCAAACCTAGACAGTGCGCAGCCAACGATCTTCGTTGGCTTCGATGGCCGCAATGCGTTCGTCAGTTTTTGGATGGCTCATCATCCAGGCTGGCATCGCGCTACGATTGCCGGTCAGTCGGTCCAGTTTTTGGAACAGGGATTTTTGCGGCGCGGCCCCGTAGCCTGATTTGATCATCAGCGCCGTCGCATAGGCATCCGCTTCGAATTCATCATTGCGCGACAGTTTTGCCGCAAGAAGATTTGCAATTCCATTGGCGATAATGACACCAATACCGGGCAGAAAGCGCGCAAGGATCAACGCAAGTGCTGTTCGAAGCGCGTTCTGGCCCGAAAAATCGATCATGCGTTTGCGCGTATGGCCAAGTGCCACATGGCCCAATTCATGGGCGATCACAGACATCAATTCTTCTGCCGTGACGTGGCCCAGATGGAACCGATTTAGAAAACCGCGGGTCACATAGATTTTGCCGTCCGCTGTGGCCAATCCATTGATCGGATCAATTTCATAAACATTGACGCGGATGCGATCCAGATCCAGGGCGGTCGCCAGCGGTTTCAGCGCCGTCAACAATTCACGGTCGTCCAGTTCCGTCGATTGGGAACGCAGCGCGGACTGCGTTCGCCAAACCGAAAACCGATACATGAACAGCCCGTATAACACGGCCAAAAGAATAGGGGTTGTCGCCAACATCCCATGGATATGGCGACACCCGATTTATATATCAACATTCACAATGAATGTGATGGGACTAAAAGACGAAATCAGATTCTGACAGGCTGCTGGCATCAACACCCATCAGATGAACTTCGCTGCCGCCCTTGCCGGCAATCCCTGACAAATCGATCATGGTTCCGTAGGCCACGCTTGTCGTGTTTGACTGAATGTCATTCCAGTCCGCACCGAAGCCTTGCAATTCGATCAGGTCAATCCCGACTTCAAAATCGTGGACATAGTCTTTGCCCTGATTTGGTTTGAAGACGAAAGTGTCTTGTGCGCCGTCGGCGCCAAAGGTGCCACCCCACATATCGTCCTGCCCCTTGCCACCGACCAGGCGATCTTCGCCCGCGCCGCCGATCAGTTTGTCATCGCCTTTTCCACCTTCAAGAACGTCGTCGCCATCTTGTCCAAACAAGGTGTCGCGCCCGTTCCGTCCGATCAGGGTGTCGTCCCCAGACCGACCATAGATTGTGTCGTCATTGTTCTTGCCGTCGATCCAATCGGCCCATTGTGTGCCGAACAGCGTGTCTTCGTCGGTGCCGCCTTGATAGACCGGCATATCAGCAAGGAACGTCCCGCTTTCGATGAATTCGTTGCTGTTGGGGTTTTCAGTTTCATAGACATGGATGTAGTCAATCTGGAACGGGTCAGAAAAGTCTGTCGTGCCATCGACTGCGCCGGTCCACGTTGTGTCAACGGCAAGACTTGCAACCAGATACATGCTTTCTTCGACCGTGTTTTCGACGGTGCGGACTGGGACACCGTCAAGGTACCAAGTGATTGTGTCTTCGGTCCATTCCAGCCCGTAAACATGAAACCCGTCAGACATATCGACCGTCGGAATCGACATTTGGTTTGATTCCCCATTGTCCCAGACATTGGTGTTCAAAAGATCGGTCTTGTGGCCCAGCGTTTCAAAGACATCAATTTCCGCACTCCAATCGCCGTCCGTTGGCAAAAGCCAAAAGGCCGACAAGAACCCTTGTTGGTCCGGAACATTTGCACCGATTTCGATATAGCCGCCTTGGGTCCCGAAGCTGAGTTCGGTTGCAATTAACCCCGATGCATAGCTTTGGCCGTCAGCAAGCACTTGTTCGCTGGACGTCAATTCGTGCGCGTAGATCGACAGGATACCGTCTTCCACTTCAAATGGATTGGGCAATCCTTCTTCGTCTGGATTGGCATAGTATTGGCCTTCGCCATTCGATGTCAGATAGCGCGTATCGTCCAGATGTGGCGAAAAGGACGTCGCCCAATGCCCGTCAGATCCGTGGCCCGTGAACGCTTCAAGGGTATCGAAATTGTCTTCAAACGTAAGGTAATACGTCACGTCGTTTATGGTTATGGAATTTGACATAGTTTCCCCTTTCCCAAATTCATTTGGCGAAGTTGCCTGCCACGTCATAACAGAACTTTAGTCCCGTGTTTCGATGTAAAGGGGATTTTAACTTATTGAATATTAATGAAAATTGCCACAAATCAGATTTGAAAGCATTGTTGTACCGCGATGGCAATCGCGTGGTATTTCTGCGCAAGCACAGCTTCGCAGCGCCGCAAGTTGGCGGCGCTGCGATCTTGATTGTTCACCGTAAAATCAGGCTAAAGGATGAAGTCACCCGCAGTCAGATCCGTGGCATCCACATTGATCAGATAGACCATATCGCCAGCGTTGCCGCCCAATGCGTCAAGATCAATTTTGGTGGCCCACCCATGGTCATGGCTATGTGATTGGATATCGGCCCATGTGACCCCGAAACTGGTCAGATCCATCTTGTCGATCCCTGTTTCAAAGTCGTGGACGAAATCTTTGCCTTCATCGGCGGCAAAGACGAAGATGTCCGTGTTGCCATCAGCACCCCAAGTGCCACCCCAAAGATTGTCTTTGCCAGCACCACCCACAAGAATGTCTTCACCGCCGCCGCCGATCAGCTTGTCATCACCGATCCCACCCAGCAGGGTATCAGCACCGACCTGACCAAACAGCGTGTCGTTGCCTTCGTTCCCGGACAGCACATCGTCGCCGTCACGACCATAAAGCGTATCCGCCCCAGAATTACCCAAGAACGTGTCGGCCCAACCTGTTCCGAACAGCGACCCGTCAGCATTGCCATTGGTATATTCAATTGCGTCAGCCAGAATTTCGTTTCCGGTCACAGGACGATTGTTGCCGGGTGCGTCTTCTTCGTAGACATGGATATAATCGATTTGGAACGGGTCAGAAAAATCTGTTGTTGCGTCCACGCTGCCCGTCCAGGTCGTGTCCACGGCAAGGCTTGCCACCAAATACATATCTTCTTGCACGGTGTTGTCGACGGTTCTTACCGGCACGCCGTCCAGGTACCACGTGATCGTGTCTTCGGTCCATTCAAGACCGTAAACATGAAATCCATCAGACATGTCGATTGTCGGGATCGACAGCTGATTTGAATTGCCATCATCCCACACATTCGTGTTCAGCAAATCTGTGTTGTGACCCAATGTTTCGAACACATCAATTTCCGCGCTCCAGTCCCCGTCCATGGGCAAAAGCCAAAACGATGACAGGAATCCTTGCTGGTCGGGAACATTGGCCGCGATTTCGATATAGCCGTTTTGCGTTCCAAAGCTGAGTTCGGTGGCCAACATGCCCGAACCGTACAATTGCCCATCGGCCAGTGCCTGTTCAGACGCAGTCAGTTCATGCGCGTGGATCGACAGAACACCGTTGTTGACCGAAAACGGATTGGGCAGGCCGGCTTCGTCCGGGTTTGTGTAATACTGGCCTTCGCCATTGGCGGTCAAAAACCGCGTGTCATCCAGATGTGGTGAAAATGAAGTCGCCCAATGCCCGTCGGACCCATGGCCGGTGAATGCATCGAACGTGTCGAAGTTGTCTTGAAACGTCAGGTGATATGTCACCCCATTCAGTGTTTTTGTATTGGACATGTTCGCCCCTTTTTCCCAACTACCTGCCGGGGAAGGTGGCATTCACAGTCTAAGAAAGCGTGAATCTCAGCTCAGCAATCGCATGCCCTTGGCGATGCCATCCAGTGTCATCGGTACCATGCGTTGATCAAAAAGGGTTTGAACCATGCCAATCGATTGCGTGTACGACCAGTATTTTTCAGGTGTCGGATTCAACCAGATATGCTTTGGCCACTGGTCTGTCACCCGCCGCAGCCAGGTTTCGCCCGGTTCTTGATTCCAGTGTTCATTCGCGCCCCCGGCAAAGGCGATTTCATAGGGTGACATCGACGCGTCACCAACAAAAATACATTTGTAATCAGACCCATAGGTCCGAAGAACATCCCAGGTTGGGGTTTGTTCTGTCCAACGGCGTTTGTTGTCTTTCCAAACCCCTTCGTACAGGCAATTGTGAAAGTAGAAATGTTCAAGATGTTTGAATTCTGCACGCGCGGCCGAAAACAGTTCTTCGACGATTTTGACATGCGGATCCATGGACCCACCAACATCTAAAAACAGGATCAATTTGACTGCATTTCTGCGTTCTGGACGTGTTTGAACATCGATATACCCGTGTTCCGCGGTGCGTTTGATCGTGCCTTCAAGGTCCAATTCTTCCGCTGCACCGTCACGTGCCCAGTTGCGCAACCGTTTCAGTGCGACCTTGATGTTGCGCGTTCCCAATTCGACCGACCCGTCAAAGTCGCGAAATTCACGTTTGTCCCAAACTTTCACTGCGCGTTGGTGGCGGGATCTATCCTGACCGATCCGAACGCCTTCTGGATTGTAGCCATAGGCCCCGAACGGAGAGGTGCCGGCAGTGCCAATCCACTTGTTTCCCCCCTGATGGCGCCCTTGTTGTTCTTTGAGCCGTTCTTTCAGTGTTTCCATCAATTTTTCAAAGCCACCCATGGCTTCGATTTCAGCCTGTTCTTCTGGGCTTAGCGTTTTTTCCGCAAGTTTGCGCAGCCATTCTTCGGGCAGGTCCAACTGGTCAACCATGTCACTGACATCGATGGTTTCCAAACCAGAAAATGCCGCAGCAAAGGCCCGGTCAAATCTGTCCATGTGCCGTTCGTCTTTGACCAGTGTCGCGCGCGCCAGATAGTAGAACGTGTCAATGTCATAGGTGGACAGCCCCCGCGCAAGGCTTTCCAGAAAAACCAGAAATTCCCGCAAGGTCGCGGGCACCTGATGCTGTCGCAAATGTTCAAAGAATGGCAGAAACATCAGCCCATGCGCGCAATAACAATGCCCACAATCATGCCGATCAAGCCACCAAAAATGCCAAAGGTGGCCGCATAATGAAGCATATCCAACCGTTTGCCCTTGCGCAGGATCACAAGCAAAACACCCCAGACCGCCCCAAGCGCAAAGCCAATATATGTCATCGAAACCCCGTCAGTTGGCTGGGTTCAAATCCTGAATTTCTTTCAGGCGGCGGAACACAGCGGATTGTCCGCCGTAGCCATATCGCGCCCAGCCAAGGGCGTCCAGCCGCACAGATTGCGCTTCTGATGATCGTCCCACAAGATCCAGACCTTCGGCACGGAACATCAACAGCGACGCAAGGACTGCGGCGTTTTCATGGGATGATGCCGCCGAAATATGTGGGTCCACAGCCTGCAGGACAGCGGCGCCATCCCCGTCGCGCAACGCAAATGATGCAAGTTGAACCGCTACTTTGGCCCGATGGATCGCCATATCGGGGCGCCCGGCAAAGATCGCATCCGCCTGACGCAGATGATTATAGGCTTCGGCAGGATCAGATTGCATGGACAAACGCCCAAGCGCGTAATGGGCAAAGCCATTGCGAACATCAGGTCCAATGCCCGGACGCAATTGGATCGCGCGCCGTGCGGCTTGCTGACGTTTGACCTGAATGGTTGCATTGGCCAGCGCCTGATGCATGGCCTGGGTCCAGGCAACCGGGGTTTCCACGGTTGGGGTGCGTGCACGATTTTCACCGCCCGGGTTCAAGTCCCTGAATATGGAAGGCAATTGTCGCGCGACGGATGCGCGGTCCATCCCAGCCGACAGGGACGGATGATAAAGCGCGCGCAGCATCATCATGTCAAACGACGTCAACACGGAATGAAAATTATCGTCGTTGAACACGCTGTTGGGCAATCGGTACAGATCATTCAACGGGCCCAAAGCCTGTGCTAACTCTTCGTGCAGGCAGTCACGGATTTCCTGTGGTGCCGCGTCGGATGGCAGCATGATTGCAGCCTTGTCGCGATGACTGATTCCCACCCACGAAATCTGATGATTGCGCCGTTTTTCACGAAAATCTTCAAGGCTGGTTACATTCGGGACAACAAAGCACGCAGCACCGGGGACTTCGCGGCGCAACTGCGACCGGGTCAACATGATGATCGTTATGTTGGCGTCGGCGCTGTTTGTCAGCGAAATGTCGATCTTTGCTTCGTTGCGGAACCGTCTGATCAAACGGGCCAGATCCGTGGGAAGGGTGCTGGGAATATCACCCATCACCCGCACGGTGACTGGTCCGGGAAACTTGCTAAGATGGGTCAACCTGCGCCCGGTTTCGATCCGGAAATTCAAATCCAGAAAATCACCCACAAGATCAGCGTTGGCCCGATACACGGGTGATGCGCTTGTGCTAACAAACGTGCGCATTGGGGGCAGGGCGGTGTCACTGCCCAACGTGCGGGGCCCAATGTTTGTGTCTTCGCCTTCGTTGCACGCCAAAAGCGCCAGCACACATGTGCCCATTGCCAACTGCCGCATCCGCGGCTTCAGACTGAATTTTGCCATTCTGCACCTCCGCCCCCTTGGTGAGGGCGCATGTTAACCATGTTCAGGATGCAGGTTTACGGGGCGAGTTGGGCGAAACGACGGGCCAAATATGTCCCGGATTTGGATTCATCTGGCCGAACGTGCCATAAATGCTAACCGTTCGAAAAGATGAACGTCCTGTTCATTTTTCAACAGTGCGCCATGCAATTTGGGCAGGGCATTTGCACCATCGCGGCGCAAATCTTCTGGGGATAAATCCTCTGCCAACAATAACTTAAGCCAGTCCAGCACTTCTGACGTGGACGGTTTCTTTTTCAGTCCCGGCGTTTCGCGAATTTCGAAAAATTGTGTCAACGCGGTGTTCAAAAGGTCTGATTTCAAGTGCGGATGGTGCACATCAATGATCTGTCGCAGCGTTTCCGCATCGGGGAATCGGATATAGTGGAAAAAGCACCGGCGCAAAAACGCGTCAGGCAATTCCTTTTCATTGTTTGACGTGATGATGACGATAGGGCGATGCCGGGCCGCAATCGTCTGGCCGGTTTCATAAACGTGAAATTCCATACGATCCAATTCCTGAAGCAGATCATTGGGGAATTCGATATCGGCTTTGTCAATTTCATCGATCAACAGAACGACGCGTTCGTCGGATGCGAATGCCTGCCAAAGCTTGCCGGGTTTGATATAATTGCTGACATCGCGCACCCGTTCGTCGCCCAGCTGGCTGTCGCGCAATCGGCTGACCGCGTCATATTCATACAGCCCTTGCTGGGCCTTGGTGGTTGATTTCACATTCCATTCAACCATTGCCAAACCCAACGACTGCGCAACCTGACGGGCCAATTCTGTTTTGCCTGTCCCCGGTTCGCCCTTAACCAGCAATGGGCGTTCCAAAAGGATGGCTGCGTTGACTGCAATGCTTAGGTCATCTGATGCGATATAGCTGTCAGTGGATGTGAAATTCATGACATTCTCCGGCAAAGTATGGGGCGCTTTAACATGGACCGACGGGTGATCAAATTCCCGTTTTCGACGTGACAACCGGTCTGCGGATTGGTACACGCCGCCCAACGACAAGAAGAAGATCCGCAGCCTGATTGGGGAAACCAATGAACGCAGAAGTTACCATATCTGACGATTACCGCCCTGCAGACGACGAACCATTCATGAACGATCGGCAGGTCGAATATTTTCGTCGTAAATTGCTGAACTGGAAAGCCGAACTGTTGTCTGACAGCCGCGATACAATCGAAGGCTTGCAAGACAGCACCCGTGCAATCCCTGACATTGCCGACCGCGCCAGCGAAGAAACGGACCGTGCGTTGGAACTGCGCACCCGCGACCGTCAACGCAAATTGGTGTCGAAAATTGATGCGGCCTTGCGCCGGATCGACGAAGGCGAATACGGCTATTGCGAAGCAACAGGGGAACCGATTTCGCTGAAACGGTTGGATGCGCGGCCCATCGCGACCCTGTCGCTGGAAGCCCAAGAACGCCATGAACGACGCGAAAAGGTCCACCGCGACGATTGATTGCAAAAACCCCGCCAAACTGGTGGGGTTTTTTGTCAGATATCCAGTGTGATCCAGATCGGGACGTGATCTGATGGTTTTTCCCGGTCGCGCACGTGTTTATCGATCTGCACGTCCGTCAACAAATCTGCGCACCCCGGCGATAAGAGGAAGTGATCGATCCGAATCCCATCGTTTCGGTTCCATGCGCCCGCCTGATAATCCCAGAACGTGTAATGGCCGGGGCCTTGGGTTCTGGACCGGAACGCCTCTGTCAGGCCCAGATTCAGCAGTTTGCGCCATGCGGTGCGCGATTGGGGCAAATGCAGCGCGTCTTTTTGCCAGGCTGAGGGTGTCGCTGCATCTTCGGCTTGCGGAATGATGTTGTAATCACCTGCCATGAAAAATGGTTCTTCAGCCGCCAACAACGTTTCTGCCCGCGCTTGCAATCGTTCCATCCACGCGAGTTTGTAATCGTATTTCGGGCCGGGCGCGGGATTGCCATTGGGCAGATACAGCCCACACATCCGGACAGCTGTTTTGCCAACAACAGTTGCTTCGATATACCGGGCCTGTTCATCACTGTCGTCGCCCGGCAGGCCCCGGGTCACATCCTCTAGCGGATGTTTGGACAGGATCGCGACGCCGTTGAACCCTTTTTGTCCATGGGTTTCGACCTGATATCCCATGTCTTCGAACACGGATCGCGGAAAGGCATCATCAATCGATTTGATTTCTTGCAACAGGGCCACGTCGGGGTCGGATTCTTTCAACCAGTCGGTCAGTGCCGCGATGCGGGCCTTGATGCCATTGATGTTAAAGGACGCAATTTTCATGCCCCCTGCATCGCAAGGGACCCGGACCGACGCAAGGCCAATTTGACCACTGCCCTGATCGGTGCAGATCGGCCAAAAGCTGCTTAACGGTCGTGCAGGCCCGCCCGAAGGGACAATTGAACGTTTATTCCCCCTTCGCTGTTACGATCCGACTTCCTACATACAAAGGGTCTGCACAGGAGGGACCCATGCTTAAATTTCTGTTTGGTCAAAAAAACGCGGCAGCGGTCGAAAAATCACAACGCGAAGTGATCACGTCGCTGTTGGCTGATCTGAACACCGCAGTCATGTCGATGCCGGAAAAACCGGTAGTGGCCATCAACCCGAACACAGGGGAAATTTCACTGGAACTGCCAGAACAGATGCCAGATGAAGCGTTGGCTTTGCCCGCCCCGGATTTGGCCGAAGATACAAAAGCGGCCGCTTAACCGCCAGCGGTCACATCGAAAACGATGTGCCGCACCCGCACGACGATGTGGCGTTCGGATTGTTGATGACAAACCGGGCGCCAATCAATTCATCTGTAAAGTCAATTTCCGCGTCCGCCAGAAATGGCAGCGAAATGGAATCGATGATCACAGACTGCCCGTTGCCCTGCAGGATCATGTCATCGTCTTTGGCTTCATCCAGCGCGATTTCGTACTGAAACCCGGAACAGCCGCCGCCTTCGACGGCGACCCGCAATGCTTTTCCATCTTCGGCAGCGCCGATTTCGGCCAAACGTTCAAACGCGCGGGCTGTGACTTTGGGGGGCAGGGTCAGCATGGGCTTCTCCGATGACATCATCTTTCCTACAGCATATAAGCGGGACCAAGGCAGGCACAAGGTGGGCAAGATGCAATCCGTTTACGCGACCAATCCGGCGCGCAGCCGGGGACGGCTTTATGACGAACCCGAAAGTGCATTTCGGTCCTGTTTTCACCGGGACCGGGATCGGATCATCCATTCCAGCGCCTTTCGCAGGCTCAAACACAAGACACAGGTTTTTGTGGAACACGAGGGCGACCATTACCGAACACGCCTGACCCATTCGATCGAAGTGGCGCAGGTCGGACGGACGATCGCATCAGCCCTTGGCCTGAACGAAGCCCTGACCGAAGCGGTGGCCTTGGCCCATGATCTGGGGCACACGCCATTTGGGCACACGGGTGAAGATGCGCTGGATGACCTGATGGCCGATTACGGTGGGTTTGATCATAACGCACAGGCCTTGCACATCGTGACCGCACTGGAACGCCATTATGCGGATTTTGACGGCCTGAACCTGACTTGGGAAACCTTAGAGGCGATTGCCAAACACAATGGCCCCGTGTCTGGCAAATTGCCACTTGCGCTTGCGGAATATACCGCCCGGCACGACTTGGAACTGTCTACGTTTGCAAGCGGCGAAGCACAGGTCGCCGCTATTTCAGATGATATTGCCTACAACAACCATGACCTGATGGATGGCTTGCGGGCAGGGTTATTCACAGATGAAGATGCCGCCAGCCTGCCGTTGGTCGGCAAGGCTTATGCGCAAGTAGATCGCGATTACCCCATGATTGACCGCAAACGGCGCAGATACGAAGCCCACCGCCGCGTGTTTGGCATGATGGTTGAAGATGTTTTGGAAACATCACAGGCGTTGATTGCAGACGCGAACCCAAAATCTGTTGAAGATGTTCGAGCGCTTGATCATTCCATTGTGCGCTTTTCCGACCAAATGTGGGAAGATTTGAAGGTCATCCGCGCGTTCTTGTTCAAGAACATGTACCGTGCACCGCACGTTGTTGTGCAACGTGAACATGCCGCGCAGGTGATCCGGGATTTGTTTCCAATTTACATGTCCGATCCCAGTCTGTTGCCGGCAGATTGGCAGGCCGATATCGCGCTGGCCAAAACGCCGCGCGATCTTGCGCGGCACGTGGCCGATTATATCGCCGGGATGACCGACCGATTTGCCCTTTCACAACATGAAACACTGACGACGAAGCGTTGACGGCCCCCGGCACTCTGCTAAACCGCAACTCTCTGAAAAGGCGGGTCCTATGAACATTTTTGCAGATATTCGGGGTATGGTGCTGGAACACCTGGCAGGGCTGGTGACAGCAGGTGAACTGCCGTCTGACATCAGCTTTGAAAATGTGGCTGTCGAACCACCGCGCGATGCCTTGCACGGGGATATGGCAACCAACGCTGCGATGGTTCTGGCCAAACCTGCAAAAACCAATCCCCGCGCCCTTGCTGAATTGCTGGTGGCGGGTTTGGTAAAGGATGACCGCATCCTGTCTGCCGATGTCGCTGGGCCCGGCTTTATCAATTTGCGGCTGGCCCCGGGGGTCTGGAATTCCGTTGTCCAGTCAATTTTGGAAACGCCGGATGCCTTTGGCAGATCCGATCAGGGTGCGGGCAAACGGGTGAACGTCGAATATGTGTCGGCCAACCCAACCGGGCCCTTGCATGTGGGCCATACACGGGGGGCTGTCTTTGGCGACGCGCTGGCCAGTCTGCTTGCGTTCGTAGGCTACGATGTGACGCGGGAATATTACATCAATGATGGCGGGGCGCAGGTCGATGTGCTGGCCCGGTCCGTTTACCTGCGGTATCTGGAAGCCCATGGTCAACAGGTCGCTTTCGAAGACGGCACGTATCCCGGTGATTACCTGATTGCGGTTGGTCAGGCCCTCAAGGCCAAGGTGGGCGATGCCTTCTTGGACAAAGGCGAACAATTCTGGCTGGCAGAGGTGCGCGAATTCGCAACCCAAGCCATGATGGATCTGATCCGGGCCGATCTGAAGGCGCTGAACGTCGAAATGGATGTGTTTTACAGCGAAAAGTCACTGTATGGGACTGGCAAGATCGAAGCGGCACTGGATGATCTGAAAGGCAAGGGGCTGATCTACGAAGGTGTTCTGGAACCCCCCAAGGGCAAAAAACCCGAAGATTGGGAACCACGCGAACAAACGCTGTTCAAATCCACCGATCACGGTGACGATGTTGACAGGCCTGTGATGAAGTCTGACGGGGCCTGGACATATTTTGCCCCTGACATCGCCTATCACTATGACAAGGTGCAGCGCGGTTATGATCAGCTGATTGATGTTTTTGGCGCCGATCATGGCGGGTACGTCAAACGGATGAAAGCCGCCGTATCGGCACTGTCAGATGGCAAAACCCCATTGGACATCAAGCTGACGCAGTTGGTGAAATTGTTCAAAAATGGTGAACCGTTCAAAATGTCCAAACGGGCAGGGACCTTTGTCACCCTGCGCGATGTGGTGGACCAAGTCGGTGCTGACGTGACGCGGTTCGTTATGCTGACCCGCAAGAATGACGCCCCACTGGATTTCGATTTCGACAAGGTGACAGAACAGTCCAAAGACAACCCTGTCTTTTACGTTCAATATGCCCACGCACGGGTGATGTCCGTGATGCGCAAAGCGGCAGAAGCAGGGATTGATGTGTCTGACGCGGCACTCGCCGCTGCGGATCTTTCGATCAATACGGATGTCCAAGAACAGGCGGTCATGGCAAAATTGGCGGAATTCCCCCGATTGGTCGATATCGCTGCGCGCAACAATGAACCGCACCGGGTCGCGTTCTATCTTTATGATTTGGCGGCGGAATTTCATTCTTTGCAAAACAAAGGCAAAGAAGACAACAGCTTGCGGTTCCTGCAACCTGACAATCCTGCCACAAGCCAATCGAAAATCGCACTGGCCAAAGCCGTTGCCGTTGTAATTTCGGCAGGTTTGGGTATTTTGGGCGTCGAACCAGCGCAAGAACTGTAAAAAAACAGCGCTGGTCACAGGCACGTTTCAAAATACTGGGCGCAAAGTCCGGGCAGTGAGGATACATGGCAAATGCAACCCTTGGCGGGTATGGCGCAGATGCGTCCGAAACGGATTCTGTTGATCCGTCCAAATTTGTTCACATTATAGGCGCTGCGATATCCCTTGGGGTTTTGCTTGTTTTGCTGGGATGGGGGGCGAACACGCTGATGCGCGATGCTTCTGGCATCCCGGTGGTGGAAGCGTTGGATGGCCCGATCCGGGTGTCGCCGGATGAACCGGGTGGAATTCCCGCATCGCATCAAGGGCTAAGCGTCAATTCTGTCGCTGCCAATCTGTCGCAACCCGCAATTTCCGATGATCTGCGCCTTGCGCCACAGCCGGTTGCGCTGACCGCTGAAGATCAGCCCACCATTGTTTTACAGGCACAATCCCCACAGGCACGACCTCAGGCATTGGTGTCGGCGACCGCGCCTTTGCAGGCTGCGGCCCCTGCGATTCCCACCCAACCTGATGGGATCGATGCTTTTGCTGCCGAACTGGCGTCGCTTGCGCAGCCTTTGTCAGATTTGCCGCAAAGCACCGTGGCCGCACCGCAAGTGGTGACGTCCTTGTCAGGATCGGCATTGCCGACACAGGATGTGCCCTCGACGGCATCGATCAACCAAACAGGCGTGATCGCACAGACGACGGTTCGTCCACAGTTGCGTCCTGCGGCGTTGGTGGTTGCGGATCCGGGTGTGGCCACATCACCATTTGACGCTGTTGTTCCCGCTGGCACGCAACTGGCCCAATTGGGCGCGTTTGACAGCCGCGCGATTGCGGAACGGGAATGGGCCCGGTTGTCGCAAAAATTTGCCAGCTATCTTGGCGGAAAATCCCCTCTGATCCAGACCACCACAACCAATGGGTCCACGCTGCATCGGTTGCGGGTGTCGGGCTTTGCTGCGGCGGCGGATGCGCGGCGGTTTTGCGGGGCGCTTTCCGATCAAGGTGGTGCCTGTTACCCGGTCGTGATGCGGTGAATAACCTGACTTTGCCAGCAAGCCGCGCGGTCATTTTCGGGTGCGCCGGCTTGCGGCTGACGCCCAAAGAACGCGACTTGTTCGCGGCAGCATCCCCGTGGGGGTTCATTCTGTTTTCGCGCAATCTGCAAGCACCTGATCAAATTGCAGCGTTGTGTTCAGATCTGCGTGATGCAGTTGGCTGGCATGCCCCCATTCTGATCGATCAGGAAGGGGGGCGTGTTGAACGCATGTCTGCGCCACACTGGCACAGTTTCCCGCCACCACTTGATGATGCGGCGCATCCAGATGCAGATCGCAGGTTCTGGCTGCGCGGACGCTTGATCGCCCATGATTTGCTGTCGTGTGGGATCAATGTGAACTGCGCGCCGGTTTGCGACGTGGCGACTGCAGATACCCATCCATTCTTGCGCAATCGTTGTTATGGGACCACGTCAGATCAGGTGACATCGCTGGCCCAGTCCATGATTGATGGTCAGGCGGACGGGGGTGTGGCATCCGTGATCAAACATGTGCCCGGCCATGGGCGCGGGCAGGTGGACAGCCACCTGGGTTTGCCCACGGTCACCGCAACCCGCGAAGAACTGGGTCAGGATTTTGCGCCGTTTCGGGCATTGCGCGATGTGCCGATTGGCATGACAGGCCATATGGTTGTTGCGGCATTGGATCCCGAACACCCAGCAACACAATCAAAAATCGTATTGGAATTCGTGCGGAACGATATCGGTTTTGGCGGTCTGTTGATGACAGACGACATTTCGATGGAAGCGTTGGATGGCGATGTGGTGCATCGATCCCACTTGGCCTTGGCTGCCGGATGCGATCTGGCATTGCATTGCAACGGAAATTTCGAAGAAATGACCGCGCTGGCCAAAGAATTGCCGATGATGACTGACGTTGCGCAGCGGCGGGCGGATCTTGCCGTCAAAAGCATTCCACAGGCATCAGACGTTGACATGGATGCCCTTCGCGCAGAACGTGCAGCGATGGACAGCGCAGGCACATAATGCACGACAGTCAGTTTGACACAGATGCCGTTGCTGAACGCATCGCGGCAGAAACCCTTGTTGTCGATGTCGACGGCTATGAAGGGCCGTTGGATGTGCTGTTGTCCCTGTCGCGCACCCAAAAGGTGGACCTGCGGCAAATTTCGATCCTGCAATTGGCTGAACAATATCTGTCGTTTGTGGAAAAAGCGAAAACTCTGCGCATCGAATTGGCGGCCGACTATCTGGTGATGGCGGCTTGGCTTGCGTTTTTGAAATCACGGCTGCTGCTGCCACCTGACCCCACAGAAGACGGCCCATCAGGCGAAGATCTGGCCGCGCACCTTGCGTTTCAGTTGGAACGGTTGCAGGGCATGCGTGATGCGGCGGCCAAGCTGATGGCGTTGGATCAGCTGGGGCGCGACCGGTTTGTGCGCGGCATCACCGAAGCCGTCACCCACCGCAAGAATGTGACCTATACCGCGACGCTTTTGGATTTGATGCAGGGCTATGCGCGAATCCGGACCAAGGATGAATTCCGCCCCTTCGTCATGGACCGCGATGCGGTCTTGAGCATGGAACAGGCGCTGGATGGTTTGCGGCATCTGATCGGGTTCGCCGGCGATTGGACCGATATTGTGTCGTATCTGCCTGAAGGTTGGTCATCAGATCCCAAAAAACGCAGGTCGGCAACGGCAGCCACATTTGCAGCAACGTTGGAACTGGCAAAAGAAGGCAAGATCGAATTGCGCCAGTCTGATACATTTGCCCCCATTGAACTTCGTAAGAAGCGAGATTCGTAATGGACGATCACATCCCGTCTGACAGCTTGTTCGAAGCGCCGCCCATGGCCGAACAAGAACGCATGGTCGAAGCGATCCTTTTTGCCTCTGCTGATCCGGTTTCGGTTCGTGAATTGACCGGGCGCATGCCCCATGGATCAGACCCGGCACAGGCGTTGGTCCATTTACAAAAACGTTACGACGGGCGCGGCGTTCAGGTCGTGAAGGTTGGGCAGGCATGGGCGATCCGCACCGCAGCCGACATGGCATTTTTGATGCAGCGTGAAACGGTCGAATTGCGCAAACTGTCACGTGCGGCGATCGAAACGCTTGCAATCATCGCCTATCATCAGCCGGTCACCCGTTCTGAAATCGAAGAAATTCGCGGTGTTGCCGTTTCGCGGGGCACGATTGATCAGTTGCTGGATCTGGAATGGATCAAATTGGGGCGGCGGCGGCAAACGCCGGGGCGGCCCGTGACATTTGTAGTGACCGAACAGTTTCTTGACCATTTCGGGTTAGAAAGTGCGCGTGATTTGCCCGGATTGAAGGAACTGCGTGCCGCCGGACTGTTGGAAAACAGACCCCCGCCGGGCGATGCCTTGCAAGACGGTGAAGAAGACCCATCTGTCGAAGATGGCCAGGACGAGCTGTTTGGAAACGACAGCACAGAACAACAAGAGCAGGAGATTGACTGATGGACCGTATAATCCAGATGATTTTGCAACAGGTGATCAACCGCGTGATGCGCGCCGGGATCAACAAGGGCATCAACGCCGCCACAAAGCGCAACCCATCAAAGACCCAGCACGACATGCCTGCAGATCAACAAAAGCAGGTCAATGATCGGGCAAATGCGATGCGCCGCTTCGGTCGTTTTTGATCTTCCAGATCACTTCGACCAGCATCAAGGCGGCACAGCCCGCCGATGCCAGCGTGACAGCAGAAAACCCGCCATACGCGTAGATCGGCGCAAATCCCGTCGCACCTATGGTGACGCTGACATACGTCAAGCAGGAGTAAATCCCCAAGATCGCCCCTTTTCGCGCGGGGTCGGTTGCAATCAGGCGGTTCAGGATCAGCGTGAGCCCCGCGTGGTTTATGATCCCGTAAAGCCCCATCAGCAGGGATACGGCGACAAAGCTGAATGCGGTGTAGGACAGCGCAGTCAGCGTGAACACAGCAAGGCTGAACACGATCGCACCAGCGCCATTGTATCCCTTTCGATCCAACGCGCGGTCCACGATCGACGACGCGCCAAAGCCCACGCCATAGGCCAAAACAGGGATCGCAGTCGCCGATGATGGCAGGCCCAGCGTTTCAACAACATGCGGCGCCAGAAACGGGTAGCTGCCGTAGAACGCAAGCATGAAGGCCATGGCGACCATCACGGACCGGCCAAACCCCGGTATCTGCAACGCGCGCCAAGGGCGGGTGATCGGTTGCGGATGCCACGTCGGCACTGGCATGCGACTTAGAATGATTGCCAATATCAAGGTCAGTGCCGCAAAACTGGCAAACAGGATGCGCCAATTGATATAGTCAGCAATAATCGTTGCGACTGTGACCCCGGCGACAAGCGACAAGGTCCAACCGGTCAGAATAAGGCCCATCGTGCGCGCCTCTTCACCCTTTGGGCTGATATCGGCCCCCAAACCATAAGTGGCAGGAAAACCAACCCCAGCCGCCAGTCCCGCAATTGTTTGAACGGCAATCAAGAACCACAGACCCGGCGCAAGCGCACTGGCGACAAAGCAAAGAAACAGAACGCCCAAGGCGACGCGCAACAATGGTGCGGCACCAAATCGGTCAACATAGGGGGCAAGTGTCAGGGATGAAACCGCGGTGCCCAACCCAAAACCCGCTGTCACCAAAAGCGTTTTTGCAAGCGAACCGATGCCCAAACTTTCCGAAATGACCGGGGCGAGTGGCGCAAGGGCCAACGAATTCGCCCCCATCAATCCGATGCATCCCGTCAGAATGTACAGTCGCGGGTCATGTGTCATGGGCAACGGGCATTCAGGATGCAGGTGTGCGGAAGTGTTTCGAAAGCTTTAGGCTTTGACCCTGATAATTCGATGAAAGTTCGCGTCCATACAGCATGTCTGGCGTTTGCGTCATATGTTCATAAATCAGACGCCCGACGATCTGCCCATGTTCCAGTGCAAATGGCGCTTCGTGGCAGCGCACTTCCAGAACGCCCCGGCTGCCCTGTCCGCCTGCGGATGCATGGCCGAATCCGGGGTCAAAGAAACCGGCATAGTGCACACGGAATTCACCAACCATGGCCAGATATGGCGCCATTTCGGCTGCGTAGTTCGGCGGGATGGTCACAGCTTCCTGACTGACAAGGATATAAAATGCGCCAGGGTCCAGAATGACACGACCGTTAGACGGGCGGATCGGTTCCCAGAATTCCGCAGGATCGTAATGGTTTATCTTTGAAAGATCGATGACGCCTGTATGTGGTTTGGCCCTGTAGCCCACGACGTCCTGATCATTGGGGCGCAAATCCACCGAAAAGCCCAGACCATCTGCAATGGTGGGGGTCCGGTCCACCAGCGGGGATGCGGCATGAAGCGCAAGCAATTCCGTATCTGTCAGCTTTGCGTCCCCATCCCGAAGCCGCAGCTGGTTCAGCGTCATTCCCGGCCGCACCAGAACGGAAAAAGATCGCGGGCAAATTTCTGCAAACAGCGGCCCATGATACCCCGCAGGGATCCTGTCAAATTCTGTACCGCCATCGGTGATTGTACGTGTCAACAGATCAAGCCGGCCTGTTGATGATTTCGCGTTTGCTGCGCCATGCACAGTCGCAGGCAATGCCAGACTTTCCTGAAGCGGCACAACATAAACGCAGCCTTTTTCCAGAACTGCACCATTCGTCAGATCGACACGGTGCATTTCAAAATCAGACAGCCGATCTTGCACCGAATTGCCATGCCCGGCCAAAAAAGACGCCCTGACGCGATACGCCACGGACCCAAGTCGAAGATCAATCGATGCCGGTTGGATTTGATTGTCGGCAGGGGGGGCATCCATGCGGATGGCGTCAGATGCAATCAACTGTTCCAGGGTTTGGCTTGGAAATACACCGGCCATGTTTCGGTCCTTTATGCACAAAACCGCCCGATCCCATTGGGAACGGACGGTTTTGTCTGTTTGGTCGGGCTAGCAGGACTCGAACCTGCGACCTTCCGTCCCCCAGACGGACGCGCTACCAGGCTGCGCCATAGCCCGCTTGGACGTCGATATATCAGGGCCATTCGGGCAAGCAAGCCCAAAGGTGCCGCGTTTTCAATTGCTGGCCGCATTAATCCAAGCCCGCAGGGCAGGGGCGTTTGATTTCACGAATGCCATGCGTGCACCGGCCCCTTTTCGAAACGCAGCGGCAAGGGGACCGGGCGTCGCAGGAAACGATGAATTGGGCCGGTCTTTGCGTCGCAAATCCAGCGCAATCGCAGGTGCTGTGGGTTCCGGTTCTTCCAATTCAGGCGCATCAAACAGGTTCAGCATCGGTGCTTCGGCAACCGCGTCATCGCTGGGGGGCGTCTTGTTGGTGAACTGCGCCGTCAATGTTTGTGTTGCATCATCCTTGGGATCAAGTTCGGGGAACAGTGACATTTGACCCGAATGGGCCGCCGCGGGTTTTGGCCGGCGTGGCGTGCTTTTCTTGACGGGCAAAGGATCGATTGTGAATGCGATCACATTGTCGGTCTTTCTTTGCGGCGATTCCGCTTCTGGCGCGGCTTCAACGGTTTCACTGCGCACAGGCGGTTTTGTTTCCTTGGGCGCAGGTTTCGCGGCCTTTTCGGTCGCACGCTGCGGCAATTCTGGGGAAAGGGCACGAATATGATCCGCGCCTTTTTCAACGACCAAAGCCTGCACCGCTTTGATCGTCATGCCTTCACCGTGCAAAAGATGTCGAATAC
Source organism: Planktomarina sp. (assembly GCA_020630595.1). Lineage (GTDB taxonomy): Bacteria > Pseudomonadota > Alphaproteobacteria > Rhodobacterales > Rhodobacteraceae > Planktomarina. Next base: position 38,569 of record JAHDBC010000010.1, read on the forward strand.
CACCCACAATCTGCATGTCTTCGGGCCTGTAATATCTGCGCCCGCCAGAACTTTTCATGGGTTGAATGACATCGAACTTGCTTTCCCAATAGCGCAGCACATGGGATTGGGTGCCCAGCCATTTGGCGACTTCGGAAATGGTGCGGTATGCGTCGTTGCTTTTGGCCATAAGAACTAGGACGTGCCGGCTGCCACACGATCTTTCATCAAATGGGATGGTCTGAACGTGACGACGCGGCGGGGCGGAATGTCAGCTTCTTGGCCCGTCTTTGGGTTGCGGCCCATGCGGGCGGATTTGTCCCTGACGCTGAATGTCCCAAAAGATGAAATCTTTACGGATTCGCCACTGACAAGCGCGTCAGACATGTGCCCCAAAACGCTTTCCACAAGATCCGCGCATTCATTTCGGGACAGACCCACTTCATTGAACACCGCTTCGCTAAGATCCATGCGGGTTAAGGTTTTCTGAGTCATCTTCATCCCCCGGTCAGATTAGCCGCAAGCTTAGTGGTCAATGGGGGCGCACGTCAATGTGCAATGCGGCGGCGTTACCAGCGGATCACCGCAGTGCCCCATGCCAAACCACCCCCAATGGCCCCGGTGACGATAACCTGCCCCGGTTTCAGATCACCCGCTTCCTGTGCCGTGGCAAGCGCAAGCGGGATCGATGCGGCGGATGTATTGCCGTGGTCTTGCACTGTCATCACAACTTGGGACATCGGAACCTTCAGCCGCTTTGACACGCCTTCCAGAATACGGCGATTGGCTTGATGCGGCACAATCCAGTCAACATCCTGCGTGGTCAATCCTGCCTCTGCCAGGGTGTCGATCGCTGTGTCTGACAGTTTTTCAACGGCATGGCGGAACACTTCTTTGCCCTGCATACGCAGGTGGCCGGTGGTTTGCAGGGAAACCCCGCCGTCTACGAAAAGGATATCTTTGTAACGCCCATCAGATTTCAGCGCAGTAGACAGAATGCCGCGATCGCTATCCGACGATGCGCCCAACAAAACCGCGCCAGCGCCATCGCCAAACAGCACACAGGTGGATCGGTCCGTCCAATCCATCAGCTTCGAAAATGTTTCGGCCCCGATCACCAAAACCCGGTCCGCTTGGCCGCTGACAATCAACGCATTCGCCGTGGCAAGCGCATAGACGAAACCGGCGCAGACAGCCTGAACATCGAATGCAAACCCGTGGGTCATCCCCAGCCCATTTTGGACCATTGTGGCCGCCGACGGGAATGTCAGATCTGCGGTTGACGTTGCCAGAACAATGGCATCCACGTCAGCTGCGGTTTTCCCGGCATGGGCAAGTGCCGCTTTGGCCGCATGCGTCGCCATATCAGATGTGGTTTCGCCGTCGGCTGCGAAATGACGGCGTTCGATGCCGGTTCGGCTGCGGATCCAAGCATCGTTGGTGTCGAGCGTTTTTTCAAATTCGGCGTTCTCGACCACCCGCTGTGGCAGATATTTCCCAACCCCTTCAACAACAGCGCGACGCATTAGGTATCCCCCTGTTCGACTGGGTCCGATTGATTGCTTTCCGCAATACGCGCCGCCAGCCTGCGTGAAAAGTCAGCTTCCGCCAATTGATAGGCCAGTTTCACCGCTGCTGCCACCCCGGTCGCATCGGCTGATCCATGTGATTTCACGACAGTGCCGTTCAACCCCAGGAATACGCCGCCGTTGACGCGCCGCGGGTCAATACGTTTGGCAAGGCGGCGCAAAGAGGAATAGGCCAGAACCGCAGCAAGCCGCGACAATATCGTATAGCGAAATGCATCAGACAGGATTTCGCGAATGAATTTCGCGGTGCCTTCTGCGGATTTCAAAGCAATATTGCCGGTGAACCCATCGGTCACAACCACGTCGACCGTGCCCGATGGGATATCACCCCCTTCGACATATCCGACGAAATCATAATGCCCGCGGTCTGCGTGGCGCGCGATTAGATCGTACGCTTCTTTCAGTTCTGGGCGGCCCTTGTTTTCTTCGGTGCCGACATTCAACAAGCCGACGCGCGGGCGTTTCAGATCAAACCCGTTGCGTGCGTAGGATGTGCCCATCAGCGCATATTGCAGCAAATCCTGGGAATCGGCTTTCACGTCCGCCCCCATGTCCAGCATCACCGTATTTCCGGCGTCACCGCGTGACGGCCACAAAATCGCAATGGCGGGCCGGTTGACCCCGGCCAACTTGCGCAGGCGGATCATGGAAACGGCCATCAGCGCGCCCGTATTTCCGCAGGAAACACAGGCATCAGCATGCCCATCTTTCACGGACGTGATGGCAGACCACATAGAAGTGTCTTTGCCATGCCGCATGACGTGGCTTGGTTTGTCGTCCATCCGGACGACGTCATTGGCATGCACGATTTCGCACAGATCTTCGATCCGGCGCTTTCGCACAAGTTTGGTCAGTTCATCACCATCGCCATGCAGGATGAACCGCAAATCGTCGTTTTTCGAAGCAGATGTTGCGATGCCCTCGACAACGGCGGCGGGGCCAAGGTCCCCGCCCATAGCGTCAATGGAAAGAACAACGCGACGCGGCAATTCCGCGTCAGGGGGCGCAGCGTGCGTTGGATCAGAGCCGACGTCAGTCACTTTCGCCCCCGGGGAACGCACACCTTAGGCTGCGTCTTCGTCCAGATCAATTTCGTCAACCATCGCAACGACTTCGCGGTCGTCGTAATGACCGCAAGATGCGCAGACGTGATGCGGACGCTTCAGTTCGCCACAGTTTGTGCATTCATTTGGGTTTGCTGCAGTCAACGCATCGTGGGACCGGCGATTGCCGCGGCGGCTCCGCGTGATTTTATTTTGTGGGACAGCCATGTCTCAACCTCGGGCAGGGGGGTCTTGCGACCCGGTGTTACAGGGATTTTGGGGCGCAATAAACGATAGTTTGCGGCCTGTCGACTCCCCTTCATGTCAGAGCCGCAGCACATACGTGAAAAAATGCCAAGATCAAGCCCCAGTCGGCGGTTTAATCCTGATCTTTTGCGGAGCCCAGCTTGTCTTTCAGCGCGGCCAAACCCGAAAACGGGTTCATTTTTTCGTCTGTCAACGGATCAATGCCCGGTGCCGTGAAGACCGATTGTTCAAGCGTTGCCCCATCCTTGCGAACGTAATCCGGCAGGGCAAGGCTTAGCGCTTCTGTAAAGACTGCGTTCAAGTCCAGAACATCGGGCAGGGCTTCGACTGTGTCATCTTCGGGCATTTCAGTTTCGCCCACATCATATTCGATGTTTGACAGTGCCTTGGTGTATGTGCGCGAAACGACGTCATCAATGCGGACCTGCACCGGATCCCCCGTAACCACGCATGACATAGTCGCAGTTGCGCCAATTTTGCCGTCCAGATGCCAGTCAGCCTTGCCCCGGGGACGCAGTTCGCCCTGAAACCGTGGTTTGGCCACCGCAGGAATTCCAAGCAAACGGGCCATGTCGGCAGTTTGATCTGACAGATCAAGATCAAACCGATACGGGCGATTTTTCGCGAGTTCTTTCAATGCGACCAAGTTTGTCCGGGTCAAAGCGTGTCCTTTCTTGAAAGACTTTGTGGCCTTCGATACGGTTCGTCCAACACGTATGGGCTGGGGGCACAATGGGCAAGTGGGTGACACGCGCGGCGATCGCGGTGCTGATGATGACTTTGGCGGCATGTGGGGCGGTTTACCGCAATCACGGATATGTCCCGCCCGAAGAAGATCTTGCCAACATCATTGTCGGGGTCGACACGCGCCTTTCAGTTGAAGAAACACTGGGTGTACCCACCGCCGAAGGGGTCAGCAATCAAGACGGGCTTTACTACGTCGCATCGCGCTGGCGCCAATTCGGACCTGCGCGGCCGCGCCCCATTGAACGCCAGATTGTTGCCATCACGTTTGACGGCAACGAAGTTGTGCAAAACGTTGCGCGTTACGGATTGCAAGACGGGCGGGTGGTGACGTTGTCGCGCCGCGTGACAGAAGGCGGCGCGAACGAAATTTCATTCATTCGCCAGCTGATGGGCAACGTGGGTCGCTTGACAACGGGCGATCTGATCGGTGGCGCGCCCTAGCTTTCGGGATCGAAGGTCAGCGCTACACCATTGATGCAGTACCGCAAACCTGTGGGTTGCGGGCCATCGGGAAACACATGGCCCAGATGGGCGTCGCACCTGTTGCAATGCACTTCCGTGCGGCGCATGAACCAGCTGTTGTCCTGACTTTCTCCCACCATGTCATCATCCACTGGCTGATAAAATGAGGGCCAGCCTGTGCCGCTTTCAAATTTGTGGGCCTGATCAAACAAAGGCGCATCACAGCACACACAGCGGAACGTCCCGGCATCCTTTGGAAAATTGTCATGGGTGCCAGCGCGTTCTGTGCCATGTTTGCGCGTCACTTTGTAGGCAAGGTCTGAAAGCTGATTTTGCCATTCCGTGTCTGATTTGATGACTTTGTCCATTGTTCTTCCTTTTTGGCCCCGGGGCTGGTTTTTCATATATGGTGAATTACTGTGGCAGTGTGACCAGTAATCAAGGATGTGTGATCATGTTGACACTGGAAAAGGGCAAATACACAGCGCGGTTCGCGGTGTCGCCGGCAGATCGGCAGGCGGCCTTTGCCCTGCGCGCGGCCTGTTTTCGCGGTGGCAAAGCGGATGAAGATCATCTGGACCCCACATGCGAACATGTGATTGTGCAGGAAATGCAAACGGGCCGGGTTGTCTGCACGTTCCGGATTTTATCCTTGTCCAGCGGCCAAGACATTGATCAAAGCTATGCAGCCCAGCATTACGATCTGGGCAAACTGCAAAAATATCCGGGCAAGATGATTGAACTGGGTCGGTTCTGCACGACACCGAACTGCGCTGACCCAGATGTTTTGCGCGTGGCTTGGGGGTTTGTGACGAAACTTGTCGACCGCGACGGGATCGATCTTTTGTTTGGGTGTTCTTCGTTCGAAGGAACCGATGGGGCCGCATATCTTGATACATTTGCGGTGCTTCATGACCGCCACACTGCACCAACACGATGGCGCCCCCGGGTAAAGGCGCCGCAGATTTTTTCGTTCAAATCCTTTGTCGCGCGAACATTAGACCGCCGGTTGGCCATGAAAACCATGCCCCCGCTTTTGAAAACCTATCTGGGTATGGGTGGCTGGGTCAGTGACCATGCTGTGATCGATAATGATCTGGGAACGCTGCATGTGTTCACCGGTGTTGAAATCGCATCAATTCCAAAGGCGCGGGCGCGTGCCCTGCGCGCTGTGGCCGGGTGATTGACGCTGCCATGAAATCGGCCTAGCCCGTCGCCATGGCACGTGCACCCGTTTTACAATTGTCCGACATCGCCCTGACGTTTGGGGGCAATCCTGTGTTCAGCGATCTGGCATTGGTGGTGCAGCGCGGCGACAGGGTCGCACTGGTCGGGCGCAATGGTTCCGGTAAATCCACATTGATGAAGGTGATGGCCAATCTGGTGGAACCAGATTCGGGTCAAAGAACCGTGCCGCCCGGGATTTCTGTTGGGTACATGGAACAGGATCCGGATTTGTCTGGGTTCGCGACGCTTGGCGATTTCGCGGCGTCTGGCCTTGACCCATCCGAATCCTACAAGATTGAAATGGTTGCCGAAGGGTTGAAATTTGATCCAACCCGATCAACCCAAACCGCATCCGGAGGCGAACGGCGCAGGGCTGCACTTGCCAAACTGATGGCCGAAGCACCCGATGTTATGCTTTTGGACGAACCGACCAATCATCTGGACATCGAAGCCATTGCCTGGCTGGAAGACACACTGGCGACAACACGCCAGACATTTGTTCTGATTTCCCATGACCGTGCGTTTTTGACAGCGCTGACGCGGGCCACCCTTTGGATCGACCGGGGTGAAGTGCGACGCCAGGAAAAAGGTTTTGCCGCGTTCGAAGCGTGGCGCGACAAGACGTGGGAAGAAGAAGATGAACAGCGCCACAAGCTGAACCGCAAGATCAAGGCAGAGGCCCGCTGGGCCGTCGAAGGCATTTCCGCCAGACGAAAGCGCAATCAGGGCCGGGTCCGCGCGTTGCAAGCGTTGCGCGCGGAACGGGCATCCCAGATCAAACGCCAAGGCACCGCGGCGATGGCGTTGGACAGTGGGCCGCAATCGGGCCGCAAAGTCATTGACGCCAAATCCATCAGCAAGGCTTTTGGGGATCAGGTGATCCTGAAACCTTTTGATCTGACCGTCTTGCGCGGTGACCGCGTCGCTTTTGTCGGCCCAAATGGGATTGGAAAGACCACCGTTCTGAAAATGCTGCTGAAGCAAGTCGAACCGGATGCGGGTTCTGTAAAACATGGGACAAATCTGGAAATAGCGGTCTTCGACCAGCAACGGGCGCAGCTGAACCCGGACCACACCCTGTGGGAAGCGTTGGCAAATGATCCCGCCATGGCCGTTTCGGGGCGGTCAGATCAGATCATGGTGCGCGGCATGCCAAAACACGTTGTCGGGTATCTGAAAGAATTCCTGTTTGATGAAGCGCAGGTCCGCGCCCCCGTGCGGTCATTGTCTGGCGGTGAACGGGCGCGGCTGTTGTTGGCGCGCTTGATGGCGCGGGAATCAAATCTGCTGGTCCTTGATGAACCGACCAACGATCTGGATATTGAAACGCTGGATTTGCTGCAGGATCTGTTGGGCGATTATGATGGCACTGTTCTTTTGGTGTCGCACGATCGTGACTTTCTGGACCGCGTTGCCACCACCACAATCGCATTTGAAGGGCGTGGTCGTGTGACCGCCTATGCTGGCGGATGGTCTGATTATCAGGTGCAAAAACGCAGCGATGATCCGGCGGCGCCGCAGGTGAAAACCAAGCCAAAGCCCAAATCAGAACCAGTCCTTGCCGAAAAGCCCGCGAGCGGGCTGTCGTTCACCGAAAAGCACCGGTTGGATGCGCTGCCAGCTGAAATCGAACGGTTGGAAGCGGAAATCGCGAAACTGGAACAATTTTTGGCGCAGCCCAATTTGTACACCGAACAGCCCGTGAAATTTCAAAAAGGGACAGAGGCTTTGGTTGAACGACAAAATGCCCTGTCAGCCGCCGAAGAAGAATGGCTGGAACTGGAAGAACGGGCGGGCTAGTCTGCGGACCCATTTGGCAAGATATCAAGGATTGACCAGCCCTGCATGTTTTCTTTCTTGAACCGCCCGGCTGTCACAAGCTGGGCGTAGCCGTGCACCAGTGACCAAAGGGCGATCTGGCCTTTGCCATTCTGCGCATCCGCAGAACCACCGTGCCACCCAAGATCTGTGGCACAATCTGACAGAATGACAAAGCACGTGCCAATCTGTTTCATCAAATTTGGATCATCGCTGATCAAACGGTCGCGGCTGAACATCAGATCGTAAAGCGCAGGATTTTCCTGTGCAAATGCAATGTATGCTTGAAGGGCATGCGCGCGTCGCTGGTTTCGGTCTTCTGCTTCAGATCGCATCTTTTGGGCAAGTTCGGCGTAACCTTCGGTCACAACCGCCGTCAGCAATCCCGCCATATTTCCAAAATGATTTTTCGGCGCGGTGTGGCTGACACCGACCCGTTCGGCGCATTTGCGTAAAGACAGACCATGCACCCCGTCGCGTTCCAGCAAGATGCGCGCGGCGTCCACAAAATCACGCTTAAGATTGCCGTGGTGATATTTGCGGTCTTCAGTCATTGAGAATTTCCTTATATTTCCAGTGGAAATATTTTTGTTGACGGTGCAATTCCACAAGAATAAGGATGTTTACACTGGAAAGATATATGGAAACACAAAAATGAAACGACTGGTGATTTGGGCTTCAACGACTGTCGCTGTTTTGGTCGCTGGGCTTGCCGTGGTGTGGTTTGCCAACCCGTTTGGCGTGCGCGATACACTGTTGGTCAATCAGATTGTGAAGATGCGCGTGACGCCTGCACGATTGAACAATCCCAAAAACCCGAACGATTACGGGATGAATTATTCAGATGTTGAAATCCTCACGGCCGACAATATTCGGCTTAGCGCATGGGAAATTCCGGCCACGGTGGCATCGGACAAGACCGTGATCGTCAACCACCCGCTGACGACCACGCGCTACGGTTCTGACGCGGGGCTGGATGGGGTGGCCGCCGAATTTCTGCCGATGGTGAAACATCTGCATGACGCTGGCTACAACATCGTGATGTATGACCATCGCGGTCAGGGCGAAAGTGACGATGCGCTTGTTGGGGCAGGGGTCACAGAATGGCAGGATGTTGCGGCGTCTTTGCGTTTTGTTCTGGCACATCCCGAATTTGGGGACGACCAAATCGTGTTTCTAAGCCAATGCATGGGGGCAAATGCAACATTTCTGGCATGGAAAAACGAACCGGACCTTTTCGCAAATCCACAAATCAAAGCGATGATCGCAAATCAGCCGACGTTGTCATACAACATGACAGATCGGTTCATCCGGGCAAAAACAGGTTTTGATCTGGTGGATCAAGTGTTGGATGCGCAACGCGAAAAATATGGGTTCGGCTTTGCAACTGCGCTTGATTATGTGCCCAGTCTGACAGTGCCGGTGCTGTATGCGCAAGTGGAACGGGACATTTACACCTTCGACGCGCAAACCGGGCGCAACGATATTCAAGACATCATGGATGCCACGCCGACAGACCATGACATCGTTTGGATTGGCCCGGATCAGGAGATACCTTTTGGCACCGGGCAACGGTTTGATGGGTATCAGTATTTCAACCATCATCCAGAGCCGTTGATCGAATTTCTTTCGAAACACACGCTGTCCTGACAAAAGGAAACCCCGCCAATTTGTCTGGCGGGGTTTTTGCTTTTGCGTTCGTTTTGCGCCTTCATGGCCTGCGGACGCTGCGCGTTTAAAGCGCAGAGGGAAGGTGAATGTTGAACTTTTCCCGAATGGCCAAATCCAGTGTCGCGTCCAACGCGACGGGGTTTTGTGCGCTCAAGATCGCCTCTTTCTTTTTGATGGCGTTTTCAATCAGGTCGGGTTTGTCGTTTTCAGCCCATTCCTTTGGCGATGTCCGATCCCCCAGACCGGGATACACAAAATCAGACTGCATGCGGGCCAGTGTTGCATCCGTGCCAAGATAATGGCCCGGACCGCCCAAGCAGACCTGCGCCATTTGATCCAGCGCCAATGTTTCTTCGGTTACTTCAATCCCGCGCACGCAGCGCTGCGCCTGACCGATCACATCGTCTGCAAGGATCAGGGATTCGTGACAGAACCCAAGAAGCGATGCGTGCATCCCGGCGGCTTCGTACACCATGTTCAGACCACCCAAACCTGCCATGACATTCGAACACATCTGTTCCCAACCTGCCTGCATGTCCGGCATCTTGGAATCAGACGCGCCACCGGCGGCACCGCCGGGAAGGCCATAGAATTTGTGCATCTGCGCGCAGCCCGCTGTCAGCAGTGCTTGTTCGCCAGACCCAACCGACATCGCCCCCGTGCGCAAATCCAGACCGAACGGCCATGTCCCGAAAATCGCAGGATGGCCGGGTTTCATGGCATTCACGTAGACCGTGCCAGCCAGACATTCCGCAACCGCCTGCACGATCGCGCCAGCAATCGTGGATGGGGCCGTTGCCCCCGCCATTCCGGCAGACAACAGCAACACGGGCATGCCTGCTTCGATGCAGCGTTCCATGACTTCGCAGGATTCAGTTGCAAATTTCATCGGGGGCACAACAAAGCAGTTCGAATTTGACACGAACGGACGCGCCCGCCATGCGTCTTCGCCCCCTGCAATCATATGAAGCATGTCCATTGCAGATGCGACGAAATCAGGTTCGGTGAAGCTGGTTCCGATGTGTTTCGTGGTGCCCGCAACGGTGGCGTAGACGGTGTTGTAATCCATTTCCCGGTTGTCGCTGATATCGCGGCAGACCATCGGGCGCTGCAGGAAATGCACATTGTCCAGCTGTTGAACGATTTTGGCGGCGTCGTGCAAATCTTGCACGGTGCTGTGACGATAGTCGTTGCCGCGAATGTCGACCATGTTCACGGCCGCCCCGGCAGTTCCATAATGAACGCGATTGCCTTCCAAGATCATGTCGTATTGCGGATCACGCCCGCACAGCGTGATGGACTTGCACGCCTTTGCCACCATGTCTTCAACCAAGGCACGGGGGAAACGGATGCGCCCATCATCGCCCAGGATCGCGCCAGCGCCGGTCAGGATTTCGATGCCCGATTGCGGTGCATCGGCCAGGCCGATGGTTTCAAGCGCGGTCAAAGCGGCTTGGTGTATGTTTTGCACATCGGCATCTGACAAAGGTTTGTAATATCCGCCTTCCATGCCGGGGCGCACGGGGCGCATGCTTTCGGGAAGGGCTGCGGCACGGGCCGCCTTGCGCGCTGCGCGTCCGCCGGACCGGCGGGGGGTTTGATCGTTCATGATTTTGGTATCCTGTTGAAACGTTGAAATGTTGGCATCAACGGAATGCAGGGCGCCCCCGGGCCGCACGCCCCCGCCGCGCCCCGATCGTTAGATCGCAGCGTTTTGACAAGCACATCAAGGAAAGCGTTCGTTTCATATGCGAAACGCTACCGGGCATTTTGCGACGCGTCTTACGCGATTGCGACGTTATGCACTTTGCGCTTGGTGTGCCGCGAAAGAAATCAGCTTTTTCAGGGCCAATTCGAAGGCGTCATCGGCCACGGTCATCGCGACGCGGACATGACCCGCAGCCGAAGTTCCGAAGCTTTCGCCCGGCATGACCGCGATCTGTTCGGCATCCAAAAGGGCATTGGCAAAATCTGTGCCGCTTAGCCCCGTGGCGCGAATATCCAACATCATATACATCGCGCCTTGGGGGGGTGCGGATTTGATCAGGTTTTGGCCTTTCAGCACGTCCAGCGCGATCTGGCGACGACGGGCAAAGGGGTGTGCAACTTCATCTTCCAGCGCTTGACCCTGATCCAACGCAAAATGCGCCGCATCCTGAATGTAGCCCGGCACGCCATAGGTTGTGTGCGTCGACAGGTTGATCAGGTTGGCCACCACCGGCTCGGGCCCGCAAATCCATCCAACGCGACTGCCCGTCATGGCGTGGCTTTTCGACATCGATCCCACCACAAGGGTGCGGTCTTGCATGCCTGTCAGCGCCCTAAGCGACAGATGCGACCCATCCCAAATCTGGGTATCGTACACTTCGTCCGATATGACCCACAGGTCGTGCGCCTGTGCCACCTCTGCAATCATTTCCAGGGTCTTGGCCGAATAGACCGCGCCCGTTGGGTTGTTGGGGGTGTTCACCAAAAGCGTTTTGGCACCGATGGCAGCCTGTTCCAAATCGGCCCTTTGTGGCTGAAAGCCGTTTTCTGGATGGCATGGCACCGCCACAACGCGGCCCCCAGCGCCCCGCACCGTCCCCGGATAGGTCGCGTAGTACGGATCACAGATCAGCCCGATATCACCGGGGTTCAGCGTCGCGGTATGGGCCGCATAAAGGGCGGATTGCCCCCCGGGGGTGATGGTGATGTTGTTGCGTGTGGTGGACACACCGGTGCGCGTTTCAATCCGTGATGCCACCGCATCGCGCAGCTTGGCCGTGCCAGGAACGCTGGCATAACCCGTGTGCCCCGCCAGTGCGGCGCTGTGCATCGCATCAAGGATGGACGGATGCGTTCGAATGTCATGTTCGCCGATGGTCAGTTCAATCACGGGGACGCCCGCATCCTTTAACGCGCGGGCACGGTAAAAGACGCCCCAGCCATCATCGCCATCGCCTGTCAGACCAAGGATTCGCTTCGATTGTTCCATGACGCGAATGGGCCAGCGCGGCGGCGGATTGTCAAACCCCCGGTTTCCCTTTACCCGACCCCCATACCGACGGAGGGCCAGATGGCGGACATCACACTCTATAATTCCATGCAGCGCAGCAAAGTGGCTTTTGTCCCTTTGGATCCGAATGATGTGCGGATGTATGTGTGTGGGCCCACGGTCTATGATCGCGCACATCTGGGAAATGCGCGGCCAGTGGTCGTGTTTGATATTCTGTTTCGTTTGCTGCGGCACACCTTTGGCGCGGACAGTGTCCGGTATGTTCGAAATTTCACGGATGTGGATGACAAGATCAACGCCAAGGCCGCAGCGACAGGGCGGCCGATTGGCAAGATCACGGAAGAAACCATCGAATGGTTTTTGGACGACATGGCATCGCTGGGCGCATTGGAACCCACTGCAATGCCCCGTGCCACGCAGTCCATTGCTGACATGATCGCAATGATCGACGATTTGATTGCCGCAGGTCACGCCTATGCGGCGGAAGGGCATGCCTTGTTCAGTGTCGAATCCTTTGACGGGTATGGGGCACTGTCCGGGCGGTCTGTTGATGACATGATTGCGGGCGCGCGGGTTGAAGTCGCGCCTTACAAGAAAAACCCGATGGATTTCGTGCTGTGGAAACCGTCGACCGATGATCAGCCGGGTTGGGACAGCCCATGGGGACGTGGACGGCCGGGGTGGCATATTGAATGTTCTGCAATGGCGCACCGCGCCTTTGGTGACAGCTTTGACATTCATGGGGGCGGCAATGATCTGCAGTTCCCGCACCACGAAAACGAAATCGCCCAAAGCCGCTGCGCACATCCGAACGGCGATTTTGCGCGATACTGGTTGCACAACGAAATGTTGCAGGTCGAAGGGAAAAAGATGTCCAAATCATTGGGCAATTTTTTCACCGTCCGTGATCTGCTGGATCAGGGGATAACGGGCGACGTGATCCGTTTTGTGTTTCTGTCGACGCATTATCGCAAGCCGATGGATTGGACCGCCAAAAAAGCAGAAGCGGCCTTCAAAACGCTGCGCGACTGGGCCGATCTGACCGATGGGCACGACGGTGGCACGGTGGATGCCGCGGTTCTTGCAGCGTTGAAAGATGATCTGAACACACCAAAGGCCATCGCACGGCTGCACGAAATTGCCAAATCGGGCAACCCGGCAGATTTGAAACAATCGGCCAATTTTCTGGGGTTGCTGAACGCCGCACCAACGGCGTCTGCCGATCTGTCTGCATGGGCGGAACAGCTGTCAGCCGCGCGCGACGCAGCCATGCATTCGAAAGATTTCGCGCCAGTTGATTTGTTGAAATCCAAACTCTTAGCAGCCGGTGTGGAAGTTCGCATGTCAAAGCAAGGCGTGGATTTGGTGCCGGGGCCGTCGTTCGATCCGTCCAAACTGCCATGACCCTTCAGGCCTGCGCAAATCTGGTGCATGCGGCGGATCCGGTTCGGTGGAAAGCGGTGATGTCTGCGCCGGTGGCAGCCCGTGAAGTGATGCTGCCGATCTATGCGGCCAACGTCGAAATTTCCCGCGCACCTTGGGTGACAAAGGAACCGATGATTGCCCTGATGCGTCTGCAGTGGTGGCGCGACGCGCTGAACGAACTGGCCAGTGGAACACCGCGACGGCACGAAGTTGTTGATGCCCTTGCCACATTGCCCGGTTCGGTCGTTCAGTCACTGCACGTCACAATCGACGCCCGTCAGGCGGATGTCGAAAAAGAGGTTTTCGCGGATCCGGCGTCGCTTTTGGCTTATGCCCGCGACACAGCTTATGGGGCAATGGCCGCCGCGCACAGCGGATTGGGTGGCAATGCGTCTGATGCCGCGCTTATTCTGGATTTGGCGACCGCAGTTGGCACATCGCGGGTGTTGCAGGCGGTGCTTGATCTGAAAGGGTCGGGCTGGCGCGTATTTGACAAAAGTTGGAAAAGTGAAACCGTGGCTGAAACAGCGGAAGCTGCACTTGTACGGTTTGCGGCAGCCAAACCATTGCTTCGTACGAAATCGTTGGCCAATGCAGCCTTTATCGAAACGGCGGGGACGGAACGGTTTCTGCACCACATTCGGTCTCAGCCGGATCGCGTTTTTGATGGAACGGTGGCCGCATTTTCGCTGCGCACTTCGCTGGATCGTGCGATGCTTGCGCGCCGGGTCAGGACGGCGTAGCAACCTTTTCTTTGCGGATCAGCCACAACAGCGCAAAGCCCGCAAGCAACAGAAACGGGATCATGGCAAGATTGACGGCATTCCACCCTTCAACTGCGGTTCCGCCCGAACAGTTCATCAGCCCCCCCGATGACAGCGATGCGATCGTCACGCAGCCAAACACAATGGTGTCGTTCAATCCCTGAACCCTGCCGCGTTCATCCGAAGCGTGGGATGATGCCAACAGTGTTGTTGCACCGATGAACCCAAAGTTCCAACCAAGCCCCAAAAGAACCAGGGCCAGGAAAAAGTTTGTCAACGTAACGCCAGCAAGCCCGACAAGACCCGCACCAGCAAGAATCACAAGCCCCAGCGCCATGATCCGCTGCACGCCAAAGCGATTGATCAGGTGGCCCGTAAAAAACGATGGGGCAAACATCGCAAGCACGTGCGCTGTCACCACATCATTGGCGTTGTTCTTGGTAAAGCCGCATCCAACCACGGCCAGCGGGGTTGATGTCATGACAAGGTTCATCAGCGCGTAACTGACCATCGCACAGGTGATCGCAACGACGATGCGCGGCGTTGTCAGCAGTTCGCGGTAGCTGCGCCGCGGTACAGGTTTTTGTGTTTTCTTCTGGATCTTCGGCAGGCTGAGGAACAAAAACAACAGCATGCCCACAAGGTTCAGAACAACCACAGCAAGATAGGACCCCAGAAACGTCACGACATATGCGTCCTGCACCATCTTGTTCAGTTGCGGCCCCAAAATGGCTGACAACAGCCCACCCGCCATAACAAGCGAAATGGCGCGGGGACGATAGGCATCTGACGCAACATCCGTTGCCGCAAACCGGTAAAACCCCTGCGCTGACATGTAGATGCCAGTCATATAGCTGCCGATCAGGAAGACGGGAAAACTGGCAATGACCAATCCATACGCGCAGATCGCCGCCCCTACGGCACCCGCACCCGCGCCAATGAAAAACCCTGCCTGACGGCCAAAGCGTTGCATGACATTGGACAACCACGGCGCAGTGGTCATGGACCCGAAAACGATCAATGAAATCGGAAGGGTGGCAAAGCACGGGTTGGATGCCAGCTGTCCCCCGGCCAAGCCGCCAACCACGAATATCAGCGGCATCTGTGCGCCCAGGATCGCCTGTGCGGCAACCAAAACAGCAACGTTGCGCCGGGCCAAGCGGTCATCTACGAAATCGGTCATATTGGGGTCCTGCGCATTTCTTTTGGCAAATGACCCGAAAGCCGGGCAGGGCGCAAGGGGGGTGCATATGGAAGTGATCGCGACACAGGACCAGCTGGATACCGCGACCGCCGCACTTTGCGAACAAGCCCCGGCGTTTGTGCCGATCATTGCGCAAACCGGCCCCTTGCCCTTGCGCCGTGCGCCGGGTGGATTTTCTGGTGTTCTGAAAATCATTGTGGGCCAGCAAGTGTCGACTGCGTCGGCGGCCGCGATTTGGAACCGGGTGGATCAGGCGGGGTTCAACCGTCCAGCGGAATGGGAGGGTGCCCCCGACGAAGTGTTGCAGTCATTGGGGCTGTCGCGGCCGAAAATACGATACGGACGCGCATTGTGTGATGCGAAAATTGACTGGGACGATTTGGAGCGCCTGCCTGATCGTGATGTGCAATCGATGCTGACAGCGGTGTCAGGCATTGGGCCGTGGACGGCGCACATCTATTTGCTGTCTTGTCTGGGGCGGCCTGATGTGTTTCCCGATGCCGATCTTGCCCTGCAGGAATCCGCAAAGCTGGCATTTGATCTGCCAGACCGTCCGACGGCGCGGGATTTGGCGGATCGTGCAAGGCTTTGGTCGCCTTACCGATCTGTTGCGGCGCGGGCACTTTGGTCATACTACCGGATCATCAAAGGCAAAGAAGGTTTGGCATGACACGGGTTTTGAACAGCGGGCAGCGGATGCCAGACAGTGGCGATGTGCGTGCGGCAGTGATTTTCCTGCACGGGTATGGGGCCAATGGGGCCGATCTTCTGGGCATTGGCGATGTATTGGCCGAACATATGCCGGATACGCTGTTTCTGGCCCCGGATGCGCCGGAACAAACGGTTATGTCGCCCATGGGCCTGCAATGGTTTCCGATCCCTTGGATTGATGGATCATCCGAAGAAGACGCCGCCGCCGGACTGCGCCGTGCAGCAGAAGATTTGAACGCTTATCTTGACGGTGTCATGGTCGATTATGACCTGCTGCCGGAACAGGTGATCCTGTTCGGGTTTTCGCAGGGCACGATGATGTCATTGCACGTGGCCCCCCGCCGCGAAGATCCGGTTGCGGGTGTGGTCGCGTTTTCGGGGCGGCTTTTGGAACCTGAATTGCTGCCCGACGAAGTGCAATCGCGCATGCCAGTTTTGTTGGTGCATGGGGATGCGGATGATGTTGTTCCGGTCCAATCGTTGCCCGCAGCCGCAGAAGGGTTGGAAAAAGCCGGGTTCACAGACATCTTTGCACACATCATGAAAGGCACAGCCCACGGGATCGCGCCCGACGGGCTGCAAGTTGCATTGGCGTTCATGCGCAAACAACTGGGCATGGAATAGCGGCCGTCATATCCCCGTTACAGCGTCCCGGCAGACTGCGGCCAAATGGCACCAAATGTGGCGCTTGCCAGATGCAAACACCGCTATATAGTGAACCATAGAAGACCGACCGGGGGCGCCCAGGCGGCCCCGTGACACTGTACCGGGCCTTTCTGCCATTTCATGGCCCGACTGACCTTTGGGGGATGCGGGCGTGACGACGGATTTCAGAACTGACTTTGTGCGGGGCAACCCGAACCTTAAACAACGACCGGCATTGGTGTTGAATGCGGATTATCGGCCATTGTCGTATTATCCGCTTTCGGTCTGGGCGTGGCAGGACGCGGTGAAAGCCGCGTGGCTGGATCGGGTGCAGATCGTCGCGGAATACGACGATTATGTGCATTCGGTATCGACCAAGATCAAAATCCCATCGGTGGTCGTGCTGCGCGATTATGTGAAACCCCAGCGCAAGGTCGCATTCACGCGGTTTAACCTGTTCCTGCGCGACGAATTTTCTTGTCAGTATTGTGGGACTGCGGGCGATCTGACGTTCGACCACGTTGTGCCCCGGGCGCGCGGCGGGCGCACGAGCTGGGAAAATGTGGTTGCCGCCTGTTCCAAGTGCAACCTGCGCAAAGGATCACGGTCTTTGCGTCAATCGGGCATGTCGCTGCGCAAACCGCCGCGCCAACCGGGCGCGGAAGAATTGCGCAATGTGGGTCGCAAATTCCCGCCGAACCACCTGCATGAAAGCTGGATGGATTTTCTGTATTGGGATGCGGAATTGGAGGCTTAGCCCGGCTGAACGCGACGCACAGAAATTTGGATCAAGCCGAACAACTCGCCCCGCCCAAAACACAGAATTTGGCACAATGCGGGTGGTTCAGCTGAACGTCACGTTCCGCCTGTTCCAGTGTTTCGCCCAATTCGAATTCTGGTGAATAGGCCAAAAGCGTGCAGGCCAGCACGGCGGGTTTTCCGGCACCTTTGCGTTTTACGACCATGCGCGATGATGAACACATGATCGCATCGGGATGTTTGTTCAGGATACCCCAGCATGCGGTGGTGATTTCGGGCACTTCGACCGTTTCGTCCATTTCTGGAAACAGCACGGTCATCCCGGGGTTCATTGCATCAATGTCGTACCCACGGTCTGCATAAAGTGCTGCGTACCCGGCACGGCTGTCGGCATCCGTATCACCCCAGACCGTGCGGCCCGCCACGGCCATCGTCATCCCGTTGTCGCGCAGCCAGTCCATGCCGATCAGCGTTTTTTCAAAAGACCCTTTGCCGCGTTCTTCATCGTGTTTTTCGGCCGAATAGTGATCAACTGAAATACGGAACGTAAGCTTACCCGGATAGGCGGCGTTCAGTTCCAACAAGCCATCTTTGACCCGTTTGCGCTGCATCGGCAGCATGGCGTTGGTCAGAACCAAAACCTCATACCCGGCGGCCAGTGACCGGCGCAAAATTTCGATCATGTCCGGGTTCATGAACGGTTCGCCGCCGGTGAAGGCAATTTCGCGCACGTTCCAGTTCCGGTCGATCAGTTGATCCAGATAGACCTGCACTTCATCAGCCGTGATATAGACCAGCGCGTCATTGGTCGGGCTGCTTTCGATATAGCAGTTCACACATTCAATGTTGCAAAGCGTTCCAGTATTGAACCAAAGCGTTTCCGGATGGGTTAGCGCAACGGACGCGCGCGCTTCGCCTTTGGCGGTCACAAACGGATCTTCGAATTTGCCGATGTTCGCAGGGGCCAAATCTTTCATTGCAAACGCGTCCTTTCGTGCTTTCCCATGGGCCTAAGCCGTTTTAGGGTTTTGCGAAACCACTGTAGTGCGGGGCTGACAGTTTTGTGAAGTCTGCTTGCCAATTGTGCTTTGTGGACAAGGGCGTTAAACCACAGATAGCGCTAACATTTCGCAGAAAGGGGCCTGTCATGGTGTCACGTGTTATTCCGGTCGATCCGTTTGATTTGGTCATCTTTGGCGGGACCGGTGATCTGGCCCGTCGCAAGATTCTGCCGGGTCTGTTTCGCAGATACTGTTCTGGTCAAATGCCGGCGGACGCCCGTATCATTGGTGCTGCGCGGTCTGATTTGGATGCAGACGGGTATCGCCAGTTGGTGCGCGACGCGATTGATGAATTTGGCGGAAAGACAACCTGCAACGACGTGGACGCGTTTCTGGCAAATCTTGACTATGTCACCGTTGATGCCCGCGGTGATCAGGGGTGGGAAGAATTGGCCGGAAAAATGCGGCCCGGTGTGATCCATGCACACTATTTTTCCGTTGGTCCTGGGTTGTTTGGCGATATTGCAGAACGCCTGAACCGATTTGGCATTGCCCACGATGACAGCCGCGTTGTCGTTGAAAAACCCTTTGGTCGTGATCTGGCTTCGGCCAAGGAATTGAATGCGTCATTGGCAGCGCAGTTTGATGAAAGCCAGATTTATCGGATTGACCATTATCTGGGTAAGGAAACGGTTCAAAACCTGATGGCGCTGCGGTTCGGCAACTTGTTGTTCGAACCTTTATGGAACGCCCAATACATTGATCACATTCAAATCACGGTGGCCGAAACCGTTGGTGTTGGCGGACGCGGCGCATACTATGACAAATCCGGTGCGATGCGCGACATGGTTCAAAACCATTTGATGCAACTGTTGTGCCTGATTGCGATGGAACCGCCGTCGAAATTTGAACCTGATTCCGTGCGCGACGAAAAATTAAAGGTGATCCGTGCACTTCAGCCACTTGAACCGCACGAAATCGTTCGGGGCCAGTATGAAGCAAATGACACTCAATCAGGGTACCGCGAAGACGCGGAAAACGACCGCAGTTCGACAGAAAGCTATATCGCGCTGAAAGTTGCACTGGCCAATTGGCGTTGGTCGGGCGTGCCGTTCTATTTGCGGACTGGCAAACGGTTGTCCGCGCGTTCATCTGAAATTGCGGTGGTGTTCAAAAAAATGCCCCATTCAATCTTCGAAGAATCCGACAACGAACAGGCCAATATTCTGGCCATCCAGTTGCAACCCAACGAAGGGATGACGCTGGATGTCACGATCAAGGAACCGGGTCCCGGCGGTATGCGATTGGTGCATGTGCCGCTGGATATGACATTTGCCGAAGCCCTTGGCGAAGACGCCGATGCCCCAGACGCCTATGAACGGTTGATCATGGACGTGATCCGGGGCAACCAAACCCTGTTTATGCGCGGTGACGAAGTCGAAGCGGCGTGGCGCTGGACCGATCCGATCATTTCCGGGTGGCAGGCGCGCAATGATGTCCCTAAGACATATGATATCGGAAGTTCGGGACCGATGGACGCCCATATGCTGTTGCATCGCGATGGGCGCAAATGGCGGGACATCAAGCAATGAATTTTGTCGAATACGTGGATGCAGATATCCTGATGGTCGATCTGGCCAGCAAGATTGCAGGTGAATTGGAAAACCATCTGCTGACGCAAGACCGCGTCAGCCTGTGTGTGCCCGGTGGGTCAACGCCAGCGCCCATGTTCGACAGCCTGTCGGCCGCGAACGTGGACTGGGCGCGGGTCGACGTTCTTTTAACGGATGAACGCTGGGTTCCAGAAGACAGCGACCGATCAAACACCCGCATGATCAAGAACCGTCTTTTGCAGGGGCCAGCGGCATCAGCGAACTTGGTGCCATTTTTTAAGCCGGGGCTGGATGCGCATGCGGGGGCCACTGCCATGTCCGATGCGCTGGATGCCATGCTGCCGTTGGGGGTTCTTGTTCTGGGAATGGGCACTGATATGCACTGCGCATCGCTGTTTCCCGGTGCGCCGGAATTGAAGGCGGCACAGGCCAACGATGCACCGGCATTGATGCCCATGACCCCGGGGGATGGCTTGGAACCAAGGGTCACGTTGACAGCGCGGGTTTTGGCGCAGGCATCAAACACGCATATCCTGATCGTTGGCGAGGATAAGAAAATCGCGCTGAATGCGGCACAGGATCTGCCGTTTGATCAAGCACCGGTGGGCCAGTTCCTGCAACAGGCCACCGTTCACTGGGCAAGGAGCTGACGCCATGTGGGACGCGCTGAAATCACTTCAAGAACGGCATGCAAATCGAAGATTTCAAACGTTGTTTGATTCGCAGCGTGCGCAAAAATTTTCGGTTCTGGCGGATGACATCCATTTCGATTTCTCCAAAACCAATATCGATGATGAAATCCTGACGGAACTGGTCGACCTTGCAGTGTCGCGTGGGGTCCCGCACGCGCGGGATGAAATGCTTGCAGGGGCCAAAATCAACGTCACTGAAGACCGGGCTGTTTTGCACACAGCCCTGCGCAAACCCGGCGGAACCATTCGCGTGGATGGCGAAGATGTGATGCCCGGCGTTCTGGACACAAGAAGCCGCATGCTGGCGTTTGCAGGTGCTGTGCGCCGGGGTGATATCAGGGGTGCCGGGGGGGCGTTCACGGATGTTGTGAACATCGGCATCGGCGGGTCAGACCTTGGGCCCGCGATGGCGGTTGCGGCCCTCGCGCCCTATGCGGATGGTCCCAATTGCCATTTTGTCAGCAATATTGACGGGGCACATATCCACGATGTGTTGAAGGGGCTGAACCCCGCGACGACCTTGGTCATTGTCGCATCCAAAACGTTCACAACGATCGAAACCATGACCAATGCGCAAACCGCGTTGGATTGGATGGGGCATTCGGTGGAAGACCCCGGCGGCCAGTTTGTTGCCCTGTCGTCTGATCTGGAAAAAACCGCGGCCTTTGGCATCGATCGGGACCGTGTGTTCGGGTTCGAAGACTGGGTTGGGGGGCGCTATTCCCTGTGGGGGCCCATTGGCCTGTCGATTGCGCTTGCAATCGGGCAAGATGATTTCGAAGCGTTCCTGGCCGGTGGGGCCGCGATGGACACCCATTTTGCAAAGGCACCATTGTCTAAAAACATGCCCGTGCTTCTGGCGCTTGTCGGGGTGTGGCACCGTCAGGTGTGTGGCTATGCAACACGGGCTGTTCTGCCTTATGAACAGCGCCTGTCGCGGTTTCCGGCCTATCTTCAACAGCTGGAAATGGAATCGAACGGTAAACGGGTCACGCTGGACGGCGATCTTGTGGATGGACCGACCGGCCCGGTCGTTTGGGGCGAACCCGGCACGAATGGTCAACATGCGTTCTATCAGTTGATCCACCAAGGCACCGACGTGGTGCCGTGTGAATTCATGGTGGGGCGGCGTGGGCATGAACCCGATTTGACCCACCATCACCGGCTGCTTCAGGCCAATTGTCTGGCCCAGTCCGAAGCGTTGATGCTGGGGCGTGATGTAGAAACGGCGAAGAAAATCGCAGCACAGGCTGGGTTTTCAGGCGACGAACTCGACCGGCAGGCCGCGCATCGGGTGTTTCCGGGCAACCGCCCTTCGACGACCCTGTGCTACCCGAAACTGACGCCCTTTGTGCTGGGTCAGCTGATCGCCCTGTATGAACACCGTGTGTTCGTCGAAGGTGTGATTCTTGGCATCAATTCTTACGATCAGTGGGGGGTTGAACTGGGCAAAATTCTGGCCACAGACATGCTTCCGCTGCTAGACGGATCGGACGATGCAAGTGCAAAGGATGGATCCACCCAAACGTTGTTGGCGTATCTGCGGTGATCAGCGGTCGTCGCGTGCGCCATCGGTTTGCGCAAAGATGCGGCGCAGGTCATCGGGCAACGGATATTTCGCGCCGGATTGATCCAGCCAAACGATAACAGCAAACCCAGTGGCGCGCAGGTCACCGGACCAGACGGCATATTCCATTGTGAAACTGCTGGTGCGAAATGCTGCCGTGCGCCCCGTGACAACGTAATCTTCGTGTAGCCCCATTTCTTTTTTGTAATCCATGCCGATGGATTTCAGCACGATGCGCGGCGGGGTCCCGTTGTAATCTGCAATCCCGTAATGCTTGAAATAGTGGATGCGCAGATTTTCCAACCAACGCAGATAGGCTGTGTTGTTCACATGCGCCAGGGCATCCAATTCGCCGAACCGGGTCCGGTCCGCAACGCCAAAGGACCAGGGTTCTGGAATCCCCAGACGGTCCAGATCATCGCGCAAAAGCGGGGGGTTGAAAGCAGGTATTTGTTGCATGGGGTCCTCTGTCCTAAATCAAACACAGGTGCAAGGGGCAGACTTTTTGCAAATTGGAAACGAATGTGGTGCTAGTGGAAACAATGATGATCAAAGGTGCGTTGGTATGCAGTTCGTTTTACATTTGGGTCCGCACAAAACAGCGTCAACCTTTATCCAGCTGACGTTGGCACGCCACCGGGAATTGTTGGCAAACAAGGGTGTCTTGATTGCGCCACACAGCGAAACCAACAAGTTGAAGCCATACGGCATGGAACCTGCTGAAGCCGCAGATGCGTTCTGGCAAACCGCGTTCCCCGAAACTGTGAAGACCATCGTGCAAAGTGATGAATCCCTGATGGGGTCCGCAAAGCAATGCGCGTTTCTGGGGGATCTGTATCGCAACCCGCAAAAGGGCCTGCAAAAACACTGTCAGGCGCTGCCGGTGCAGCCGACGAAAATCATGATTGCAGTCCGTGACTACCAGATGTTTTTTCCGGCCTGCTACGCCGAACTGATTGCAACCAGTTCTGCGGATCGCTTTCACCGGCCCGATGTTCTTGCGGCGCGTGTGACTGGGAACATGCCATCGTGGCACCGCGGACTGCTGGGGATTGCAAAGGCCTGCCCAGAGGCAGAGATTGTTGTTTGGCGTCACGAAGATTTCGGCGCGTTGTTTGATCAGATTCTGGTCCATATGATTGGGGAAGACGCGGCAAAGGCGGTGTTCAAATCGAAAGCCGCACCGGATCTTTCTGAAATCGTAAACCCAACGCCGCAGATGCCTGCCATTGATGCCTTTTGGGATGTCATGACGCGCGAAGGTCTGCAGGGTGCACAGCGGCAGTGGGACACAATCGTTGATGCCGCGCCCAAGGGCCGGCCCTTCGCCATCTGGACACCATCACAAGCGTCGCATCTGGCCCAAATCTATCAAAAGGATTGGGCGGAACTTGTTGAAAACGAAAGGTTTTCCACCCTGACGGTTTAATCTTCGGTGAACATCGGGTCCGGTTCCAATGCGACCTCTTCCTTGTGGGTGAAAAACGCGCGACGGTTGGCGGTGAAGGCCCGATTCAAGCGATCAATAACCGCCGTGCGGTCGGTCTTTTCATAATAGGCGCGCATGGCATTCCGGTACCAAAACAACAGCCTGCGACTGCGATAGATTTGATAAAAGTCTTGCGGGGTCAGCGTGTCGAACAGCATTTGATGCATCAGATCCGGCAACCGGCCCATGCGGTTCAAGAACAGCGCCGATTTATGCCCTGACATCCGGCAATGGTATTTCTGCACATTTGAACCGTTCAGGCGATCCGCATGCAGTTTGTCCAATTCGAATTGCGGATCATAAAACACATGGACCAACGCCTGTTTTTCCAATTCAGCAGCACCATCCGCCAATGGCAACGTCCAGTCTTGGCGCCGACCCGCTTCGAACCGGTGTTCCCATGGAACGATCTGTGGGTCCAACGTCGACTGTGGATTGAACGCCGCCACATGGGCGTGTGGGCAAACCTTTGCAAACACCAAAGACGCATAAGCCCCCATCGACGTTCCAGCAAACAGCACCCGTTCATACCCTTCAAAAAACCCTTCGTTTGCAAGGGTTTGCATCCGGTTGATCAACCATTCATCCCGAAACCAGTGCGGGGCGTTTGCTGTGATGCCCAAATGGCAAACGTCTGCATCGCGTGCGAATTTACAGGCCCATGGTTCGCGGTTGGGGGCGGTGTCGCGGACGTTTGACAGGTTGTCGAACGTGACCAGCAGATACTTGCGATTGCGTTTCACAAAGATCATCGACAGGTTCGCGCGTTTTTCCACGAACCCTTCGGACCATGCGCCCAGCAGCAGGTCCTGAAACCAAATCGGATACACCCGCTTGCCATCAGCGGTTCGACTGGCCAGATCCAGTTCAGAGTTTTCGGGAAATTGTGACACGGGACGGAACCTAACCTGCCATTGTTTCCAACAGCTTAACAGAAAGACCCACAACACTGCTAGGCTTTCCTGAATGGATACAATCTAAGGTAAATCTGGTGGAGCGGGTAACGGGAATTGAACCCGTAACTTAAGCTTGGGAAGCTCGCGTGATACCTTTTCACCATACCCGCTTATGCGAATTGCCTATGCCCGGTTGGGGCGAAAGGCAAGCGCGATTTCATCCAAAAACAGGGGGGCACCCCCCGTACACCCCCTGTACACCCCCCGTACAGACAGCGGTGCTACGCGCGCCGCCGCCGGCGCCGCCCGCCTGTGTCTGAATCCCCGCCTTTGGTGTTAAAGCTGACGTCTGGCAAAGACACGATTTTTGACAGTTCCGGAAACGGGTCAGTGGCATGGGGCAGGGCGTTCGCGTTGACAAAGTGTTCCTGAAACTTTGGTTCGATCGCCGTTTCGACCTTGGTGATTTCACGCACCGTGCGTTCAATGTCTTTGCGCGACCCGATGTTACACAGGGCGATGCGCGCGCCCGTGCCCGCCGCATTGCCCGCACTGCTGACCGCCGAAAGCGGCGCATCGGGGATCATGCCCAGAACCATGGCGTGTTTGCTGGAAATATGCGCG
Source organism: Planktomarina sp. (assembly GCA_020630595.1). Lineage (GTDB taxonomy): Bacteria > Pseudomonadota > Alphaproteobacteria > Rhodobacterales > Rhodobacteraceae > Planktomarina. The sequence continues at coordinate 63,760 of JAHDBC010000010.1, forward strand.
CCAAAGGCCCCGGCCAAAACCACCCGGTCCACTGTTTCGACACCCATGTCATCCATCAACAGCCGTGCGCCCGCATAAAGCGCGGATTTGGCCAGTTGGATGGCGCGAATGTCGCCTTGGGTGACTGTGATTTTTGGCCCACCGGTTTCGGACGCGTCGTAAATGACATAGGCGTTGGTTCTGCCTTCGGGGATGCAGCGCCATGTGCCGGTCTGGTCCGCAGAACCGATCAGCCCGGATGGATCCAACAACCCGGCCATCCGCATTTCCGCGACGGCTTCGATGATGCCGGATCCGCAGATGCCGGTGATCCCCGAGGCTTGGGTGGATTCCATGAAGCCATCTTCATCAGACCAAAGCTGGCTTCCGATAACCTGAAATCTGGGTTCTTTGGTCACAGGGTCAATTTCGATCCGTTCGATGGCCCCGGGGGCCGCACGTTGGCCCGATGAAATCTGCGCCCCTTCGAATGCGGGCCCCGTTGGTGATGAACAGGCCAGCACGCGGTCCCGATTGCCCAGCAGGATTTCCGCATTCGTGCCCACATCCACGATCAACACCAGATCATCGGACTGCCCGGGCTGTTCCGACAGTGCGACCGCGGCCGCGTCTGCGCCCACATGCCCCGCGATACACGGCAGCACAAAGACCCGCGCGGTCTGGTTCATGGCTGTCAGCCCCAGATCCCGCGCATCCAAAGACAGTGATTCCGATGTGGTCAGCGCAAAAGGGGCCTGACCCAATTCGACCGGATCAATCCCCAGCAACAAATGGTGCATCACGGGGTTGCACACGAAGACGGTTTCAAAAATCAGGTTTGGATCAATCAGCGCTTCGGTGGCGATGGTGTGGGTCAGCCCGTTGATCGCTTCGCGCACGGCAGATGTCATATCCTGATCCCCACCGGGGTTCATCATGGCATAACTGACCCGGCTCATCAGATCTTCGCCAAAGCGGATTTGCGGGTTCATCACGCCAGATGACGCCAAAACAGACCCATCGCGCAGATCGCACAGGTGGGCGGCAATGGTGGTGGACCCCAAATCGATCGCCATTCCATAGATGCCACCGTCATAATACCCCGGCCAGACATCCAGAATGCGCGATTGCGTGTCGCGGTGGCCTTTGTGCAAGGCCACGGTCACTTCCCAGCCGCCCTTTCGCAGGGCCGGTTGCAATTTGGAAAGAACGCTTAGACTTGCAGCGACATCCGCAACATCCCATTCGGCCTTTAGCGCGGCGGCCAACCGTTCCAGATCGCCAGACGGTTCGTGCATGTCTGGTTCTTGCACTTTGACGAAATAAAGCTTGGTCGCGGGGTCCATCGTCATCACACGGTCGCTGGCGGCTTTGCGCACGACCTGTTTGTGCACCTGACTTTCGGGCGGGACATCCACCACGATGTCCCCTTGCACCGTCGCCTGGCATCCCAGCCGGCGGCCATCGATCATGCCGCGCTTGTCCTTGTAGCGCTGTTCAACGGCATTCCAATCCGACAGGGCATCCGGTTCGGCTGTGACGCCGTGTTTTGGGAATTCACCAAAGGATGGGGTGATCTGGCATTTGGAACATATGCCCCGGCCACCGCAGACAGAATCCAGATCGACCCCCAATTGACGGGCGGCCGTCAGGATCGGTGTGCCGGTTTCAAATTGTCCGCGTTTGCCCGACGGCGTGAACACCACCAAATGCGTGTCAGTCATCCCAATTACCCCTTGCGACGTTTCGCATACCCTACGCCGTGTCGCGGATCGGTAAAGGTCTGAAACGCCATTGTTTTGATCCTTCGCGTCATGATGATCTTGAACCCTTTTGTTTCCGCCCCATCCGTGCAATATCCCCATGCCAACCGATCCCCTGAAGGAGCAGTGTGATGGAGATTCGCGAGGCGCTTACCTTTGATGATGTTTTGCTGGTTCCGGGGGCATCGACTGTGTTGCCCGGTACGGCGGATACATCCACCTTTGTGACGAAAAGCATCCGGTTGAACGTGCCGTTGTTGTCGTCGGCCATGGACACCGTCACCGAAAGCCGCATGGCCATCGCCATGGCCCAGGCTGGTGGCATGGGGGTGTTGCACCGCAATCTGGATATCGAAGAACAGGCGCGGCAGGTGCGGCGTGTCAAACGGTTCGAAAGCGGGATCGTCTATAACCCGATCACGCTGTCGCCCGATCAAACGCTGGCGGATGCAAAAGCGTTGCAGGAACGGTACCGGGTCACCGGGTTTCCGGTTGTGGATCAGGGCCGCGTTGTGGGGATCGTCACGAACCGCGACATGCGGTTTGCCACCGACGATGCAACGCCCGTGCGGGTGATGATGACCGCAAATGATCTGGCCGTTCTGAAAGAACCCGTGGATTTGGGATTGGCCAAACAAATCATGGCCGATCGCCGCATCGAAAAGCTGCTGGTGACAAATGCCAAGGGCGAACTGACGGGCCTGTTGACGATCAAGGATATCGAACAGGCTGTGCTGAACCCGCATGCCTGCAAAGATGAACTGGGCCGCCTGCGGGTGGCTGCGGCGTCCACGGTGGGGGATGCAGGGTTTGAACGGGCGGCCGCATTGATCGATGCGGGCGTGGATATGGTGGTCATTGACACGGCGCATGGGCATTCCGCATCCGTGGCCGAGGCCGTCGAACGGGTTAAGAAACTGTCAAACACGGTTCAGGTCGTTGCAGGCAATGTCGCCACAGCCGAAGCGACCCGCGCCCTGATTGGTGCCGGGGCCGACGCCGTGAAAGTGGGGATCGGGCCCGGGTCAATCTGCACGACCCGGATGGTCGCAGGGGTTGGTGTGCCCCAGCTGACCGCCATCAGCGATTCAGCATCCGCCGCCATGCAGACCGGCACCCCAGTGATCGCGGACGGTGGGATCAAATTTTCCGGCGATTTTGCAAAGGCGATTGCCGCCGGTGCATCCTGTGCCATGGTCGGTTCGATGATCGCAGGCACTGATGAATCCCCCGGTGAAGTCATTTTGTATCAAGGGCGTAGCTTCAAAAGCTATCGCGGCATGGGGTCCATGGGGGCGATGGCCCGGGGGTCTGCTGATCGGTATTTCCAGAAAGACGCGGCAAGCGACAAACTGGTGCCCGAAGGCATCGAAGGACAGGTCCCGTACAAGGGATCGGCTGGCGCGGTCATCCACCAATTGGTCGGGGGCTTGCGGGCCGCCATGGGATATACCGGCTGCGCCACGGTCGAAGACATGCGCCAAAACTGCAAGTTTGTGAAAATCACGGGTGCTGGTTTGAAAGAAAGCCACGTTCATGATGTTCAGATCACGCGCGAAGCGCCCAACTACCGTGTGATGTAATGACACCCGCCGCCCGCGCGCAGGCTGCCATTGATGTACTGGACGCCTGTCTGGGCGGTGCGGCCGCGGAACAGGCCCTGTTGGCGTGGTCCAGACGCAGCCGGTTCGCGGGGTCCAAAGACCGTGCAGCGGTGCGTGATCTTGTGTTTGATGCCATCCGTCGGCGCCGGTCGTGCGGCGCATGGCCGGATGGGTCGGCGCGCCTGTGGCTTGCGCGTTTGTTGCATCAGGATGGCGCGGACCTTGCCGAAATCTTTACAGGGATGCGCTTTGCGCCGGATCCCCTGTCGGACGATGAACAAGATGCCTTGGCTGCACCTGTTGGAAATGATGCCAACCTGCAGGATTGGATGCTGGACCGATTGACCGCTGATTTCGGTGATCGAACCACTGCGATTGTGAAATCGCTGGATCATCGCGCATCGGTGTTTTTGCGCGTTAACCGCCGCAATGCCAAAGTCACAGACGTGATCGATGCGCTGCGCGCAGAGGGCATCAGCGCCGAACCGGTCGCAGATTTGGCCTATGCGTTGCGTGTGACCGACGGGCAGCGCAAGCTGGCGCAATCCAAACCCTTTGCTGATGGCTGGTTTGAATTTCAGGATGCGGCGTCCCAACGCGCCGCGGAAGCCGTGCCAATCACCGGAACCATTCTGGACTATTGCGCTGGGGGCGGGGGCAAGGCGCTGGCGCTGGCTGATCGTGGGGCAGAGGTGTTTGCCCATGATGCCAATCGCAAACGCATGCATCAAATTTCAGACCGGGCGCGCCGCGCGGGCGTGCGGATCACCCGCATTGATCCTGCACATCTGAAAAACACTGCCCGGTTCGACACGGTGTTTGTGGATGCCCCGTGCAGTGGAAGCGGCGCATGGCGACGATCGCCCGCCGAAAAATGGACGCTGACGCCCGCCGATTTGGACACTTACGTCAGCCTTCAGCGCGAAATCATCGAAACGGCCCTGACCCATTGCCGACCGGGGGGCACGTTTGTCTATGCCACCTGTTCGATTTTCAGATGCGAAAATCAGGGCCAGATTGATTGGCTTTTGCAGGGTCACCCGGAATTCGATCTGATCGCGCAATGCCAACAGATTCCGGGGGAACAGGGCGATGGATTTTACCACGCGCTGATCCACAAATCCGCTTAGGGGTGGCAAATCTGACCATGCGTTAACCTTTCGTTAACCATTTCTTGGGCATCGTGCGGTGTCCCTTATTTTTGTCAGGCGTTTATATGCCCACGCGATTTGTTCTTTGATGCCCGAACGATTCATCATTCTTTTGGCCACAATCGGATTTGCGTTCAGCGGGGCGGTTCTTTGGTCAGGGGACGCCTCAGCAGGGTCATCATTGGAACAGGTCGGTCTGGCCGCAGCAGTCGCATCGGTTGTCAGCTTGGGGTTGCTGGCGCTGCGGGCCGTTTTGACCATGCTTTCAACCACGCGGCGTCGCAACATATTTGATTGCCTGATGTCATCCAATCCGGCCAGCACCGTTTTGGTGGACGCGCAGGGACGCACACTTTTGACAAATGATCGCTATGACAGTGGGCACCATTTGCCGCGGTGCGCACAACTGTCTGATGCGCTGACGGCTATTTGTTCTGATCCGTTGGGCGAAATCAAAAAACTGCATCAGCAATGCGATTTGAATGGCCACACCGAAGAGATGTTCACATCTGGCCCGGTCCCATTGCTGATCACGGTCCGCAAAACCCGCCGCGGGGTGTATTTGTGGGAAATTGCGGATGCGCCGCTGTATATGGCCCACACCACCCACGCCAATAATGTGCCTGTCGCCAGTTTCGACACCGACGGGGCGCTGTTGTCGCGCAATGATGCGTTCAATCTGGCCTTTCCTTTGAACGTCGAAACGCTGACCGATCTGTCAGGGGCGATTGCGAACCGAACTGATCAACGGGTTCCGTTGACGACCATTCATGGAAAGCGGTTGTTTGATCTGAAATTCCTGCAAGGTGAAAAGGGCGCAGGCACCGTGTTCTGTTTTGAACGCGAATTTCAAAAGACCCAACCCGCGCTGCCGGACGCCGAAATATTCGAAAAGCTGACGGTCCCGCTGATGTGGCTGAACCTGAACGGTACGGTGCTTGCGATCAATCCGGCCGCCCGCGCGATCTTGCGCGGTGGGGTCAACGTGGGGTCGAAACTGAACACAGCCTTCACATCAGCCACACGCCCACTGGATGAATGGCTGGAAGAGGCGCGCGATTCCGGTCGTTCGCCGCAACCCGAATTCCTAAGCCGTCAGGGGCAGGGGGATGAACTGATCTTGCAGGCCATGCTGACGCGGTTGGGCGAAGAGGCCCCGTACCTGATCTGCACACTGACGGATGTGACCGAACTGAAAAGTTTGGAAGCACAGTTTGTTCAAAGCCAAAAGATGCAGGCCATCGGTCAGCTGGCGGGCGGCGTGGCCCATGATTTCAACAATCTGTTGACCGCGATTTCGGGCCATTGCGATCTGTTGCTGATGCGCCATGATCCCACCGATCCGGAACATGCAGACCTGATGCAAATTCATCAAAACACCAATCGCGCTGCGTCCTTGGTCGGGCAGCTTTTGGCATTTTCCCGCAAGCAGAACCTGCAATTCCAATCCCTGAACCTGCGCGACACGCTTGCTGATCTGGGGCATTTGTTGAACCGGCTGGTGGGTGAAAAGGTCGAACTGTCGCTGGATCACGGCAGCGATTTGAACCTTGTGCGCGCCGACAAGCGGCAGTTGGAACAGGTTATGATGAACCTTGTGGTGAACGCCCGGGATGCGATGCCGGACGGCGGTGTTGTTCAGATCAAGACCAGTGGATTGAATTTGGTGACACCGACGGAAATGGGCAGTGCCGTGGTCCAACCAGGCGAATACGTGAAAATTTCCGTGATTGATCAGGGCGAAGGCATCGCGCCAGAACTGATCGACAAGGTGTTCGAACCCTTTGTGACCACGAAACGCACAGGCGAAGGCACGGGGCTTGGCCTGTCGACGGTCTATGGTATCGTCAAACAATCGGGGGGATATATTTTCGTGGACAGCGTGTTGGGCAAAGGCACCAAATTTGATGTCATTCTTCCTGCGCCACCGGTGCGCGCGGCGGTGGTCGAACCCGTGGAAGAAGAACCGCCCAAAACTGAATTCCGCCCGTCAGATGGGGTGGTTCTATTGGTCGAAGACGAAGCCCCGGTGCGGGCCTTTGCATCCCGTGCGCTGCAACTGAAAGGCTACAAGGTCATCGAGGCGGACTGTGCCGAAATGGCGCTGGATCTGTTGCAAGATGAAGACATGCATGTGGATGTTTTCGTGACGGATGTGATCATGCCCGGTCTGGATGGGCCCACATGGGTGACCCAGGCCAAAGCGATCCGGCCCGATGTGCGCGTGATCTTTGTGTCCGGCTATGCCGAAGACAGTTTTTCCAGCCAGAAAGATGCTTTTGAAAACGCGGCGTTCCTGCCAAAACCATTTTCTTTGAAAGACTTAACGCGCACAGTTGATTCCGTTTTGTCTTAACGGGCCGCACCTTTCCAGATGTCGAATTCCAAATGGCGCTTGCGTTCGTACCGGTCGCGGGCGTTCTGGCCCAGTTCCAACGTTTGCGGTTTTGATTCATTGACCCGCGTCAAATCGATCTTGATGCCCAGACGGTCTTCCAGAAAATCGCAGGCCAGACCGATCTGTTCGTATTGAAACAAATGCCGGACCCCATTGGGCCCTGTGCCGCCCGACAAAAACCTGGCCTGACTGCCCACATTGGCGTGCGGCGGGGGGCGGCCCTTCATGGCGTCGATGACGAATTCATCAAATGTCACGTATTTGGTTGAATTGGGCATGCCGTCCAGTTCGGGCCGGCTGCGGTACCGATACCAACTGCCCAGCCAGTCGAATGGTTCGCGCACCATGGCGAATCCTTCCAGATCCTTGCCATCCACCACGTCAAACAAGGGCCGGATGAACCGGTTGTAGCGATAGACCGGCATATGCTTCAGAATCGGTGGTGCGGTGATGGCGATATCTGCATGGGGTGCAAGGATTTCATCCAAGGCAGAGGTACCGGTTTTCGGCACGGAAAAGATCACGAGTTTTTTCTGCCAGAAAACAAGCACTTCTGAATCCTTTCACAATAATTACAGGGTCAGTTAACCACGCTTTAACCTGCAGCGCAAAAACTGTTCTTGAAAATTTTTGTTGAAATGTTCCTGTTTTGATCTCATAAGCAAAACAAGAACAAGTGGCGAACATATTCAGGCGATTGCCGCCCCACAGGCGGTGTGAAATAAGGAGCCAATCACAATGGCAACGGCAGATCTTTTAACCATGAAACCCAAAAACGCAGACCGACAAAAGGCGCTTGATAGCGCGCTGGCTCAGATCGAACGTCAGTTCGGCAAGGGTTCCATCATGAAGCTGGGTGATGAAAACGCCATCCAAGAGATCGAGGCGACATCAACAGGATCACTGGGTCTGGATATCGCGCTTGGCATTGGTGGCCTGCCCAAAGGGCGGATCATTGAAATCTATGGCCCTGAATCATCGGGCAAAACCACGCTGACACTGCATTGTGTTGCGGAAGAACAGAAAAAAGGCGGCGTTTGCGCCTTTGTCGATGCGGAACATGCGCTGGATCCGCAATACGCCAAAAAGCTGGGTGTTGATCTGGATGAATTGCTGATTTCGCAGCCTGACACGGGTGAACAGGCGTTGGAAATTACCGAAACGCTGGTGCGGTCTGGTGCTGTATCTTTGGTTGTCGTGGATTCCGTGGCGGCACTGACCCCGCAAAAGGAACTGGAAGGCGATATGGGCGACAGCGCGCCCGGTTTGCAGGCCCGGCTTATGTCGCAGGCCATGCGCAAGCTGACCGCAGCCATCAGCCGGTCCAACTGTATGGTCATTTTCATCAACCAGATCCGTATGAAAATCGGCGTCATGTTCGGATCACCCGAAACCACGACGGGCGGCAACGCGCTGAAATTCTACAGCTCCGTCCGTTTGGACATTCGCCGCATCGGCGCGCTGAAAGACCGTGACGAAGTGGTCGGCAACGCCACCCGTGTGAAAGTGGTGAAAAACAAAGTGGCACCGCCCTTCAAACAGGTCGAATTCGACATCATGTATGGCGAAGGCATTTCCAAGATGGGTGAACTTTTGGATCTGGGCGTCAAAGCCGGGATCGTTGAAAAGTCCGGATCCTGGTTCAGCTATGGCGATGAACGGATCGGGCAGGGGCGTGAAAACGCAAAGACATTCCTGCGCGAAAACAAATCCATGGCCTATGAAATCGAAGACAAGATCCGCGCAGCGCACGGGTTGGATTTTGAAATTCCCGAAGGCGAACGGCCCAAGGACGATGACGACGACACGGTCGTCGATCTGTAACAACGATCAGGGCCGGTTTTGCCGGCCCTTTTGACGTCTACGGCCTGTGGACAGTCCCCCATGCCGGGGCTAGGTATCGCGTATCTATGATCAGAGACGTGACCCAATGCCCAGCTTGAACGACATCCGCGCCACATTTTTGAATTACTTCGAAAAACAGGGCCACGCCGTTGTGGCGTCCAGCCCGCTTGTGCCGCGCAACGACCCGACGCTTATGTTTACCAATTCGGGCATGGTGCAGTTCAAGAACCTGTTCACCGGTCTGGAAACCCGTGAGTATGCCCGCGCAACATCGGCGCAGAAATGCGTGCGGGCCGGGGGCAAACACAACGATCTGGACAATGTGGGTTACACGGCCCGCCACCACACATTCTTTGAAATGATGGGCAATTTCAGCTTTGGCGATTATTTCAAGGAAGACGCCATTCGCTTTGCTTGGGAATTGATCACGGTCGATTTCGCCATTCCAAAAGAACGGCTGTACGTCACTGTATATCACACCGACGACGAAGCCGCGACGATCTGGAAAAAGGTTGGCGTGTCCGAAGACCGTATCATCCGCATCGCAACCGATGACAATTTCTGGCGGATGGGCCCCACCGGGCCATGCGGCCCGTGTACGGAAATTTTCTATGATCATGGGGATCACATCTGGGGCGGTCCTCCGGGTTCGCCGGAAGAAGATGGCGACCGGTTCATCGAAATCTGGAACATCGTTTTCATGCAAAACGAACAGTTCGAAGATGGCAGCATGCGCGAACTGGACATGCAGTCGATCGACACTGGCATGGGGTTGGAACGCATCGGTGCCTTGTTGCAAGGGTCGCACGACAACTACGACACCGACACCATGAAGGCCCTGATCGAAGCATCGGCCAATGCCACGTCGGTCGATCCCTATGGTGATCAAAATGTGCACCACCGGGTGATTGCTGACCATCTGCGGTCGTCATCGTTCCTGATTGCCGATGGTGTCTTGCCGTCAAAAGACGGGCGCGGCTACGTGTTGCGCCGCATCATGCGCCGGGCGATGCGCCATGCCCATTTGCTGGGGGCAAAGGATCCGGTCATGCACCGGCTGGTTCCGTCTTTGGTCAATCAGATGGGGGCGGCTTACCCCGAATTGGTACAGGCCCAATCATTGATTACGCAAACGCTGGAACAAGAAGAAACCCGGTTCCGCACCACACTGGATCGCGGTTTGAAATTGCTGGATGAACAGGTCGGTGATCTGGGCGAAGGCGGGGCGCTGGATGGTGCGACAGCCTTCAAGCTGTACGATACGTTCGGCTTTCCCCTTGATCTGACACAGGACGCCCTGCGTGAACGTGGCATGACCGTCGACACGGATGGGTTTGATGCCGCCATGGCCGATCAAAAGGCCAAGGCGCGTGCGGCATGGGCCGGGTCGGGCGAATTGGCCGACGACACGATCTGGTTTGATGTGGCCGACCAACATGGCGCGACGGATTTTCTGGGCTATGACACGGAAACCGCCGAAGGCCAGATCGTCGCCATCGTGTCCGATGGGGCCACCGTGGACAGCGCGACCAAAGGCGCCAAAGTTCAGATCGCATTGAACCAGACGCCGTTTTACGCAGAAAGCGGCGGTCAGGTGGGCGATACGGGCCTGATCACCGTGGAAGGCGGAACGGTAAAGGTAACGGACACCCGCAAGACTGCGGATGTGTTCATTCACATGGGCGATGTGATCGATGGCACCATCAGCACAGGGCAAGGCGCCGCGCTGAGCGTGGATCACGCCCGCCGCAGCCAAATCCGCGCGAACCATTCGGCCACGCATCTTTTGCACGAAGCGTTGCGCGCCGCATTGGGCGATCATGTCGCACAGCGCGGGTCACTGAATGCACCGGATCGGTTGCGGTTCGATTTCAGCCACGGTGCAGCTGTGACATTGGAAGAGTTGAAGCGGGTTGAGGCTGAGGTGAACGCCCTGATCCGACAAAACGCCCCTGTTGAAACCCGGATCATGACCCCGGATGATGCCCGTGCCATGGGCGCGCAGGCCCTGTTCGGTGAAAAATACGGGGATGAAGTGCGCGTGGTATCCATGGGTCGGCAAGACGGATCTGGCAAAGGTGCCAAGGGCGACACCTATTCGCTGGAACTGTGCGGCGGCACCCATGTGGCGCAAACCGGTGATATTGGCGTTTTTGTCACGCTGGGCGACAGCGCGTCGTCTGCCGGGGTGCGCCGGATCGAAGCCCTGACCGGGGCTGCGGCGTTCGATTACCTGCAAGGTCAGGATCACAAACTGGCAGAGACGGCATTGGCCCTGAAAGTCCGGCCAGAGGACGTGTCGACCCGTGCGCAGGAACTTTTGAACGAACGCAAGGCCTTGCAGGCTGAAGTTGCCAATTTGCGCCGCGAACTCGCCATGTCGGGCGGGGCGTCCGATGGGCCAGCCGTGGAAGATGTGAATGGCACGCCGTTTATTGCGCAGGTTTTGTCTGGCGTCACAGGCAAGGATTTGCCCGCCCTGATCGACGCGCACAAAGACAAGCTGGGATCAGGCGCTGTTTTGTTGATTGCCGACGCCGATGGCAAGGCTGCGGTTGCGGCGGGTGTGACACAGGACAAATCCGGTGATGTATCTGCCGTTGATCTGGTCAAGGCCGCTGTTGCGGCCCTGGGTGGAAAAGGTGGCGGCGGCCGCCCCGAAATGGCGCAGGGTGGTGCAAAATCCGTCGACAACGCGGCAGATGCGATTGCCGCTGCAAAAACGGTTTTGGGGGGCTGATCCATGCCATCGGCCCTTTGGATTGCCCATGTCAATGTGCTGGATGCGGAAAGGCTCGCCGCTTATGCGAACGCAGCGACGCCCGTGATTGCGTCCTTTGGGGGTGTGTTTCTGGCGCGGGGCGGGGCCTATGAACAGCTGGAAGGCGAAGACCACACGCGCAATGTCGTGGCCCGGTTTCCCAGCCTGCAAGCGGCGCATGACTGTTACCATTCCGATGGGTATCAGGCGGCCATTGCGCTGGGACAGGGCGGTTTCAAGCGCAGTCTGATGATCGTGGAAGAAATCGAATGATCCTGCACTGTGTGTTCTGTGCGGTGCGCCCGGATGTTGAACCCGGTGCGATCCATTCCGTTTGTGATCAGTTGCAGGCTTTTGCCACGGGCCTGCCCGGTGTTTTGGGCTTTGACCATGGGCCAAACATCGACGTGGAAGCGAAATCCCCAGATCACCCCTATGGGTTTGTGATCCGGTTTGCAGATCGCGCATCGCTTGATGTCTACGCAAGCCATCCGCAGCACATCGCCTTGGGCGCTGATCTCTGCGCGCTATGCGTTGG
>JAHDBC010000043.1 GCA_020630595.1 Planktomarina sp.
ACGAAGAAAAAGGGGAAGTGGCGGACCGAGGAGGATTCGAACCCCCGACCCCTTGATTCGTAGTCAAGTACTCTATCCAGCTGAGCTATCGGTCCACTGGCGCAGCACATAGCCGCTGGGTTCGTGGGGCGCAAGGGGCGTTTTGGGAAATTCGCACGGGCTATCGGCGATGGGTTGGCAGGATTGTGGTGTCTTTCAAATCTTCCATCACGAAACTGGCGGAAATATCGGATACGTTCACCCGACGGATCAATCGTTGATACACGCGGTCGTAATCGGCCACGTCGCTGACGCGCAGCCGCAACACATAATCCAGATCGCCGGTCATCCGGTGTGCGCCCAATATTTCTGGAATGGCGTCCACGGCCCGCTGAAACTGATCGACCCATTCTGCGGTATGGGCGTTGGTGCGGATCAACACGATGACAGACAGGCCCAACCCCAGGGCGGCGGGATCAATTTTCAGGCGACGCCCTTGGATAATCCCCGCCGTTTCCATCTGTTTGATCCGGCGCCAACAGGCATTGCGGGACAGCGCGACCCGGTCCGCAAGGTCATCCATGCTAAGCGATGCATCCATCTGCATGTGGCGCAACAATTCGCGATCAAGATCATCAATTTCAACCATGATTGGGACGTAGTCCCAAATTCCGATCATTACAAAGGATTTTTGGGATCACCGCACAGGTTTCACCGGTCATCATGGCCCTACCCCAACACCAAAGGATACCGCCATGACACCCAACCTGCCCACGCGATTGTTTTTGACCCATCCCCGTGCCGTCGGGGAAAGCTATTTGCAACATATGGCTGTTGCCTTTGGCTTTGCGTGGCTTCTTGGGAAATTGGCAGTGGCGGCGGCCTTGCATGGGTTGGTCCCGGCTTGGCATGAAAAGACCGTCAGCCGCGCGATCATCGATTTATCCGAAAAAATGAAGGCCCGCCACTGATGTGCCGCCTTTTGGCGTATTCGGGGCGGCCCCGCCGATTTTCTGAATTGGTCATTGATCCGCCCCATTCACTTTTGGAACAAAGCCAAAACGCGACAGAGGCGAAGATTGCCACCAACGGGGATGGGTTTGGATTGGCATGGTACGGCGATGATCCCGAACCGGGTCGGTTTCGCGATGTGAACCCCGCATGGTCTGACAGCAACTTGCCCGATCTGTGCCGCATGGTGCGCGCCAATCTGTTCATGGCCCATGTCCGGGCATCCACCAGCGGGGCGACCAGCCACGCCAATTGCCATCCGTTTTGCGTGGGCACCATGACGTTCATGCACAATGGGCAACTGGGGGATTACCCGGCAAACCGACGCCGTTTGGAACAGGATTTGCCAGATGATCTGTACGCCCAGCGCGCAGGCACAACGGATTCCGAATTGTTGTTTCTTCATATGCTGCACAATGGGCTGGCCACCGATCCGGCGTCCGCGATTGCCAAAACGCTGGACCGGGTCGCCACACTTAAGCGCACGCCTGCCCCAGACCGGCTGACCTGCGTGTTTTCGGATGGTCATACTGTTTGGGGTTTTCGCCACGCATCAGATGCACGGCCCCCCAGCCTGTATCTGTATCAGGACGCGCAGGGCGTGATCCTTGCATCTGAACCGCTGTGGCACGACATGGCGGGTTGGTCACCCGTGCCACAGGGGACACTGATCACCATCGCCAAAGACCGCAGCGTTGCCAGAACGGCGCTAGGATTTCGGGAGTTCGATGCGAAACACCGTGCCTGTGTCGCCTGACTGTTCAAGGATCAGCGCGCCCCCGTGACCCCGGATCAGTTCCGCGCAAATGGCCAGCCCCAGCCCGGACCCGCCCTGTGTCGTGCCACCGGTAAAGGCTGTGAACAGGTTGTCTTTCGCTTTTTGCGGCAAGCCCGGGCCCGTGTCCGAAACCTCTATGATCGAAAGGGTTTCCGTATCCGTGGCGGATATGGTGATTGTGGCATCCATGAATTTCGCTTCGATCGCCTGTCGGGCGTTGCGCACCAAATTCGACAGAACCCGGTACACCTGTTCACGGTCGGCATGCACGGCAAAGGTTGGCCCAACGCGGCTGACCATATCCACCCGGTCGCTGGCTGCCAAACCTTCGCTTTCCAGAACATCGTCCACCAAGGGCGCCAGCACAAAGGGTTCAAGCGTGGGGGCGGGTTCTTCGGCGCGCCCATAGGCCAGCGTGGTTTCACACAGGTTGACGGCCCGGCTGATGGACCGGATCAATTTTGGGGCCAACCGCCGCACGGTCGGGTCTTCGGACGCTTCGATCCGATCCGTGAACAATTGGGCCGATGTCAGAATGTTTCGCAGATCATGGCTGATCTTGGCCACCGCCGACCCCAGCTGCGCCAGACGGTCCTTTTGTTTCAGGGCCGATGTCAGATCCGTTTGCATCGCCAACAACGCATCTTCGGCTTCGCGCAGTTCGGTCACGCGCGATGCGGGTGTGATAATGCGCCGGGCGTCTTCTGGGGCTTCGGCATAGGTTTGCATGTGGTCAACAACCCCGCGGATGGGCGCAACCAACAACCGGCGCACGGCCAGAAACAAAAGCGATGCAGTTATGATCGAAATAAAGGCCGACAGCGCCAGAATGCGCAGGCCATAATCCAACATCGCCGCCCGCAGGGGGGCCGTTGGCATGGTCACTTCGATCAACAGCCCCGCTTCGCGGACAGGATTTCCGATCACACGCATCACGCTGTTGTCCCGATCCAACAGGCACTTCATCGCATCAACAATCAGTGTCCAGGCAGAAGGATTGCGCAAATCGTAATCCGCAGACACCGGGTCAGGGATAGGCCCCGACAGCATCAATTGCCGGGCTTCATCGCGGCGCAACACGACGTTGAACACCTCTGCCGTTGCAAGAAGTTCAAGTTCCAATTCGCGCGTGATCATGGAATCCGCTTCCAAAGCCAGCGATGCCAACTGCGCCCGTTCCAGCCGCACATTGATGTAATCTTCGCGAAACCGCGCGATAGACGGGACAAAGATCAGGATTTCGGCGACCATGACAAAGATGATCGTCAAAATCAAAAATCGCCCTGAAAGAGATTTGAACATCCCTGTCCCGTCTATGTTTGGTTACGGCAGCCAGCGCTGTACAAAGCGGACCACTGTTTTGACTGTATCGCTTTCGAACAGCTTTGGCGTGAAATAAGCACCCGCTGCACGTTTGTTAACCTCTCCCAACGTGGGATAGGGCAAAACGGTTGCGCTGATGGCCGACATTTTCATGTTGTTGGCAATCGCCATGGCCCACAGCCCGATCAAATCACCAGCCCCTGACCCTGCAATGGAAGCCCCAACCGGGCGGCCCTTGACGATCATCACCTTGATCAAACCGTTGGTTTTGCCTTCTGCGATGGCGCGGTCATTTTCTTTGAAATGAAACCGGGTCACGGTCAGCTTGTCCCCATGTTCCTTGCGCGCCTGTTCTTCGGTCAAGCCGACTTGCGCCAATTCCGGGTCCGTATAGGTGGCCCAGGGGATGTGACGGTTCGATGCTTTGGATGGCAAACCAAACAGCATCGACCGAATGATCACACCTGCGTGGTATCCCGCCACATGGGTAAACTGCAAACCACCGGCCACATCACCAATGGCATAAACCTTTTTGTTGGTCACAGACCGCATGTCCGCCCCAACCTTGATCCCTGCGCGGTCGTGTTTCACGCCGGCCTTGTCCAGATCCAGCTTGTCGATGTTGACCTTGCGCCCGACGGCCATCAACAAATGCGTCCCGGAAATGTCACCCTGGGCCGTATGCACCGTGATCTGGTCACCGGATTGGGACACTTTTTCGGCTTGGGTGCCTTCGATGATGTCGACCCCTTCGGCCTTCATTTTGGCCAGAACGATGGCCGCCATTTCCGGGTCTTCGCGGCCAAAGGCCTTTAACCCTTCGATCACCGTTACCTTGGACCCAAGCCGGATATGGGCCTGGGCCATTTCCATCCCGATCACACCGCCCCCGATGATGATCAGGTGATCCGGTTTTTCGCGCAGATCAAAGATCGTTTCATTGGTATAATGGGTCACGCCGTCCAGCCCCGGGATGGGCGGAACAAAAGGCGAAGACCCCGTGGCCACAACAATCCGCCGCGCCTTGATCAGGGTATCGCCTGCCTGAACCGTGTTGCGATCCACGAAACGGCCATAGTCCGTGATCACCTTGACACCCAACCCTTCGAACCGTTCGACGCTGTCGTGGGGGGCAATGGTGGCGATCACATCATGGACGTGATCTTTGGCCCCGGCATAATCCACAGTGGCGGCCACCGGTTCAATGCCAAAGGATTTGCCAGTGCCCATCGCAGCGGCCTGTTTGCCCGCAGCCAGCAGTGCCTTGGATGGCACGCACCCGTAGTTCAGACAATCGCCGCCCATTTTGTGCCCTTCCAGCAGCACAACCTTGGCCCCCATCTGCACGGCCCCCGCAGCGACGGACAACCCGCCGGACCCGCCGCCGATAACCAGAATATCTGTCTTGATCGTTTCCATGATTACAGACCTTTCTTGCCGCGCACGGCTTTGATGACGATGGGAAGCACAGCCAGCGCACACAGACCCAAAATCGGACCCAGAATATGCGGTTCAAAGATGATGCCCAGATCAGGTGTTTCACCCCGGGCGAAAACTTCGGACAGGCCCGCGCCGATCCAAGTGTACACCAACGCCCCGGGCAAAATGCCAAAGAACGTTGCCACAACATAACGCCACAGCGGCACACCCACGACCGACAGGGCCAGATTCGCAACGAAGAATGGGAAAATCGGCAAAAGGCGGACCAGAAACAGGGTTTCCCACTGGTTTTCGTCGAACCCCTTTTTGATTTTGCCAACCACGCCGCCGCTTTCGTCCAGCTTTTTGGCCGCCGCGTCGCCGAACCCATACCGGGCCGCAAGGAACGTGGCGACCGCCCCCAAGGTCGCGGCAACCATGTTGATCAATGTGCCCGGGAACAGCGCAAACAAGAACCCACCGGTGATCGACGCAATCGCCGCACCCGGCAGCGCAAAGGCCACGATCGCCGCATAAACAACGATAAACAGCCCCATCAAAAGCAGATAGTTGTCATCGCGAAACGCCAGCAGCGCGTCCTGATTGTCGGCCAATGTCTGAAAATTCAGCTTGTCGCCCAAAAAGACAAAGCCCGAAATTGCGACCACAGCGATAACCAACAATGGTATCAGGCGCTGCAGGCGCGATTTCGGCGGGTGGGAGGCTGTTTCGGTCATGGCGTCCATCTTTCAAATCGGTGTTGCGTTGGACCCTAGATGCGGCGCTGGGGCCGCCGGCGGTAGGGGCCTCACGCCCCGTTGATGCTTTGCCTTGAAATGTTACAGAATTTCGTGAATTGGGTGTGATCTGGGGGCGTTTTTGTTGCAATCCCCGTTTGACTCCGCCCCAAAGCGGCTCTAAAGGCAGGGCTTGAAATACACGCAGGTCCGCCTGCGCCCGTAAGAAGATAAGGACGTTCCGATGAAACGCACATATCAACCATCAAATCTGGTTCGCAAACGCCGCCACGGGTTCCGTGCACGCATGGCCACCAAAGCAGGTCGCAAGATCCTGAACGCCCGCCGCGCCCGTGGTCGGAAATCCCTGAGCGCGTAAGCGGTTCGGCTGATGGTCAGCCGTTCGGATATACAGCCTCAAACGCCCGTTGAGCCATGCTCTGCGGGCTTTTTGGTTCTGGAAACACTGAAAAAACGCGCTGACTTTCAGCGCACGGCCCGCGGAAAGCGCGCGCACAAAGACGGGTTCGTCTTGCAAGCGACCCCCACCGGGCGCCCCACCATCCGGATCGGCTTTACCTGTTCCAAAAAGGTTGGCAATGCCGTGGCCCGCAACCGCGCCAAACGCAGGTTGCGCGAAATTGCCCGGCTGATGCTGCCCACCCACGGCAAACAGGGGTGGGATTATGTTTTGATCGGGCGGGCGTCTGTCACGGCATCCCTTCCGTTTGACACGCTAAAGCAGGATTTCGTCGCCGCACTGGAAAAGGTGCACCAATGACCCTTTTGGCCCGCATCTGCACATGGCCGGTCCATTTATATCGCGCCACCTTCAGCCCGACGGTCGGGATGAACTGCCGTTTCACGCCGACCTGTTCCGCCTATGCGCTGGAAGCGCTGGAAAAACACGGCGGGATCAAGGGCAGTTATCTGACCCTGCGCCGCATCCTGCGCTGCCACCCGTTGGGCAAATCAGGCATCGACAACGTCCCGGACTGATACGTCCACCGCAACCGCCCCGCAAAATTCTGCCGCCCACTTAAATCGTGCCCCATCTAGGCAGGCGCACGTTGTTCTGGCATAGGGCGCCCATGCTAGATGACATCGACGACATTCACCCCCTGTTTGCTGGTGCGCCCAAAACCACCGAATTCAAAAAGCTGCGCAAACGGATCATCCGCGACACCCGCGATGCCATTGAAACATACGGCATGATTGAACGGGGGGCGCGATGGTTGGTGTGCCTGTCGGGGGGCAAAGACAGCTATACCCTTTTGGCCGCGCTGTATGAATTGCAGTGGCGCGGTCTGTTGCCCGTCGACATTCTGGCCTGCAATCTGGATCAGGGGCAGCCGGGGTTTCCCGCGACGGTGCTGCCGGAATTTCTGGAAAAAATGCAGGTGCCGCACCGCATCGAATACCAAGACACCTATTCCATCGTCATGGACAAAGTGCCCGCGGGCCGAACGTTCTGTGCATTGTGTTCACGCCTGCGCCGCGGAAACCTGTACAGGATCGCCCGCGAAGAAGGGTGCAGCGCCGTGGTGTTGGGCCACCACCGCGATGATATTCTGGAAACATTCTTCATGAACCTGTTCCACGGGTCACGTTTGGCGACAATGCCGCCAAAACTGTTGAACGAAGAAGGGGATTTGTTCGTCTATCGCCCCCTGGCCTATGTGGCCGAAGCGGATTGCGAAAAATTCGCCGCCGCGATGTCCTATCCGATCATTCCTTGCGATTTGTGCGGGTCGCAGGACGGCCTGCAACGCCAACAGGTCAAACAGCTTTTGGATGGCTGGGAATCAAACCACCCCGGGCGACGCCAGAAAATGTTCCGGGCCCTGATGAACGCGCGGCCGTCCCATTTGCTGGACCCGGCACTTTTTGATTTCGAAAATTTGAAACGTTAAGCCGCCGCTTACTGTCCCCGGTTTACACACGCGAACGGGGGACAGGAATATGATGGCATTTAATCACACAAACGGGACCGGATCGGTCCAACAACTTTCACTTTATATTATGTTCAGCACCGGGTTGCTGATCGCGCACACCTTTGCCGGTCCGGTTGGTCTGGCTTTGGGGGCCGTGGCCTTGCCCTTTGGGTTCTGGGCCTATGGCGTTTTTGCGCAACAATCGCGCAGGGCGGGCACCACGCAGGAAGATCTGATTGCCGCCTTGGAACAGGCGATGAACGACTACCGCGCCGGGCGATCAAACGCCGCATTCTTTTTGATAGAATGCCAGTCAATGAAAACCGCCACGGCGCTAGACGCGCTGCAATCCGCGCTGCGACCAGCCGATGTCTGTGGTGTTTTGCCGGATGGTCGGATCGGTGTCTGCGCCGTATCCATCCGCCGCTTTGATGTGGAAAGCGGGCTGCATATTGCAGAACGGCTGCGCGACACGCTGCGCGGGGTTTCAACGCCCGATGCCGTACTGAACATCGGGTTTTGCCTTGCCAGCCGCACGCCAAAGGATTCGGCTGACGGTATGGTGGATGGCGCGACCCGCGCCCTGATCGAAGCCAAATCACGCGCGTCTTCCGGCATTTGCGCCTATTCCAAACTGCTGGGCGGCACGACGGCCCGGGGGGATCTGGTGATCGATGTGGAACGGGCCTTTGAAAACAACGAAATCCGCCCTTTGTTTCAGCCACAGGTCGATGTGGAAACGGGCGCGCTGATCGGGGCAGAAGCGCTGGCGCGGTGGTATCATCCGCAACATGGCATGATCCCGCCACTGGAATTTCTGTCGGCCATCAAATCTGCCGGGTGCTGGGCCACGTTGACCGATGAAATGCTGCACCAATCGTTGCAACAATTGGCCCGGTGGGATCAGGCGGGGCTGAATGTGGGCCAGGTCAGTGTCAATTTCTCTGAAACGGATCTGTCGCATCCGCAGATCGTGGACCGTGTCAAATGGGCCTTGGACGCCGCCAGTCTGCCGCCCTTCCGTCTGGTGGTAGAGGTTTTGGAATCCGTCGCCGCAGAAAACGATCCGGCCATACTTGCCAACGTGCAGGCCCTTGCAGATCTTGGATGCCAGATTGATCTGGATGATTTTGGCACCGGACATGCGGCCATTTCCACATTGCGCCAATTCCCGGCGCACCGCATCAAGGTGGACCGATCCTTTATCATCAAGATTGATCAGGACCCCGAACAACAGGATATGCTGGCGACGATCCTGATGATGGCAGACCGGCTGGGTGTTGCCACATTGGTCGAAGGCGTGGAAACACGCGACGAAATCCAAACCGTCAAATCTTTGGGCTGCGCACTGATGCAGGGATTTGGGCTGGGCCGCCCGATGGATGGGGATGGTTTCACCAATTGGGCGCAAAGCCATCCAGCCGACAAGATCAAGCTTTCCACTGTGAAAGTCGCCTGACCGCCCCTGCAATCTGTGAATCCGCTTGACCTTTGACGGTCACGCGGGTTGAACCCCATGGACCGATAAATATGTCCAGACCACCCGGGGGTTTCACTCATGGATGACCAAAACAAGAATTTGCTGCTGGCCACTGTTCTCAGCGTTGCGGTAATTTTGGTCTGGTTCATCCTGTTCCCGCCGGAACAACCCGAAACCACAGCCGAAGATGCGGCCATCACATCCCAAACACAGGGTCCTGTGGCCGAAACCCCCGCAACTGGCACCACCACAGATGCGACGGTCACGGCCGGCACATCCGATGGTCTGGCCGATGCACCGCGCATCGACATTGAAACCGATCGTTTGACCGGATCGCTGACCCTTCTGGGCGGCCGCATTGATGATCTGCGGCTGAAAGATTACCGCACCGTCAACGATCCAGAGGCACCGATTGTAACGCTGTTGGCCCCCGAAGGGCAGGCAGGTGCCTATTATGGCACCCATGGTTGGGCCCCCACGGCTGGCATGTCGGCAGGCGAAGTGCCCGGCCCCGGCACCCTTTGGGCCGCCCCAGCTGGCGCTACGCTGACAACAGACACCCCGGTGACCCTATCATGGGACAACGGCGCGGGACTGGCGTTTACAAAAACGATCAGCATCGACGACGACTATATGTTCACCATCGAACAGTCCGTCACCAACACCGGATCAGAAGACAAGGCGCTGGCCCCGTATGGCGTGATCGCCCGGACCGGCCTGCCCGCTGATTTGAAAAACTTCTTCATCCTGCACGAAGGCCTGATCCGCATGTCGGACGGCACGTTGGATGAAACGAATTACGACGACATGCCCGATTACGATCGCAACGAACGTGAACGCGCGCTGGCCGAAGTGGTACAGGTCGAAGAACAAGGCTGGATCGGGTTCACCGATCACTATTGGATGACAACGCTGATCCCATCGGGGCCTTTCAAATCCGTTGGCAAATACGACCCACAGCGCGATGTTTACCAATCCGAAGCAGTCAGCCCAACACGCACCGTGGCCGCCGGACAAACCGTTACGGCCACATCCCAGTTCTTTGCCGGCGCAAAGGAATGGGAAGCCATTCGCGGGTATCAAAATCAAGGCGGCGTCAACGGGTTCCTGGATTCCATCGACTGGGGCTGGTTCTATTTCCTGACCAAGCCGATCTTTGCCGTGCTGCATTGGTTGAACGCCTTGATCGGCAACATGGGCTGGGCGATCATTGCCCTGACCCTGATCATCAAGGCGATCCTTTTGCCGCTGGCCTATAAATCCTACGTGTCGATGGCCAAGATGAAAGAACTGCAGCCCGACATGGAAAAACTGAAGGAACAGGCGGGCGACGACCGCGAAAAACTTCAGAAAGGCATGATGGAACTTTACAAGAAGAAAAAGGTGAACCCCGCCGCGGGCTGTTTGCCGATCCTTTTGCAAATTCCAATCTTCTTTTCGCTGTACAAGGTGATTTTCGTGACGCTGGAACTGCGCCACGCCCCTTGGTTCGGCCCATTTCAGGACCTGTCTGCACCGGATCCGACATCGATCATCAACCTGTTTGGGTTGCTGCCCAATGAAGCCCCCGATCCAACCAGCTTTATGGCGCTGATCTTCATCGGGATCCTGCCGTTGCTCTTGGGGATTTCCATGTGGATGCAGCAAAAGCTGAACCCGGCCCCAACGGACCCGACACAGGCGATGATCTTCGCATGGTTGCCGTGGGTGTTCATGTTCATGCTGGGTGGATTTGCCAGCGGGCTGGTGGTTTACTGGATCGCGAACAACACGATCACGTTCACCCAGCAATATCTGATCATGCGCAGTCAGGGTGTGAAACCTGATGTGTTCGGCAACATCAAAGCATCGCTGACGCGCAAACCGAAAGACAGTTGATCCCATGCCCACCGTCACCGAACTCTACCGCTATCCCATCAAATCACACGGATCCGAAGCGTTAGAGGCGGTGACGCTGACCGCCGGGGCCACCATCGCCTATGACCGCCGCTGGGCTGTGGCCAATGACCGCGCGACCAAAGTGGATGGCACCGCATGGGCGCCCTGCGCCAATTTCACACGCGGTGCGGCCCATCCATCCCTGATGGCTGTCAAGGCACGGATGCACGATGATGGCGACACGATCACCCTGTCGCATCCCGACCGCAAAGATTTCACCTTTCAACCGGATGATGACCGCCAGCTTACCGGGTTTCTCGCATGGGTGCGCCCGCTGATGGACCCGGCCCGCACGATGCCCAATCGGATCGTGCGCGTCGATGGCCGCGGCATGACAGACACGGATTACCCATCCATCAGCATCAACAGCCGCGCATCTTTGCGCGCCTTGGGCGACGCTGCTGGTGCAGACCTGTCGCCCCTGCGGTTCCGGGCCAACATCTGGATCGACGATCTTGAACCGTGGGAAGAATTCAACTGGGTTGGCAAAGACATCAGCATTGGGGACACGCGGTTGCACATCGAAGAACGCATCATGCGCTGCAAGGCCACAATGTCGAACCCCGACACGGGGCAACAGGATGTGGATACGCTGAAAACCCTGCGCACCCATTGGGGGCACACTGATTTCGGCGTCTACGCCCGTGTTGTGCAGGGCGGCACCATTCGCCCCGGCGATATCCCAGTGGTGCACAGCTGATGTTGCAATTTCCAATCGCCAGCTTCGAAGATGATGAGATTGAACAGGGCCGCAAACTGTTTGCAGGGCCCGTTGATTTTCTGAAAGGCGTGGTCGCCATGGACGGCCTGCCCCCCGATGACCGGATCGAGGTTTGCTTTGCCGGGCGGTCCAACGTTGGCAAATCCAGCCTGATCAACGCGATCACCCGGCGCAAAGGGTTGGCGCGGGCATCCAACACGCCGGGCCGCACGCAAGAGATCAATTTTTTCACCATGGGGGATGACCGCTATCTGGTCGATTTGCCCGGCTATGGCTTTGCCAATGCGCCTGTGGCGGTCGTCGAAAAATGGCAGCGGTTGCTGAAGGCGTATCTGTCAGGCCGCCCGAACCTGCGCCGTGCGTTCGTTCTGATCGACAGCCGCCACGGCGTGAAACAGGTCGACGAAGACATCATGGCCCTGCTGGACCGGGCTGCTGTGCCATTCCAAGCGGTGCTGACGAAAACGGACAAGCTGAAAGTGGGCGCGTTGGACAAAGTGCTGGATCAGGTGCGGGGAAAACTGTCCAAACATCCTGCGGCCTTTCCCGAACTGATCGTGACCAGCAGTGAAAAGGGCGACGGTGTGCCCACCCTGCGCGCAGCGATTGCTGGGATCATCTGACAACCATCTTGGAACGCGCGGGCAAAATCGTTATGCCAGCGCGAACAGGGGCGAATGATGAAGACACGCGACGATATGAACCAAGATTGGATTTCAACCGCCAGCACATTGTCAAAGGCGCTGCCGTATCTGCAACGCTATGATGGTGCGATTGTCGTGATCAAGCTGGGCGGTCACGCCATGGGATCGGACGACGCGATGGAAAGTTTCGCGCGTGACGTTGTGTTGATGCAGCAGGTTGGCGTGAACCCGGTGATCGTGCATGGCGGCGGGCCAATGATCAACGATTTGCTGGGCCGTTTGGACATCAAATCGGAATTTGTGGACGGCAAGCGTGTCACGGATGAAGCCACCATGGAAGTGGTGGAAATGGTCTTGTCGGGCCGCGTCAACAAACGGCTGGTGCAGGCCATCAACCGCCAGGGTGGCAAGGCCGTCGGTCTGTCGGGCAAAGATGCGAACCTGATCCAATGTGCGCAAACCGATCCGAAACTGGGGCTGGTGGGCACACCGCGCATCATTGATACGTCGGTTCTGGATCACCTGTTCAAGGCAGACATGATCCCGGTGATTGCCCCATTGGGCACCGGCAGAAATGGCGAAACATACAACATCAACGGCGATACGGCGGCAGGGTCCATCGCATCGGCGCTGTCTGCGGATCGCCTGTTGCTTTTGACCGATGTGGCAGGGGTCAAAAACAAGGACGGCGACGTGCTGACCGAACTGAAGGCCGCCCAAATCAAGGATATGATCGCCGATGGCACCATCGCCGGCGGTATGATCCCGAAAACGGAAACCGCATTGGATGCCATTGCCGATGGCGTTCGGGCCGTCGTCATTCTGGACGGTCGCGCGCCCAATGCCTGTTTGCTGGAACTGTTTACGGATCACGGCGCCGGGTCGATGATACGTGCCTGAACCGCGCCTGTCCCCAAATGCAGCGGGGACCCTGTGGATGATCACGGCCATGGCGCTGTTCGCCGTGGAAGACGCGTTGTTGAAATGGGTGTTTCAGACTGTTCCCATCGGCCTTGCCACGGCGCTGTTCGGGCTGGGCGGGTTTATCATCTTTCTTCTTTGGGCCGTCGCAACGGGCCAGCGGCCCTTTCAGCGCGCGATGCTATCGCGCATCATGGTGATCCGGTTTGGGTTCGAAATCACCGGGCGTCTGTTTTATTTTCTGGCGATTGCGCTGACAACGCTCAGCGCGGCCACAGTGATTTTGCAGGCCACGCCCATTCTGGTCGTAGCGGCGGCGGCGATATTGTTCAAAGAACGGGTCGGTCCGCGCCGCTGGGTTGCCATTGGCATCGGGTTTATCGGTGTGTTGATCGTGATCCGCCCCGGGGCTGATGCCTTTACCCCCTTATCGATCCTTGCGGTGATTGGCTTGATCGGGTTCGCGGGGCGCGATTTGACCAGCCGCATGGCCCCCGCATCACTGGGCGCAACGGGGCTGGGCATCACGGGCTTCTTTGCGTTGACGATGTCCGGTTTGGCCTATGGCCTGTGGGCTGGCGAAACATGGGCCGCACCCGCCCTGCCCGATGGTCTGCTGATCGTGGGTGTGATTGGTGTTGGGGTCACCGCCTACAGCGCGCTGATGCGGGCCATGCGCACGGGCGATGTATCTGCGGTGACGCCCTTTCGCTATACGCGCCTGATCTTTGGCGTATCGTTGGGCGTTGTGATGTTCGGTGAAACGCTGGATGCCGCCACGATGATCGGGTCTGCGCTGATCGTCCTGTCGGGTCTGTTCATTCTGTGGCGTGGGCGCACAGCGCAAAGTGGCGCAGTCACAAAGGTCTGAATTTCATTTCAACGCCGCGCACGCTAGCTTTACCCCATGGAAAACGAAGCCACGATCCGCCTTGCCATCTTTTTGGGCCTGTTTGCCCTGATCGCTGTGTTTGAACAGTTGGTGCCGCGCCGACCCCGCCCGAAACTGGCCCGGCGCTGGGCAACAAACTGGGCCATTGTTGTGGTTGATACGCTGGCCCTGCGTGCCTTTGCGATCCTGCTGCCCATCTTGGCCGTAACCGCAGCGGCGGATGCGGCAACGCGGGGCTGGGGCATTCTGAACCTGACGGATTGGCCGCTGTGGATCGACGTGTTGCTGACCATCGTGATCTTGGATTTCATGGTGTGGCTGCATCACGTGCTGAACCACAAGGTGCCACTGTTCTGGCGGTATCACCGGGTGCATCATGCGGATGTCGAAATGGATGTGACCACTGCAATCCGGTTTCATCCGATCGAGATTTTCCTGTCGATGTTTCTGAAAATCGGGATCGTCTATCTGTTGGGCGCACCGGTGATCGGCGTCATCATCTTTGAAATCCTGCTAAACGGGTCCGCGATGTTCAACCATTCGAACATTCGCCTGCCGTTGAAATTGGACCGCATCCTGCGCCGGTTCATGGTCACACCCGACATGCACCGCATCCACCATTCCGCATTGCAGCCTGAAACTGACAGCAACTATGGCTTTGCGCTATCCGTTTGGGATCGCTGGTTCGGGACCTATACGGATGATCCCAAAGGCGGGCATGAAAAAATGACCGTCGGTCTGGAATGGCAGGATGACCGCCCGACGGGCTTGCTTTGGTCGCTGGGTCTGCCATTCTTCCGGCGATGACGCTGGATGACATTGAAACCGCTGCCAATACCGCGCACCTGACGCTTGTCGGGGTGGCCGAAGACCGCATTGCCCTTTTGGGGCCGATGGAACCGGGATTCTGGGCGCATTTCACGCAATCACCGGAATGGAACGATGGGCAGGCCGATCCCATGGACCGTTGGTCAGATCGGGTCGTCACGGCCCTTGCCCATGACCTGGGGGCAAAGCCGCGCTTCCCCTTTGCCCCTGACACCGCCCCGTTTCTGACCTGGGCGATGCATGGCGATGGCGCATGGCAAAGCCCCGTGGGAATGCTGGTGCAACGGGACGCCGGGTTGTTGATTTCATATCGGGGTGCGTTGGAATTT
Source organism: Planktomarina sp. (assembly GCA_020630595.1). Classification (GTDB taxonomy): domain Bacteria; phylum Pseudomonadota; class Alphaproteobacteria; order Rhodobacterales; family Rhodobacteraceae; genus Planktomarina. Next base: position 14,935 of record JAHDBC010000043.1, read on the forward strand.
GACGCCCCCATCGGCGCCTTTGCCGGAACAAAACCCTGCACTGACTGCGCCCGCCCCTGCGAAACCGCCTGCCCCGTCGGCGCGTTGACGCCGGATGGCTATGACATTCCCACCTGTAAGGCACATTTGCAAACCGCCGCAGGCGCAGCTTGTTTGATGGGTGGCTGTCTTGTGCGCCGCGCCTGCCCCGTATCGCAATCCTATGGCCGTGATCCGGCACAGTCGGGATACCACATGCAAAGGTTTCTGGGATGAAGCTGATCGTTATGCGCCATTTCAAATCATCGTGGGATCAGCCCGTCGATGACCATGATCGGGTGTTGAACGGGCGCGGGCAACAGGCGGCGCGGGCAATGGGCGATTGGCTGCGGACCCAAAACCATGTTCCAGATCAGGCACTGGTGTCCACAGCGGCGCGCACCCGCGAAAGTTATGAACGGCTTGGGTTTGCCGCCACAGCCGACCATTTCGATGATCTGTATCTGGCGGAACCGGATGCGATCCTGCAGCGGTTAAAGGCATCGGCGGTGGGCCACGCGGTTCTGCTATTGGCCCATAATCCCGGCATCGCTGATTTTGCGGCAGCCTTGGTCGCGCGGCCGCCCAACCATCCCCGATTTCACGACTATCCCACCGGGGCGACATTGGTCGTGGAAACAGACCTGACATGGGGCGCGGCGCCGGTCATCGACTTTGCCGTACCACGGGATTTTGCATAAAACCGTTACGCTGCAGCCAAAAAATCGTCGCATTATCCGGTTAACAAACCCTGTCCCTTAGGGAGGTTTCACCGTGCCGAGTTATGACATTCAAGTCGTCTTACAATCTGATACCACCGCCACAGGCGATACCGATTTCCGCAACGGCGATTGGGAACTGACAGGGTCAATGACGACGCTGACCATTTCTGACGAAGACGGAAATGGGTTGGGCGACAATGATCCCAGTACCGAAACGGGCGCACCTGCCACCATTCTGGCCGTCGGCGGCGATACATCCCACCCCTTGGTCGGGACAGAGGTGTTCGCGAAATACATCCGGTCTGACAGTGACTTTGGCGGGGCGGACAATACACCCGATGTGCTGTTTCTGGGCACGGGATCGGGATTCAACAATTTTGCAGTCACCACGTACCCCGGCGCGGGATGGTCGATGCAAACGGGTGACACCTATACCGCCAACAGCACAACCACCACGGACCCAACCGGCGGCAGTTGGAGCCGGGAAGCGCAGTTGGACACCGCGCCCTGTTTCACGCCGGGCGGGCTGATTGATACCGGCACGGGAACCAAGCGCATCGAAGATCTGCGCCCCGGTGATCGGGTGCAAACCCGCGACAACGGCCTGCAACCCGTGAACTGGCTGTTTCGCCGCGATCTGACCGCCCGGTGGTTTCGCGACAACCAAAATGCGCAGCCGATTTGCATCCGCGCAGGCAGCCTTGGCCCCGGGATTCCCGACCGCCACATCTGGGTATCACCGATGCATCTGATGCTTTTGCAGAACACGGACCGGGCTGAACATTTTGTCTATGCCCGTGATTTATTGCCCCTGCCGGGTGTGTTTCGTGCGCCCCCGTCCACGACAGCCTATTTGCATTTGTTGATGGACCGCCACGAAGTCGTGCGCGTGAATGGCGCATGGAGCGAAAGTTTCCA
>JAHDBC010000044.1 GCA_020630595.1 Planktomarina sp.
CCGTCGATGGTGTCGTCGCCATCCAGACCTTCGATTTTATCGGCATTCTGGTTTGCGGCGATACTGATGTCGTTGTCGCCTTCGTCGCCACTAATTGTGCCTAAATCATCGATGTCCGGGTCTGTGGCAAACACATCAATTCCAGCCAGAACGTCTGCTACTTCTTGCGGGGAGAATGTGGTAACCAAGGCATAGTCATATATAAGCCATGTGTCATCTTGAAGAATTTGAATGACCGTGGTGTCTCCGTTGGAAGACTGAAATGATGTTAGTCTTTCCGCTTCTTCTGCGAGCGGCCATGACGCAAGAATTGCATCTGACAGGACCGTTTCAAGGGACGAGTCAATTTCTTGGTTCGAATGATCCCCGACATCCAGTTGGTCATACAGCGTCTGCAACGTAGGCAGGTTGTGCCCAGAGGTTAGCGGGTTCGAGGGGCTTTCATACATAAAGCCTTCTAGCGATCCGTCTGGATTCAACCTAGTGATTGAGCGAAATGTGACATCCGAAGACTGATCTGCTGAAACCCAATTTGCTGAGACTCTGAAGTATAGTTCGCCATTTGGACCGGAACCGGAAAACGAGATAGAGCTACCATCAACATATCCAAAGATTTGTGTTGGGTCGAAAGTTGGCGTTGGTGGCAGACTTGTCCAACCTGGATTCGCGCCGTAGATGGTTGACTGAACCGGCATATTTAGCACTCCAAAAACCAAAAATACTTTAATCACGACAAGTCTAAGATGATTCCGACATGGATGCAATTTTTGGTTGTGCTGAAAAATTGTGCGTGAATGTGGCGTTGCATCCTCGGTTCGCTGGCCGCATGGTGCCCAAAACCCAAACCGGAGGCACCCCAATGCAGATCAAACCCCTTGGCCGAACCGATATTATGGTCAGCGATTTGTGCCTTGGCACGATGACCTTTGGCACGCAGACGCCGCCTGCGGATGCGTTCATGCAAATGGATATGGCATTGGAAGCAGGGATCAATTTTTGGGACACGGCGGAAATGTATCCCGTCAATCCCGTGTCTGCTGAAACCCAAGGCCGGTCAGAAGACATTATTGGTGACTGGATTGTGGAACGTGGGCAACGAGACCGGGCCGTGATTGCCACAAAACACGCAGGCAATGGGTTGAAACATATCCGTGGTGGCGCGGACATTACGGCGGCGTCGATCCCGCAAGCCATTGAAACCAGCCTGAAACGGCTCAAGACAGACTATATCGACCTGTACCAGTTTCATTGGCCCAATCGGGGGTCTTACATGTTTCGTCAAAACTGGACCTTTGATCCGTCGCATCAGGAACCGGAAACGATCGAAGCGAATATGGTCGAATGTCTGGAAGCGCTGGACGCAGAGGTCAAGCGGGGCACGATCCGCGCCTTTGGATTGTCTAACGAAAGTGCCTGGGGCACCGCGCAATGGTTGCGCCTGGCTGAGGCGGGGCATGGCCCACGGGTGGCATCGATCCAAAACGAATACAGCCTGATGTGCCGGTTATATGACACGGATCTGGCAGAGCTTTCTGTGAATGAAGATGTGGGCCTGCTCGCGTTTTCGCCTTTGGCGGCGGGATTGCTGACGGGCAAATATGCAGATGGTGCCGTGCCAGAAGGCAGCCGGATGACAACCGGGTACCGTTTGGGTGGGCGAAACACGGAGCGCGCCCATGATGCGGTCGATGCGTATCTGGCGATTGCGCAAACGCATGGTCTGGACCCGATCCATATGGCGTTGGCATTCTGTCAGGCCCGGCCATTCATGGGATCCGTTATCTTTGGCGCGACCACAGCGTCACAACTGGAACGGATTATCGCGGGCAAGGATGTCGTTTTGACAGATGCAGTGATGGATGATCTGAACGCAGCCCATCAAGCCCACGCGATGCCCTATTGATGGGTTGCCTTTAAGATCAGGGGCCGGGGGCCCCCCATCTTAAAGGCCGGTGCGCCGGGGGATGTCATCCCCCGGACCCCCAGAGAGTATTTTTTGGCAAAATGAAGTCAGGGCGTCGGTTTTGGGCTGGCAGGTCTTTTGGAATCATTGTCTGTTTTTCGAAACGTGATTTTGGGGGGCCGTGATGCCATTGGAAATGAATAAAGAGGTGTTCATCACCTGTGCAGTGACAGGGTCAGGCGGGACACAGGACCGCAGCCCCCATGTGCCACGTTCCCCAAAGCAGATTGCCGATAGTGCCATTGCGGCCGCAAAGGCGGGTGCTGCCATTGTGCATTGCCATGTTCGTGATCCGCAAACGGGTGCCCCGTCACGCGATTTGGCGCTGTACCGCGAAGTCACTGACCGCATTCGCGACGCCGAAGTCGACATGGTGCTGAACCTGACGGCTGGAATGGGCGGCGATATGATTTTTGGCAACACGGAATCGCCGCTGCCTTTGACAGATGGCACAGATATGGTTGGCGCGTCGGAACGCGTGGCGCATGTCGCAGAATGTTTGCCGGAAATTTGCACGCTGGATTGCGGCACGATGAACTTTGCCGAAGCCGACTATGTGATGACCAACACGCCCGGCATGTTGACGGCCATGGGGCAGATGATGACCGATCTGGGCGTGAAGCCCGAGATTGAGGCATTTGATACTGGTCATTTGTGGTATGCCAAACAACTGGTCAAAGATGGTGTTCTGGACAGCCCGGCACTTGTTCAGCTGTGCATGGGGGTGCCGTGGGGCGCGCCGAATGACCTGAACACGTTTATGGCGATGGTCAACAACGTACCGGATGATTGGACGTTCAGCGCATTTTCATTGGGGCGTGATCAGATGGCCTATGCTGCGGCTGCGGTTTTGGCAGGCGGCAATGTGCGGGTCGGATTGGAAGACAATCTGTGGTTGGAAAAAGGCGTTCTGGCAGAAAACTATCAGCTGGTGGAACGGGCTGCGACGATTGTGGAAAACATGGGCGCAAGGGTGATTGGCCCGGCAGAGGTGCGCGAAAAACTGGGGCTGGTGAAACGGGCACCAAAATGATGCGTTGGGCGGGGGCGCTGTGTTTGGCGCTGGCCGCCTGTGCCGCGCCTGTTTCACCCGGCGATGATGGGGGACTGTTCGAAGTTTACCGTGATCGCAACGTGGGGATGACCGTTCAAACGGATTTGGATGTGGACCGGTATCTGGGCCGATGGTTTGAAATTGCCCGTTACCCGGTTGTCTTCGAACGCGGCTGTGCAACTGTCACAGCGCACTATGAACGAATGACCAGTGACCGCATTTCGGTGATGAATGTGTGCCGGGATATCGCAGGTTCAGTGGTTTCAACGATTTCTGGCTATGCGGATGTTGTCGCACCTGGGAAATTGGCCGTGACGTTCCCGTCGGTCCCGTTTGGCGGCGGGGCCGATTACTGGGTTCTTTGGGTTGATCCTGATTACCAAGTCGCCGTTGTTGGCGCACCCAATGGGCGGTCAGGGTGGATTTTGGCGCGGTCACAAACACCCAATCCAGACTTGGTGTCAAAGGCCCGTTCGGAAATGGCGCAAAACGGATATGATCTGGATCGTCTTTTGAGTGTGCCGCAAATGGTGGATGTTCCATGAAAACAATTCTGATCTATGGCGACAGCAACACCCACGGAACCGGACCCGCCGAACATACCGACCACAGCTGGCGGTTGGATTATGAAGATCGCTGGGTGACAGTTCTGGCCCATGGGCTGGGCAATGACGTGCGGGTGATTGACGAAGGAATGCCGGGCCGCACAACCTGTTTGGATGATCCAATAAGCGGCGCACATTACAACGGTCTGCGGGTTTTGCCTGCGATCCTGTCCAGCCACGCGCCAATTGATTTGCTGATTGTGATGTTGGGCACCAATGACATTCAGCACAAATTCGGGTTCCGCACATACGAAGTGTGCCAAGCGTTAGAACAATACGTCACGGTCGCCGAACAATCGGGCAAGGTTCGGGAGGTCATGATCGTGTCGCCTGTCGATGCGCTGGAAACGGGGACCTATGCCGAAAGCTATGCCGGTGTTGCGGCGCGCCAAGCCGGGATGGCGCAGGCACTGAAGGCGATGTGTGACCGGCGCGGCGTTCTGTTCTTTGACGCTGCAACCGTCGCTTCGGCCAGTCCGATTGATGGGGTGCATTTGGATGCGACGGCCAGCCGGGATTTGGGTGCGGCACTCGCACAAAAACTTAAACAAGAATGGGTAATGAAATGACCAAGACAGCAGCCATCATCGGCGGGGGTGTGATCGGGGGCGGTTGGGCCGCACGGTTCTTGTTGAATGGTTGGGACGTCCGCGTCTTTGACCCCGACCCGGAGGCAGAGCGCAAAATCGGCGAGGTTTTGGCTAACGCACGGCGATCTTATCCGGGCCTGTTCGATCAAGGCGTTCCGGCAGAAGGGACGCTGACGTTCCATGATGCCATGTCAGACGCTGTGGAAGGTGCCGCGTGGATACAGGAATCCGTTCCCGAACGGTTGGAGATCAAGCAGAAGGTGTATCAAACATTGCAAGCGGCCTGTGACCCGAACGCGGTCATCGGGTCGTCAACATCCGGATTCAAGCCATCAGAACTTCAATCCTGCGCGACGCGACCTGAACAGATTGTGGTCTGTCATCCGTTTAACCCGGTGTATCTCTTGCCACTTGTCGAAGTCGTAGGGACAGATAAAAACCCACCAGATTTTATGGATCACGTTGCGGCGATCATCGAAAGCATAGCAATGCACCCGTTGCGGGTGCGCAAGGAAATCGATGCCCATATTGCGGACAGGTTTTTGGAAGCAGTCTGGCGCGAAGCGCTGTGGTTGGTGAAAGACGGCATTGCATCGACAGAAGAAATCGACAACGCGATCCGCTATGGGTTTGGCATTCGCTGGGCACAGATGGGTCTGTTCGAAACCTACCGCGTGGCGGGCGGTGAGGCAGGGATGAAACATTTCATGGCGCAGTTTGGGCCAGCCCTGAAATGGCCCTGGACCAAATTGATGGATGTTCCAGACTTTACCGATGAATTGGTCGATCTGATTGCCGGGCAATCGGACGAACAATCGGGCATGCATTCGATCCGGGATCTGGAACGCATTCGCGACAACAATCTGGTCGCCATGATGCGTGCGCTTAAGGCGCAGGATTGGGGGGCAGGGGCGCTTTTGAACAAGGCAGAACGTGCAAAGACCGAACCTGCGTTGGACGGGCTGGTCGAAACGGTGCGCCGGGTCGTTCCGCTGGATTGGACGGATTATAACGGACACATGAACGAAGCGCGGTATTTGCAGGCCTTTGGGGATGCGACGGACCGCTTCATGGAAATCATTGGCTGCGATGCCGATTACATCGCAACCGGCGGGTCCTATTTCACCGCGGAAACCCATATCCGGCACGTGGACGAAGTGCATGCCGGAGATGAAATACACATCGACACCTATCTGGCCGTGGGCGAGGGCAAAAAGATGCAGCTGTTCCATCAGATGTATGCGGGCGGCCGGCTGCTGGCGACAGGGGAACATTTCCTGATCCATGTATCGTTGCAAAGCCGCAAACCGTCAGAACCTGCTGCGGCAATTTTGGAAAAGCTAGGCGCGATCCGCGCCACCCACGCGGCGTTGCCCATGCCCGACGGGCAGGGCCGTGCGGTGGGCAAGAAATGAAGCGGGTTCTGATCACTGCGGGCGCATCCGGGATCGGGCGTGCGATGGGGGATGCATTTGCAGCCGACGGTTGGGGCGTTTGGGTCACCGATATTGATGGCGCTGCATTGGCAACATGCCCGGCAGACTGGGTCACGTCGCAGATTGATGCATCTGATGAGACTGCGGTTGCACAGGTGTTTGCCGACATCGCCGACCGTTGGGGTGGGGTGAATACGATCTGCGCAAACGCCGGGATCGCAGGCCCGACGGCGTTGGTGGAAGACGTGAACCTTGCCGATTGGCAGCGGTGTGTGTCTGTCAATCTGGAGGGTGCGTTTCTTGCCGCCAAACATGGTGGACCGTTGCTGAAAGCATCGCGCGGGTCGATTTGCCTGACGTCGTCAACGGCGGGTCTTTACGGGTTTCCCAATCGCGCGCCCTATGCGGCTGCAAAGTGGGGGATTATCGGGTTGATGAAAACCCTTGCGATGGAATGGGGCCCTGCTGGGGTTCGCGCCAACGTGATTTGCCCCGGCGCGGTGGAAGGACCGCGCATGTATGGCGTGATGGAACGCGAAGCGGCCGCAAAGGGCACGGATTATCAAACAATTTACGATGGCTATGCATCCGGTGTTTCGATGCGGTCCTTGGTCACCGCCCAAGACATCGCTGATATGGCGGTGTTTTTGGCCAGCGACGGGGCGCGCATGGTGTCGGGGCAAGTGATTGCCGTGGACGGCCACACGGAAAACCCAGACCCCAAAGTGTGACCGGATGGGGTGCCGTTTCGGCACACGTGATGTTCGCGCGCCCTTGGGGCGCATGGATGAGGGGCGCTGCCCCTCAAACACCCCGGAGTATTTTGGGCAAAATGAAACTGGATGGGATCAAAGCGGGCCAATCCAGCGCGGTGTGGTTTCAAAATAGCGGGTCGCCTGATCCCCAAAGGTAGCTGTGACAACCTTTTCTTCGGGACGGATGTGGTTGGCTGTGACCCATGCGATGAAGCCTGCTGTTACCAAAAGCCCGATCCATTCGGCTTGCCAGATGGACCAACCCACCAAGGCAAGCGCCATGCCCAAATAAATCGGGTTTCGGCTAAAGGCGAAAGGACCGCCGCTGATCAAATCTGTTGGTGTTCGGTTCGGCATGACGGGCGTTTTTTGACGCCGGAAATAGAGGATCGACCAGCCGATCAAGCCAAGCGCGCCACAGATGATCAGCCCACCGATGATCGCGAGAATTGGGAGGTTCGGGCGGTCGAACCAGATGGCTGATGCCCAAATGACACTGCCCCCTATCAATGTGATGACAGGGGGCAGCGTGAGTGGATTGTGACGCACGGGGGTCAGGCCGCTTTGGCCAGATTGCGCAGCACGTAGTGCAGCACGCCGCCGTTTTCGATGTAGTCGATTTCGACTGCGGTATCGATCCGGCATTTCAATGTGATCTGCTGTTCGGTGCCGTCGGCCATTGTGATGGTGCAGGGAACCTCTTGCAGGGGTTGAACACCTTCGAGCCCGTGAATGGCAACGGTTTCGTCCCCGGTCAGGCCCAAAGTTTTACGTGTGTCGCCGCCAGTGAATTCGAACGGAATGACGCCCATGCCAACCAGGTTGGATCGGTGAATGCGTTCAAAGGATTCCGCGATCACGGCCTTTACGCCCAGCAGGGCCGTGCCCTTGGCCGCCCAGTCGCGTGACGATCCGGCACCGTATTGTTCACCGCCAAAAATCACGAGCGGGGTGCCCGCCTCTTGGTAGGCCATGGATGCATCGTAGATGGAGGTTTGTTGCCCATCAGGCCCTTTGGTATAGCCGCCTTCCACACCATCCAGCATTTCGTTCTTGATGCGGATATTGGCGAATGTGCCGCGCATCATGATTTCGTGGTTGCCACGGCGCGACCCGTACGAGTTGAATTCCCGTGGGCTGACCTGCCGGTCGGTCAGGTATTTTCCGGCGGGGGTGGTTTCTTTGAACGATCCGGCTGGGCTGATGTGGTCGGTGGTGATCATATCACCCAACAGGGCCAGAACCTTGGCGCCTTCGATGTTTTCGATTTTCTTCGTATCCATCGTGATGCCTTGGAAATACGGCGGGTTTTGCACGTATGTGGACGCCGCTGGCCAATCGTAGGTTTTCTGGTCGGTGGTTTCCACGCCCTGCCATTTGTCGTCACCCTTGAAGACGTCGGCGTATTTGGTTTGGAACGCTTCGCGCGTTACGGTCTGTTCGACCAATTCCGCGACTTCCTGTGTGGTGGGCCAGATGTCTTTCAGATAAACATCGTTGCCATCTTTGTCTTGCCCCAATGGGTCAGAGGTCAGATTGATGTCCAATGTGCCTGCAATCGCGTAGGCCACCACAAGGGGGGGGGACGCAAGATAGTTTGCACGAACGTCTGGCGAAATCCGCCCTTCGAAGTTGCGATTCCCGGACAGGACTGATGTGGCGACCAAGTCACCTTCGGCAATTGCATCAGACAGCTCTTTTTGGATCGGGCCAGAGTTGCCGATACAAGTCGTGCAGCCATAGCCGACCAAGTTGAAGCCCAGCGCATCCAGATCATCCTGCAATTCTGCCGCTTCCAGATAGGCGGACACGACCTGCGACCCGGGGGCGAGCGATGTTTTGACCCAAGGTTTGCGGTTCAGGCCCAATGCAGCTGCCTTGCGGGCCACGAGCCCTGCACCGATCATGACGTAAGGGTTTGATGTGTTGGTGCACGATGTGATCGACGCGATCACAACCTTGCCGGATTCCATCGTGTAGTCTTCGCCGGCAACAGCGATTTCCTTGCCCATGGGGCGTTTGAAGGTTTCTTCCATTTCGCGGTGGAAGGCGGATTTGGCATCTGTCAGGGCCACATAATCCTGTGGGCGTTTTGGGCCGGAAATCGCAGGAACGATCGTGCCCATGTCCAGGTGCAGCGTATCTGTGTAGACTGGCGCATAATCATCGCCACGCCAGAAACCGTTTTCTTTTGCGTATGCTTCAACCAGCGCGATACGATCTTCGTCGCGGCCTGTGGTGCGCAGATACCGCAGGGTTTCGTTGTCGATCGGGAAAAAGCCGCAGGTGGCGCCGTATTCCGGTGCCATATTCGCGATTGTGGCGCGGTCCGCCAGCGGCAAACGGTTCAAACCTTCGCCATAGAATTCAACGAATTTGCCGACAACGCCGCGTTCGCGCAGCATTTCCACGACCTTCAACACCAGATCAGTGCCGGTTGTGCCTTCCATCATGGACCCGGTCAGTTCGAACCCGACAACCTCTGGGATCAGCATGGAAATCGGCTGGCCCAGCATTGCGGCCTCTGCTTCGATGCCACCAACACCCCAACCCAGAACAGCCGCACCGTTGACCATCGTGGTGTGTGAATCTGTGCCAACAAGCGTGTCAGGATAGGCCACCATATCGCCATTCTGGTCTGTGTCTGTCCAAACGGTTTGCGACAGATATTCCAGGTTCACCTGATGGCAGATGCCGGTGCCGGGGGGCACAACGCGGAAGTTATCGAATGCTTTCTGACCCCATTTCAGAAAGGTGTAGCGTTCCATGTTGCGTTCATATTCGCGGTCCACATTCATCTGGAACGCACGGGGATTGCCGAATTCGTCAATCATAACCGAATGGTCGATCACCAGATCAACCGGGTTCAGCGGGTTGATTTTATCAGGGTTGCCGCCAAGGGCCACAATGCCATCGCGCATCGCCGCCAGATCGACGACCGCTGGCACACCGGTGAAATCCTGCATCAGAACGCGGGCCGGGCGGTATGCGATTTCGCGGGGATTTTTGCCACCGTTTGCGCCCCATTCGGCAAAGGCCTTGATGTCATCGACCGAAACGGTTTTGCCGTCTTCGAAGCGCAGCATGTTTTCCAGAACCACTTTCAGGGCGGCGGGCAGTTTGGAAAAATCGCCCAGACCGGCGTCTTGTGCGGCTGGAATTGAATAATAGGCGATGGTGCTGCCCCCTGCTGTCAGGGTGCGGCGGGTTTTGGCAGTGTCTTGTCCGACGACAATGGTCATGCGTGAAAGCTCCGGTAAATGGGTGACGGATTCTGTTTGGCCCGTAGATGCAACGGTTCTGCGAGAGACTCAAGTCTAATTGTATACATTTGTGTACCGGATGGCAAATTGTCACAAAGCCTCTCACAGGGTTGATTGGTTTTTCATCTGCGGTTCCGCTATCTAACGTATGTATCGACGAAAGGGTCCCAACATGCGGCGCATTTTGACATCTCTGGCTTTGGCCTGTGGCATTGCACTTCCTGCTGCCGCGCAAGATCGGCCCGTTGTTGTGGAATTGTTCACATCACAGGGATGTTCGTCCTGCCCACCGGCAGACGCGCTTTTGCATGATTTGGCCAAAGACCCAAACATCGTCGCCTTGGCGTTGCATGTTGATTACTGGGATTACATCGGCTGGAAAGACAGCTTTGCCAGTCCGGAATACACCGAACGGCAACGCAACTATGCGCGCGTTCAATCAGAACGCATGGTTTATACGCCGCAAATGATGATCAACGGGATCGAACATGTGGTTGGCAACCGCGCAGGCGCGGTAAAGGCGGCCATTGAACGGCATTCCCGTTCGCAGACTGTTGGTGCGCTGGACGCGGAATTGGATGGGCGACAACTGACCATCAACGTGGCCGATGCTTCGGTCGATGGGCCGTTTATCATTCATCTTGTCAGCTATGCGCCTTCGTCGCGCGTGGACATCCGGCGTGGCGAAAATGCCGGACGCACAATTGATTATGCCAATGTGGTGACGGATTGGCGCAGCATTGCAGAATGGTCCGGGGCCAGTGCCCGCGAATTCAACGTCACGATCACATCTTTGCCTGCTGTGGTGTTGTTGCAGCGCAAGGGATACGGTGAGATCTTCGATGCGGTGCGCATCGGCCAATAGGCCCTTGCGGCATCAGGCGTCAGGCTTCCACCGTTTGTGCACCCAAAACCAATTGCCGGGATCAGCGGTGATGCGATCTTCCAGCAAACGGAATGCATCAAGCGTCATGGTTGTTTGATCACTGTGTTCAATCGGTGCCGCGATTTCCACCTTGTGATCGTTGCCGTGACGCATCGAAAAATAGGGCAAGAACAATGCGTCTGCTTTCAGCGCAAAGGCCGCAGCAGAGGTGGGCGAATATGCGGGCTTGCCCATGAATTCCAGTTTTTCGGCCCGTGTGCTGGCAACATCAACCAATAGAACAAGGGCGACGCCCCCGTTGCGCAGCGCATTCAGATACGCGGTTGTCCCATCCCGGCCCGTTGGAAAAATCGGCCCTGCGCGTCCTTCGACCTTTAACGTTTCAACGTAAAAGTCATTGAAAAAGGGATTTGACAGGGGCCGGTAAATTCCGCCGACCTTGATGCCCTTGTGGTACAGCGCCAAACGAAACGCTTCGTGGTTTCCAAAATGGCCAGAAACAAATTGGATTGACCGCCCCTGCGCGTGGGCTTCCATCATCGCGTCAATGCCATCGCCCCAAAGTTCGATTGTTCCCACCTGCCGGGCAAAGTCTGCCGGATACAGGTTTTCGACGAACGTGCGCCCGGCGTTTTCCAATGTTGAATCTGCAATCGCGTCATGTTCCGCGGGGGTCAGATGCCCCATCACATGATTCAAATTGCGCAAAACGCGTTTGCGATATCCGATCAATCGGCCAATCGGCCCTTTCAAAACCCAGCCACCGAAATGGGAACGCCACCGAAATGGCAACAGACCCAGGATCGACAGGATGAAGCGCAACGGCTGATAGGCCAGCCATGCAGAAACACTTCGTTTTCTTTGTGACATTCAGGGGCCCTTTCCGTTGCGCACGGTCATAGGCCCGTCCAAGTCACAGCACAATGCCCTGATACCAAGGCGGGCCAATTGCAGCCCGCCACAGGGTCCGGCCCGCAGGTCAGATCAATAGTTCAGGCCACGGCCACTGCGCAGCGCCTGTTTCAGCGCGATCGCGGGCCATGTTTGTGCGCCGCCGCGTGCCTTGATTTCGCGCAGTTGGACAAGCGCAGAGGCCTTATCGCCGTTTTCGACAAATGCCTGACCCATGTAGGATCGCACCAGAAGATTGTCCGGATTAAGATCAAGCGCCGCACGGTAATGCACCATCGCGGCGTCCATGTCGCCCAGTTTGCGGGCGGTAAACCCCCAATAGGTTTGCACCATGTCATTTGTCTGATCCAGAAGCGGCAGAATATCCCGCGCCCCGTCATACCGTCCGTTGTAAGACAGTTCGCGCACGGCTTCCAACAATTCTTCTTCGGTCATCAGACCCTGTTCAAGGATCATCTCTGGCGTCAGGCACAGCCCCACGCCATCCGCCGGGACGGCATAAACCTTGCCTTCTTCACAGACTTGGGTGGTTTCTGTTGGTTTGGGGGGGGAGGGTGTGACGGATCCGGCGGCGATTGCGCCTGATGGAACGGCCAGCATCATCAACAAGGTCAGATATTTCATGAATGTTCTCCTGTCTTCCCCATACCAACATATAGCAGCCTGAATTTATTCAATCGCGGTGCCGCTATTGATCACCAAAGACCCGATTGAAGATCGTGTCCACATGTTTGGTGTGATAGCCCAGATCGAATTTTTCATTGATTTCTTCTTCGCTAAGCGCGGCGCGCACTTCTTCGTCTGCCAGCAGTTCTTCGCGGAAATCGGACCGCGTGTCCCAAACTTTCAGGGCGTTGCGCTGGACAAGGCGGTAAGCATCTTCACGGCTGACGCCCGCTTGTGTCAGGGCCAACAAAACGCGCTGGGACATCACCAAACCCGGAAACTTGTTCATGTTGTCCAGCATGTTTTCGGGATAGACCAACAGCTTGTCGATTACGCCTGTCAGGCGGGCAAGGGCAAAATCAAGTGTGATGGTCGTATCTGGGCCAATGTTGCGTTCGACCGACGAATGGCTGATGTCGCGTTCGTGCCAAAGGGCCACATTTTCCATCGCCGGGATCACGGCCATGCGCACCAACCGCGCCAACCCGGTCAGGTTTTCCGTCAGCACGGGGTTCTTCTTGTGCGGCATGGCAGAAGACCCTTTTTGGCCCATGCTGAAAAATTCCGCGGCCTCCAGCACCTCTGTCCGCTGCATATGGCGAATTTCCGTTGCGATGTTTTCGACGGATGATGCGATCACCCCAAGGGTGGCAAAAAATGCTGCGTGGCGGTCGCGTGGGATGACCTGTGTGCTGATCGGTTCGGGAACCAAGCCAAGCTGATCACAGACATGTTCTTCTACTGCCGGGTCAATGTTTGCAAATGTCCCCACGGCCCCCGAAATTGCGCCCGTCGCAATTTCTGCCCGGGCATCGCGCATGCGTGACAGGTTGCGGTCCATTTCCGCATAGAAACGGGCAAATGTCAGGCCCATCGTTGTGGGTTCCGCATGAATGCCATGGGACCGCCCGATCCGGATGGTCATTTTGTGTTCCATCGCCCGCTTTTTCAGGGCGGCCAGCAACCCTTCGATATCAGCAATCAGGATATCCGCGGCCCGGACAAGCTGCACGTTGAAACATGTATCCAGTACATCGGAACTGGTCATGCCCTGATGCACAAACCGTGCTTCTTCACTGCCAACATGTTCCGCCAGATGGGTCAAAAACGCGATGACGTCGTGTTTGGTCACGGCCTCAATCTCATCGATGCGGGCCACGTCGAATTCAACGTCTTTGGCTTTCCAGACCGCATCTGCGTTTTCCTGTGGGATCACACCCAGCTTGGCCATCGCATCGCAGGCGTGCGCCTCAATCTCGTACCAGATGCGGAATTTGGTTTCGGGGGACCAGATTTTGACCATATCGGGACGGGAATAACGAGGGATCATGGGATCACGGCCTTTTGGGTTGGGAACTGTTCGCGCGCGTCATAAGGTGGGCGGCACAAAGACTCAAGGAGACGCCGATGCGCGCACTCGTCATTGCCCTGATCTTGTCGGCGGCGCCTGCAACTGCAGACACATGGATCAAACTGGATGGGGCCACAATCGAAGACACGTTGAATGACACGACGTGGGATTACAAAGCTGCATGGCAGACATTTCACGCATCGGGCAGAACCCTGTACAACGCCGGGCGCGACAGTTGGGGATCGTGGCGGGTGCAGGGCGATCAATATTGCAGCGAATGGCCGCCAAACGCGGGCTGGGATTGTTATGATCTGTATTTTGACATGGATTTGGGGCGGATAAAGTTCGTGGGTCGCACAGGGGAAGAGACGATCGGATGGCCACGCACCTAACCCTTCAGGATTTCATAGGTTTTTGGGACATCGATCGTGACATTGATGACCGGCTTACTGGGCTGCAATCAACGTTCAGTGGCACGGCAACAATTCATAAAGATGGCAATTACGCGGAAAACGGTGATCTGACATTGCCGACCGGTGCGGTGCTCAAGGCATCACGGACCTACCTGTGGTTCGACATGCCCGGTGGTATCCAGATCAATTTTCCCGATGGCCGGCCATTTCACCAGATCAGACTGACGCACCCGACGGACCGTCATCTGTGTGATCCAGACACTTATGATGTGCGTTATGATTTGGGCAAGTTTCCGGATTGGACAGCCTTTTGGCACGTCACAGGCCCCAAAAAAGACTACGAAATGGTTTCGCGTTATCGCAAACGCCCCGGGCATCCCCTTGCCATTGGGGCGTAACACCCGCTAAAGCCAAGGCAGAAATCCATAGTGACACGAGGGGACCCATCATGATCGCTACTGCAAACACACGGGTATTGGCCGAAGCAATTCTGCCAACCGAAGGCCAGGCAAAGCTGGTCAAACAAATCGTCTTGGTTGTGCTGGGCATTGCGGCCTTGATCATCGCTGCAAAAACCAAAATCCCGATGTTCCCGTCACCTGTTCCGGTCACATTGGGAACATTTGGCGTTTTGGCCATCGGTGTCGCGTATGGCCCCCGCCTTGGCCTGATCACAATCG
Organism: Planktomarina sp.; assembly: GCA_020630595.1. Taxonomy (GTDB): domain Bacteria; phylum Pseudomonadota; class Alphaproteobacteria; order Rhodobacterales; family Rhodobacteraceae; genus Planktomarina. Next base: position 14,575 of record JAHDBC010000044.1, read on the forward strand.
GCGCATACACCATTTTGGGTGTTTTGGGCTTCAACGTGTTTGCAAACACAGCCGGGTTCTTCAATGGCCCGCTGGACGGCATCGCCTATGTGCTGGGTGGGTCCGGTGGCTATATTCTGGGGTATGTTCTGGCGACGGTGTATCTGGGCTGGGCGGCACGTCGTGGCTTGGACCGCGGTGTGGAAACGCTGTTCGGGTCGCTGTTGATCGCGAATGTGTTGATCTATGTACCGGGCATGCTGTGGCTGGCCAACTGGATCGTTGTCGAAAACAAGCTGGCCGCAGATACCGGGCTGTGGGAACAAACATTCGCTTGGGGTTTCACACCGTTCTTGATTGGCGACCTGATCAAACTGGCCATTGCCGGTCTTTTGATCCCAGCAATCTGGAAATTGGTTGGCGACGCACGGTCGTAACCAAACCCGCTGAAACCAAAAGAAAAGGCGTCGCGGTTTGCGGCGCCTTTTGCTTTTTCGGTCCGGGGTCAAACGGTGTGACCGCCATGCCGATTGATCCCAATGCGTCGAACCCCGTTTGGGTTGCGGCCTTTGGAACGAACTGGCCTATCGGTCGATTTCCGCGGCCATAATGGCGATGGCCTTTTGATAGACCCCCGCCGCATTCCATTCCTGGATCACTGCGAAATTTGGCTGCCCTTCCTGATACCCTGCACCGGGGCGCCAGCCTTTCTGGCGCAGGAAGTTTGCGGTGGACCCCAATGCATCTGACACATTGTACAGATCCAAACGCCCGTCGCCGTTCGTGTCCACGCCGTAGCGCAGCGCGTTGCCGGGCAGAAACTGCGTGTGGCCCAGTTCGCCATGCTTTGCGCCGCGCGTGTCGCCCGTGATCGTTCCCTGATCAACCAGTTTCAACGCACCCACTGCGTGGGGTTGGAAAAAATCGCTGCGGCGGCAATCATAGGCAAGCGTCGTGATGGCCGATACCACGCGCGTGTCGCCCATGAACCCGCCGAACCCTGTTTCCATCCCGTGAATTGCAATGATGACCCCAGCAGGCACACCATACATGCGTTCAAGCGCATCATAGAACGCAGCATCCCGCTGACGCGCGCGGCGTCCCTGCCGGATAATGGTGGCAGACCCGCGCAGTTCCATGAACTCCTGCAAGTTCAGGCGAAATGATTTCTGGTTGCGATCTGCCCGGATCGTTGCGGTGCCGTATTGCGCATTGGCCAAGGCCTGCAATCCCCGCTGACCAACCCCCTGCGCCGCTGCAATCGGGGCAAATTCCGCCTTCCACCGATTGAACCCGGACGCATCATTCCCGCACGTCAAACCGAGGGAGACCGTGGGTATCGTAAAGGCGAGGGCAGTAAGAAAGGGGCGCAGCATAGAGATGTGTCCTATTAAAGTTTGGCTTTCCCGAAAGTGTAGCGCGGCCAGTGGATGTTGCCAAAGGGGAAACAATCGGGCCGTGAAACCAAGGCCAAACATCGCTTGAACACCGTCTTGCCAAAAGAATGGGAACGTGTGGGGTTCGAGCCCACGAACAAAGCGAAGACAGGACCGAACGACCGCACAGCGAATGCGGCCGCGTCAAATTTTGCGGCGAAGTGCCTATGCCCCCATCAAGCGTTCATCAAACGGATACTTCGTCAAATTTTCATATCCGTCTTCGGTGATCAGCACCTGATCTTCCAGTTTGATGGAAAAGTCACCGCCGACCGCGCCCACTGCGGCCTCAACACACAGCACCATACCGGGTTGCAGTTCATAATCGAACGCCCCTTCCACCATTTTATCGGGATAGGCGATCAAGGGCCATTCATCACACAGGCCCACACCGTGCATCAGGCAGCCGTATTTTTGCGCCTGAAACTGATCGTCCAGCACGTGGGTGTTCCGCGAAATTTCCTGAATAGACGCGCCGGGTTTCAGCATCTCCATATTCGTCATGATGTGTTCATGGGCGTGCTGCATGGCATAGACCATGTCGGGGCGGG